>CAZXBM010000013.1:0-63692 GCA_964638495.1 uncultured Stakelama sp. | reverse complement strand
TGCTCCCGATCCTGGAAGCCGTCGTTCAGTCGGGTCGTCCGCTGCTGATCATCGCCGAGGACATCGAGGGCGAGGCGCTCGCCACGCTCGTGGTGAACAAGCTGCGCGGTGGCCTGAAGGTCGCGGCCGTCAAGGCACCTGGCTTTGGCGATCGTCGCAAGGCGATGCTCGAGGACATCGCGATCCTGACCAAGGGCGAGATGATCTCCGAAGACCTCGGCATCAAGCTCGAGAGCGTCACGATCGGCATGCTCGGCACCGCCAAGCGCGTCACGATCGACAAGGACAACACCACCATCGTCGATGGTGCTGGCGACCATGAATCGATCAAGGGCCGCACCGATGCGATCCGTCAGCAGATCGAGAACACGACCTCTGACTATGACAAGGAAAAGCTGCAGGAGCGCCTGGCCAAGCTGGCTGGCGGTGTTGCAGTGATCAAGGTCGGTGGATCGACCGAAGTGGAAGTCAAGGAGCGCAAGGACCGCGTCGACGACGCGCTGCACGCAACTCGCGCAGCCGTTGAAGAAGGCATCGTCCCCGGCGGCGGTACCGCACTGCTCTATGCCACCAAGGCGCTTGAGGGCCTGAAGGGCGCGAATGACGACCAGACGCGTGGCATCGATATCGTCCGCAAGGCGCTCGAAGCCCCGCTGCGCCAGATCGCCCAGAATGCGGGTGTCGATGGCGCGGTTGTCGCTGGCAACCTGCTGCGCGAAAACGACGAAACCCGTGGTTTCAACGCCCAGACCGACCAGTATGAGAACCTCGTCGAGAGCGGCGTGATCGACCCGACCAAGGTCGTCCGCACCGCGCTGCAGGACGCAGCCTCGGTCTCGGGCCTGCTCATCACCACCGAAGCGGCGGTGAGCGAGCTGCCAGAAGACAAGCCCGCCATGTCGATGGGCGGCGGCGGCGGCATGGGCGGCATGGGCGGCATGGACTTCTGATTCCGTTGGGCGGCCTGCGTCACGCTGGCGCAGGACTCGCCCGAGGACGGACGGCGGGATGTCGGCAATGCCGACGATCCCGACCGACGGGCGGCGGCTTTGCCGTCGCCAATCCAGCCCAGCCAACCCACCTTCCTACCAACAAAAGGGGCCGACGGAGCGATCCGCCGGCCCTTTTTCTGTGCACCAAACAATCGCCCTCTAACGCCGGATCGTCATTGCGAGCGCAGCGAAGCAATGACGGAGGGTTGCTTTAACGGACCGCTTAAATCGCCCGCTCAAGCAAAGGCCGGCGATTTCCTGAGCAACTGGTACGCCGCGATTACCGCTTGAAGCTTTGCCTCGAAGCTGCGGTCGCCGCCGTTGCGGTCCGGGTGATATTGCCGGACCAGCTCCGAATAGCGCGTGCGCAACGCCCGGCGATCGGCATCGGTGGCGAGACCAAGTGTCTTCAGCGCGCGGCGATCGCTTTCGGACAAAGGTCGGCCATCCTTGCGCTCGGGCTCAGCACGGCGGCGAAAGCGCGCGCCGATCGCGTCGAGCGGATCGCTGAAATCGGCCCAGGCGGGTGGGCGGTCCGCACCGCCGGTGGCGAAGGCGCGGGTCTCGCGCTCCCACCCCGCATAGGGACGCTGCGCCTCGTTGATCTCGTCCACGCTCATGCCCGCAAAGAAATTGTAGCGCGCGTTGAAGGCGCGGACATGCTCCAGGCAGAACCAGCGATAGGGGGCGGGCTGATCGCGAAACGCCGGGCCTTCGGGTGAGGGCGCGCGGAACTCACCGGGCGCACGGCACCCGGGTTCGATGCACTCGCGCCCAGTCCCCTCGACGCGCCCGTGGAAGCGCGGCGTGGGTCGTTCCTTCTTTTCCCCATCGTTCTTTTTACCGTCGTCAGCCACGTGGCTCCCCGAAATGCCAAAACGGGCTATATAGGCACGATGATCACGATCGCCACCGGCCCCGTCGCCACCGAAATCGCCGCCCGGCTCACCGCCGCGCTTTCCCCCACCAAGCTGGATGTCGTCAACGACAGCGCCAAACATGCCGGGCATATGGGCGATGACGGATCGGGCGAATCGCATTTTTCCGTGGTGATCGAGAGCGCGGCATTCATCGGCCAATCGCGCGTCAACCGGCAGCGGCTGGTGAACAAGGCGCTGGGCGATCTGATGGCGGGCACCGTCCACGCGATGGCGATCACGGCCACCGCCCCCGGCGAATGACGGCACACGTCCCAGGACGGCGTCCCCGCCCCGCCGCGCGGCTGCTGCTGATCGACCCGGACGAGCGCCTGCTGCTGTTCCGCTTCGCCGCCGATGACCGCCCGCCCTTCTGGTGCACGGCGGGCGGTGCGGTCGACCCGGGCGAGAGCTATGAGCAGGCGGCGCGCCGCGAACTGATGGAAGAGACAGGGTTCGATCTCGACCCCGGCGCGCAGGTCGCCCGGCGCACCGTGGAGTTCACGAGCCTGGAAGGCGAGGACGTGACGGGCGACGAGCGCTATTTCCTGATCCGCACCCCCGGCATCGAGATCGCCACGCACGGCCATACCGAGCTGGAGCGCCGCGTGATGCAGAGCTGGCGCTGGTTCACGCGGGCAGAGCTGCTCGACTGGCCCGAACAGATCTTCCCCGAAGATATTGTCGAGATGCTCGACACCCTGCTGGAGCGCGCGCCATGACCGATGAGCTGATCATCCAGACGATTACGCCGACGACACATGATCTGGGCGGCTTCAAGGTCCACCGCACCCTGCCCGCGCGGCCGCGCACGATGGTGGGGCCGTTCATCTTCTTCGACCAGATGGGCCCGGCGCATCTCGAGGTGGGCCACGGCATCGACGTGCGGCCGCACCCGCACATCAATCTGGCGACCGTCACCTATTTATTCGCGGGCGCCATCGACCACCGCGATTCACTCGGCACCTTCGCCACCATCGAGCCTGGTGCTGTCAATCTGATGACGGCGGGGCACGGCATCGCGCATAGCGAGCGATCACCCCAAGCCGAGCGCGATGCGGGGCCGGAACTGTCGGGCATCCAGACCTGGCTCGCTTTGCCCGAGGCAGCGGAGGAGACCGACCCCGCCTTCGAGCATGTCGCGCGTGACGACTTGCCGGTGGTGACGGCACGCGGGGTGAAGGCGCGGGTCATCATGGGGAGCCTGTGGGGCGCGACCGCGCCGACCACCACCTATGCGCAGACCATCTATGCCGACATCGCGCTCGACGCCGAAAGCCACATCCCGATCGACCCCTGCGCCGACGAGCGCGCGGTATATCTGGCGATGGGCGATGCGAGCCTGAGCGGGATGACGCTGGAACCGCAGACGCTCTACGTGCTGGCACCGGGGCACGCGGCGACGCTGCGCTCGATGCGCGGCGGGCGGGTGATGCTGTGCGGCGGCGAGGCGTTTTCGTCGCCACGCCATGTTTGGTGGAATTTCGTGAGTTCCAGGCGGGAGCGGATCAACCAGGCGAAGGATGATTGGAAGGCGGGGCGTTTTCCCAAGGTGCCGGGGGACGAGACGGAGTTTATTCCGATTCCGGAGGTGGTGAGGACGGTGAGTTATCCTTGAGGGGGGGCCGCGCAGCAATTCATCAACGATAGTATAGTTTGTCGAGCTTATCCCAGGGCTGACTGAGGATCGAACTGCCTGCGTCGCCCTTCCGCCCGCCGCATTCCCTGTCCGGCGAACGCAACCCCGATCACCATCATCAGCCATGTCGCCGGTTCTGGCACTGGCGTGATGCTCGCTGTAAGTCCGTTGATTGAATACGTAGTCTGATCATAGTTATTTGGATCGATGAAACCAACGAAAGCCGATTTTGAAGAAAATCCAGTCAGTGGACCGATCTCAGTGATAAGGTCGCTGCTCCGAGTGGTTGCGGTAAAGTCAAACGCGCTGAAGCCAAAGACCTGGTTGACGACTTGGCTTGTGAGCGTGATTGGTGCCGCCGATGCCGAAATCGCCTGCAAAGCACTAAGACCGAAATGGTCCACCGGCGAACCGGCGCTCACAAAATTATTCCAGAGCTGTGAACTGGCAAAGGTGACATCGCCAGGGATGAATAACCCATAATCGCCGATAGATAACTGATAATATGAAACTGTTCCATAATAAATATTAATTGTGGGATCAGAGTTATAGAGCGAGGTCACCCCAAACTTGCCAGGATTAATGTCAAAGCTGATTGCGAATTTATCGCCAGCACGGATCGAAGTGGCGAAGGTGCTCACAGGTTGAAAATTACGATCGACTGAGTAAGGGTTGCCAACTGTACCGGTAGCGCTGAATTTATATGTTGTCGCCTGAGCAGCAGATGCCATCAGCACAGCGATGAACGTGCCCAAAACTAACCTGATCCACATGAAGTTTTTCCTCGCTCGCATGTGTAAATTCAATTTTTAATGACATAATTGACAAGGTTTTGCAACAGCACATATAAATTGTCGAAATGTTTGTGGCACTATTTCTGATCACGTAGCAACCGCAATTACACAAATAAACGAATATCGGCGAAGTGCGTTGGCCATCGCATGATTCGAAAAAGAAGAATTAGGTCCAGAATGAGCGGACCGTTTATTTCCCAGGGCGTCGCCCTGTCCAATCGGTCCGCAGCCTGACGTATGATCTCACACCTTTGAATCACACGTCATTGCGAGCGCAGCGAAGCAATCCAGCCGTTCCGCAAGCACGCCGCTGGATTGCTTCGCTGCGCTCGCAATGACGGCTCTATTCTCAAACACGCGCCCACAAAAAAGCCGGGGGCAGCTTATCGCCACCCCCGGCCCTTCCATCAGTTACCGCTCAATCCACTCACCCCAGATCGTAGCGATCCAGCATCATCACCTTGTCCCACGCCGCCACGAAGTCATGGACGAACTTGGCCTGCGAGTCCCCGCAGGCATAGACCTCTGCCAGCGCACGCAGCACCGAGTGCGAGCCGAAGATCAGGTCGACGCGGGTGCCGGTCCACTTGATCGCGCCGGTCGTCCGGTCGCGGCCCTCGAACTCGTCGTCCGATCCCGCCACCGGCGCCCACACCGTGTTGATGTCGAGCAGGTTGACGAAGAAGTCGTTGGTCAGCACCTCGGGCTTGTCGGTGAGCACGCCGTGCGCGGTGTGGCCGCTATTGGCGTTGAGCACGCGCAGGCCACCGATGAGGACGGTCATCTCGGGCGCGGTCAGCGTCAGGCGCTGGGCGCGGTCGATGAGCATTTCCTCGGCCGTCTGGGTGTTGTGGCCGCTCAGATAGTTGCGGAAACCATCGACCTTGGGCTCGAGCGGGACAAAGCTGTGCGCGTCGGTGTGCTCTGCACTCGCATCGGTGCGGCCCGGCGTGAAGGGCACGGTCACGGCATGGCCCGCCTTCGTCGCTGCATCCTCGATGGCCGCACAGCCGCCGAGCACGATGAGATCAGCGAGCGACACCTTCTTGCCGCCAGCCGCCGATGCGTTGAACTCGGCCTGGACGCCCTCGAGCGTTGCCAGCACCTTGGCGAGTTCGGCCGGCTGGTTGACTGCCCAGTCCATTTGCGGGGCGAGGCGGATGCGTGCGCCATTGGCGCCGCCGCGCTTGTCACCACCACGGAAGGTAGCAGCGGACGCCCAGGCGGTCGTCACCAGCTCGGCGGTCGACAGACCCGAGGCGACCAGCTTGGCCTTGAGTGCGGCAATGTCAGCCGCGTCGATCAGCGGATGATCGACTTCCGGCACGGGATCCTGCCAGATCAGCACTTCGGCGGGCACGAGCTTGCCGAGATAGCGCTGGCGGGGCCCCATGTCGCGGTGGGTGAGCTTGTACCAGGCGCGGGCAAAGGCGTCCGCGAACTGATCCGGATTGGCGTGGAAGCGCTTGGAGATTTCCAGATAGGCCGGGTCCATCTTCATCGCCATGTCCGCCGTCGTCATCATCGGCGCGTGGCGCTTGGCCGGATCATGCGCGTCAGGGACGATGGTCTGCGCGTCGGGGCTGACGGGCTTCCACTGCTGCGCACCCGCCGGGCTCTTGGTCAGCTCCCAGTCATTGCCGAGCAGCGTATCGAAATAGCTGTTGTCCCAGGTGATCGGGGTTGGCGTCCACGCACCTTCGATGCCGCTGGTAATGGTGTCGCCAGCTTTGCCGATCCCCATGGTGTTGATCCAGCCAAGGCCCATCGCCTCGAGCGGCGCGCCTTCCGGCTCGGGCCCAACATATTGGCCGGGGTCACCCGCGCCGTGCGCCTTGCCGAAGGTGTGGCCACCGGCGGTGAGCGCGACGGTTTCCTCGTCGTTCATCGCCATGCGGGCGAAGGTTTCGCGGATGTCGCGGCCCGAACCGATTGGATCGGGATTGCCGTTGGGGCCTTCCGGATTGACGTAGATGAGGCCCATCTGCACCGCGCCGAGCGGATCGGCGAGCTCGCGGTCACCGCTATAGCGCTGGTCTTCGAGCCATTTGCCCTCGGGGCCCCAATACACGTCTTCTTCGGGCTCCCAGATGTCGGCGCGGCCACCGGCAAAACCAAAGGTCTTGAAACCCATCGATTCAAGCGCGACATTGCCGGCGAGCACCAAGAGATCGGCCCAGCTGAGCTTGCGGCCATACTTCTGCTTGATCGGCCAGAGCAGGCGGCGGGCCTTGTCGAGATTGCCGTTATCCGGCCAGCTGTTGAGCGGAGCGAAACGCTGCGTGCCAGCACCTGCACCGCCGCGACCATCACCGATGCGATAGGTGCCAGCGCTGTGCCACGCCATGCGGATGAAGAACGGGCCGTAATGCCCGTAATCGGCTGGCCACCAGTCTTGCGAATCGGTCATCAGCGCGGTCAGGTCTGCGACCACCGCGTCGAGGTTCAGCGTCTTGAATTCCTCGGCATAGTTGAACTCGCCACCCATCGGATCGCACGCCGACGAATTCTGGTGCAGCACGCCGAGATGCAGCTGGTTCGGCCACCAATCACGGTTGGACATGCCCCAGATCTTGGCGCGATCCTTGTCCTCGTGCATCACTGGGCACTGCGTTTCGCTGTTCATAAGCTCTCCGTTTTTTTGGTGGGGAATGCTGCTGGGGAGAGCGGTAGGCGATCGTGCTTGATCGATCCAATCGATTTTATGATTTGTATTTATTGAGTTTGCGATCCGTTCGCCGCACATCCGCAAGATGACCGCAACAAAATCGTCACGCATGTTTTGACACAAAAAGGACAGACACGATGATCGACGCTTTCCCCCAGCACCGCATCGCGCTGCCCACCGGCGTCGAGCTAAACGTGGTGGTGGCGGGCGACCCGGCCAATCCGCCCATCATCCTGCTGCACGGCTGGCCGGAATCGCACCGCACCTGGCGCCACCAGATACCGATGCTCGCCAAGACGCATTTCGTGCTCGCGCCGGACCAGCGCGGCTATGCGCGATCGTCCAAGCCCGAAGGCGTGGAGAATTACGCGCCTGCGCTGATTATGGGCGACGCGCTGGCGCTGGCCGATCATTTCGGCATCGGCCGCTTCACGCTGATCGGCCATGACTGGGGCGGGGCGGCGGCGTGGATGGCGGCGATCAATCGCCCGGACCGGATCGAGCGGCTGGTGATCCTCAATGCCCCCCACCCCTTTCTCTTCCAAAAGACGATGTTCGACGATCCAGACCAGCGTGCAGCCAGCCAGTATATCCGCGCCTTCCGCAACCCTGCGATCGAGGCGCATATCGCATCGATCGGCATCGAGGCCTATTTCGACAAGACCTTTGTCGGCCATGCCGACCAGGCCAAGCTTGCCGAGGAGCGTGCCGTCTATCTCGATCAATGGACCCAGCCGGGGGCACTGACCGCGATGTTCAACTGGTATCGCGCGAGCCCCATCATCGTGCCAGCAATGGACCCGAGCGAAGAGGCCGAGCCGCCGCGCCCCGCCTTCCTCGCGCGCCCGTTCCCGCCGATGCAGATGCCGGTGCTGATGATCTGGGGCCTGGCCGATACCGCGCTGAAACCCAGCCAGCTGGAGGGCATCGACGCTTTGGCGCCCGATCTGACGCTGGTGCGGGTGGAGGCCGGGCATTTCGTGACCTGGGAAGCGCCCGAGGCGGTGAATGCAGCGTTGCGGGAGTGGCTGTGAGGGGCATTGGGACTAACTGGAGCGTCATGCCCCCATTGTGCACTCACCGTCGTTGCGAGCGCAGCGAAGCAATGACGGTCTATGTGTAGATCCCGATGCCCCAACCACCCACGCTTCCCTTTTGTGCCCTTTGCGGCTATGCGGCGCGCTTCACGACATCCGGTCGATCCAAGAGGTTTGTTTGGCAAAAGAAGAACTGCTCGAAATGCGCGGCCAGGTGGTGGAGCTTTTGCCCAACGCCATGTTCCGCGTGAAGCTTGAGAATGATCACGAAATCCTTGGCCATACCGCCGGCAAGATGCGCAAGAACCGCATCCGCGTGCTGGTGGGCGATGAGGTGCTTGTCGAGCTGACCCCCTATGATCTCACCAAGGGGCGGATCACTTACCGCTTCAAGTGAGGTGACGGGCATTTCCGCTCCCGGCCATAACGCCGCGCCTGCACTCGTCCTCGCCTCGTCGAGCCCGCGCCGGCTGTCCTTGCTTGCGCAGATCGGCATCGTCCCCGCCCGCATCGCCGTGCCCGACATCGACGAGGACGCCCGGCCGGGAGAGTTGCCGCGCGCGTATGTGCTGCGCATCGCGACCGAAAAAGCGCTGGCCGTGCCGCACGCGGCGGGCGAGGTCGTGCTCGCGGGCGATACCACCGTGGCGGTCGGCCGCCGGATCCTTGCCAAGCCCGCCGACGAGGCCGATCTGCGGCGGATGCTGGGCCTGCTGTCGGGACGGCGGCACCATTGCTTCTCGGCGATTTGCGTGATGGCAGGCGACGGCAAGCCGCGCACCCGCGTCTCCGACACGATCGTCACCTTCAAGCGGCTGACCGACGCCGAGATCGACTGGTACGTTGCCAGTGGCGAGGGCATGGGCAAGGCGGGCGGCTATGCCATTCAGGGTCGGGCCGAGGGCTTTGTTCGGTTTGTGTCGGGCAGCTATTCAGGCGTGGTCGGCCTGCCCTTGTTTGAGACGCGCGCGCTGCTGGCGAGCGCCGGGATTATCGGTGCCTGAGAGGCCTGGTCCCGTGTGGCTGTATGAAGCCGGTGTGGGCGAGGCCCGTGCCGCGCTGATCGATCGCGACCGGATCGTGAAGGCGCGGATCGAGCTGGAGGGCGGCCTGCGGCTGGGCACCGTGGCGGTGGCGCGGCTGGTGGAGCAGCTGCCCGCACGGCAGGGGCGCGTCGCGCTGGACGACGGGCAAGAGGCACTGCTCGATCATATTCCCGCCGGTTTGAGCGTCGGCCGGTCATTGTTGGTGACGATCACGCGCGAGGCCATTCCCGAACCCGGCCGCGCCAAGCTGGCCAAGGCCGTCGTCGCCGCTGACGGCGCCCTGCCCGCCACCGGACCCGATCTGCTCGAACGCATTGGCGAGGACGGCCACCCCGTGCGCCAGTGCCGTTCGCATGAAGCGGACGCGCTCGAGGCGGCGGGCTGGTCGGAGGTGCTCGAGGAAGCGACGAGCGGCGAGATCGCCTTTCCAGGCGGCGCGCTGCGGATGAGCCCGACGCCGGCGATGACGCTGTTCGACGTTGATGGTTCGGGCCCGATCGAGCCGCTCGCCGTCGCGGCGGCCAGTGCCGTGGCGGCGGCGATTATTCGCCACGGGATTGGCGGATCGATCGGCATCGATTTCCCGACGCTTACGGGCAAGGCAGCGCGGCAGGCGGTGGGGGCCGCGATCGACGCAGCGCTGCCCCTGCCCTTTGAGCGCACCGCCCTTAACGGCTTTGGTTTCCTCCAGATCATTCGCCCGCGCCCGCGCGCGTCGCTGCCCGAACTGCTGCGCGCCGATCCGGTGAGTGCCGCCGCCCGCGCCGCGATGCGCCAGATCGAGCGGACGCCGCCGGGCGGATTGCGCCGCTACCGCCTGCCCGCCGCCGTCAAGGCGCGGATCGTATCGCGACCCGATTGGTTGAACGACCTCGCCCGCCGCACCGGCGGCCCTATCGAGCTGGAAGACTGACAATGGCGACACCGGGTACCTGCCCCATTTGCGGCAAGCCAAGCGCGGCCGCGCACAAGCCCTTTTGCAGCCGTGGCTGTGTCGACCGCGACCTGTTGCAATGGCTGGGCGAGGGCTATCGCCTGCCCGCTGGCCCTGCCACCGATGAGGATGCATCAAACGATAAACCCGGGCTGGACAGCGCCGACAACGATGACTAAGAACCCGCCTTCCCGGTGATAATCGGGTCCGATGCCCGGGTAGCTCAGTTGGTAGAGCATGCGACTGAAAATCGCAGTGTCGGCGGTTCGATCCCGTCCCCGGGCACCATTATTCGATTGATCGGCCACGATGAGACAGTAGCCGAGATCGCACGCTTCCATTGCAAGATCGTGCCCATATCCCTCGCCCCCCAAACAAAAACCCCGCCCGGCGGATGCCGGACGGGGCCTTTGTCAGCCGTTAACCAATTGCGGCGTCAGCCCGCGGCGAGTGCGGCCAGCAGTAGCAGCGCGACGATGTTGGTGATCTTGATCATCGGATTGACCGCCGGACCCGCCGTGTCTTTGTAGGGATCACCCACCGTATCGCCGGTGACGGCGGCCTTGTGCGCTTCGCTGCCCTTGCCGCCGTGATGGCCGTCCTCGATATATTTTTTGGCATTGTCCCACGCGCCGCCGCCGCTCGTCATCGAGATGGCGACGAACAAGCCGGAGACGATGACGCCGAGCAGCATCGCGCCGAGCGCTGCAAAGCCTTCCGCCTGCCCCGCGACGGCGGTGATGACGAAATAGACGAGGATCGGGCTCAGCACCGGCAACAGGCTGGGCACGATCATCTCGGCGATTGCCGCTTTGGTGACGAGATCGACGGTGCGGGCATAATTGGGGCGGCTGGTGCCCGCCATGATGCCGGGATCATCGCGGAACTGCGCGCGGACATCCTCCACCACGGAGCCCGCTGCGCGGCCGACCGCCGTCATCCCCATCGCCCCGAACAGATAGGGCAGCAATGCGCCGAGCAGCAGCCCGACGATGACATAAGGATTGCTGAGCTGGAAATTGACGACGAGCGACGGGAAATCGCGCGCCAGATCTGACGTATAGGCATTGAACAGCACGAGTGCTGCGAGTGCGGCGGAACCGATCGCATAGCCCTTGGTCACTGCCTTGGTGGTGTTGCCGACCGCATCGAGCGCATCGGTGCGGTGACGGACATCCTCTGGCAGGCCGGCCATTTCGGCGATGCCGCCGGCATTGTCAGTGACAGGACCATAAGCATCGAGCGCCACGACCATCCCGGCCTGGGCCAGCATCGCGGTGGCGGCAAAGGCGATGCCGATGACGCCGGCGAGCTGATAGGCCGCGATCACCGCGACGACGATGACGATGGTGGGCATCGCGGGTGATTCGAGGCTGACCGCGAGGCCCTGGATCACGTTGGTGCCGTGGCCCGTCTCCGATGCCTTGGCGATGCTGCGCACGGGGCGGAAACCCGTGCCGGTGTAATATTCAGTAATCCACACCAGCAGGCCGGTGACAGCGAGACCGATCATCATGCACCAGAACAGCGCCATGCCGGTCGTAGACGTGGCAGCGACGCCTGCGACCGCCTCTGCCGAGGCACCGTCAAGAAAGCTGTTGCCGCCGATAACGGCGTTCATATCGCCCAGCGTATATTGCGTGGCGAAGTAGATGGCGGGCACCGACAGGCCGATTGCCAGCCAGAAGCCCTTGTACAGCGCGCCCATGATGTTGTTGCTGCTGCCGAGCCGCACCGCATAGGTGCCGATGATCGAGGTGATAATGCACACACCGCCAACGATGAGCGGCAACGTCATCACTTCGAGCAGCTTGTCCGCATTGGCGAGCGCGAGCGCGATCGAGATCATCGTCACGCCCAGCGTCACGACATAGGTTTCGAACAAATCGGCGGCCATGCCAGCGCAGTCGCCGACATTATCACCAACGTTATCGGCGATTGTGGCGGGGTTGCGGGGATCATCCTCTGGAATGCCCGCCTCGACCTTGCCGACCAAATCGGCACCGACGTCTGCCGCCTTGGTGAAGATACCGCCGCCGAGACGCGCGAAGATGGAGATGAGCGAGGAGCCGAACGCAAGCCCCGTCAATGCCTTGACCACGATCTGCGCGCCGGCATTGGCACCGTCCGGCCCGGCAAGATACCAGAACACGCCCGAAATCGCGAGCAGGCCAAGGCCCGCCACCAGCATGCCGGTGATGGCACCTGAGCGGAACGCCATCGTCAACCCGCCCTGCAGCGAGGTGCGCGCGGCTTCTGCGGTGCGGACATTTGCGCGGACCGAGATGTTCATGCCGATATAGCCGGCCACGCCCGAAAGCACCGCGCCGATCGCAAAGCTTGCCGCCGAAACCGGCGCGCCCATCCCGTCGATCAACAGCCAGACCAGCGCGAGCATGATGACGCCGACGATACCAATGGTGCGATACTGGCGACCGAGATATGCCTGTGCGCCTTCCTGAATGGCGGCGGCGATATCGCGCATCTTTTCATTGCCGGCGGGGGCGGCCAGCACCTGGCGACTTGTGATGATGCCGTACATTACAGCCAGCAGCCCACAAACCATGGCCGCATAGACGATCGTCATTCGCGAAGTCCTTCCCCATTTATTCGCTGCGGATGTGAACGGCAGACGCCGACCATCGCTCGCTTCTTGTTATTTGAGGCGAGGTATAATGGCGATGAGCAGGAGCGCAAGCATCCTGCGAGCCGCTAACCCTTGTGTTGAAAGCCAAGTTCAATCGGTAATGGGACGCTTTCGGCGCCATCGACCAGCGTCAGGCCGGTCCCGGTGGTGAAACGGCCGATCCGCCGTGCCGGCACCGCGAGCGATGCGGCAGCGGCAAACAGCAGTTGATAATCGTCGCCTGCGGTGGCCGCGCGCAGTCGTGCCGCGCGATCCTCGCCCGCATAATCACAATAGGCGCGCGAAAGCGGAATCGTTGCCAGATCGATCGTCACTGCAAGCCCGCTTGCGGCCGCCATGCGCTGGGCATCGATCAGCAGACCGTCTGACACGTCCATCATCGCATGGACATGCGCGGCGAGAATGCGCCCTTCGCCCAACCGGGGCAGCGGGCGGCGATAGGCACCGAGCAGCGCCACCGGGCCGTCTGCTCCTTGGGCAATGGCGAGACCAGCCCCTGCATCACCGATGGTGCCGGTCACGAACAATCCGTCACCAGCGCGTGCGCCACCACGGCTAACCTGGGCGCCGGCAAGGCCGATTGCCGTCACCGTCAGCACGCGCGGTGCCCCTGCCGGCAGCGAGACCGTGTCGCCGCCAAGCAGCTGGCAACCGAGTTGGCGCAGCGCTGCCTCAAAACCCACAAGAAACGCATCGTCCCACGCACTCTCGCCGAGCGGGTAATTGAGCAGCACGCCGACCGGATCGGCACCCTTGGCCGCCAAATCAGACAGGTTCACCGCCAGCAGCTTCCACGCAACATCCGCCGGGGGATCGCCGGGGAGGAAATGGACTCCCTCGACCAGCGTATCGGTGGTGACGACATAAGCGCCGAGCTGGGCGACATCATCGGCCAGCCCCTGCGCGCCCGGATGGAGCGGCAGGGCGCGCAACCGCTCGAGAAAATCAGCTTCGGTCAAGGCTCGCGTTGAGCCCCGTCAAGCGCGCGCGCGCGACGGTCTAGGTCGAGGACGGTCGCCTGCTTTTCGGCTTTGCTCCGGCCGTACGCCGCACGGTTGGCGGCGGCGTGTGTCGCCGCCTCGGCCCGCGTCTTCGCCTTGCGCGCGAGGCGCAGGTTGACGACATCGCTCATTGCGTGCGGGCCACCTTGCCGATTGCATCGAGCAGGCCGTTGACGAAGCCGGCCTCGCGCTTGTCGTAAAAGGCGTGCGCCACGTCGACATATTCGGTGATGACCGCGCCCGTTGGTACATCGGCCCGGGCGAGCAGTTCATAGGTGCCGCAGCGCAGGATGGCCTTCATTGGCTTGTCGAGCCGGTCAAGGCTCCAGCCGGTCGCGAGCTTGCCCGCAATCGCGGCGTCGATCTCCCCTTCGCGCGCGAGGACACCCTTGACGATATCGTCGAAGAAATCGACATCGGCCTCGGCATATTGCGCGTCCTCAATCTCGGCACCGAGCCGGTGATTGTGGAACTCATGGAGCAATTGCACGAGCGGGGTCTGCTCCATGTCGTGCTGATAGAGCGCCTGAACGGCCGCGAGCCTGGCGGCGGCGCGGGCCTTGCTGCGGGCAGCGGTGCGGGGGTTGGCACGCTTGCCGGGGGGGGAGGTGGGGGGGGTCATGATTTGTCTCACTAACGCCGTTCGTCCTGAGTAGCCATTGAGCTCTTGTCGAAATGGCGTATCGAAGGACATCGTTTGGGGCAGATGCTTCGATAAGCAACAGGTAAAACATGCCCCGCATGTTTCAGGATCGTCCGGGGGACGATCCGACCTGCTGCTCTTCGACAAGCACAGCCCCTACTCAGCACGAACGGTTATGGGGTCAACCGAAGCGCGACCGAGCGGGCATGGGCGGGCAATCCCTCTGCACCCGCCAGCGCGACCGCCGCCGGGCCGATCGCCGCAAGCGACGCCGCATCGAGCTGCAGGAAGCTGGTCCGCTTCATGAAATCGAGCACCGACAGCCCGCTCGAAAACCGCGCGCGGCGGCCGGTGGGGAGGACGTGGTTGGGGCCAGCGACATAATCGCCGACGGCTTCGGGGGTATGGCGACCGAGAAAGACCGAACCGGCATGGCGGACCGTGTCGAAAAGGGCTTGTGGGTCAGCCACCGCGAGTTCGAGATGTTCGGGCGCGAGGCGATCGACCAGCGGCATCGCCTCCGCCAGATCGCGCACCAGGATGATCGCGCCGTTCGCGTCCCAGGCGGCGCGGGCGACCTGTTCGGTGGCCAGCGTGGCGAGTTGCGCTTCGACGGCGGCGGAAACCTTGTCGGCAAACGCCGCCTCGTCGGTGAACAGGATCGATTGGCTGGTCGGGTCATGCTCGGACTGGCTGAGCAAATCGGCGGCGATCCAGTCCGGATCGTTCTGGCCATCGGCAACGACAACGATCTCGCTTGGCCCGGCGACCATGTCGATCCCGACGACGCCGTAGAGCTGGCGCTTTGCCTCGGCGACCCAGGCATTGCCGGGGCCGGTGATGACGTCGACTGGCTTGATCCGGTCAGTGCCATAAGCGAGCGCGGCGACGGCCTGCGCGCCACCGATCCGCCAGACTTCATCGACACCGGCGATATGCGCGGCGGCGAGCACGAGCGGGTTGATCTCCCCCTTCGGCGTGGGCGTGACCATGACGAGCCGGTCGACGCCCGCGACCTTGGCGGGGATGGCGTTCATCAGCACCGATGAGGGATAGGCCGCGCGCCCGCCGGGGACATAGACGCCCGCCGCTTCGACGGCGGACCAGCGCGCGCCGAGCCGGACGCCGGCGTCGTCAGTGGTGTCGCTGCCTTCGGGGCGCTGCTTTTGGTGATAGGTCGCGATGCGCTGGGCGGCGAGATCGAGCGCGTCCCGCAGCGTCGGCTCGAGCGCCTCATAAGCGGCGCGACAATCGGCGAGGTCGATCTGCCAGCCGGAGCTTTCCAGGTCGTGGCCATCGAACTTCAGGGTCAGTGCCGCGACGGCTGCATCCCCTTCATCACGGACGCGGGCGATGATCGCGCTGACGTCTCGGGCGACATCGGCATCGGCCTCGCGGCGTGCATTGACGAGTGCAGTGAAGGCACTGGCGAAATCGGGCGTGCGGGTGTCCAATCGGATCATGTCAGGCCACCGCCTTCCTGAACGCTTCGACCAGCGGCACCACATCCGCCCGCGTTTTGAAGGCGGCACGGTTGACGACAAGTCTGCTCGTTACCTCGGCAATCACCTCGACCTCGACCAGCCCGTTTTCCTTGAGCGTGCGGCCCGACGACACAAGATCAACGATGCGCGGGGCAAGACCAAGCAAGGGTGCCAGCTCCATTGCGCCATTGAGCTTGACGCACTCGGCCTGGACGCCGCGTGCGGCGAAATGCGTTTTCGTCACATGCGGATATTTGGTGGCGATGCGAACGTGGCTCCAGCCGCGCGGATCATCGCTCGCCGCCATCGCAGCGGGCTCGGCGACCGACAGGCGGCAATGGCCGATGCCGAGATCGACCGGCGCATACAGCTCCGAATAGGCAAATTCCGCGAGCACATCCGACCCGACAATGCCCAACTGCGCCGCTCCATGCGCGACGAAGGTCGCCACGTCGAACGCCCGGACGCGGATCAACTCGATCCCGGGCTGGTTCGTCGTGAAACGCAAAGCCCGGCTGGACTCGTCGGCAAAGGCGGGTTCAGGCACGATCCCGACGCGCTCGAGCAATGGCAGCGCCTCGCCGAGGATGCGCCCCTTGGGCACGGCGATGATAATCGGGGGGAGGATCGGATCGGTCATAAGCTGGCTGGCCATAGGTGGGGACGTGCGGCGGTGCAACAAGTGGGGAGATCAAGTGATGGCCGATGAAAAAACCAATCGCCAGTCGTTCACGGTGCAGGCCGAGTATTGCGGGGCGATGGAAGCGCCGATCACGACGCGGGTTTGCCTGTCGCTCGGCCGGGTCATCGATCGCGAAACCGCCACTGGCCGGGCGGTGCTCGACTGGCCGGGGGAGCCGGTGGCGGACGCACTGGTGCTGCGGCTGGTCGGCGGATTTCATGCGCTGCATCGGTCGGGCGCAGACTGGGGCGTGTCGCGCGTGTTTCGCGGCGAGTTGATCGACCCGACCGGGGTCGACGTGTTGCTGGAGGAGGCGCTGATGACGCATGACGCGGCCCTGCTGCCATGGCTGGCGGGACCGCCGCAGACCAATGAGGCGGGGCGATCGGCCGGATTGATGACCGGGCTGTTGCATCTGGCGACTCGGTTCGGGCCGAAGATCGACCTGCTGGAGATCGGGTCGAGCGCGGGGTTGAACCTGCTGATCGATCGTTATGGTTATGATCTGGGCGGGGTGCAGGTGGGGCCGAACCCGGCCGAGCTGGTGATCAAACCCGTATGGCGGGGGGCCCCGCCGCCCGCCGCGCCGGTCGAGATCGTCGGGGTGCGCGGGGTCGATATCGCACCGGTCGACCTGAGTGAGGATGCAGCGGCAGAGCGGCTGGCGGCCTATGTCTGGGTCGATGCGCTTGAGCGGCAGACGCGGATCGACACCGCCATCGCGATGGTGCGGCGCGACGGCGTTTCGCTCGATCAGGGCGACGCGGCGGACTGGGTCGAGGCGCGGCTGGCCGAACCACAGGCGGCGGGGACGACGCGGGTGCTGATGCATTCGGTGGTGTGGCAATATCTGCCGCCCGAGGGCCGCGAGCGGATCCGCGCGGCGATGGCGGCGGCGGGGGCGCGGGCGAGCGATGACAAGCGGCTCGGCTGGGTGATGATGGAGCCCAATCGCGACCTCCACCGGCATGAGGTCCGCGTGCAGGGCTGGCCCGGCGCGACGCCGATGGAGCTGGTGGCGCTGACGCACGCGCATGGCGCCTGGGTGGAGGGGCTGACACCGCCCTATGAGACGCGCGACTATGTGATGCGGGGTGGTGGGTACGGCGGGCGTTAAGAGGGGCCTGCCCTCTATCGGCATCGTCCCGTTCAGAAAGGGGGTAATGCTTCACGCGAAGGGCGCGAAGGGAAGAAGGGCGCAAAGAAGAAATCTGCCGCCGAAAGGCGGCCTTAAATTTTCTTCTTCTTTGCTTCGCGCGCTTCCTTCCTTCGCGTCCTTCGCGTGAAGCTCTTCAACGATAGCTGGGCGAATTGAACCAATCGGCAGCGAGCGGCCATTGCTCGCTCACCCCATCGCTAAACATCGCGTCGCGCTTCTCCAGGAACGACGTCACCCCCTCCTTGGCGTCCGCGCTGCCGCCGCGTACCCAGACGCCGCGGCTATCGATGCGGTGCGCGTCCATCGGGTGCGCGGCACCCAGCATCGTCCACATCATCCGCCGCGTCATCGCGACCGAGACGGGCGCGCTGTGGGCCGTAAGCTCGAGCGCCAACGCGCGGGCGGCGGGGAGCAGATCGCCGGGAGCGTGGAGGCTGCGGACGAGCCCGCCCTTCAGCGCTTCCTCCGCGCCGAACACCCGGCCGGAGTAACACCAGTCAAGTGCCTGGCCGATGCCGACAAGGCGCGGCAGGAACCAGCTTGAGGCGGCCTCCGGCACGATCCCGCGCCGCGCGAAGACGAAACCGAAACGCGCGGTGTCGCTGGCAAGGCGAAAATCCATCGGCAGCTGCATCGTGGCGCCGATGCCGACGGCTGCGCCATTGATCGCGCCGATCACGGGCTTGAGCGAGGCGAAGATGCGCAGCGCTACCCGGCCACCGGTGTCGCGGACCGCGGCATGCGCAAAATCGACTGAACCATCGGCCTGCACTGGGCCGTCGTCACCGCCGCGCCTGGCATAATTAAAGGTCGCGTCGCCGCTGGCAAGATCAGCCCCGGCGCAAAACGCCTTGCCAGCCCCCGTCACGATCACAGCCCGCACCGCATCATCGGCATCGGTAGCATCGAAGGCGGCGATCAGATCGGTCATCATCTGATCGGTAAAGGCATTCATCCGCTCGGGACGGTCGAGCGTGATCGTGGCAATCCCCTCGTCGGTCGCGAGCGATATCGTCGAGAAGCGGGGGGCTCTGGCGCTCAATTCGCCTTGTTCTCCAGTCCCACGCACTGCTTCCAGATGCCGCCAATCGTGCCGAATTGCTTGCGGTACTCGATCAGCGCGCCGGTCCCTTCGGGCTTGATGGTGAAGGCGAGCGATACGCCGCCATAGCCGTTTTTGATCAGCACCACGCGTGAGCCGTCGTCGCGCTCAAGCGCCGACGTATTATTCTTGTTGGCCAGGCAGAAGGCGACTTCCTTGGCCGATTGCTGTGTATGGAAAACTTCGGTTGGTGCCTTGTTGAGAACCGTTTGCGTAGATGCGCAGCCGGCAAGCAAAACGACGCCGAACAGAACCATATGTCCCTTCATGATACCCCCCTTTGTCTCGGTCTTAAGTTGAACCTATCGGCAGACCGATTGAGTCAGTGACATTATGTGGGGCATTTCGCGCCGCTGTCCAGCCTTGCCTTGGTCAGGCGCGCGAACTGCGCCGGTGTGCCGGAACGGTGCCATTTCACCAACGTAACCGGATTTTAGTGCCCCGCCCGGTAGAAATCGTCGCCGAACCTTGGGCGGATCACATAAGCGATGAACCACTTTCCCCTGATTGCACCCCAGCCTCCGCGGCTGAGCGACCATATCGATGCGCTTCGGCGGATCGAACAATCGGGTGTGTTCAGCAACAACGGCCCGGAAGTCCGCGCGTTTGAGGCCGAGATCAACGCGCAGCTTTTTGGCGGGCACGGCGCGAGCCTGGCCGTTGCCAACGCGACGCTTGGGCTGATCATCGCCATCCGCGACGCAGCGGGCAAACGGCACCGCCCCGGGGCGCTGGCGCTGATGCCGAGCTTTACCTTCGCTGCCACCGGCCAGGCAGCGCTCTGGGCAGGCCTGACGCCGCTGATCTGCGACGTCGATCCCGACAATTGGGGTGCCCAGGCCGAGGCGGAAGAGCGGCTGCTCGCCCTGCACGGCGACCGGGTGGCGGTGGTGGTGCCCTATGCGACTTTTGGCAACGCGATCGATCTTGACCATTACGCCAGGCTGCAGGCGCGCCACGGCGTGGGCGTCGTGATCGATGCGGCGGCCTCGCTCGGCACAATCGACGATAGCGGACGCGGCTTTGGCGCAACGTCGCCGTTTGCAATCGTCCATTCGATGCACGCAACCAAGACCTTTGCCGTGGCGGAAGGTGGCCTGATCCATAGCGGCGATGTCGCGCTGATCGACCGGTTGCGATCGATGATCAATTTCGGCTTTGAGGGGCAGCGCAGCGCGACCGTGCCCGGCATCAACGCCAAGTTACCCGAGATACTCGCACTCATGGCCCGCCTGAAGCTCGGCGAGATCGAGGCGGTGTGCGACAATCGCGCGGCGATCGAACTGGCCTATCGCGAGGCGCTCGGCGATTTCACGCTGCAACATGTCAACGGGCAGCGGCGCGCTTCTCAGTTCATGCCGGTATTGCTGCCCACGACACTGGCGCATCGGCGCGCCGCGATTATCGAGACGCTCGCCACAAGGGGCATTGGTGCCGGGCAATATTTCAGCCCGCATCTGGCCGAGCAGCCGCTGTTTCGTGCCGAGGCACTGATCGATCCGACGCCGATTGCCGATGCGATCGGCGCGCGCATGCTCTCCCTGCCGATCACTGATGCGATGCGCCCCCCCGACGCGCTGGAAATCGCCGCCGCCTTTGCAGAGGCCTGCGCGGACGAGGGCCATAACGCCGTGACGGCCACGGCCAATCCCCCATCGCTCGCCTCGGCGATCATCATCGGTGGTGGCCCGGCCGGCACCGCGATGCTGACGGCCGCGACCAAGCAACACCGGCTGCCGGCGCTGGCGCAATCAGGCCTTGTCATCGTCGAGCGCGACGACGCCATCGGTCGCGGGCGGCTGGGCAGCTATGCCATTACATCAGACAGCACGGCCACCACCTTTCTGACGGCGGTGAAGGACAATATCCACCCCGAGATTGCCGCGATCGAGCATCACCCCGCGGGTCGCGGCGTGCGCGCCTATCCCGACACCGTCGGTGTGCCGCTGGTGGAGGCCGGCCCGCTGATCGGCGCGACCGCCGACCGGCTTGGTGCCATCGTGACCGCCAATGGCGGCACCATCCTGACAGGCCATGAAGCGATCGACGCGACCCGCACGCGCGACGGCCAGTGGCGCGTGCGCCTCCGCCGATGCGGTGATGGCAATGAGTTCACGCAGCATAGCCGCGCCATCGTCATCGCGACCGGTGGCCATCAACCGGCCGACCGCCTGAAAACGCACATTGTGGCGGGCTTGCCGTTGGCAGCGGCGCTGGGCGACCGGCTCGTGCAATCCGATGACATTTTGTCGGTTGGCGGCATAGCCAAGATCGAGGCAGCGCTTGCCGGCAAGCGCGCACCCAGGATCGTCGTGATCGGCGGCTCGACCAGCGCCATTGCCACGATCGTGAAACTGTTGCGCGCGCAACCGGCGTTTCCCTTTGGTGCGGGCGCGATCACCCTGCTCCACCGCCGGCCCCTCCGCCCCTTTTATCACTCGGCCGAAGCAGCGCTGGCCGAAGGCTTTACCGATTTCACCAGCGACGATATCTGCCCGGTCAGCGGCTTTGTCTATCGGCTGGCAGGCTTCCGGCTGGAGGCGCGCGACCTGGTGCTGCGGATGCTCGAGGTCGACGGGCGCACGCCCGATCCGCGCGTACACACGCATCTTCTGGAAAGTGGCGATGATGCAGCGGCGCAGGACCTGATGAGGAACGCCGACCTCGTCATTGCAGCCCTTGGCTATCGTCCGCACGCGCTGCCGCTGTTCGCCGCCGATGGCAGCCGGATCGCGCTGGCGGCCGATCGCGGCGCGGCGATGGTCGACCGTCATTGCCGGGTGCTCGATGCGCATGGCCATCCGGTCAAGGGTGCATATGGCATCGGGCTTGCTGCAGGCTTCGTACCCTGGGGCAAGCTGGGCGGCGAGCCGAGCTTTCGCGGCCAGGCCAATGGCCTGTGGCAGTGGCAGAACGATGTCGGCGCAATGATCGTCGACCAAATCCTGCTCGAACGCGTCCAGGCGGTGGCATGAACACCCCTACCGTCAGCGTCATTATGGCGACCTATAACGGGTCGGCGCTAGTCGGTGCCACGATCGAGACCCTGCGCGCCCAGCGTTTCACTGATTTCGAGGTCGTTGTCGTCGATGACCGATCGACCGACGACACGCTTGCCCTGCTGCACCGCATCGACGATCCCCGCTTCCGCATCATTGCCTCACCCGAAAATCAGGGCCCGGTGCGTGCGCGCAACCGGGCCTTTGCTGAGGCGCGGGGGCGATACATCGCCGCGCTCGACCAGGACGATCTGTGCCATCCCGATCGCTTCGCCCAGCAGGTCGCCTATCTGGATGCGCACCCAGCAACCGTGGCACTCGGCACGGCCACCACCCAGCTCGAAGACGGCCAGATCCGGCCATCCGACCTGCCCCCCATTTCAAGGCCCGCGCTGGTCGAATGGATGCTGCGCATCTGCAATCCGCTGGTTTGGTCATCGATGATGCTGCGGCGAGATGTGGCGCTGCAGCTGGTGCCCTTCACCCGGCCCGAGCTGCTCTATGCCGAGGATTTCGATCTGTATCACCGCTTGTCGAGCCTAGGCCGGATTGCGCGGCTCGATGCGCCGTTGTTGACCTATCGCAGCCATAGCGGCGGTGCCTCCCAACGCTTTACCAACACGATGAATGATCATGCATCGAAGGTGCTGAGCGCTTGCCACGCCACGCTGTTTGGCGATGAAGCACCGATGCGGGCCGGGTTGCTGACCCGCCACATCATGCGCCGGGTGCCCGTGCCGGATCGCGAGCAACTGGCATTGCTTGGCGATACCATGGTGCGCGCGCAGGAGGATTTTCTGGCAGCGACGGGGCCGAGCGAAGACGATGTCCGCCTGATCCGCTGGGAAACCGCCCGGTTATGGGGCCGGATAGGACGCGCAGGACTGCGCTCTGGATCGATCGATCTGAGCGATGCCGTGGCGGTACGGCCCGACCATATGGGGCTTGGCTATGCGCGGGTTGATCAGCTTGTGCTGTCGCGGCTGATTGGCGGCGTCCGCAGCGCGCGCCAGACCTTTGTCGACGCTCAAAAGGCGTAGCGCAGGCCGACCCTGATGTCGCGCCCACCCAGCGGCGCGAAATCCTTGAGCAAGCTCGCGTGCCGCCGCCCGGTTGCGTCGATCAGGTTGTTCGCGGAGAAGCGGACCTGGAACTTTGAGGCCGCGCCAAGTGGTCGCCACGCCATCGACAGATTGACCATCGCAAAACCATCGGTCGGGGTCTCGAAGCGCGAGATGCGGGTCTGGTCGAAGACATACTCGATCTCGGCCCGGCCGTTGAGCGTGGCCGGCCCGGCTTCCGCGCCGAACAACACCCGCAGCGGCGGGATGCGCGGCACAGGCGCGCCGGTCGACAGCGTCGCCCGGGTATAGTCGATCAGACCGTCAAGCTTGACCGTCCAGCCGTGCACGCGCGCGACATCGACCGACCCCTGCACCTCAAACCCCAGATAGCGCGCGCCATCTTCCAGGAACTGGAACACCGGCAGCCCATCGACCACCGCCCCGCTTTCCCGGGCGAAGATGTAATTGGAGAAATAGGTGTAGTAGAAAGTGGCGCTGCCGCTCCAGGCGTGCCCCTTGCCGCGCAGGATCGCCTCGACGCCATAGGAGGTTTCAATCCCGAGCGCCGGGTTGCCGATCAGCTGGCCCTGCGTGCCGGGATCAACACCCTGGGTGAAGAGCTCCTCGACTACCGGGGCCCGCTCCGAATAATGGCCGCTGAGCGCAATCTTCCACTGGCTCGACAGCGCATAATTGCCGCCGCCCGACAGCGAGAACAGATCAAAGGTCCGGTCGATCGCCGGATTGGCGAGGATCGAGTCGATCTCAGACGTGATGCCATCATGCTCGTAGCGGAACGACGCCTCAAGCTTGAGCGGATCGAGGTTCCACTCGTGTAGTGCGAACAGCGCGATCTGCTCGGTCTCGGTTGGCGGCAACAGCGGCGCGGGGCCAGTCACGCGGAAATCGCGCGAATAAAATTGCGCCCCGAGCGTCGACTTGAGATCGCCACCCGGCTGGCCGAGCACCGCCTCCAGCCGCGCCTCATAACCGAGATTGAGGAACGTCGCGGTGATCGGGCCGCCGACATTGACCTCATTATGCTTGTAATCAGCCCAGCCAAAGCGGCCGCGGACGGTCTGCAGCAGCCCCTTGCCATCGACTTCGAAACGGACATCGACGCGCTGCTGGTCGAGGTCGATCAACGTATCCGCGACCGGATTGGCGGGATCGAGCGAGAAGCGTGTCGGCAGGCCGTAAACGCTCTCATAATTGCTGAACGAGACGCCGACATGACCGTTCGGCAGAATCAGCGAGGCCCCGCCCGCCAGCTCCCAGGTTTCGAACGGGGTATTGGGCAGGCTGCCGCTGAGATCGGCGAGCGCGGCAATGGCGGGATCAGCGACGGCCCGTGCCTGCGCCCGCGCGGCGGGGCCGAGGATGAAGCCACCGGTGCGCACTGATGCAGCGTTGAGATATTGACCATCAAGGTGCAGCACGACGTGCGGCGCGGCCGCTGCGTCGACCCTAAAGCCAAGCGACCGCTCATCCGCTGCGCTGCCAAAGCCAGCGGCGAGCACAGCGTCGATCCCGTCGCGCGGATCGCGGCGGGCGATGCGCCCACTGACGGCGTTGACCACCCCGCCTTCCGATCCCGAGGCATAGAGCAGGGAGACTGGCCCGCGCAGCACCTCAATCCGGTCGGCGACCAGTGGGTTGAGCGCAACGGCATGATCGGGGCTGGTGTTGGAGGCATCCAGCGTGCCGATCCCATCGATCAGCAGCCGTGCGCGTTCCCCCTGGAAGCCGCGCAGCACGGGGCGAGAGGCACTGGGGCCGAAAGACGTGGAGGAGGCACCGGGAAGATGCGCGAGCGTCTCGCCGATCGTCGAGCGCGCCTGCGTCGCGAGCGCTTCGCCGGTCAAGACCGTGCTCGACGATATTTCGCTGGTGCGAAACCGCAGCCGCGTGCCCGTGACGACGATATCGGCCGGGATATCGGCCATCGACATCATGCCGAGCGCGTCGGTCACCGTCATGCCGTCGACCATGTCGGCCATTTGATCGGATGACATTGCACGAGTGTCGGGGGCACTAGTGTCGGGCGCACTTGTGTCAGGCGCACGTGCGTCTGGCGCGCCAGGTTGCTGCTGCTCAGGCGCTGCCGGTGACACCGGCGCGACTTGAGTCATTGGGGTGATTTTGGGCACCGGCAGTGCCCAAACCACGGTTGAGGCGGCGCTTTCTATGAGCGCCGCCTCGACGATGGCTGGGGGGAGGGGCGGGATAGCCATCGTCCCGTGTCTGGTCGTCGTGCGCCTTAGTTGATGCGGTACACGACTGGGCAGTTTACAACGAAGCCAACGGCGCGGAACGGGCCACCGTCGAGGCTCTGAAGGAAACCGCGATCATCCATTTCAGCGGCCTGCAGCGCGCTGGTAATGCGATAGCGATAGCCCTTCTTGATCGCCTCGTCCTTCCACACCAGCGGGAAGATCCGCCACATTGGCGAATAATCGAGGTTGATCGTCGGGATGCCGCCGAGCACGTTGAGCGGGCCTCCTTCGCCGCTGAGAGCGCTCACCAGACCCTGGCGATGCGGGTTATCCTTGCCGGTCGGTCCATTGACGACCACGACGATGCGCTCAGCCGCTTCACCGGGTGAGGCGTCTTCGAGCGCAAAGGGCAGGTCCTGCAGCGCAGGGGCGAAGGTCGCCGTTTCCAGGCTGGCGACCAGTGGATTATTGGCTTCGGTCGACAGATAGAAGATCGGCTTGTCGAAGGTGTAGCCGAGCGTCAGCTTCAGCGTGACCGTCTCATCGCGCGGGCAGATCGCCACAACCTTGTCGTGCACCTTGGTGTGATCGACATTGCCGCCGCACATCGTGTTGAGTTCAGCATCGCTCGCCTGCGACACCACCGGCGCATTGAGGATCACCGATTTGGACGAATTGTCGATATAGACCATCGGCGAATAGGCGGCATCGCCAACCGAGCCCGGCTGGAAGCTTTTGGGCGGGAAGGGGTTGGCCGCATCACCGGGCACCACCGAGAGCACCGGCTTGAAATCAACCGAACCCGCGTTGAAGGTGAAGCTGCCATCCTTCTCGATGGTCGCGTGGCGGGTTGCAGCACCCGTGAGGCTATAGGCCATCTTCGGCGAATAGTTCACGCCGTGCAAGTTCGACAGATTCTCGTCAGTCGTGTCAGTGATGATGAACCAGACGGGCTGGCCGCTCTTCAGCTTGCCCTTGCGCAGCGGCAGCGTGGCCGTGCCCTTTTCCAGATCGATATGCGCCGACTTCATCAGCACCACGGGGCCGAGAAATTCCGGCTTCACTTCCGAAGGCGAAGGCTGAGCGGTAATCGTGTGCTGATCGGGGTAGATCGCAGCCGGTGCGCGGCGGATTTCCGACAGCGGGCTGCCCTCTTTGCCGCGAACGACGACTTCTGCGCCTGCGGGCACCGCAGCGGCAACCGCCGCCAGCACCGCCGCGCTCGAGATCAAGGTGATTTTCTTCATTGCATGCTTCGGCATATGCCACTCCCAAGATGGTCGCGGCTATAATCCGGAGATGTCCGGCAACCGCGCCCTACATCAAAGAGCCGGTCGGCGGCAGAAAAGATTTCGCGATGCAATGGCTTTTGCAAATCTTTGCGGTGACGTCGCAAAGAAAAGGAGAGCGCCGCAGATTATCGGCCGCTTTTCTCACCGTCTTTTAGAAAAAAGCCATCCCGATCAGCAATTTCCTGCTTGTTATCTTAGCATATCACGGTCGCCCTGTTGCAGGGCAGCCACCCCGACGGGCTTGATTGGATAGTGCCCTGTTTGACGGTCATCGCTGACGGTTCGACGGCCGCACCCACGCCGCAATTTTTCCAGAACCATTTGTTCAATATTGCGATTTTCCTGAGGCGGCAGGGCAGAAACAGTCGAGGCGGCCTGCGTTTGATGATAAACATCGGTTACGGCCCCGGAAGACGAAGGCGATGTTGGCCTTGGTTTTTTTGATTGCGGAGCCCGACCTTGGGGGGTCCTTTACTGTGCTTGATGTTTCACCGGCCAAATCGACGTTCCGTGCCGCTACGGGTGCACCGGGATATGACGCGATCGAATTTTCCGCAGAACCTCGCGCTACGCTCTTGTCGAGTCGCGACGGCCCCGCCGCCCTTGTCCATCATCTCGGTCTTTCCAGCAGCGGGACCGCTTGGGCCACGACCCACAACCCCGGCATGCATGTGATGCTGATGAACCTTTCTGCCTCGGGCAGGACGCACGCCCGGTGCGGAGAGTTCGAGACGGAGAAGCCTTTGCGGCGCGGGCATGTGTCATTTTTTCCAGGCCAGTACACCACCGAGCTCGAGTTTCCCGCGTGCCAAAGCAGCCTCGTATTGACGATGGGTGCAGAGTATCTCGATACAATCACCGGTGACATGGGCGTTGTGCAGGCACCACCGCTGCTCAACGAACGTAATGATCGTCTCGCGCAGTTGATCGGCATGATCGACACCGAGATGCGGACGCCGGGTTTCGCATCGGCGCTGATGGTCGACGGCCTGTTGCGGGCAGTCGCCACGATGCTCGTGCGGCACGAGGGCGCGCTCCCCGGTGACGATGCGCCTCGAATCCGGCTGTCACCCGCCCGGCTGGCCCGTGTCTTCGATTTTATCGAGCAGAGTCTCGATGGGGACGTCAGCCTCAAGGACATGGCCGGGGTCGCCGGTCTTTCCCCGTTCCATTTTTCTCGGGTCTTCAAGCTTTCGACTGGCGAAACGCCTTATCATTATCTGGGGTCCCGGCGCTTGCAGCGGGCCCGGGTTTTGCTGTCGGAGGGCAAGATGCCACTCGCTGAAATGGCGCTGGCTTGCGGATTTTCCAGTCAATCGCATTTCACTGCTGCATTTACCAAAGCAATGGGCGTATCTCCCGGCCGGTTCCGCAAGATGAACCTTTGACAACGCGTCAAAGACAGCAACTTACGGACAAAACGCCCGCAAATTGAAAGATTGTGGTCATCCCCCTGACTATCAGGCCAACTCCGAAGAGGAGTTAATCAATGCGCCCGATAAGTCTAAATCTGGTATGTGCCGCTATTGTCGGCTGCCTGTTAACCAGCACCGCCCAAGCCCAATCGACGGATGACACAGCGCCTGCGCCCGAAGAGTGGTCAACGCTCGATATCAACAATTTTGGGAGCGAGCTGACCGAGAAATGGATTCCGGTGCCCAATGGCGACAGCGGCGCACCGCGCCAGGGCTGGCTGGCGACAGCGGATGGGTTTTTCACGCGCGAAGTGCATCTTGCCGCTAACTACACTGAGAGCGCCGGCCCTGACGCCTGGGGGGTGCTTGCCCGCTTCCACTATCCGTTTTCGCGGCGGATTTGGGCCGGGCTTGAAGTGCCCTTCTATCAAGATAGCGGCACCAGCAGCAATTTCGGCGATATCACGCTGACGACGCAAGTGATGCTAGCGGAATCGCGCAACCTCTCCATCAACGCCGGTGTCGGCTGGCGCTTGCCGACCGGCTCCATTCGGCAGGGCAACAAGGTGTTCGCAGCGCAGCCTCAGCTCAATTTCTGGAGCGATGTAGGCCATGGCGTGTCGCTGCGCGGTCGCATCGCCTATGAATTTGCCGATCGCAACACCCCCGACAGCTTCGTGCTCAATGGCGCGATTGGCCAGACCATAACGCCGCACAGCAAGGCACCCTTTGGCGACCTGACCTGGTATGTGGCCGGCAATTGGCGCGAGCCGACGAACGGGCGCGGCAACAGCTTTGTGAGCATTACGCCGGGCATGCGCACGCATCTGGGTGGCAATCTGTTCCTGCTGGGCGGCGTTGAATTCCCGGTTACCAACAACCGCCCCTTCAGGGAGCGTTACATTCTGCAGCTTGTGCAAGGTTTTTGACACGACCGCCGCCGCTTGCGGTTAGATCCGCGAGCGGCGACGATATTCTGCTGGGGTGACCCCGGTCAGCTCGCGAAACCGCGATGAAAATTGGGCGTGGGTGCCAAACCCGGCCTGAAGTGCCACTTCCGAAATTGGCTGGTCGGACGATTGCAGCAGCTGCTGCGCGGCATGCACCCGCTCGCTGAGCAGGAACGCATAAGGCGGCATGCCCGTGCTTTCCTTGAAGGCACGGACGAAATGATAGCGGCTATAGCCAGCCACCTCGGCCAGATCACTCAGCGAAATCCGTTGCTGTAGATTGTTGCGGATGAAATCCCGCACCCTGGCAACCGTGGGCCGCGTGAGCGCGAGCCGCCGAGTGAGGCAAAATTCTGCGTTGACCGTCGATGTGGTCGCGAGGCGGATCAGCAATTCATCCAGATAATAATCAGCAACCAAGGACCAGTCTGGATCGGCCATCGCGGAGGTGAGCAGGTCGGTTAGCCGCACGACGCTGGGATCAAACCGCCCGATCGTTTCTGCAAAGCCCACTGTTGCGGGATCGCGATCAAAGTTATGGGCAACAATGTCAGCAAAGCGCTGGGGCGCCACATAGATATGGGTAAAGGCGATGGGCCCTTCCGTGCGCCACCCGTAAATGCTGCCGCTTTCGATGGTGGTGCAGGCGTTCTGCTCGACATCGACGATGCGCCTTTTACCGCCGCCAAGACGCTCGACGCGTTTTGCGCCGCCCTGGTGCAGAACGATAAGGTGGTGGTCGAGCGCGGGTTGGCGCATCACTGGA
Organism: uncultured Stakelama sp.; assembly: GCA_964638495.1. Classification (GTDB taxonomy): domain Bacteria; phylum Pseudomonadota; class Alphaproteobacteria; order Sphingomonadales; family Sphingomonadaceae; genus Sphingomonas. The sequence continues at coordinate 34,245 of CAZXBM010000013.1, read as the reverse complement.
CTGGTATCGGTCCAACGCTGCAGGAATCCACCGTTGAACGAAGCATAATCGGGTTCGGCAGGAAGGCCATATGCCCAATCCCGCCAATGCTCAGGGCTGAGACCCGAACGATACTGACCAACAGCCGTCAAACCGGTTTCCTCGAGCATGAACGCTCACAAACACGATAGCCCGCAAACATTCGCAAACAACGCCGTCGGACGCCCAATGGTGCGACTGCTAGCCTTTTAGGTGCGACTTTATCCCATAAGGGCGGGATATCGATGCAGCCGCGCCGACTCAGCCCTTGACTAGCCGCTATTGTCGATCTGCGATCAAGCCTCGCTCGATTCGCCCGCGACCTCGCCTTCGGCCGATCGTTCGAACCACGCCTCGACCTCACCGGAGAGCTTGAGCGTGAGCGGATTGCCGTGGCGATCGACCTTCTTGCCGAGTGCAACGCGGATCCAGCCCTCTGACAGGCAATATTCTTCGACATCATGGCGCTGCAGCCCTTTGAAGCGGATGCCGATGCCACGTTCGAGCAGGCTTTGCTCGAAAAACGGGCTGCGCGGGTTCGACGACAGTCGATCGGGGGGTGTATCGCTCATGGCCTGCGCTCTTGGCGCAGCCCTGCCCAAAATGCCAGCCCGCTGCGTCAAAAAGCGCTATCGCCGGGAAATGGGGTGGCGCGAGCATATCGCGCCACCCGGGCAAATAGAGGCAATGTCAGCGCCTAGCGGCAAATGCGAATGCGCACGCTTTCGCCATAATAGGGATCCCAGCGGCGCTCTACGCGACAGCGCTCATAGCGCGGGCGGTAGTTATAGGCGTAATAGCCGTCATCCGGATAATAGCCGTGATCATTGTAATAGCTGTAGTCGTAATTGCGCGGATAGCCGCGGTCGTAGTAAAACCGGTCGCGGTAACGATCGTTAGCGCTCGATGCGATGGCAGCGCCAATCGCAAGCCCCGCAATACCGGCAACGACGGCACCGCCATTGCCATATCCCCTGCCGTGGCCATGGCCATAGCCGCCGCCACGATACCCGCCATAACGCTGCGCCTCGGCCGGCACGGCGGCCGTGAGGGCGGTTGCGGCGAGGGCGAACCCCAGGCCGGCTTTCTTCATAAGCGCGTTCATGTCCAATCTCCTCATCTCAACCAGCCCGACACCCACCACCAACCCGTGGCATAGAGAGCCTGTTGCATTGACTAGGCGATTCGCGCTGAACTGTAGCGGAACGCCACGTTCATGCACGGTTTACCAAATGGCGATGGATCGCGCAAAGTGGCGCGCTCATTCACGGAGCAGAAGATGGCAAATTGGCTGATCAAATCAGAACCCGAAAGCTATGGCTGGGCCGATTTGGTGCAGGAGGGGAAAACCGAATGGACCGGCGTGCGCAACGCCACTGCCGCCATCAACCTGCGGGCGATGCAGGTGGGCGACGAAGCGCTGTTTTATCACAGCGTGTCGGAGAAAGCCGTGGTCGGCATCGCGAAGGTAACGCGCACCTGGCAGCCCGATGGCGAAGGCGGCAAATGGGCCTCGGTCGAATTCGCGCCCATGCGCGCGCTGGCGCGGCCAGTCACGCTCGCGGCGATCAAGGCCGAACCCAGGCTGGCGGCAATGGAGTTGCTACGCCAATCGCGGCTGTCGGTGGCCCCGGTGCGCGAGGCGGAGTGGGCGGTGATCGAGCAAATGGGGGCGGCCTGAACCGCCCCCAGCGAAATTAGGCAGCAACCTTCGCGCGGCTCGCCCGCTTGCGTTCGTTCGGATCCAGATAGCGCTTGCGCAACCGGATCGACTTGGGCGTCACTTCGACCATCTCGTCGTCGTCGATATAGGCGATCGCCTGCTCGAGCGTCGCGCGCTTCGGTGGGGAGAGGCGAACCTGGTCGTCCTTGCCGCCGCTCGCGCGGAAGTTGGTCAGCGCTTTGGTCTTCATCGGATTGACTTCGAGATCGTCGGGCTTGGCATTCTCGCCGACGATCATGCCCTCGTACAGCGCCTCGCCGTGGCCGACGAACAGGATGCCGCGCTCTTCGAGCGGGCCGAGTGCGTAGTTATTGGCTTCACCCGTCCCATTCGAGATCAGGACGCCATTCTTGCGGCCCTCGATCTTGCCCTTGAACGGTCCATATTTTTCGAACAGCCGGTTCATGATGCCGGTGCCGCGGGTGTCCGACAGGAACTCGCCGTGATAGCCGATCATCCCGCGCGAGGGGGCGGAGAAGGTGATGCGCGTCTTGCCGCCCACCGATGGCCGCATGTCGGTCATCTCTGCCTTACGGATGTTCATCTTCTCGACGACGGTGCCCGAATACTCATCGTCGACGTCGATAATCACGGTCTCGTACGGCTCGGTCTTGTTGCCGTCCTCGTCCTCGCCGAACAGCACGCGCGGACGACTGATGCCGAGTTCGAAGCCCTCGCGGCGCATCGTCTCGATCAGCACGCCGAGCTGAAGCTCGCCGCGGCCGGCGACTTCGAAGCTGTCCTTGTCGGCCGCCTCGGTCACCTTCACGGCGACGTTGCTCTCGGCTTCGCGGAACAGGCGTTCGCGGATCATGCGGCTGGTCACCTTGGTGCCCTCGCGGCCCGCCATTGGCGAATCGTTGACCGCAAAGCGCATCGACAGCGTCGGCGGATCGATCGGTTGGGCGTGGAGCGGCTCGCTCACGCTGGTGTCGGCGATCGTGTCGGCAACGGTCGCGGTCGACAGGCCGGCAAGGCTGATGATGTCGCCCGCCTTGGCTTCGTCGACAGGCACCCGGTCGAGCCCACGGAAAGACATGATCTTCGATGCACGGCCGGTCTCGACGATCTTGCCGTCATTGTTGAGCGCGTGGATCGGCTGGTTGACCTTGACCACGCCCGAATTGACGCGGCCGGTAAGGATACGGCCGAGGAACGGATCGCGATCGAGCAAGGTCACGAGAAACGTGAACGGCACGCCCGCAACTTCCACAGCGGGAGGCGGAACGTGGCTGACGATCGTCTCGAACATCGGGATCAGCGTGCCCTCGCGCGCGTCCATGTCGGTCGAGGCATAGCCATTGCGGCCCGAGGCATAGAGCACGGGGAAATCGAGCTGCTCGTCATTCGCGTCGAGCGACACGAACAGGTCGAACACCTCGTCGAGCACTTCCTGGATGCGCGCATCGTTGCGATCGACCTTGTTGACCACGACGATCGGCTTGAGCCCGAGCGCGAGCGCCTTGCCCGTCACGAACTTGGTCTGCGGCATCGCGCCTTCCGACGAATCGACCAGCAGCACCACGCCGTCGACCATCGACAGGATCCGCTCCACCTCGCCGCCGAAATCGGCGTGGCCGGGGGTATCGACGATGTTGATGCGCACGCTCTCGCTCGACCCCGGCGGAGTCCAGTCCACCGACGTGGGCTTGGCGAGAATCGTGATTCCGCGCTCTTTTTCCAGATCGTTCGAATCCATCGCGCGCTCTTCGATTCGCTGATTGTCGCGGAAGGTGCCCGATTGGCGGAAAAGTTGATCGACCAGCGTTGTTTTGCCGTGATCGACGTGGGCGATGATCGCCACGTTGCGGAGGCTCATGGTGTGTCCTGATTGTAAGGCGGGGATGTTGGCGGGCCGCATAGCGCAAAATGGTGCGCTGCGCAAAGAGGCGATCAAACACCCGATCTGGCACAACCAAAGGGGCGCCGGACCGGCCGGTCCAGCACCCCCGCATGATACCGGCTATCGACCGATTCCGGTTAGTGGTTGATTGTGATGATGTTGGTCGACGCTACATTGCCGTCGAACCACTTCTTGCCGTCCGTCAGGTCGAGGTGCAGCCCCAGATCCTTGATCGATGCAGCATCATCGACATTAACCCCCTGATCCTTCAGCAGATCAAGAAAGCTGTTGATGAATCGGACCCGTGCGGCCGGGCTCGATTGCAGCTTGGTACTCAGCGTTTCTCGTGCGTTAGCCATCATATCCTCCTCTATGGTGTCAGCTGCACTTCTCCATCATATCCTCAAAGAAGGTGGCAGCGTTGACCTCCCCGAGAAGCGCTTCGACCCGGTCAAGCGATTTCATGATTTCCAGGGTGCGATAGGTGTCAAACACCGCCAGGACGCGCGCGGCGATATCGGGACGCTTCATCACCGCGTTGCAGGTGCTGCAGGCACCTGGATAATCGTCAAACCGCGGCATCTCGCGTCCCAGCGCGGGATCGAGCCGGTCGATGATCGCATAGAATTCGGGAAAACCCTCCCGCTTGATGACGCGAAACAGCAACGATGCCTCCACCCGCGCCCGGATCAGCGCCAGTGGCTCCTCAAAGGCATTGCCGACCACCAGCCCTGGCGTGGCGCGGTTGAAGGTTGAGCAACACGGATAGGTCTTGCCATCCCAGAACACGACGATGTCATGATGCACCCGACGATAGCAGGTCTTGACCTTGGGGCCCGTCAGCGCGGCATAATCAACATCCCACTTGGTTGCGCGCCCGGTCTTGGCAACGATCTTGTCGATCAGCGAGATGTTCTCAATGCCATCGAGCTCTGGCACAAACTGTTTCAGGCTGGCACCGGGCGTATCGAACGTGCCGACGATATAAACCGGCACACCGCGCACCGCACACGCTTTGGCCGCGCGCGACACCGCGGCGGCCGACACATAATCGACATGACCGGGGTCGCAGCTGATGTTCATTCGCCGCAGCCCGGTCGCGATCATGCGCGCAGCGAGCGCCTCAGCTTCCGCCGCCTCCTGGCCCCAATAGCCCGATGTGGCAACCGTATAGGGTAAAGCGCGCGCGGCGCAGCGATCGATCATCGCCAGAAAATCGCTGCGGTGGACCATCGGCTCACCCCCGGTAAAGCCGACCGATGAGAAAGATTCGAGCGCGGCCGCCTGATCAATCAACGACAATGCGTGGGATAGCGGCATTTTTTCCCGGCGACCCGGATGACAGCCATAACAACAGAAGTCACAACTCAAAGGACAAGTCATCGTTGTATTAAGGACGAGCACATCTCTTTCAAGTACAGATGACCATTCACGCATATCTTCATACTCGGACAAGGCACACCTCCCCGAAAGCTTTGATATATACGCAATAATTCTTACACTATAACGCTCAACTCTTGCTACCAGATGGCAACATCCAGCCGAATCGTTGGAGGTATTGTTATACAATTTTGCTGGAATTTTAAATTAGATTCAATATTTAAGCGATATTAATTATCACTGCATCCATTCGTCGCCCTCAAGGCTCGCTTCGGCTGCGAGGGGCAAAGCGCGACGCGATACGACTTGATCCGGACGACGGCGCGACACGGCTGCCTTCGGCGCGCGCAAATACATCCGCCCGAGGCGCGGCAAATCCACGCGCCTGCCACTGCATCGCCACCGATCAATCACCGCTCGACTTGCGATGTGCAGATGGCGTATTAGCTATATGCTACACTTGAACGGATCAGCGATCAGTGCATTGATGGATGCGTTGAATATCTGGGCCGAGCGTATCTGGAGAATAGAATGGCGACCGAGACCGACACTGCAGCCCCTGCCTTGGTCCTGACCCCGCCTGATCCTGTGCCCGTTCTTGCGCCTGAAAAGGCAGTCGGGCTGGTGCCGGTGGATGATGAAAAGCGCACCCAGCTGCAGGCCAAGGTTGACAGCTTCGTCGAGGACCTGGTCGCGCAGGACGTCAATTCGCCCGAATTTGGCAAGCGCGTCGATGCGATCAGCGCGATGGGACAGAAGGAAATCCGCGACGCCGCCGGCCAGTCCAACCGCTTTCTCGACCGCCCCGTCAAGGCGATGGACCAGGAGTCGGGCGTCGGTGCCGATCTTGCCGAGCTCCGCCGCACGATCGAGGATCTCGATCCCGGCAAGAAGGGCAATCTGATGACGTCGAAGAAAATCTTCGGTATCATCCCGTTCGGCAACAAGATGCGCAATTATTTCGACGGCTATAAATCGTCGCAGACGCACATCTCCTCGATCCTCAAGTCGCTCGGCTCGGGCAAGGACGAGCTGCTGATGGACAATGCCGCGATCGACGTGGAGCGCGCCAATCTGTGGACCTCGATGGGCCGGCTCGAGCAGATGATCGTGCTGGCGAAGACGATGGACGCCAAGCTCGAGGACAAGGCCAACGAGCTCGACCATAGCGACCCCGCCAAGGCCAAGGCGATCCGCGAGACCGCGCTCTTCTATGTCCGCCAGCGCACGCAGGATCTGCTGACGCAGATGGCAGTGACGGTGCAGGGTTATCTCGCGCTCGATCTGGTCAAGAAAAACAATGTCGAGCTGGTGAAGGGCGTCGATCGCGCCTCGACCACGACGGTCGCCGCTTTGCGCACCGCGGTGACGGTGGCGCAGGCGCTCACCAACCAGCGGCTGGTGCTCGAGCAGATCACCCAGCTCAACACCACCACCGCCAACATCATCGATTCGACCGGCAAGCTGCTCAAGAGCCAGACCGCGACGATCCACGAACAGGCCGCCGCCTCCACCATCCCGCTCGAAACGCTGCAGCGTGCCTTCCAGAACATCTACGATACGATGGACGCGATCGACAGCTTTAAGCTCAAGGCGCTGGACAGCATGAAGACCACGGTCAATTCGCTGGGTGCCGAGGTCGAGAAATCCAAGGGCTATATCGCCCGCGCCGAGGGGCAGGCGCAGGCATCGCTGAGCGGGCCGGCCGCCGACACCTTCAAGCTGGAGTCGGTGTGAGATGACCGACGTCGATCGCCAGATCGCAAGGTCCGCCGAGCTGCTCGACCGCACCGCCGAGAGCCGGCGGGCGGGGATGGTGCGGCGCCAGCGCGCGGAAGGGATTGGCCGGCGGATCACGCGGATCGCGGTGGCCGATGGCGCGATTTTGCTCGCGACGATCATCTTTGCGCTGGTGGTAGGACCGATCGGCCTGCTCGGCGCGGTGGCGGTGATGGGGCTACTGATTGCCGTGACGCTGGCACTCGCGATCTTCCCGACGGTCGCCGCGCCTACGCCAGAAAAACTGCGCGAAGTCCCATTGAAAGCGCTCCCCGCGCAGACCGAGCGCTGGCTCTCCTCGCAACGCGCCGCACTCCCCGCGCCCGCCATCAGCCTGATCGACCAGATCGGTATGCGGCTGGAGACGCTGAGCCCGCAACTGGCGACGCTGGGCGAGGACGAACCCGCCGCCGCCGAGGTGCGCAAGCTGATCGGCGAGCAGCTGCCCGAATTCATCAAGGGCTATACGCGGGTGCCGGTCGAGCTGCGCCGGGTGGAACGCAACGGCAAGACGCCGGACGCGCAGTTGCTCGATGGCTTGCGGCTGATCGAAAGCGAGATCGGCGGCATGACTTCGCAGCTTGCCGAGGGCGATCTGGACCAGCTCGCGACGCGCGGCCGGTTTCTCGAAATCAAATATCGCGGCGACGAGACGGCGACATGACCGCGCAGCCGATGAAGATCGATTTCGTCTCGGATATCGTCTGCCCGTGGTGCATCATCGGCCTGCGCGCGCTGGAACGGGCGATCGACGCGGCTAGCGACGTAGTCGCGCCGACCATCACCTTCCACCCATTCGAGCTCAACCCGGCAATGCCGCCCGAAGGGCAAAATATCGGTGAGCATGTCGCCGAAAAATATGGCGCGACGCCTGAGCAATCAGCCAGCAACCGCGCCGGCATCCGGGCGCGTGCGGCCGAGCTGGGCTTTGCGATGAACGGCACGGCAGAGAGCCGCATCTATAACAGCTTCGACGCGCACCGGCTGCTGCATTGGGCGCAGAGCGAGGGGAAGCAGGCGGCACTCAAGAACCGGCTGTTTGCGGTCTATTTCACCGAGGGCGGCAATGTCGCCGATCCAGCGGTGTTAATCGCCGCCGCGGGCGATGCGGGGCTGGATGGCGACGAGGCACGCGCGATCCTGGCATCCGACCGATACGCAGATGAAGTGCGCGCGGAAGAACAGCACTGGCAATCGATGGGCATCAGCGCGGTGCCAGCCATCGTCATCAACGACAAATATCTCATCTCGGGCGGCCAGCCGGCGGAGATATTCGAAAAAGCGCTGCGGCGGATCGCGGCGGAGCGGTAGCGGGGATCACGATTCGCCGGAGCTGTCAGCGGAGGTTGGTAGGCACCCAGTCAACGGGCAGTTCGTGCCACGGCTGGTCCTTGGAGCGCGCTGCCAACTCCTCCTTGATCCGTCGTTCTCGCCAGATCGGGCCACCGACATGCCATTCGGCTTCTTCCACGCCGAAGTCAGCGGTCAGCCTTGCTGGGATGTGTTCGGCGGCATCCCAAACCGCCATCAACTCCATGTCTTGGATCGACGGAGCTTCCACGCGGGAATCGTAGTCCGGTCCATCGCCGACCCATACGGTCACCGTGAGCGTACCGATTGGCCACTGCACCGAGGGGCGTGGCGCGATCAGCTCCTCAACAAGAGGAAACCGACCCAACTTTTTCCATAGGCCGGTTCGCAGCGCGCGCGTGATCGACGGATATCCTACAGTAATCACCGCCATGACCGGCGCGGCGAGCACAACATTGACCTCAGAAGGTTGTCGATCGCGCCGACGCAAAAAACCAACTTTCTTCTCCGGCGTGACTTGGCCGTAGTAAATCCACTCGGATCCCCCGGTCACTGCGTAGAGCGTTCCGGCGGCCAAATCAGCGCGAGCGGTGGGTTTGGCTTCGAACATTATCGGACCGTGGCGAGGCCACACGGCTCGGTCAACTGCGGCTATGGCGTTGGCAGCGCGCTGATCCCGTCAGACCGCATTTGACGCAATGCCTGACATGCGTTTCCCCTCTCCCGTCGGGAGAGGGTTGCGCAGACTTGGGTCGCGCTTCTTCTGCGCGGCCCTAGTCGGAGCTGGGTGAGGGGATTGCCCTCTCGATGGCGTGGGACACCCTCATCCAACCTTCGCTAGGCAGCAAGCCGCCAAGCTGCGGTATCCTTCTCCCTTGAGGGAGAAGGGTGAACCTCAGCCCTTTGCTTTGCGCGCCGCGAGCCGGGCGAGGAGGCTTTGCTTGGGCACTACCTCCAGCGTGCTGACGCTCTCGCCAGTGTGGTGATCGTAATAGACGACGCGATGGTCCTCTACCGCTTTCAGCTTGGCATAGGGGATGCGCTTCGACAGCTCCTGCCGCACCAATGTATCGGGGTCGATCGCACAGATGATGAATCCGCCTGAGACGAAGGTGGAGGCATAGACCTTGCCGTCGTGCAGCAATGCAGGCGGCAGATAGCGGTAATTGCCGCGCGGTTGCTTGCCGTCGATATGGAGCAGGCCGCAGCCGGGGCCGCCCTGGCCCACTTCCAGTACATCGTCCCAGCTGATTACACGCTCACTCATTATACGCTCTCATCCCTTGTTGCCGACCAGCGCCCTGGCCCTTTCTGCGATTCGCTCCACCGCCGCCGTGTGAATGCCCGGCGTCGTTGCCAGCACACCAAATGCTTGCGCACTTGGCGTGTTGAAGGCAAGCGGCGCGCCGAACGCATCGGTGACCGCCGCACCCGCCTCCATCGCAATCAGCGCGGCAGCGGCGATGTCCCACTCGAACCCCCAGCGCAGCGTCGCGACGAGATCGGCCTCGTCGGCGGCGACCATCGCGATGCGCAGCGCAATCGAGTTGGGCTTCGGCACAAGCACCAGATCACTGTCGGCGCGGGGCAGCACATCATTGGGCACGCGTGCACCGGCAAAGGTAGAGCGAGTTCCAGCGCGGATCGGCGCGCCATTGCGGAAAGCGCCCTGCCCCAGCACCCCGTGCCATACCTCGCCGCGCGCCGGCGCATCGAGCACGCCAATCACCGGCACCCCGCGATCGACCAGCGCAATCGACACGGCCCATCCTGGGCGGCCGCGCAGATAATCGCGCGTGCCGTCGATCGGGTCCACCACCCAAAGCCGCTCGCATAGCAGCCGATCTTCATTGTCGGCGGTTTCTTCCGACAGCCAGCCCGCGCCTGCGTCAATCACCGACAGCCGCGTGCGGATCAGCGCGTCAACCTCAAGATCAATGTCGCTGACGGGGTTGCCCGGCGATTTTTCCCAGCGGCCGAAATCATCGCCCCAGCGCGCCATCGCAAGCCGGCCCGCCTCTGCGGCGACAGCGGCGACAGCATCGACCAGCGCCTCAGCCACTCGCCACCGTCATGCCATCGATCCGCAGGGTCGGCACGTTGACGCGGTAACGAAAGGTGAGGTCATTGGCAGGGGTGAGCGCCAGGAACATATCGGCCAGATTGCCCGCGATGGTAAATTCGGCAACCGGCCCGGCAATTGCGCCATTGTCGATCAGATAGCCGGAGGCACCGCGGCTATAATCGCCCGTCACGCCGTTCACGCCCATGCCGATCAGCTCGGTGATGTAGACGCCGTGCGCGATGGCGCCGATCAGCGACTGGGGCGGCACATGACCGGGCGCCATGAACAGGTTGCTGGAGGAAACACCCGGCCCGCCACCTACGCCGCGCGCGGCATGCCCGGTCGGCTCCAGCGCGAGTTGCCGTGCCGATGCACTGTCGAGCAGCCAGGTCTCCAGCATCCCATCATCGACGATGGCGATCGGGGAGACGGGCAACCCCTCGCCATCGAAAGGCCGCGAGCCAAGCCCGTGGGGCCGGTGCGGATCGTCCCGGATGGTCACGCCGCGTGCGAACACCCGGGTGCCAAGCGCTTCGAGCAGAAAGCTGGTCTTGCGCGTGATCGACTGACCCGCGATCGCGCCGATCAAATGGCCGAGCAGGCTGTTGCCCACGCGCGGATCAAACACCACGGGCATTGCCCCGCTTTCGAGCCGGCCTGGGTTGATCCGCCGCACCGCGCGCTCGCCGGCCTGGGTGCCGATCGCCTCGGGCGGATCGAGCCGCGACAGATGCCGGGCCGAATGATAGGCATAGTCGCGCTGCATATCGCCGCCCGACCCGGCCAGCACGCTGGCGGAAACACCGTGGCTGGAAACGCAATTTGCGCCCACAAAGCCGTGGCTGGTGGCGAGCGCCATCACTGATCGCGCCGCACTGGCGCTGCCGCCTTCGCTGTTGGTGACGCCGGGGACTGCACGGGCAGCATCCTCCGCCGCCAGCGCGCGCTCCTTCAGCGATTCAGGCGAAACCGAGACGCCATCGTCAAGGTCCAGATGCGGCGGTTTGCTGTGCATCAGCCGATCGACAGGGGCCAGCCCGGCCCAGTCATCTTCGGGCGCCTCGCGCGCCATCGCGATGGCGCGTTCGACCAGCGCGCCGATCGTGGCCACCGAAAGATCGGACGTGGAGACGCTCGCGTTGCGCTTGCCGACGAACACGCGCAGGCCCAGTTCCGCCCCCTCGGTGCTGCCAACATCTTCAAGTGCGCCCAGCCGCACGCTTACCTCAAGCGCTGCATCGGCTGCAAAAACGGCGTCGGCCGCGTCGGCCCCGGCGGCAATCGCCCGCGCCACGATATCCTGCGCCCGCTCCGAGGCTTGTTCACTGGTGTACATGCCCACGACTTAAGGCTTTTTCGCGAAAATTGAAGCGCCCAATCTGATCGAATTGCTCAATCAGAAAGTCGACACGGTCCCCACGACACAGCACGCAGCGGCCATCAGCAGGCCTGCTGTGCGGTTCGAACGAAAGCGGGCGAGCGCGTTGTCGCCATCGTCAGGCACCAGCGTAAGCACTTGCCACGCGAGGTGCGCACCGACCGGCAAAAGGGCCGCCAGCGCCAATGGGTCGGGCCTGACCAGCCAGATCGCGCCCGCCCAGGACGCAAGCGCAAGCGCATAGAAGCCGGCGACACCGCCCCGCACATGCGCCCCCATCGCCCGCGCCGATGAACGGATGCCGACCATCGCATCATCCTCGCGGTCCTGCAGCGAATAGATGGTGTCATACCCTACAACCCAGGCGATCGATCCGGCATAAAGCAGCAGCCCGGGGGCGGTGAGCGCGCCCGCGACATCCACCCAGCCGACCAGCGCCGCCCAGGAAAAAACAAGGCCGAGCCACGCCTGCGGCCACCACGTGATGCGCTTCATAAAGGGATAGGCCGCGACGGGCGCGAGACTGATCAAGGCGATGATCGCGGCGGCCACATGCAACTGCAGCAGCACGACAAGCCCGATCAGGCAAAGCGCAACGAGCCAGACCCAGGCGGCCTTTACGGACACCGCGCCGCTCGCCAGCGGACGGTTGCGGGTGCGCGCGACCTGGGCATCGAGATCGCGATCGACGATATCGTTATACACGCACCCCGCCCCGCGCATCGCGATGGCGCCGAGCAGCAGCCACAGGACGAGATCCCAACGCTCGATCGCCCCACCGGCCAACGCGGCGCCCCAGGCCCCAGGCCAGAACAACAGCCACCAGCCGATCGGCCGATCAAGCCGCGCGAGCGACGCAAAGGGGCGCGCACCAGGAGGGAGCAGGCGCAGCGCCCCGCGCAGTTCGCTATCGGGGACCGTGGCATGGGGGGCGGGCATCGCCGAGTGGCATAGCGGGCAGGGCGTGGGGGTGGCAACGGGTTGGAGTGACGCAGCGGCGCTTATGCCGACAGGTTGCAATCGCTCGATCGGCAGCCGGCCTATAACGCGTCACCCCGGGCTTGACCCGGCGTCCCGCTTCTTCACCGGGGCCGCGCGATCAGGCTTAACGCCAAGGTACATTGTGATAGTGGATGAGTGGCAACTTCTGGCTCAGAATTGGACCCTGAATCTATTCGAGCGCGCTCCTGAAAGCTGCCCTATGAACCGGGCCCACTGTTATGCAGCAGGCCCGGCCATCAACTAAAGGTGCTTCCAGAAGACGATTTTGTTGTCGCCCTTGGCGTAGAACTCCCGAATCACGGCCTCCCGAACATAAGCGAGCTGTTCATAGAAAAATCGAGTCCGCTCATATTCCGGCAGCGATGAGGTTTCGACGAGAAGCACTCGTCCTCCCAAATCGCGTACAGCTTGTTCGACAGCAGCCACGATGAGTTGGCCAACGCCGCTGCCTTGTCGATCAGGATCGACCGCAATTGCCAAGAGGTTGTACGTGCCGTCGGTCAGCCGCTCTGGTTCGCAATAGGCAAATCCCAGAACATCATTTCCATGGTAAGCCGTCAGCCAGAGATGTGGCTTTGCGCCACTCAAAAATGGCTCCGCCATCTCGGCAAGCATTTCGGAAGGAAACAGCCCCGTATCATCAAGGATGGACGACACGGCATTCAGGTCTTCACGCGACAAGGCGCGTGTGGTGATTGCATTATTCAATGTTCGATACTCTCTGATGGCTCATTAGAGCTACAAGACATGACAAAGGGTTCGGCGTTGAGCCGTCCCTTTTGCAACGACTTCCGCTTCCACTCGAAGCGGCCATTCAGAGGGCCATCAAATCTCCATCGCCAGGCACCTGCTTGGCAATCGCTTAGTGGCATGCCGCTAACAGATTGCAATGCGAAAATGCCTGCTCGGCACCTGCGATGCCCAAAAGCCGTCTGTCGGCAGCCCACCAACATCTGCCGCCCTGATTTCCGTCGTCCAAAGTCTGATTCGGCCCCTGTTGTCGCTACTCGCGTCGGACCAGCCGACAGTCCGCCAAGCCCGAGCGCTGCGGCAGCGGGATCCCGGGTCAAGCCCGGGGTGACGGTTAAGGGGGTGGAGCAAAACCGCTCACCGCATTGATCTCGCCCCGCCACACTCTACAACCACCCCCATGCCAACCGACATCGAAATCGCGCGCGAGACGCCGCTTCAGCCCATTGCCGCCATTGCCGCCAAAGCAGGCATCCCCGAAGAGGCCATCGAGCCTTATGGGCGCCACAAGGCCAAGATCGACCTTGCCGCGCTGCCGCTTTCCGCCATGCGCGCGCCGGGGCATCTGGTGCTCGTCACTGCGATCAGCCCGACGCCGGCGGGTGAGGGCAAGACGACGACGTCTGTCGGCCTGGCCGATGCGCTCAACCTGATCGGGCACAAGACGATGCTGTGCCTGCGCGAGCCGTCGCTTGGGCCATGCTTTGGCCAGAAGGGCGGCGCGACTGGCGGGGGGCATGCGCAGGTAGTGCCGATGGAAGACATCAACCTGCATTTCACCGGCGATTTCCATGCAATCACCGCCGCGCATAATCTGCTCGCGGCGATGCTCGACAATCATATCCACTGGGGCAATGCGCTGGGCATCGACGTGCGGCGGATCGTGTGGCGGCGCGCGCTGGACATGAACGACCGGGCCCTGCGCGACATCGTTCAGTCGCTGGGCGGGGCGGGCAATGGATATCCACGTGAGTCGGGGTTCGACATTACCGTCGCGTCCGAGGTGATGGCGATCTTGTGCCTGGCAAGCGACGTGGCCGATCTGCGCGCGCGGCTGGGGCGGATTATCGTCGGCTATACGCGCGACCGCCAGCCGGTGACCGCGCACGATCTGAAGGCCGATGGCGCGATGGCGGTGCTGCTGGCAGAAGCGATCAAGCCCAATCTGGTGCAGACATTGGGCGGCAATCCCGCCTTCATTCATGGCGGGCCGTTTGCCAATATCGCGCATGGCTGCAACTCCGTCATCGCAACGCGCGCCGCGCTGGGGCTGGCCGATTATGTCGTGACCGAGGCGGGCTTCGGCGCGGACCTGGGCGCGGAGAAATTCTTCGACATCAAGTGCCGGCAGGCGGGACTTTCACCCGCCGCTGTCGTGATCGTCGCGACGGTGCGTGCGCTCAAGATGAATGGCGGTGTCGCCATGGCCGATCTGGGGCGCGAGGATGTCGACGCGCTCAATCGTGGCGCGGTGAACCTCGTGCGGCATATCGAGAATGTACGCCAATTCGGCGTCCCTGCGGTTGTCGCGATCAACCATTTCGGCACCGACACCCCGGCCGAGATCGATGCGCTGAAGGCAGTGGCGGCCGCGCACGGGGTGGAGGCGATCTTGTGTCGGCATTGGGCCGAGGGCGGCGCGGGGGCGACCGCGCTTGCCGAGGCCGTGGCGGCGCTCGCCGAGGGCGGGACCGCGCAATTCGCGCCGCTCTATGACGATGATCTGCCGCTGCTCGAAAAGGTCCGGGCCGTGGCGACGCGGCTCTACCGGGCGGGCGAGGTGACGGCGGAGCCCGCCATCCTGGCGCAGCTGGCGCGGTTCGAGGCGGCGGGCTTTGGGCATCTGCCGGTGTGCATCGCCAAGACGCAGTATAGTTTCTCAACCGACCCCACCGCGCTCGGGACGCCGACCGGGCACAGCGTGCATATCCGCGAGGTGCGGCTGGCGGCGGGCGCTGGCTTCGTCGTCGCGGTGTGCGGTGAGATCATGACGATGCCGGGCCTGCCGCGCGTGCCAGCTGCCGAAGCGATTGGTTTTGATGAGGCGGGGCGGATCGAGGGGCTGTTCTGACGCACCAGCCGTGCTACACCTGTGATACACGCCATAACGGAGAGACACATGGCCCAAAGTCCCTGGCAACATAGCCGCAACGCCAGCATTGCCGACGATATCGATTTCGAGATCAAGGGGCAGGAGCTGCAGTTCGTCGAGATCGAGCTTGACCCGGGCGAGAGCGCGGTGGCGGAAGCGGGCGCTTTCGTGTGGAAGGATGCGGCCATCGGCATGACGACGGTGTTCGGCGACGGCGCCGGGCCGCAGGGCGGTGGCTTTATGGGCGCACTGCTCGGCGCGGGCAAAAGACTGGTGACGGGAGAAAGCCTGTTCACCACCGTTTTCACGCATAATGGATCGGGCAAGGCGCGCGTCGCCTTTGCCGCCCCAACGCCGGGCGCGATCCTGCCGATCAAGCTAAGCGACCTGGGCGGTACGCTGATCTGCCAGAAGGATGCTTTCCTGGCTGCGGCCAAGGGCGTCTCCATCGGCATCCAGTTCCAGCGCCGGGTGATGACCGGGCTGTTCGGCGGCGAAGGCTTCATCATGCAGAAGCTTGAGGGCGATGGCTGGGTGTTCGTCCAGATGGGCGGCACGGTGGTGGAGCGCATTCTGGAGCCAGGCGAGCAGCTGCACGTCGATACCGGGTGCATCGCCGCCTATACGCCGAGCGTCGATTTCGATCTGGTAACGGCCGGCGGTGTGCGCAGCGTGCTGTTTGGCGGTGAAGGATTGTTCTTTGCGCGCCTCACCGGGCCTGGCAAGGTTTGGATCCAGTCACTGCCCTTTTCACGCTTGGCGGGACGGATGCTGGCCGCAGCACGGCCACATGGTGGACAAAATCGGGGTGAAGGATCAGTGTTGGGATCGTTGGGCGATTTGATTGGTGGGAACGATTGAGGCTGACGCGTGTTGATAGACAGGGTAATCCTGCAGTTTTTATGCAAAAGCCAATATTTACCTCCACTTGTGTTGCGTCGAAGGGATTAATGGGCAACTAGCGTCCGCGCTGGATAATGCCGAAACGGGGGACAATTGATGCAGGCTTCGGATCGCGCGCTGGCGCTAGCTGAGCCTTTACGGCGACGGAGCGATAAGCTGCTGGCCGATGCCCATGCGGTCATCGCTGCTGAAGCAGACGCGTTGCAGGCACTGCGCGACTCGCTGGACCACCATTTCGTGGCGGCCGTGGAGGCGCTGATGGCAACATCGCGCCGGGTAATTGTGTCAGGTATTGGCAAATCGGGCCATATTGGACGCAAAGTTGCCGCGACCTTTGCCTCGACCGGGACGCCCGCCTTCTTCATCCATGCAGCAGAAGCCGTGCATGGCGACCTGGGCATGATGATGCCCGGCGACACGCTAGTGCTGCTGTCGCTCTCCGGCGAAACCCGCGAGTTGAAGCAGGTGGCGTCCTATGCGGCGGACAACGGCAATACCATTATCGCCATCGGCTCGCGGCCGAAATCCACGATCATGCGATTGGCCGATGTACGGCTGGTGCTGCCGACGGTGCGCGAGGCGTGCCCGGAGAATATTTCGCCGACCACGTCGTCAGTGATGATGCTGGCGATGGGCGACGCGCTGGCGATTTCCATGATGAACCAGCGGGGCATTTCGCGCAGCGCACTCAATGCGCTGCACCCGGGCGGCAATATCGGCCAGCGGCTGATGCGGGTTTCCGAACTGATGCACGGCGCAGACGAACTGCCACTCGTCACGCAGAGGACATCGATGCGCGACGTTATCTTGAAGATGACCGCGCACAGCTTTGGCATCGCCGGGGTGCTGAACGATTACGGGTTGCTGTCAGGCGTGATTACCGATGGCGATCTGCGCCGCCATGCCGACATGCTGTTCAATGCGGACGCCATTGAGGTGATGACACAAAAGCCGGCGACGATCGATGTGTCCTCCTTTGCCGAAGATGCGCTCAAGACGATGCAAGCCAACAAGATTACCGCCTTGTTCGTGACGCACGCGCTCAGCCCGCGCAAGCCGGTGGGATTGATCCACATCCACGATATTTTGCGCGCCGGCCTGATCTGACGCTTGATGACGGTTGCGGCATCCGGGACGGGCGCAAGCGCGACCATCATTATCCCCGCGCGCTATGCATCCACCCGCTACCCCGGCAAGCCGCTCGCGCTGCTGACCGGGGCAGGCGGCGAACAGCGGCCGTTGATCGAATGGACGCTGGCAGCGGCGCGGGCCGTGCAAAATGCCGGTGCCGTGCACGTGGCAACCGATCACCCGCTGATCGCCGATGCCGCGCGCGCCGCTGGTGCATCGGTGCTGATGACCCCGCCCGAATGCGCCAACGGCACCGAGCGCTGCGCGGCGGCGCTTGCGCAGCTGCCCGACGACGTCGACATCATCGTGAATTTCCAGGGCGATGCGTTGCTGACCCCACCCTTCGTGATCGACGCGCTGCTGGCGGCGATGGTGGCTGACCCGGCGATCGACGTTGCAACGCCCGTGGTGCGCGCATCGCCCGATGTGCAGCGCCGCCTGCATGCGGACCAGCGCGCAGGCCGCGTCGGGGGCACCACGGTAACGTTCGACAGGAACCACCACGCGCTGTATTTTTCCAAGTCGGTGATCCCGCATCTGCCGGCCGACAAGATCGGTGATCCGACATCGCCGCTGTTCTTCCATATCGGCATCTACGCGTATCGGCGCGCAGCACTGATGCGCTATCCGACGCTGCCAACGGGCACACTGGAGGTGCTGGAGGGGCTGGAGCAGCTGCGTTTTCTTGAAGCGGGTGAGCCGGTGCGCATTGTCGAAGTGGCTGATCCGGGGCATGACCTGTGGGAGCTCAACAACCCTGAGGACATCCCCTTCATCGAGGCGATCCTCGCAACGCGATAGACGCCATGACGATTGCCCCCCCTACCCTGCTGTGCGGTTGTCCGGTTGGGCTCGACCAGCCCTTGTTCGTCATCGCCGGGCCGTGCGTGATCGAAAGCGAGGCAATGGCGCTCAGCACCGCCGAAACGCTGAAAGCAATCGGCGAGCGGTTGGGCATCCTGCTCATCTACAAAAGCTCGTTCGACAAGGCGAACCGCACATCGGGCAGCTCGTTTCGAGGCCCCGGGCTCGACGAAGGTCTGCGCATCCTGGAAAAAGTGCGCCGCGAGACGGGGATGCCGGTGCTGACCGATGTCCATGAAACCGCACAGGTAGAGGCTGTGGCCAGCGTGGTCGACGTCGTGCAGACCCCCGCTTTCCTCGCCCGCCAGACCGACCTGATCGAGGCGGTCGCACGCTGCGGCAAGCCAGCGAACATCAAGAAGGGGCAATTCATGGCCCCGGCGGACATGACGCATGTCATCGCCAAGGCGCGCATCGCGGCCGATGCGGCCGGCCAGTCCCCCGCCTTTTTGGTGACCGACCGGGGTGCCAGCTTTGGCTATAACAACCTCGTCTCCGACATGCGCAGCCTGGTGATCATGCGCGAAACGCATAGCCCCGTGGTCTTTGACGCGACCCATTCGGTCCAGTTGCCGGGCGGCATGGGGGCGACGAGCGGCGGGCAGCGAGAATTTGTCGCGCCGCTCGCCCGCGCCGCCGTGGCGGTGGGCATTGCCGGGCTGTTCATGGAAATGCACCCTGACCCCGCCAATGCCAAATCAGATGGGCCAAACGCCATCCCGCTCGATCAGGCCGAGGCGCTGCTCGGCGGGCTGTTGGCACTCGATTCAATGGTCAAGCGCCAGATCGGCTTGTAGCCGGTAGACATTCAGCAGGCGGCGATTTGGCCGCGTTGTGCTTGCCCGGGCCGTGCCGACATTGTCGGTCAGCGCTGGCCCAGCACCTTGCGCAGATAAGCACCGTAATCGCTCTTGCCATAGCCCGCCGCCAGCTTTTCAAGCGCGACGCCATCGATCCAGCCCTTGTCGAAGGCAACTTCTTCGGGGCAGGCGATCTTGAAGCCCTGCCGCTTTTCGAGTGTGCGAACGAACTCGGCGGCCTCGAGCAGGGTATCGGGCGTGCCGGTATCGAGCCAGGCAAAGCCGCGGCCCATGATCTCCACCGACAGGCTGCCATCGTCGAGGTAGACGCGGTTGAGATCGGTAATCTCAAGCTCGCCGCGCGGCGATGGCTTGAGGCTTTTGGCGATGTCTGGCGCCCGGCTGTCATAAAAATACAGGCCAGTAACCGCCCAGTTCGAGCGCGGCACGATCGGCTTTTCCTCGATGCTGACGGCGCGCATCGCCGCATCGAATTCCACCACGCCGTACCGCTCGGGATCGTTGACATGATAGGCAAACACCGACGCGCCAGTCGGTCGACCGAGTGCACTGGTGAACAGATCGGTGATACCATGGCCGTAGAAGATATTGTCGCCAAGGATCAGCGCCGAAGGGTCACCACCAACGAAATCGGCCCCGATGATATAGGCTTGGGCCAGGCCGTCCGGGCTCGGTTGCACGGCATAGCGGATCGACATGCCCCATTTGGTACCGTCACCCAACAGCGCCTCGAACATCGGCAAATCGCGCGGGGTGGAGATGAGCAGAACGTCGTTGATACCGGCGAGCATCAGCGTCGTCAGCGGATAATAGATCATCGGCTTGTCATAGATCGGCATCAGCTGCTTGGAGGTGACCTGCGTCATCGGGTGCAGCCGCGTGCCGGACCCACCGGCGAGAATGATACCCTTCACGCTACATTTCCCTGCTGCTGTTCGTGGTGTTTTAGTTCGGCGATGATCTCAGCGACCGCTTCGTGCCATGGCCGCGGTGTGATGCCAAAATCGCTCGTGATCCGCGCAGTCGCCAAGCGCGAATTGGCGGGTCGGCGCGCAGGTGTCGGATAATCGGTTGCCGGGATCGGGCGCGCCACGGTCGGGCTGCCGTCCATTGCGAAAATCGCGTTGGCCAGATCGCACCAGCTCGCTTCGCCCGCGTTGACGAAGTGATAAATGCCCGATGGCGCATCGGCACTGGCGAGGTGTGCGCGGGCGATGATCTGGACGGCCGCGGCGATATCGCCGGCGGCGGTAGGGCAGCCGCGCTGATCGGCGACGACGTTGAGTTCTGACCGAGTGGCCGACAGACGTCGCATCGTCTTCAGGAAATTGCTGCCATGCACGCTCAACACCCAGGCGGTGCGCAACACGACTGAGCGGGGATTACCCCGCCGGACGGCGAGCTCACCCGCCAATTTGCTGGCACCATAGATGCCCAGCGGGCCGATGGGATCATCTTCGACATAGGGCGTTGGCTTGTCGCCGGAAAAGACATAGTCGGTCGATAGATGAATGAGCGCGATGCCGCTTTCCCGCGTCACGTCGGCAAGCGCCGCCGGACCGAGTGCGTTGGCCGCAAATGCGGCGGCGACCTCAGTCTCGGCACGGTCGACGGCGGTATGCGCTGCTGCGTTGATGACGAGATCGACGGCATGCCTGCCCAGATATTGGGTGATGCTGTCAACCGAGGCGAGGTCAAGCTCGGCGCGGGGTGGCAGCAACAGCACCGTGTCGCTGCCCCAGTCGAGCCGCGCGATTTCCATCCCGACCTGGCCGGTGCCGCCGGTGATGAGGATGGTCGGCACTATTTTGCCTCTGCCGGTGCGAGGCCGAGCCGCTCGGTGCTGTAGCGCCGATCGAGGATCGCCTGCCACCAGAGGCGGTTATCGAGATACCAGCGCACCGTTTGTTCGATGCCCGCGGCGAAGGTCTGCTGCGGCTCCCAGCCAAGCGCGCGGCGGATCTTGCTCGCGTCGATGGCGTAGCGCTGGTCATGGCCCGGGCGATCGGTGACGAAATGGATCTGATCGGCATAGGCTTTGCCATCATCACGTGGGCGCAGCCGATCGAGCACGGCGCAGATGGTGCGGACGACATCGATATTCTTCTGCTCGGCATTGCCGCCGATATTATAGGTTTCGCCAGGAGTGCCGCCCTCGAACACGCATCGCAACGCGCGGGCGTGATCTTCGACGAAGAGCCAGTCGCGGACATTGGAGCCATCGCCATAGACCGGCAGCGGCTCGCCGCCGAGCGCCCGAATAATGATGAGCGGAATGAGCTTTTCGGGAAAATGATAAGGCCCGTAATTATTGGAGCAATTGGTGACGAGCACCGGCAGCCCATAGGTGTGCCCCCAGGCGCGCACGAGGTGGTCCGATGACGCCTTTGACGCCGAATAGGGCGAGCGCGGATCATAAGGCGTCGTTTCGGTGAACAACCCCTCATCGCCGAGCGAGCCGAACACCTCATCGGTTGAAATGTGATGAAACCTGAAGCCTGCCTGCGCACCCGCATCGAGCGCGCGATAATAGCCGAGTGCCTGCTGCAGCATGGTGAACGTGCCGACGACATTGGTCTGGACGAATTCGCCCGGGCCGTCGATCGACCGGTCGACATGGCTTTCTGCGGCGAGGTGCGCGATGATCTGGGGGCGAAACGCGCTGATCGTCTCCGCGACATGCCCAGCATCGCAAATGTCACCGCGCACGAAGCTGTAGCGATTGCTGGCGGCAACGGGTGCCAGCGATTCGAGCACGCCGGCATAGGTCAGCTTGTCGTAATTCAGGACCTCATGATCCGAATCGGCAATCAGATGGCGGACTAGCGCCGAGCCGATAAACCCGGCACCGCCGGTAACGAGGATGCGCAAAAAAACCTCTCCTTGAGGATTAGTCGACCGACAAAGGATGACCATCATAGGCAAAGGGGCTGTCAAACGCATCAAGCGTTGGCAAGGCCCTGTCCTTTGCCGATAATGTCGCCCCCGCCGGTGGCAGCGGCCAGGCAATGGCAATTGTCGGATCGTCCCATCGGATGCCGCCGTCGCACTCGGGCGCATACGCACCGGAGACCTTGTAAACGACCTCGGTATCGGGCTCGAGCGTGATGAAGGCATGGCCATAACCGACCGGGATGAACAGCTGCGCGCCATTGTCGGCGCTCAGTTCAGTGCCGAAATGCTGCCCATAGGTGGGAGAGCCGGCGCGCAGATCAATCGCATAATCCATGATCCGGCCGCGAACGCAGCGCACCAGCTTTGCCTGGGCATGCGGCGGGCGCTGGAAATGGATGCCACGTATCGTGCCCGCCGGCCGCGACAGCGAGTGATTGTCCTGCACGAAGTGAGCGTCGATCCCGGCTGATTCCATCATCCGGTTACTGAACGTCTCCATGAACCAGCCGCGATCATCGGCAAAGCGGCGTGGCGTGATCAATTGTACCTGTGCACTCACTCAACGCCCCTGTCGGCTGGAAAAGACTGCCTATCAAGACGAACAATCACCGGATGACGCTTCTTGCAAGCAGAAAGGGTGTGAACAGCTGGTTGATGATGTTGACAAGCTTGGATGGCTGATTCGACGACGCGTTGGCAATATAGATGACGTCCTTGTCACGCATGGCGAAGCGCTGCGCCAGAAAATAGCTGTCCGGCCGCAGCATGTTCAACCGATAGATCACCGGCTCCTCCGTTCCCGAGGCGGCATCTTCCCGGTAACGAAACAGGAAGATTGCCGAAGCATCAGCCTGAGCGTCGTTGGGCCCGCCTGCGCGCGCCAGTGCCTCCGCAAGCGATACCCGGGAAATCTCGAATGGCACCTGCTGGATGCGAGCGACGGCCCCGAAAACCGTGTACGTCTTGGGCCTGCGAATAAGCTCGATCCGGTCTCCGGGATGAAGAACGAGATCGTCGATCGATGCGGAGCGAATGGTGCCCAATCGCTGCTCGATAGCGGTTGAACCTCGCGAAAAACGCACCACCGTATCATCGGCGGTCGCTTGGCTACCCCCGGCGGCGGCGATGGCATCAAGCAATCGCTCCCGGCCAAGCGTGAGCGGCACCCGGCCCGGCTTGCCGACAGCGCCCGACACCACAACATTGTTGGTGATGCTGGTGCCGACAACCACATGCGCACGCGGATCTTGCGATTTGCCAGCCATTGCAGCCGTTATCCGCTGCTCGATTTGTTCAGCGGTAAGCCCTGCAACGGCAATCGACCCCAGATATGGCAGACTGATATCGCCCTTGGCGGTAACTACGACATCGGGAAATGCTTGCGCGCGCGCGCTCGGATCGGCCCCGCCGACCTGCGCCGAGCCGCCGGCGAAACTATTGCCGCTGCCAAAGAGCGTGACGCCGATTTCGTATATGCTGATCTTGAGCACATCGCCCGAGCCGACAAGATCGTTGCGACCCTCAGACGCCAGTTGGCCCAGCGACGGGCCTTCTGCGGGGGCATCGGCATAGTTTTGGCTGTCGACAGCACCCAGATCGAGATCGATAATCTTGAATTTGGCGGTTCCATCTGCCGCCTTGGATTGTTTGATGATCGCGCGAGCCGTTGGGCCATTTGATGGCAGCGACGCACATCCAGCCAGCAGCATAGCAGTACAAACCGCCCACAGGCGGCGATCAATCAACCGCTTTAACATTGCTTGTCCCGTTTTCCCGTCTCGTGATTCGGATCGGCAAGGCGTTGCAGACCGCCCTTTGATGGCACCCCATTGCCGATTTGCGGGGCCTTAGCAAACATGCGCCCAATTGCCATTGGCTTTTTCCCCGACCGGTATCATGCGATCTACAGAGCCCATAGCGTTGGAACGATGGGACAAACACGTCTGTACACATCAATCTCCAGGCAGACTGACAATTGTCGCCGATCGTGATTGACGGCATCGTTGCGCGGGCTTTGCTCGGCAGATTGGCGATCGGTCATGCCATCGCTTGACGCCATAAACCGCGTTTGCCGGGATACCGGCGCTGGCTGCCAATACCGTCGGTCCGGCACTGTCCAGCGATGCGCACAGCAAGATAAAGATGCGCTTTGTCCGGCGAAAACCACGCGCCAAACGATCCACCAAACGGGGATTGGCCCGCCCGGATTTCTGCGGTAGAAGCCCGCAAAAGAAGAGGGATTGCATTGATTTCTACCGGCACCGTGCTGGGTACGGCAACATTTCCAATGGTTGCCCTGACCTGCTTGGCCGTCATCGCCGCGTTGTGTTTGCTCTTTCTGGGTGACGCACATGTCGTCGCTTTTGGCTTGCTCCTCGCCTCAGTGATATTCATCGTCGCGCTGCCTGTGTCGGGCGGTGCCGATCGTCTCGCCGACCGTGCCCATGTCGAGGCTGAGCGAGGCCGAAA
Organism: uncultured Stakelama sp.; assembly: GCA_964638495.1. Taxonomy (GTDB): domain Bacteria; phylum Pseudomonadota; class Alphaproteobacteria; order Sphingomonadales; family Sphingomonadaceae; genus Sphingomonas. Next base: position 9,821 of record CAZXBM010000013.1, on the reverse strand, counting down.
GCTGTCCAGCTATGTGCTTGCCACACTGAGCAGCGCTGCCATTCCCACGCTGGTCGTTGCGGTGAACCTGACCGTGCTTGACTATCTGATGACCTACCAATCCGACCGGGCGGTCCTGTGGTGGCTATGGTCTTATGGCGTTGCTACGGGTGCATGGACATTCCGCGCCCAGATCGCATCGCGCCAAAGCCGCACATTAAGCAGTATCCAGGCCTATGCAGCGCATTTCAGCTATGCTCTGGTCTCTGTGTGCGTCTTGCAGTTGGGATGGTCGCCTGTCTTTGCGGTAGCCGTGGTTGTTTTCCCGCAGATATTGCCGTTTGCAGTTGGTTTCTTCCTCGCGCTGGCCGATCGCAATGCCTTGCGCGACGTACAGATCTGATGATGGCCCGCGACCTGTTGCCCGCGACTCGTTGATTGCATGATGGCACCGCCCCCCTCATCCGCTGGCAGCGCGGCCGGGGGTATTGACCAAGCGTTTCTGCGCGCGCCTCCGTTTCCGCGACGCAAACGCCAGTCGCTGCCCGAGAGCGCCGCCCAGCCCGCGAGCAACGCACCGGCATTGGAAGGCGATGCTGCAGCGGCAAGCATCCTACAGCAGCTGCTCGACCGGCAGGTGGGCGGTGCGTTTTGGGGCCCGCCGGTCGCGCCCGACGGGGTGGGGCGGCATATTCTGTGCCCCTCCACGCTGGCGCAAACGCGCGCGATGCTGGCTGCGCTGGGCGACGATGGCATGGAACCATGGTTGGCGATCGTGCCGCCGGGTCGCACCGGCAAAGCGATTGGCGCCTGGCTGCGGGCGCGTGGCGGGATGGTACAGATCGGGCCGGTCGATCCCTGGTCGATCCCGTCCTCTGCCCTCAGCCTGCTGGCCTCGGCCGACGATGATTATTGCGTGGTTGCGCAGATCAGGGGCAGGCCTGTACGCCGCTTCACCCGCGCCGATGGGGGCGAATGCCACACGCCGCAGCAATCCCCCACCGAAACGGTGCGCGCGCATGTTCTCGCGCGCCCGCCTTATCGCGATGGCTTCACCGGCGCGCCCTGTTCAGCGACAGCCGCGATCGACCAGTTGGGTGACTGGCGCGTGCTCATCGACCGCAACCGCAAAATTGCGGTCGCCACGGGCATGGCGGGCTGGAAGCGCGGCGAAATCGAGACGTTCCTATGGGCAGGCCGCGACCAGCCGCTCGCCTTTTGTCGCCGGGCCCCTAGCGCGCTGCGGGCGGCTGCGGCCGCCAATGGCGCGATTGCGGCATGGCCATCGCGCGTGCCGGCCATGCTGTTCGACGCAGCACGGGCCAGCGATATCCCAATCTATCAGGTCGAAGATGGATTTATCCGCTCGGTCGGGCTCGGCAGCGGGCTGCACCCGCCGCAATCCATCGTGGTCGATCCCATCGGCATCTATTATGACCCTACCCAGCCAAGTGCGCTCGAGCTGCTGCTGGAGACGGGTGACTTCCCTCCGGCTTTGCTTGAACGGGCGGCGGCTTTGCTCGAGCTGATCGTCAGCAGCGGCATCAGCAAATATGCAGCCGGGCGCGATCCGCTGGCGGGCCTGCCGGGCGAGGGGCGACGCGTGTTGGTGACGGGGCAGGTCGAGGACGACCGATCGGTGCTGCTCGGTGGCGGCGATGTGACGGGCAATCTCGACTTATTGCGGCGCGCGCGCGCGGCAGAGCCGGATGCCTTCATCCTCTTCAAGCCGCACCCGGATGTCGAGGCGGGGCATCGCAAAGGGGCTATCGACACAGCGGAATGCCTGAAATGGGCCGATATGATCGTCCGCAAGGCGTCCATGGCCGCGCTTTTGGACCAGGTCGATGCCGTGCATGTCTGGACGTCGCTCGCCGGTTTCGAGGCATTGCTGCGCGGCCGGGAGGTGTTTGTGCATGGCCAACCCTTCTTCGCTGGATGGGGGCTGACGCGCGATCTGGCGCGCCCAGTTGACCGACGGACCAGACGGGTGTCGCTGTTGGAGCTTGTGGCGGCAACGCTCATTCTCTATCCGCAGTATCTAGATCCGGTGACCCATTTGCCATGTACGCCCGAACGACTGATTTCTCGAATGGCGCTGCCGAGCGCACGGCACCGGACATTGCTGACCCGCGCCCGATCAATTCAGGGCCTGATCAACCGGTGGATGCGGTGAACCGGCCGATCGCCAAATTCCCGCGCGACGAACGCGTTTTTTTGTTCCTGCAAGGCCCGCATGGGTCTTTCTTTCCGCGGCTGGGCGAAAACCTGCGCCAGCGTGGGCACCGGGTGTTGCGGATCAATTTCAACGGTGGTGACCGCGCAACATGGCCGGGCCAAACCGATTATGTCGGGCGTGAAAGCCGCTGGCCGGCCTATATTGCGCGGCTGCTGCAGGCGCGGTCGGTCACCGATCTGGTAGTGTACGGCGATTCTAGGCCAAAACACGCCGCTGCCATCAAAGCCGCCAAGGCACTGGGCGCGCGCGTTCATGTGTTTGAAGAGGGGTATATCAGGCCCGATTGGGTGACGCTGGAACGCGACGGCGTGAACGGCAATTCCATGCTGCCGCGCGATCCGCAATGGTATGTCAACCAGGCGCGCACCCTGCCGCCCGTCCCGACTTTCGAGCCGATCCGCTCGTTTCGCACCACGCGCGGCTGGGGTGCTTTCTTCTATTATGCAGAATTCGTGCTGCAATATTGGCGCTTTCCCTTCCACCACAGCCACCGCCCAAGTGATCCCGTGGCCGAGGGCGTGGAATGGCTCCGCCGCTTCCAGCGCCGCAAACAGGAACATGCCCGCACCGAAGCAGCGCTCAGCAAGCTGGACGGGGCGGATTATATGATTTTCCCGCTGCAGCTCGATTCCGATTACCAGATCAGGCTGCACTCAAACTTTGGCGGGATGCGCCCCGCGATCGTCAAGGTGCTGGCCAGCTTTGCCGAACATGCGCCACCGACGATGCGGCTGGCGGTGAAGGAACATCCGCTCGATGCCGGACTCAACGACTGGCGGCTGATCACGATGGCGGAGGCGGCCCGGTTTGGCGTTGCTGACCGCGTGGATTTCATCGAGCATGGCGATTTGCTGCAGTTGCTGGAGCATGCCCACGGTATGGTGACCGTGAACAGCACGGCCGGTACGCTTGCGCTGATCGAGGGCAAGCCTGTCATGGTAATGGGCAAGGCCGTCTATGACATTGCCGGGATCACGCATCAGGACGGCCTAGATCGCTTCTGGTCAACGCCGGTGCCGCCGGACCCGAAGATTTTCGATGCCTTTTACCGCGTACTCGTTGATCGATGCCTGCTGCACGGTGCCTTTCTGAGCGAAGAGGGGATCGACATGATGATCGAGAACGCCGCGCGATCGATGTTGCGCGACTTGACGCCTGTCATGCCGGTGATGACCGCGGCACGCGCATGACGCAGCCGGTATCGGCGAGCGACCCGGCGATCGATTCTGCCCTGCTGGACGGCCCACCGATTATCCTCGACCTGTCGCGCCTGATGGCGCGCGTGCTGCATCCGACACCAACCGGGGTCGACCGGGTGGAAATGGCCTATGCCCGTGGCCTGTTGGACACGGTGCCGCACCGGCTGCACTTTGCCGGCGTCCACCCGGTGGCGGGCTATGGCCGGTTGCCAACCGCCGCTGTGAAACGCTTTCTCGATGCGACATCCCGGCGCTGGACCGCCGAGGGGCAACTCCCCGCTGACAACCAGCGCCTGTTCGCGGCGCGCGCGCTGGCCGCTCTACGCCCGCGACTGCCAGTCCCGGCACCCCCGGCAGCCGAGCGCCCCGTCTATGTCCAGGCATCCCCGCATCATCTCACCAAGCCAGCACTTGTTGCCAAGATCCTGCACCGCGAGCGGGCACGCTTCATCTGCCTGGTCCATGATCTGATCCCGATGGAGTATCCGGAATATGCCCGGCCGGATGGCGCCGCCGAGCACCAGATCAGGGTGGATACGATGGTGCGCTTCTGCGACGGAATTCTCGCCAATTCGGCCGCGACGCTGGCAACGATCCGGCCCTGGATCGCGCGCGTCGGTCGCTCGCCCCACACCGCGATTGCCCATTTGGGGATTGAGGACCATCGCGACGCGCGGCAGGCCGTGCCGCCGCCCGCCGGCCGACCTTATTTCGTTTGCATTGGCACGATCGAGCCCCGCAAGAACCATTTGCTGCTACTCAACATCTGGCGGCGGCTCGCCACGCTTCATGGTGCAGAGGCCATTCCCAAGCTGATCCTGATCGGCCGGCGCGGATGGGAGAATGAACAGATCGTCGACATGCTCGATCGCTGCACGGCGCTGAAGGGATGTGTTGAGGAATATGCAGGATTGCCTGACAACGAGATGTGGCGGCTGCTCTCGGGTGCCCGTGCGCTGCTGATGCCCTCCTTTGCAGAAGGCTATGGCATGCCGGTAACCGAAGCACTGAGCCTTGGCGTGCCTGTTCTATGCAGCGATATCGACGCGCTGCGCGAAGCTGGCGGCGACGCCCCCGACTATCTCGATCCGATCGACGGCACAGGATGGCTGCGTGCGATTCTGGCCTACGCGCCGGACCCAAGCGCACCACGCAATGCCCAACTGGCGCGCATGGCCGAGTGGCAACAACCAACCTGGCAAAACCACATGACGATTTTACTGCAATTGGCGCGCGATGTATCGCCGTGAGCATAGGGTCCAAAATGGCTGCACTTCCTCGAACGGACGGATGATGGCTGGTCCGGAAAAAGTTGCTTTTTCCACGGGATTGATCAATGCGACCGCTCGCGAGCACGCAAGCGTGCGGCTCGGCAAGGGTAAGCATGCCGCCCATGTCCGGCAGATCGCGACTGAGGCGAATTTTTTAGTAGCATGAGTGCAACACCACCAGACATCGTTCCACGGGCCTGGCTGACCGTGCTCTGGCTGGCAATCAGCGCCCAGCCATCGCGCGCGGTGAGCGCGTTGATAACGCTGGTGCAGGGAAAGCGGGTCCGGGCCTGGAACCAGCTCTGCCTCGCCGCCGCTGACAATCCTCATTACTACAGCCGCTGGGTGGCGGTGGCCGAACCGGCCCTGTTGCCACGACCGTACGCAGCAGCGCAGGGTTTGATTGGGGCGGTATTACTGGACGGTGACGACCAGTGCGGCGATGACCGCAAGGTCACCAAGGCGAGCCTGGTCCGCGCCTTTGGCCGTGAAATGCCGATCTTCGACGACGCAATGCCACTGCCTGCATCGGGCAGGCCACAATGGCTGTTGCCTATCCATGCCGGGGATACGGTTTCACCGGCGCTGGGCACCGTGTTGGCGGATCGATTGCGCGACGCCGCGACGCAGCTGGTCTATTGGGATGAAGACCGGCTGGTCGCCGGGCGCCGTACATGGCCATGGATGAAGCCTGATTGGGACCCGCTGCTGTTCAGCGGACATGACGGCCTTACCGGCAGCTGCGTGCTCCGCGCGGATGCGATTCCTTCTGGCAGCAGCATCGATTGGGCCGCGCTTGCACTCGCCACCGCGGGCGAAACCCCCTCCCCACTGCATATCCCGCTGATCCTGACGCATCGTCGCCAAGCGCCTGCACCGCTGACGCGCGTCGAGGGCGGGGTGCCACCGGTTTCGATCAGTATCATCATCCCCACGCGCGACCAGGCGGATTTGCTGGAAACGTGCATGGCGGGTTTGGCGCAAACCCGCTTTCCCGGCGACCATGACATCATCGTGATCGACAATGACAGCCAGGAGCCGCGCACCCTGGGCCTGTTGCAGCAGCTGAAAGAAAGTGGCCGCGCCCGCATCCTTTCTCAGCCCGGGCCTTTCAACTTCGCCGCCATGATCAATGCAGGCGTTGCTGCCGCGCATGGCGATCTGGTCTGTCTGCTCAACGACGATGTCGAGATCGTCTCGCCCGACTGGCTGGAGCGCATGGCGACCTGGGCCGTGCGCGATGACATCGGCGCGGTCGGTGCCCGGTTGCTGTATCCCGATGGCACCCTGCAACATGCAGGCGTTGCGCTGGGGATCGGCGGTGCGGCGGGCCATGTCGACAAGGGGGCCCGACCAGCGCCGGTAGAATTTGCCCCCTGGCAGAATGCGACGCGGACCGTATCGGCCGTGACGGCTGCCTGCCTGCTGATCTCCCGGGCGAAGTTTATCGCCGCGGGCGGCCTGGATGAGGAAAATTTCGCCGTCGATTTCAACGATGTCGATTTTTGCCTGAGGCTCGGCGCGCGCGGGCTGCGCACGGTCTATTGTGCCGATGCCACACTGATCCATCATGAATCGCTGTCGCGTGGCACGATCAGGAAGGATGCCGAGCTTGTCCGGTTCGAGCGCGAGCTGGCCATGCTGCGCGAACGCTGGGGCACGACGACGATCGTCGATCCGTATCACAGCCCGCTGTTCCGCCGACAATGCGAACGATGCCTGCTCGCTTTCTAACACCCGATCGGCCCGCCGGCCGACCGGTACGCGCCCTGCCGGGGGTGACACTCCTCGCCGTAACCGATGTCGCGCATGAGGGCACTGCCCGCGCGCTGGCGCTATCGCAACAGGGCCTTCGCTTTGACGAGGTGCTGTTCTTGAGCAGTCGCCCGCCGCCGCCAGGAACCCCCGCCACATGGCGGCAGATTCCGCCGATTACCTCGCGGCTCGACTATTCAAGCTTCATGAAGCGCGATCTTGCCGCCCATCTGTCGACGCCGCATTTCCTGTGCGTGCAGTGGGATGGCTATGTGCTCGATGCGGACCGCTGGGACCCGGCGTTTCTTGACTACGACTATATCGGTGCGCCCTGGCCGCATTTTTCTGACGGCATCAGCGTGGGCAATGGTGGATTTTCACTCCGGTCGCGACGTCTGACCGAAGCCACTGCCGCATTGCCGATCGATGACGAGCCCGAAGATTGCGCCATCTGCCGCACGCATCGCCCGGCGCTGGAGGCGAAGGGACTGCGCTTCGCCCCCGAGCCGCTCGCTCGGCGTTTTGCCTATGAGCGGTTCAAGCGGACTGGAGACGAATTCGGCTTTCACGGCGCATTCAACATGGCCGATCATGTACGTTCCCAAGAGATGGGAGCGCTTTTCGCTGCGCTGGAACCCGGCCTGCTGAATGGACGGGAGCACAGGGAAATCCTGCGCGCCGCCCTCGCACGCGGCGACCTGCGCCTGGCTTGGACCATCTGGCAACGGCTGCGTCATGCACAGGCGCGGCGGTTGTGAAAAAGTGGAGCGGATAGAGTACCCAATAGCTTGATTCTGGACGACTTATCGATAACCTAGCGCCGAGCCATATCAAAGCCTAACACAAATCGAAAAACATCGTTCTTGTGATTCGGCGTCTTTTTAAGAATTATGACCCAAAATTTTCAATGGCAATTAAACACCTCGCCAAACAAAATTATTGATCAATCACTTGACCGGATAAATTTTACAGCTGTCGTGCCCGCCCCATCTAGTTCATAATATTCGAAGATTAGCAGGAGAATGTTGCATGGCAACAGCAGAATTGAGCGGCCTGAGAATTCACAATCGAACGGATCAAACTCGTGCATTCGGGCTAGTGACAATTGTCGGTAGCTTGACTGATGTCGATGGAGAACCCGCACAGGTAACAATTAGCGCTGCCGGCACAGAACGCTCGTTTTTTGCATCAGATGTATTGAAGACTACAAAGTATGGATTTCAGCTAGAGTTCAACCTTATCACACAATTGATTGGCAACGGACTGGTTGATATTGGTGTCGAAATATTATTCGTAGATGGCATCAGTATTCCATTTTCTAATGCCCATTTCAAAATAGAGAATGATAATTTTCTTGCTCAGGAAGTTGCAGCCGATCTAAAGACGATGGGCCAGCATCCAATCCAGCCGCGCGTGATAGATAGTGGAATGTTTCCTTACCAGAATGGAAAGGCAAAAGCTTGGTTTGACGAAATTGTTCCTATCGATATTGCAATGAGCTTCGACCAGGCACCTGATATTCAATCAGCACATCGTCATCTGGAACGGTGGGGATTTTGTATTCTCCCCAACCTGTTACCAGAAAGCTTAATTGAAGGTTTTAAGACCGAACTGGATACTGCCATTGATGCGGGCCAACTTCCATATGTTCGAGGGACGAGCGAGCGTATTCATAACGCGCATCGCTTGCCGAGCGGACGAAAAATTTGGCTATTGCCCGAGGTTTTAGAATTTCTGCAATTGCACTTCCGTAATGAACCTTGCGCGTGCCAAACGCTGACTTATGTTCACGGATCTGAACAGGGTGGGCATCAAGACACCATTCATCTCACACCTTATCCGGCTGGTTACATGTGTGGTGTGTGGATTGCGCTCGAGGATGTGCTTCCTGATTCCGGAGAACTATTTGTCTATCCCGGTAGTCACAAAACTCCTCGCGTACGAGCTCGAGATCTTGGATTGGAAAAGGTTGATGAAGACTATTCCAGTTATGAAAAGTTTTCCGCCGAAATCGAGCGATTGGTAAAAGAGGGCGGGTACGAACGAAACGAGTACCGGCCGAAAGCAGGGCAAATCCTCGTTTGGCATGAAAATCTTGTCCACGGTGGAAGCCCAAGGCGCGACCGATCTGTAACGAGACTTTCGATTGTCAGCCATTATTTCGCCAAGGGGTCTATAGCTTACTATGACAGTCGAGGCGAGGCGGCTTCGTTGGAGCTTGTTGAGCCGGAGCTGGCTTGACCATGCCGTCTGCGATGAGCGCAAATGTCGCCATCTCTGGGGTAAACCGAGGCATTGGAGAAGGATTAGCCCTAGCATTTTTGGGCGCTGGATGGAACGTCCACGGATTTGGTCGAGTGCAGCCGCTTTGGGCAGATCAATACGCCGATCGTTTTGCCTTTCATCATTGCGACATGGCTGATCATGCTTCGGTTGCCGCAGCTTGTGAAGGCTTAGATCAACCTTTGGACGTTCTTATCTGTAGCGCAGCCACCTTTGGTAACGGCGCCTTTTATTGCAACGAATTTGATCCTGCTGCATTTAAGGAAGCATTTGCGGTGAATGTCGTCGCGCCCGCAGTGATGGCGCAACAGTTACAGCGCCAGTTGGCCAACGGCGCACGCCGACTGATAATTATGATGAGCACCGGCAATGCTTCGTTATCTGGCAATGTCCAAGGTGAGATGATGGCCTATCGCTCGAGTAAAAGTGCGCTTAACCAGCTTGTTCGGAATCTTGCGGCCGAATGGGGTGCTCATGGCTTCACCACAGTGGCGCTCAATCCTGGCTGGGTTCGGACTGATATGGGCGGAGCCCAGGCCCCTACTTCAATTACTGATGCATCTCAAGAAATTTTAAATTTCGTTGCTGATATCGCTAATTCTGAGTTGAACGGTCTTTTCATAAACGCCGATGGCGGAATACTTCCCTGGTGATGATGTCTACAGAAATGTGTATTAACTATTTATAGCTGAGAAAAAACGGCTCCAGTTCAATGAATTTGAGGATATAAAACTCATGCCTGTTTCCGACAATCTTTTTTTACATAATTTCCGCAGCGAAATGGATGTATTGGAGCAACGATGCAGTGAATCTAATGAACGTGTTTTAAATGATCTGCATGATATATTTCGAGATACTGATGACGGACTCTTCGGTTATTTATCTACCGCGCCTTTTACTGGATATGATTCAGTAAGGGCTGTCATGCCGACGTGGGCGTCAGACGAAATTAGACAGAATTCCACCGGGGCATTTAGCTTTCACCAACACCTGCTAGATGCCACATGGTTTTGGCGTACAGTACGCACTCAGTTTGAACGCCTTAGAGTCCGTTTGAGAATGCTCAGGGATGAACGATTCTGCGCAGTAGTAGGC
>CAZXBM010000012.1:0-66567 GCA_964638495.1 uncultured Stakelama sp. | reverse complement strand
TGCCGGGGGTGACGAAACGCTTGCGGATTTCGGTGATCGCCTCGACCTGATCGACCGCGATTGCCTCCGCCGGATAGTTGAACTGCAGCAGATCGCGCAGATAGACGGGCGGTAAATCCGATACCCCACGCGAGAATTGCAGATAGGTCGAATAGCTGTCGGTCGCGACCGCTGTCTGCAGCAAGTGCATGAGCGGTGCCGAATAGGCGTGCGTCTCGCCCGAGAAACGCTGGCGATAAAAGCCGCCGATCGGCAGCGTCGAGGCGGGCGCGTCATAGGCCGCGTCGTGCCGCAGCATCGCGCTAAGATGGAGCGAGGCATAGCCCTCGCCCGAAATCTTGGCGGGCATGCCGGGGAACAGATCATTGACGAGGCTGCGTGAGAGGCCGACCGCTTCGAAATTATAGCCGCCGCGATAGCTGGAGATGACGGCGATCCCCATCTTCGACATGATCTTGAGGATACCCTCGTCGATCGCGTGCTGGTGCCGCTTGAGGCAGTCCTCGATGCTGAGATCACCAAACAGGCCGCGCGCATGGCGATCGGCGATGGCGGCTTCGGCCAGATAAGCATTCACTGTGGTGGCGCCGACGCCGATCAGCACCGCATAATAATGCGTGTCGAGGCATTCGGCGGTGCGGATGTTGACGCTGGCATAGGAGCGAAGCCCGCGCCGGACGAGGTGCGTATGCACTGCCGCCGCCGCGAGCACGCCCGCGATGGCGACGCGGTCGGGCCCGACATTCTCGTCTGTCAGGAACAGATCACTGCGCCCCTCTCGGACCGCCTGTTCGGCTTGCATGCGGATGCGCTGGATGGCGGCGCGCAGTGTCTCCGGCCCGCCGCCCGTCTCGAACGTGCAATCAATTTCGGCTGCCTGCGGCCCGAAATGCGCCTTGAGCCGATCCCAATTGGCGCAGGTCAGCACGGGTGAATCGAGCACCAGCACCGGGCTTTTGGCGCCCGCCAGATCGAGGATGTTGGCCAGATTGCCGAAGCGCGTCTTGAGCGTCATCACCTGGCGTTCGCGCAGCGGATCGATCGGCGGATTGGTGACCTGACTGAAATTCTGGCGGAAGAACTGGCTGATCAAGCGGGACTTGTCGGAAATGACCGCGAGCGGCGTATCGTCGCCCATCGATCCGATCGCTTCCTTGGCGGTTTCGATCATGGGGGCGAGGATCAGCTCCATGTCCTCCAGCGTCTGGCCGGCCGCGATCTGACGGCGGATCAGCTCGCCGCGATCATAGCGGTGCACGGGGCTGCCGGACGGTGAAGGCAGGTCATCCAGCCCGATAAAAGCGCCGATCATCCCGGCATAATCGGCCTCACCCGCAATCTGGTCCTTGATCTCGCGATCCTTGAAGACCTGGCCCTTGTCGAGATCGATCGCGATCATCTGGCCGGGGCCAAGCCGGCCCTTTTCGATGATCGTCGTCTCCGGCACCACGACCATGCCGCTTTCCGAGCCGACGATGAGCAGCCCGTCATTGGTGCGCGTGTAGCGCAAGGGGCGCAGCGCATTGCGGTCCATGCCGGCGACCGCCCAGCGGCCATCGGTCATGGCGAGCGCGGCGGGGCCATCCCATGGCTCCATCACGCTTGCCAGATATTCATACATGGCAAGATGCGCAGGCGGCATGCCGCTATTGGCCTGCCACGCCTCTGGCACCAGCATCAGCTTGGCGGTGGGCGCGTCACGGCCCGACCTGCAGATCGCCTCGAAGGTCGCATCGAGCGCGGCGGTGTCGCTCGCGCCTGCCGGGATCACCGGCTTGATGTCCTCGCTATGCTCACCGAAGGCGAGGCTCGCCATCTTGATTTCGTGGCTGAGCATCCAGTTCTTGTTGCCGCGAATGGTGTTGATCTCGCCGTTATGCGCGAGGCACCGGAAGGGCTGTGCGAGCCACCATTGCGGGAATGTGTTGGTCGAATAACGCTGGTGGAAGATCGCGACCCGGCTTTCGAAGCGCAGGTCGCGCAAGTCGGGATAGAAGACCGACAGGCTTTCGGCGAGGAACAGGCCCTTGTAGATGATCGAGCGGCACGACAGCGAGCAGATGTAAAAGCCCTGGATTTGGGCGGCGATGATGCGCTTTTCGATCCGGCGGCGGACGAGATAGAGGTTCTTTTCGAACTCCGCCGCGCTCATGACATCGGGCATTGGCCCGGCAATCATGATCTGCTCGATTTCCGGGCGGGTCGCCTGCGCCTTCTGCCCGATGACCGAGACATCGACCGGCACCTGCCGCCAGCCATAAATGGTATAGCCTTCATCGATGATCGCGCTTTCGACGATCGTGCGGCACGCTTCCTGCGCGCCGAGATCGGTACGCGGCAGGAAGATCATGCCAACGGCGAGCCGGTTGGGCATTGGCCGATGGCCCGATTGTGCCACGGCATCGTCGAAAAAGGCGATCGGCAGATCGATATGCAGCCCCGCCCCATCGCCGGTCTTGCCATCGGCATCGACCGCGCCGCGATGCCACACCGCCTTCAGCGCCTCAATCGCCGACTGCACGACGCGACGCGACGGCGTGCCATCGGTCGCGGCCACGAGGCCGACGCCACAGGCGTCGGACTCCATATCGGGGCGGTACATGCCTTCGGCTGCGAGGCGTTCGCGTTCGGATTCACGGATCGAGGTCATTTGGCAGCTCCTGATGCGCCAAGTTTCTTCAAAGCAACACTCACCGCTTCGGCACCGGCGATACTGCCAATGCGTTGGCCTTCGTCGCTGGCTGATGCTTGGAAGACTGTTGCGGCGTCGGCCCAATGCATTCCAGCTGGTGTAGCAAGAAAAGCTGTCAATGATTTTAGGTCATCAATTGACAGTAAAGCCGCATATTTATTTGCAACTACATCGCCCAGCTCAGATATATGCAAGGTGAATGCGTCTTTGTAGGCTTCGCTCAGTGCCTTGCTTGCACGTTCTCGACCACCGTCGGTCGCAATAATTGCGCTGAACGGATTTTGGGCATCCGGCATTTTGTCTGTGGTGGCTAGCACTTGCGAAGCAAATACCGGTGCCAACTTGTCGATGGCGAAGACGGTCGTCTGCTCTACATGAAGCTGGCGCACGATCGTTCGGGCCAGCGCCAACGAGTCTGGAGAAACGACGTTTCCCGGCAATGACTGTGCCGTAGCGCTCACGGGCAATACAGATTGGAGCACTGCCAGACCGATCAAAAAGCCCTTCACGCCGCTTTCCTTCCCGCCGCCGCCTTTGCCTTCAACCAGACATGCATCCGCTCGCTCACATCGCGGGCATCGCGGATCGCCCACACCACCAGCGACGCGCCGCGCACAATGTCCCCCGCTGCAAACACGCCGTCGAGGCTGGTCATCATCGTTTTGACGTCGGTGCGGACGGTGCCCCAGCGCGTGACGCCCAGTTGCGGCGCGCCGAACAAGCCGGGCAGATCCTGCGCGTCATAGCCAAGCGCCTTGATCACCAGATCAGCCGCGAGCGTGAAGTCGCCATCGGGCTCCGCCTCAGGCGCGCGCCTGCCGCTCGAATCGGGCGCGCCGAGCCGCATCCGGCTGGCCTTGACGCCCGTGACCCGGTCATCGGACAGAAACGCCTGCGGGGCCGAGAGCCAGACGAACTCGACGCCCTCTTCTTCGGCATTGGCGACTTCGCGCTGGCTGCCCGGCATATTGGCTCGATCCCGCCGATACAGGCATTTGACCGACGCCGCGCCCTGCCGCACCGCCGTGCGCACGCAATCCATTGCGGTATCGCCACCGCCAATCACCACGACATGCTTGCCCGCCGCATCCAGCGCGCCTTCATCAAAGGCGGGCACGGCATCGCCCAAGCCCTTGCGGTTCGACGCGGTCAGATAATCCATCGCCTCGACGACACCGGCGCTGTCGACGCCCGGCAGCTTGATGGCGCGCGGCTTGTATACCCCGGTTGCGATCAGCACGGCGTCGTGGCGCGCACGCAGGTCATCAAGGCTGGCATCACGCCCGACCTCAAAATCCTGATGAAACACGATTCCCGCCGCCGCGAGCCGCTCGACGCGGCGCATCACGACATGCTTTTCCAGCTTGAAGCCCGGAATGCCATAGGTCAGCAGGCCGCCCGCCCGGTCGTACCGGTCATAAACATGCACATCATATCCCAGCATCCGCAGATACTCGGCAGCGCTCAGCCCCGCCGGCCCCGCACCGATGATGCCGACCGATTGCCCACGCGCCGCACCGACCGCGACCGGCTCCACCCAGCCATTGTCCCAGGCCGTATCGGTGATGAACTTCTCGACCGAGCCGATGGTGACGGCGCCGTGGCCCGAAAATTCGATGACGCAATTGCCCTCGCACAGCCGATCCTGCGGGCAGATCCGGCCGCAGATTTCTGGCATGGTCGACGTCGCGTTGCTCAGCTCATACGCCTCGCGCAGCCGCCCTTCCGCCGTCAGCCGCAGCCAATCGGGAATGTGGTTGTGGAGCGGGCAATGCACCGAGCAATAGGGCACGCCGCACTGCGAGCAGCGCCCGGCCTGTTCTTCGCTGGTGGCGGGCTGGTAGCGATCGGCGATCTCCCGAAAATCTTCCGCGCGCGCTTCGGCGGAGCGCTTGGCCGGATAGGCTTGGCCCGTCGTCACAAATTGCAGCATCGTCTCGTTTGCCATCGCCCGCCTTCCGTTCGGCGGCCGATTTATCGCGGATCACCCGCCGAGTCACGCATTTTTACGCTGATAGGACAGCATAGATGTCCTAAATGATCGAAGAACTCGTTTTATCGCCTCCCTATACCTGCCTATCGACAGTTATTATGGCCGAAACGGTCTTATCTGTTGAGCAGCCAAATGAGCGCGATGCTGCCGGCGATGATCCGATACCAGGCAAAGGGCGCAAATCCGCGCTTGCTGACCAGCCCGACAAACCACTGCACCACGAGCAGCGCGACGATGAACGAAACGACAAAGCCGATCGCGATGCCGGTCACGCCGATGCTGTTACCTTGGCTCAGTTCCGCATGGTGCTTCAGCAATTCCAGCGTGCTCGCGCCCAGCATCGTCGGGATAGCGAGGAAGAAACTGAACTCGGCTGCTGTCCGCCGATCCACCCCGAGCACGCGCGCGCCCATGATCGTCGCGCCCGACCGACTGACGCCTGGAATCATGGCAAGACATTGCAGCAGCCCGATGCCGATTGCCGACGGCACCGGCACGTCGGCCACGCCCTGCGCGCCCCCCTCTTTGGCAAATCGCTCGATCACCAGAATCGCGATGCCGCCAACGATTAGCGCGACCGCCACGACAACCGGCTGCAGCAGCAGCGCCTCGATCTGCTTCAGGAATAACAGGCCGACCACGACCGCCGGCAGGAAGGCGATCAGCAAATTGCGCACGAACCGCAGCGACGCCGGATCGAGCCGGTGCAGCCCGAGCATCACCGCCCAGAAGGTGCGCCAATACAGCACCACCACCGCCAGGATCGCGCCCAGCTGGATAACGATGTTGAACAACTGCCAGCGGCTGTCGTCATACCCCAGCAGCGCACCAGCCAGGATGAGGTGCCCCGTCGACGATACCGGCAGAAATTCAGTAACCCCCTCGACAATGCCGAGCAGGATGATGGTCAACAGATCGGACATTGCTTCCCCTTGATCGACACGCGATCAACGCGCGCCGTCTATGTTGATGGTCTCACGCGATGTCCCGTCAGGCCGCCGCGCCCGTCGTAAAGCGGCCATGGCGGCGAAAGCGCACCAGCCAGCTTGCAGCGACCGCCGACATCGGCGTGGGAACGATGCCAAACGCCGCCAGCCCCTCTGCCCCCGCCGCCACGACATTGTCGCTTTGCAGCATGCGCCACTGATCCTGCGTGATCGGCGCACCGGGCATGAAGCCCAGCCCTGCAATCATGGCCCCGATCGAATCGGGCAGCTCGATGATCGGCGGATGGCGATCGGTCGCCTGCGCAATCCAGCGGACCAGATCCCCCATCGAGATGACATCGGGGCCACCAAGCTCGAACATTTTGCCGCCAAATGTTGCTGGATCGGCAAGGCTGCTGACGATCGCTGTCGCCACATCGACCACATAGACCGGCTGGAACCGGGCCCCTGCGCGCAGCACGGGGACCGCCGGGGCCGACGCGATCATCCCCGCGAACCGATTGATGAACTGGTCTTCGCGCCCAAACACAATCGATGGCCGCAGGATGGTGGCGGCTGGAAACGCATCGCGCACTGCTGCCTCGCCTTCGGCCTTGGTCTTGCCATAGGCCGATGACGATGCAGGATCAGCACCAATGGCCGACACCTGGACAAACGCGGCTGCCCCTGCTGCCGCTGCTGCCTTCGCCGCATTGCCCGCACCCGTGGCCTGGATGGCGGTGAAATCACCCTTCAAAATGCCGACCAGATTGACGACTGCGTCGCTCCCCTGAACCGCGCGCATGAGCGATTCGGGCTTGCGCACATCGACGGCGACGAACTGCGTCTGGCCCAGCCCGCCGAGCGGCCGCAGGAACTGCGCTGCCATCGGATCGCGCTGGGCGATCCGCACCCGCGCCCCAGCGGCCAGCAGCGCCTGGGTTATATAGCGACCCAGAAATCCGCCGCCGCCGATGAGCGTTACCAGCCTGTCTTTCATCGCTTGCCTCTTCTGGGTGTAGAGCGTGCTCCATGCCGGGCGACCAGTGAAACGGCAAGAGCAACCACGCGCACGATCAAGCGATTGATCGTGTACGGTAGGGTAACGGGGATGATTGACAAGCCTTGCCGCGCTGCCTAGAGCCCCGCCCCTACCTGACGTAAAAGTCTTCTGGGGCCCAGATGGCGGAATTGGTAGACGCACCAGCTTCAGGTGCTGGCGCTCGCAAGGGCGTGGAGGTTCGAGTCCTCTTCTGGGCACCATTTTTCCGTCTCAAGGCATCCCAACAGGGTCGACAAACCGGCGGAAATCTGCCATTTTCAAGCCTCACCCATCCCGGAGTGTGCCAGGCGATTTCAGGCAATCCGGGGCCATGAGGTGCCACGAATGGGGCAATATGGCCCCAGCCAAAATTCGATGGCCCCATGCCCTGTAGCGCCTCGCTGGTCCTCTCCCGGACACGTTGAGGAGATTCGACCGTGGCGCTGACAGAGCTACAAATCCGGAAAGTTTGTCCGACCGACAAAGTGGCCCAATTCACCGACGAGCGAGGCCTCTATCTGGAGGTCCATCCGAACGGGTCGAAACTGTGGCGCTATAAATACCGCTACATGGGCAAGCAGAAGCGATTGGCCCTTGGTCGCTATCCCGATGTCGGTCTGGCCGAGGCGCGGAAACGGCGTGACGATGCGCGCAGACAACTGGAGACTGGGACCGACCCACTTGCCGAACGCAAGCACGACAAGCTGGTCGCTGTGTTCAAGGCAGCCAACACCTTCGGCGATGTCGCCAGAGAGTATATCGACAAGCAGGTGAGACAGGGGCAGGCGGACGCCACCACGCAAAAAGCCAACTGGCTGTTGGAACAACTGGAGCCAATCGCCGCGCGCCCGGTCGCCGACCTCAAGCCTCTCGACGTGTTGGCTGCGCTCAAGCGGATCGAAGCCAAGGGCAAGTATGAAACGGCGCGGCGTTGCCGTTCCTTTGCTGGTCGCGTGTTTCGCTATGCCGTTGCTACCGGTCGCGGCGAAGCCGACCCAACGGCTCTGCTCCGCAGTGCGCTCGTGGTGCCTAAGACAAAACATCATGCGGCGATCCTTGATCCGAAACAAATGGGCGAGCTGCTGCGCGCGATGGACGCCTATACCGGCCAGGCGATCACGCGCCTTGCCATGCAGGTTTCGCCGCACGTTATGGCGCGGCCTGGCGAGCTACGCATGGCGGAATGGTCGGAGTTCGATCGCGAAAACGCGGTTTGGAAAATCCCCGCCGAGCGCATGAAAATGCGCCGCCCCCACGAGGTTCCACTTTCCCGGCAAGTGATGGCCTATTTGGAGGAGCTTTTCCCGCTGACCGGTCCCGATGGCTTTGTCTTTCCGGCCTTCCACACCTCACGCCGTCCGATGAGCGAGAACACCGTCAATCAGGCATTCCGGCGGATGGGATATGCAACGGGTGAGGTGACCGCGCACGGTTTGCGAACCACCGCATCAACCTTGCTCAACGAAAGCGGTAAATGGTCCCCGGATGCCATAGAGCGCTCGCTTGCCCATGCCGATGCCAACAGCATTCGCGGTGTTTACAACCGAGGCCGCTACTGGGACGAGCGCGTTGCCATGCACCAGTGGTGGAGCGATCATCTCGACATGCTCCGCGACGGCGCGACGGTCTTGCCGTTCAACAGATCGGCATGAGCGCCGCCATAGAACGAACGGTGAGTGCCTAGTCGAAATCAAACTCGTTCCGGGGCTTGCGGACTTGGTATCGCGGCGGATCAGCGATCCATCGGTTGAGTTCGGACTCCTTCCATCCAATACCATTGATGCCCACTTTGATTTGTGGCGGAAACGTACCTTCGTCCATTTTGCGATAGACGGTCGAGCGGGACAGGCCGGAGCGGTGGAGGACTGTTTTGAGCCGGATGATGCGGTCTAGTTCGGGCATTGTCTTGGTTCCATTCGTTGCGCGTTGCTGACACCCCCTGCGAACAGTCTTGGCCGTGCCGCCCTCAATGAAAAGGACGTTTTCGGTGCATCGAAGTGCAGCGTAGAGAAACTGGCGCACGGCGGGTTTCAGGTCTGGCTCGCCCCAGCGCGACGCAGCAAAAAATCTCCCAAAACTGTATAGCGTCACTTGACGCCGAACGAATCATTGGATAGGTAACGCTATGAAGATCAGGAACGTGATCCACAAAGGGTTGCGGCGCTTCATCGAAGACGATGACGCCAGCGGGTTGCAGCCCGCCGTTGTCGTTAAGGTTCAGCGCATCGTCTCCTTCCTCCAGGATATGGAGCAGGAAGATGAGCTTCGCACCGTGCAAAGCTGGAAGGCGCACATGCTGACCGGCGACCGCAAGGGAACGTGGAGCCTGTCCGTCACGCGAAACTGGCGGATGACGTTCCGGATCGACCGACAGGAAATCGAGATCATCGACCTCGATTATGAAGATTACCACTAGGAGGTGGACATGAGCGCGATTGCAGGCATCCGCATGAAGAACCCGGCGCATCCGGGCGGCTTCGTGAAGTCCGAGATCATAGAGCCGCTGGGCCTGTCGGTGACGGCGGCGGCGCAGGTGCTGGGCGTCACCCGCGCAACGCTCTCGACTTTGCTCAATGAGCATTCACAGCTTTCGTCCGAAATGGCGCTGCGGATCGAAAAGGCGTTCGGCGTGTCGATGGACACGCTGATGCGGATGCAGAACAGCTATGACATCGCGCAGGCTCGGAAGCGGGAGGGGGAGATCAAGGTTATGCCGTTCAAGGGGCTGCCCCGTGACGCTCATTCCTCCGCTTTGATCTAAAATAAGTCCAACAAAGGACTGTGAATGCCTCGTATTTTCGACAACATCGACAACGCCCTATTGCCAGAATTGAGCAAGGTTTTGTCGGTTTCCGACCGTGCCGATTTCTGCGTGGGCTATTTCAATTTGCGCGGCTGGCGGAAAATCGACCAGCATATTGAAGGCTGGTCCGGACAAGAGGGAAATGCGTGCCGCCTCTTGGTCGGTATGCACCAATCTCCCGAAAGGGGCCTTCGAGAGAAGCTCGCTACAGCTTACCATGACGACGGCATTGACAATGCCCGTGCGCTCGAACTCAAAAAGGAGCTTGCCGAAGAATTCCGGGCGCAACTGGCTCTCGGAGCGCCAAGCAATAGCGACGAGGCAGGTTTGCGGCGCTTGGCCCGCCAAATTCGGGCGAGAAAGGTCATCGTCAAACTTTTCCTGCGTCATCCGCTACACGCGAAACTCTACCTGCTTCATCGTCCCGATCCGGTAAATCCCAAGGTGGGATTTGTCGGCAGCAGCAACCTGACGTTCGCGGGCCTGTCACTTCAAGGCGAACTCAATGTTGATGTCATGGACCATGACGCCTGTGACAAGTTGGCGTCGTGGTTTGAGGATAGATGGAACGACCGTTGGTGTATCGACATTTCGGATGAGCTGGCGACAATCATCGAGGAAAGCTGGGCCGGGGAAGCGCTTGTCGAACCCTACCATGTTTACTTGAAAATCGCTTTCCACCTCGCACAAGAGGCAAGGCTAGGCCAGTCCGAGTTCCGCATTCCCCGAATCTTTGGGGATAAGCTCTTCGACTTCCAAACCAGTGCCGTGAAAGTGGCGGCTCATCACCTAAACAAGCGGGGTGGTGTCGTCATCGGCGATGTTGTCGGTCTCGGTAAGTCCATCATGGCGTCGGCGCTTCTCAAGATTGTCGAGGAAGTCGATGGCCGCAGTTTGATCATCTGTCCCAAGAACCTCCTCGACATGTGGCATGACTATGTTGAGACCTACGAACTCAACGCCAAGATCGTTTCGCTCTCGCGTGTTGAGTCCGAGCTGAAGGAGTTGAAGCGGTATCGCACTGTCCTGATCGACGAAAGCCACAATCTCAGGAACCGTGAGGGCAAGCGCTATCGTGCGATTGAGGATTACGTTCGGTCTAACGACAGCCGTTGCATTTTGTTGTCAGCAACACCCTACAACAAATCGTTCATCGACCTTTCTTCGCAACTTCGCCTTTTCATCGAGGACGACCAAGACCTAGGCGTTCGCCCAGAGGCGATGATCCGCGCAATCGGCGGTGAAACTGAATTTGTCCGTAAGCACCAGTGCGCAGTGCGTTCGCTACCCGCGTTCGAGAAAAGCGATCAAACCGACGATTGGCGCGAGTTGATGCGGCTATACATGATCCGCCGGACGCGCGGGTTCATTCTCCAAAACTACGCCGAAACCGATGCGGCCAATGGCCGCAAATACATCACATTTGCCGATGGCAAACGGTCGTACTTTCCAGTCCGGCAGCCGAAATCGGTCAAGTTCACGATCAATGACGATGATCCCGGCGATCCTTACGCACGAGCATATTCCGATACCGTTGTGTCAGCGGTCGATGGGCTGAAACTGCCCCGCTACGGACTTGCCAATTATCTGTCCGCAGACCCTGCACACCCGCCGACCTCCGATGAGGGGCGGATCATGGACGGACTTGGCCGCGCGGGCATTCGCTTGATGGGGTTTTGCCGAACCAACCTGTTCAAGCGGCTGGAGAGCGGCGGACCCGCCTTCATCCAGTCGATTGAGCGGCACGTCATGCGCAACCTGGTCTATCTCCATGCGCTTGGAAACGACCTGCCAGTCCCAATCGGGACGCAAGACGCAGAATTGCTCGACTTGACTGACGAGGACGCTGATTCCGAAGCGGTGGGAACTCTGTTTGAAAACGGAGAATTCGCCGAAGGCGAAGAAGAGGCAACCATTGTTTTGGGCGATATGGAACGCCTAAAAGCTCAGGCCGCTCAGATTTATGGTGTCTATGCGAACGCCAAAGCGCGACGTTTCAAATGGCTGAAAGCGGCGCTTTTTCGGCGCTCGCTTCAAAGCGACCTCATCGCCGATGTGGAGGCGCTGCGCGAGGTCCTGTCTCACTGTGGCGCGTGGGAACAGGACCGCGATACCAAACTCCGCGCGCTCATTGATCTCGTTCGCGTTGACCATCCAAACGAAAAGATTCTGATTTTCACGCAGTTTGCCGATACAGCGCGCTATCTGGAAGCGGCGCTCAACAAGTCGGGGGTTGCTTCGGTCAGGGACGGTGATATCCTCACGCAATCGCCGCTCGCCATTTTGCGCGCTGCCGAGTGTGCGCCCGATGAACCCGCGCTGGAACGCACCGAGTTCCACCACGAAATCGTCCGGGCTGGCGTTGAACATCTCATGCAGGAGGAGCGGACGACGCATGGCGCGCTTGGCAGACCATCGGGCGCACGTTTCAAAACCTACGACCGGTTGAAACGCTGGGTAGCGGATCAGGGTAACGAGCGCAGCCTGTTCATCACCGAGCATTTTATCCGAGACGTTGAGAAGGCGATGGGAGACATCTACGAATTCCCGCTGTTCCAATCGACCATCGACGCGCTCAATCGCCAACTCAAATCGGGGATCAGCGACATCAAGCTCGCGGAAATGGTCATCGCCTTCCGCGAGGACGGGCGCTTGTGCATGAAGCAGGATAAGGACGACGCGCAAAACGATATGCGGATCATCTGCTCGATGGGCTTGAAGGGGTAGTTATGACTATCGACCGGAACAATATTGCCGCCCTTCTTCGCGCCTTCGACCTTCCCAAATTGTTCATTGAGGAACTGGGCTGCGACCGGCCCACGTCGCGTCAGGCGGAGCGCATCGAAATCGCGGGCCTCGCTTTCGATTTGAACCCCGTCGCGGAGAAGCGCGGTTTCCGGGTGCTCCACTGCGCCGTCATCCCCGACCGTAACGTCCGGCAGAAAATCGAGCGCGAGACCACCAAGCGTGTTTTCGAGCATCTCATCATTTTCACCGACGCTTCTAAAACCAAGCAAATCTGGCAATGGGTCGCCCGCGAAAAGGGCAAGCCCGATGCCTTCCGTGAACACCTATGGCTGGCAAGCAGCGACCCTGAAGGACTGATCCAGAAGCTTGCCCATATCGCCTTCGCGTTGGACGAAGAGGAAAGCCTTACCCTATCGGGCGTCACCCACCGGATGCGCGATGCGTTCGACCGCGAGCGGATCACCAAACGCTTTTACGAGGCATTCAAGCAACAGCACGATGCGTTTCTCGGCTTTATCGAAGGGCTGGCGAGCGCGACCGACCGACAATGGTATGCCTCTCTGATGCTCAACAGGCTGATGTTCGTCTATTTCATCCAGAAGAAGGCGTTTCTGGACGGCGACATCAACTACCTGAAAAATCGCCTTGGCACAGTTCGCGCTACGAAGGGCGAGGATCAGTTCCACAGCTTCTATCGCGCCTTCCTGTTGAAGCTCTTCCATGGTGGCCTGGCCACGCCCAAGGATGCGCGCGACGCGGAAACGTCAAAGCTGCTCGGCAACATCCCCTATCTCAATGGCGGCCTTTTTGAACCGCACGCGCTAGAGGCGGACGGCAACACCATCCAGATTGCCGATGTGGCCTTCGAGGGCGTTTTCAATTTCTTCGACCAATATGAATGGACTCTCGACACCCGCGCAATCGAGCGCGCCGACGGGCGCGAGATCAACCCCGATGTCCTTGGTCACATTTTCGAAAAATACATCAACCAGAAGCAGATGGGGGCATATTACACCAAGGAAGACATCACCGACTACATCACCAAGAACACCGTCATTCCTTGGCTGTTTCAAAATGCTGTCAGCCACGACAAGGTGGCATTTGAGGCGGGCGGCGCAGTGTGGCGGATGCTTTCCGAAAATCCCGACGCTTACATCTACAATGCGGTAAAGCACGGCGCGGAGCTGCCGCTGCCCGAAAACATAGCCGCCGGGATTGCGGACATTGCGCAGCGCGGTGACTGGAACAAGACCGCCCCCCCCACCCACGGCCTGCCCACTGAAACTTGGCGCGAGATCGTTGCGCGACGCGACCGCTATGACAGCATCAAGGCCAAGGCGTTGGCGGGCGAAATTTCTTCGATTGAGGATTTCATTACGCTCAATCTCGACAGCCGCCAGTTCGCACGCGACGCAATCCAATATGCCGAAAGCCCCGATCTTGTGCGAGCTTTCTGGAAAGGCATTTCGGCGATCAAGGTGCTCGATCCCGCCTGCGGATCAGGCGCATTCCTGTTTGCCGCGCTCAATATCCTCTACGACCTGTATGATGCTTGTCTGGAGCGGATGGAGCAGTTCGTCGAGACTGCGCCGGACGGCAGCGGGCCGCGTCAGCTCTATTCCGATTTCCGCACGGTCTTGGACCAGATCGAGCGCCACCCCAACCGACCCTATTTCATCTACAAATCGATCATCCTCGATAACCTCTACGGCGTCGATATTATGGATGAGGCGGTGGAGATTTGTAAACTCCGCCTGTTCCTGAAACTCGCGTCGCAGCTTGAACGCGCCGACCAGATCGAACCGCTCCCCGACATCGATTTCAACATCAGGGCTGGAAATACCCTGATCGGTTACACCTCGATTGCCGACGTGCGCCGCGCGACCGAGGCGTCAGGCTTCGACTTCGACGACCGTGCGGGGAAGATCGAAGCGGCAGCGCAGGATCTTGACGCCGCATTCCGCCTGTTCCGCGAACAGCAGACCGCGCTTCATGGGGTGATCGGTGCTGATCACAAAACCGAACTACGGAACCGGCTTGCGGCGCTTGAGGCCCAGTTGGATCGGTATCTGGCGCATGACTACGGCGTAGATGTTGGCGATGATCTGGCGGCAAGCGCCAACTTTGCATCGTGGAAGGCCAGCCACAAGCCGTTCCACTGGCTTATCGAATTTTATGGGATTATCGAAAGCGGAGGGTTCGATGTGTCAGTCGGGAACCCGCCATACGTCAAGGCGTCCGAGGTCCGAAAGGATTACGCCATTCGTGGCTACGACACCGACCGATGCTCGGACATGTACGCCTGGATTATGGAGCGCGCTGCGACATTGACGTCTGCTAATGGCTTCTACGGTATGATTGTGCCGCTGAGCCTTACATTCTCTGGTAGCTTCCAGCCGCTTCGTAAATTGTTGCTCGACCAGTTTGCTGGCAATTGGTTCTCGTCATTCGCCCGTATCCCGGCTGCTCTATTCAGCGCCGACGTCCGGGTCCGAAATACGATTCATATCGGCAGTCGTGGAGGGAAAGCAGGGAACTTCACGACAATCACACACCGCTGGTTTGAAGAAGCGCGACCTTACTTGGTCGAGCGTATTGAATATGCCGAATTCCAGCCAGACCTTTGGGATGGATTGATTCCGAAGCTGAGCAACCAAAGCTTCTTAAGCGCAATAGAATCGTCCAAGCGGGCAAATGGCAACTTGGACATGCACCTGTCTTCTTCCGCAACGGGCCACATGCTGCATTTCAAGCAGGCAGCATACAATTGGGTGTCCTTCGGCTACAGTGAGCCACCATGCTATTCAGAAACGGGGCGACAGATACCGCAAACAAAGGTTGGACGCATTTTCGCGACGGATGAACCATCACGAAATGTGATGCACACGCTGTTGAACGGGAAGATTGCGTTCATCTGGTGGGCCATGATGGGCGATGATTTCGACGTTACCCGCAAAGATTTTGAGTTTTTGCCTTTCCCAGCACAAATCGATCCTGAGCGACAATCCGAACTTGTTAGCCTTTCGAGTTCATTAAACGTCGCGATGAACGAAAACCTTGTTTTTAAGCTCAATGCTGGAAAACGCGTCGGGAACTACAATTTGGCTCGCTGCCGTGCTGTGACTGACATATCAGATAGGATTTGGGCCGACCTCCTTGGATTGGCCCACCACATCGACGAGATCGATTTGACCTATGCGCAAATAGTGAAAACGGACTTCGCCGATGAGGGCGAAATTGCAGATTAAGTTGAAACCCGGTCTGATTCGATAACAGAGATTATCCTTCGCCAATCAAACCTATAGCCCTGGCCAGGATGAAAATAGTCGCTTGAGTTATACTTTTGCAAAAAGCCTAGCTTATTCCAAAGTTTGGGTTCATCGCGGATGAAATGAGCCTTGCTGGCAGCTTTAGGCCGAGGCGGGATAACCCCCTCCGCCACAAGCCGGTCGTCAAGTGCGGTCAGATAGTCCGTTGAGTTGCCCTTATCGGTTTCACTCAGGGCAGCAGACTCCTTTTCGACCCAGAGAATTAGTTCCAAATGCTGACCATCAACCAGAACTCGGCGAGCGAGCAAGGTCAGAAAAGCTATGCTATCGGGTCCATAAATCTTACCAACGTGGAGCAATTCCAAGCCAGAGAGCGTGATCTGTCCTTGCGGGTTGATGAGGCCCGTATGACGCAACGCATAAAATGCGTTGCGTTCTTCAGGCGTGATTTTCGCCTTGGCCTTTTTCCGCCGGAGTACACCTTCCCACGTTCGTGCCTTTTTGCCGATGACGTCGGATTTCCAATAGCTACCGAATGCGGCTGCAAAATTAGGGCGAGACCTAGAATCAATGACGCGCAGTAACGCAAATACATCGTAATTTGAAAGGTCGCGCCAATATGCCCAAAACGTCCCACGACCGCGGCGGACGGCTCTAGTCGGCGCCGCACCTTGTCGCGGGATCAATTGACGCTCTACAGCGAGCCGAGAGACCGATTTGTCATAAGAAAATAAAACCAACGGCAACGTCGGCACGTCGCCTTCAATCATGCTTTTGACGTATGCAGAGATGGGGAAACCGTCACTTGTTTTTTCAGGAAGCACCAAGCCCGCGAACTCAAAATCGCGCAGGTAGGTCATCATCTGACCAACGCCCGTAATGTATTCCCGTTTAGGTTGATTAGGAGGCTTGAACTCAAGAGCCAGCGTCGCGCCAGAAGAGGGGTCTTCAAAGGCAATGTCGGGCCGAGGCCAATCGGCTATTCCTTGCCAAAGGATGGTCTTGCTGGTCAGCCGTGGTGTGGCCCAAGCGGTCGCCGACCCGGCACGCAATTGTCCGAGAAGAGCGGACGAAACATCGAGCGCCATAGAATTGTGTTCAAAGCCCAATGATTTTCCCCGCAATTTTTTTTATGCGCAGTTCGCAAATGAAGATACGACGTAGCATCTCATTCATCGTTTGAGGATAATTTTGCTAGCTCTACAGCCTACCGCATTTTTTTGCTCCCGATCCTGCCCCGGCGACATCATCCTGAAAGCACAGGATTGGGCAAACGCTCGGAGGCCGGACAGCGCGCGGGTCATCGGCGGATTCCATACCCCCATCGAACGCGACGTGCTGCGCATATTGTTGCGCGGGTCCGCGCCCGTCACCATTGTCCTCGCCCGTGCGGTGCAGGGCTATCGCATGTCGCCAGCCATCAAGGCGGCGGTCAAAGCAGGCACAGCGCGGATCGTCAGCCCGTTTCCCACGGCCCAAACCAGAACCACCGCCGCGACCGCCGAAGCGCGCAATCGCCACATCCTTACACTGTGCGGCACCGTCCTATTTGCCCATGCCTCACCGGGTGGCAAAACCGAAGCGCTCGCCCGTGAGGCGGTCGCGCTTGGGCTGTCAATCCAGACCCTCAACTCCCCTGCCAACGCCAATCTTGTGGCCTTGGGTGCCACGATTGGACCAGTTCGATGAGCGAGAGTGTCGATCTTACGGCCATACCCTCCGACATCCTTACAGACATCCGTAAGCGTGCCAAAGTCGAATGGCCCGACGACCGGGAATGGCAGGAGGATTTTGTCAGGGACGAAGCCATTGGCTTTGTGACCTTTCATTCAATTGACTTTGCCGAAGCAGAGCCGATCAAACAGGTCATCGTTGCCGAAGCGATGGAGTTTTGCGAGAGCTGGGAAGAGCGGGCCTCCCATGCGAAGGATGAGATAGCAGCCTTTGCCGAGATTGCGGCGACCGCACCAGACGATATTCCGGTGGAGGTGCTGGACGAGATGAAGCAATCCGTCGCGGCCGAAGGGGATTGGCTTACCGTTCAACTGGACAATTTGCGCAGCGCAATCGACGGATATCGCTACGTGCGCAACATCCGGGAAAAAGTGGGTCCGATCCGCGACCTGTTGGTCCGCATGGAAGGAATCATTGGTCAGGAATGCTACAACGGCAATATCCAGAATTACAGTTCGTGGGGCGAGTGGGAGGGGGAAGGCCGCTCATTCCGCTATCCCGTTACGTTCATCCGCAAGGGTGCGGAGGAAAAACGCCGCGCCAGTTCGTCCGATTTGGCCCATGAAGAACTTGTCACCGGCTACTATAAGTTCGGTGCTAATGAGTTGAGCATTTACCGTGCTCTTATGCGCATCATCGACATGCTTGAAGCGGAATACGGGTTTGCAATGCCGAATGCGGCACGGGGGATTGAAAAGAATGATTGAGGGCGCGCGCAAACTTCCCACGCAGCATATTTCCATCCGCGTGCCTTGGCACGATGCCGGATGGAACGGCAAGGTCTGCACAAATCCCCTCGGCAACACCTTTTGCATCGCGCTGCCCCGTATCGGCGATACCCGCGATGATTTGTGGGAAAGTGAAAACGCTGGGGAAGTATTTGATCCTGAGGGCCTGCGCCTTCCCGCGTGCGCGGCAGAACGCGGCGCGTTCATGTCTGAAACGGCCTATGAACGGCGTTTTCCGCATCCCTATGCGCGGCAGAACAACGCGCTCTACACCCATTTCCGCACCACCACTTATCGCCACGCCCCGCGTTCAGCCTCCGCTGTTCCCTTCGCCTGGATGATGAAGGAAACGAAGACCGGTGTTCCCGCCATCGCGGACCATCTGGTACTGGGCTTTCGGCCCGAACGCGAACCTGAACTCGGCTTTCACAGCATCTGGGTGCAGGAGCGATCAAACCAGCTGGTGATGCTCGACACCTTCTTCGAGGCAATCAAGCCGCAGGAATCGCTGGTGTTCTTCTATGCCAAGCGGACGCCTTTGACGGATGATCCGCGTCGCGTGATTGTCGGCATTGGCCGCGTTACCGGTGTGAGCGGACCAACCGAATATGCCTATGAGGGTCGGCCCGATGACGGGTTGCGTTCGATGGTATGGGAACGCAACGTCAGCCATTCCATCCGTCCCGAGATCGGCGATGGCTTCCTGTTGCCCTATCAGGAGCTAATTGCACTCGCCGCCAGTGATGCGGATTTTGACCCGGCTCCCTATGTCCTCCACGCGCCCGAAGAGCATTGGGATGCTTTCTCCATGGGGTCTGAGCACGTCAGCCACGATCAAGCGGTTTCGGTTCTTCTATCGGCGGCAAGTGTCATTGCCCGGTATGAAGCCTTGTTGCCGGCCGATTGGGGCAAGGCGCGAAGCTGGATCGATGCGGAACTCAATCGCCTGTGGCGGCTGCGCGGTGCCTTCCCCGGCCTTGGCTCGGCTCTCACAGCATTGGGGCTGGAAAATGGCACCCTTGTCGCCCATGAAATCGGTGCCCAGCTTCATGCCGACGGCAAAGAGGAGGTGCGCGATCCATGGCCGCTGGTTGATGCAGTTATGCGCGATCCGCTGAAACTGCCTGCCGATCTTAGGAAACCTATCGGGCCGGTAATTGTAGAGCTGTGGGACAAGCTACTGCCAGAGCGCCGCGCTTTGCTAAAATTGCTCGCCCGATTTGAAATATCGGCGGACCAGGCCCAGCGCTGGTGGGTCCATGAAGTTCGCAAGAAGGTCGGCCTAGTCGTTGAAGATGCCGACATACTTGCCAACCCATATCTCTGCTTTGAGATGGATCGTGGCCGGACTGATTCCATCCCTTGGAGCACGATAGACCGGGGCCTGTTCCCTGATCCGCAAATTGACACGGCAGTTCCCGTGCCGCAGCCATCGGCTTGCCCGGAACCCATCGACCCGAGACGCGGTAGGGCGCTTATCGTCAAGACTTTGGAAGAAGCGACGGCAGAGGGCCACACGTTGCTGCCGCAGGAATGGATCGTAAACCGGATTCGCGACGCTGAATTGTCTCCCGCCTGCTCGATTGGCAGCGATTGGTTTGACGCATTTGCCGAAAAGTTTGTGCCAGTCCTTGGGAAGGCTGAAGACGCTTCTGGCAGCCCTGCATGGCAGCTTGACCGCTATGCTATCACGCGAACACTCATCGGCGCACGTATCCGTAAACGGCTCAATGGCGTTCGTCATGACGCTGACGAAAATTGGCGAGCGCTCATTGATAAGGTCATCCCCGTTGCCGCGAAGGCTGATGACGTTGAGGAGCAGGCAGCGCGGAACGAAAAGGCTGTCGCCTTGGAAGAAGTCTTCCGGTCGCGGGTATCTGCTCTGATCGGACCTGCAGGAACTGGTAAAACCACTTTATTGCAGGCGCTATTGTCTATCGCTGCGGTGAAGCGAGGTGGTGTCCTACTCCTTGCGCCGACCGGTAAGGCCCGCGTGCAGATGCAGAAAAAAGCGGGCGACGTGAAGGCGTTCACGCTCGCTCAGTTCCTATCCGAATTTGACCGCTATGACGGTAAATCGTTCCGCTACTTCGTGACCGGCCAGCCGCCACGGGAAAATGGATATGCGACAGTCATCATCGACGAAGCGTCCATGCTGACCGAGGATCAGCTTGCCGCCACGCTGGACGCTCTTGATCCCGCTGCCGTGCAGCGACTGGTGCTGGTTGGTGATCCTCGCCAGCTTCCTCCCATTGGCGCGGGGCGTCCGTTCGTTGATGTCATCACGCTCTTACGAGAAACCGATGTGAAACCGATGCCTGGCCTTGCTGAGCTGAGCATTGTTCGGCGCCAAGCGGGCGGTGACGGTGTGCTGTTGTCCCGCTGGTTTTCGGGGGAAGCGCCCGATCCTGGGGCGGACGAAGTTTGGGACAGGCTTTCCTCAGGCCAAGCAAACGGTGTTCGCGCAATCCGCTGGGAAAACGATGCCGATCTGCAAAAGCGTCTGCTTACGGAGTTGACGGCTCATGTTCGTCGTGATGCGGACCCGTCCTGGTCCGATGAAACTGCATTTGAAGTCAGCCTCGGTGGGTCGGAATTCAAAGGGCGAGCGTACTTCTCGGCGTCGCGATTGGTAGACGGTCAACGAAAGGGAGGCGGCGCAAATACGGAAAGTTGGCAAATTCTAGCGCCTCTGCGCGGCGGTGAAACCGGCGTCGACGGCATGAATCGCTGGATTAAAAGGCTTTTCCGCAGTTCGGCGCGATACTGGGCCGAACCTGAAGATCCAAGATTTCGCAAAGTCGCAAAGCCAATGGGTAGTCAGGGAATTTTGTACGGAGACAAGGTTATCAATCTGTCGAATGGCAGACGTTTTGCTGTCTATCCTGAAGATTCGAACGCCTATTTGGCAAATGGCGAGATCGGCCTAGCCGTGGGTCAGTACAAGGGAATGAATTGGAAGCCCAAAAAGCTTCCATGGAAGCTTGAAGTCGAATTTTCGACACAACTCGGTCAAAAATTTGGCTTTTCAGATTCCGACTTTTCCGATGATGGTAGCGACCGGCTTGAACTGGCCTATGCGTTGACGATTCATAAGTCACAGGGCAGCGAGTTTGGGACGACGTTCGTAGTGATCCCGAACCCGTGCCGCCTTCTGTCTCGCGAACTTCTCTACACGGCCCTGACGCGCCAGCAGCAGGAAGTGATCATTTTCCATCAGGGCGAAACTCGTGAGCTGATGAAAATGTCCGACGCTGCAAGGTCAGATACGGCGCACCGCCTAACGAACCTTTTCGCGCAACCCTCACTTATCGCACATGGGACTAAGTTTCTCGAACAAGGCTTGGTTCACCGAACCATTCGGGGAGAACTGGTTCGATCCAAGTCAGAAGTCATCATTGCAAATCTGCTGGATTCGATGGGCGTTCCCTACAGCTACGAGCAAGCCTTTTTTGGCCAAGATGGGTCTGTGAGATATCCTGATTTCACAGTCGAGGATGCAGAAAGTGGTCGTCGCCTGTTGATCGAACATTTGGGAATGCTTGATCGGCCTGACTACAAGAGCCGGTGGGAGAAGAAGCTTCTTTGGTACAGGGCAATGGGAGTTAAGCCGATTGAGGAAGGTCAGTCGAATATGGGGCTTCTCATAACGACCGAGATCGACGGCTTCGACGCTGCCAAGGTGAAAGCTAAAATCGAAGCTGCCCTTGGAAGCTAGCATTCTTTCGGGTTAATCACGGCTTTGGATAAACAGTACGGCGGGCTGCCCTTCGAGCAACCTGCTCTATCCGCTGGCGCGGACCTGGCCTGTAGTCCCGACCCATCCGGGTAACGATCAGGAGCGAAGGGAGTTGAACGGGAAGTGCTGAGGACGCGCTCTGTCCCGCGCTGCGCGCTCCTGAGGGCGCGGCATTCTTGAACTGACCCGCTGGCACTCTTGTGTCGCTACTTGTCGGACGCCCGCTGGCCCACAGGCCCGCGCGCAGGGCGTCCGCCTGCGTTGCGCCGTGCAAGGGTGCCAATGTTTTCCGCTGCGCGTCTCCGTTAGCGCCTGACCGGCGCTGTTTGTTGATTTGAGCGTGAACGCCAAGGGCTTCGCCCTCTCGTTCCCAAACCGGAATAGACGCCCCCGTGTGGCGGGCTTCGCCCGCTGGCCCGCTCCAGTGCATCGATTCCGGTTTTCCCTCCCCCTCCCATCCTCGCCGGAAGGCAGGCCGCATGCCGCAGGCACGCGGCTTTCAGCCGAAGGGATTGGGATATGGGCGATCTTCTGTTGATGTATCGGGCTTGTGGCGCAGAGACACGCGAAGACTATTTGCGGCAATTGGCGACCGAGAACGGTTTGCCGTTTCCGTGTGTCCGGCGCTTGGCCGACCGGCTTGGCGAGCGGCAGGACTTCGGAGTATTGGTGCGGATTTGCGAGGAGGGTTGGCGCGTAGCACGGTCAGCTTGACGCTGCCGCGCTATCCTCAAATGCCCGCTTGCCGCGCCGCCGCCAAAGTGTCAGCGCCTGCTCCCGATCCTCACCTTGCAGCTTGGCCGCGATGGCGAGGAATGCACCGAGCAGGACGGCGCGATCATCTTCCGTCAGTTCGACCAGCCCAGCTTTTTGCACCAGCCCGCCAAGTTCAATCAAGTGGCGCGTCCGCTCGCGGCGATCCATCACCCATTGGCGCGTGTCGGTGCGGCGCTGGCTCGCTTCAACGCGGTGCGTCATCGCCTTGGTTCGCTTGATGGCCGCTAGTGTTTGCCGCACGTCCGCGATCAGTCGCGCGTGATTGCCGATGAAAGAAGGCCGCGCCGGTTGCCCGCCACGCCTCCCGTTCTTTGGCATCCTTGTTTTTGACCACGCCGAGCAGCGCGCCGGTCAGGGTTTCAGGGTCGAGCGCGTCGGCTCCGGTGGCGATGACCAGTTCGCCCAGTTGCAGCACCTTGCGGCTTTTAAGCTGCTTGGCCTTTTCAGTGAGGGCTTGCAGTTCCGAATCAAAATCTCTGGGTTTACGCATGGTTGGCTCCATCGGTTTGGGATGAGGCCATCATAGATTGCAGCCGCGCGCTTTGCTGCAATGTTGCCGGAACGCGCTGGAACGCAGCGGTCCCGAACAGGATTTTATCATGTGAGGGCGCGCTTATACGTCGTGCCGACGTCGCTTGAGTGGCGTAGATGGATTGCCGTCATGGCAATCTATCATTTCACAGCCAAAGTAATCAGCCGGGCCAACGGATCAAGTGCCGTTGGGTCTGCGGCCTATCGTTCCGCGCAAAAGTTGCACGACCAGCGATTGGACCGCAATCACGACTTTACCAATAAGTCCGGCGTCGTTCATTCCGAAGTGATGCTGCCCGAAGGTGCGCCCGAACGATTGGGCGACCGCTCGACCCTGTGGAACGAGGTCGAAGCAACCGAGCTTCGCAAAGACGCGCAGCTTGCCCGCGAAGTCGAGTTTGCCATTCCGCGCGAGCTGAACCAGCAGCAGGGCATCGAGCTGGCGCGCGACTTTGTGCAGACTGAATTCGTTGATCGCGGCATGATCGCCGACCTCAATGTCCATTGGGACATAGGCGCGGACGGGCTGGCGAAGCCCCATGCCCATGTCATGCTGACCATGCGCGAGGTCAGCGAAGATGGCTTTGGCAAAAAGGTCCGCGCGTGGAACGAGACCGAGCAGCTTGAGCAGTGGCGTAAACGCTGGGCGGAGCATGTCAACGAACGGCTTGCCGAGTTGGACATCGACGCCACCATCGACCACCGCAGTTTCAGAGATCAGGGCATCGCGCTTGCCCCGCAAAACAAGATCGGCCCCGCCGCCTTGCGAATGGCGCAGGAGGGTCTTGAACGCGAACGCATTACCGATCACGCCGACATCGCGCGCCGCAACGGCGAGCGGATCATTGAGAATCCCAATGTCGCATTGGACGCCATCACGCGCCAGCAAGCTACTTTCACCAAGCGCGACCTAGCGATGTTCGTGCATCGCCATTCGGACGGGAAGGACCAGTTCGATTTGGCGATGGGGGCGGTGCAGGCTTCGCCCGAAATGGTCGCGCTGGGTAAGGACGGGCGCGGCGAAGACCGCTTCACTTCCCGCGATATGATCGAAGTCGAGACGCGGCTTGAACGTGCATCGCAGGCGATGGCCGAACGCGAGCGGCATCGCGTTGGCGACCGGCAAAAGGAACGCGCCCTTGCATCGGCGGAATCGCGTGGTCTCATTTTATCCGGTGAGCAACGGGCCGCGTTCGATCATGCCACCGGCGGCAAAGACCTGGGTGTCGTCATCGGCTATGCTGGAACCGGCAAGTCGGCGATGCTCGGCGTTGCTCGCGAGGCTTGGGAAGCAGCGGGCTTTGAGGTTCGCGGCGCGGCACTGTCCGGCATTGCCGCCGAAAATCTTGAAGCTGGATCGGCAATCCCTTCGCGCACCATCGCCAGCCTCGAACACCAATGGAGCCAAGGCCGCGAGCTCCTGACTTCGCGAGATGTGCTTGTCATTGACGAAGCCGGGATGATCGGTTCGCGCCAGATGGCGCGCGTTTTGTCCGCTGCCAACGAGGCCGGAGCCAAAGTCGTTCTGGTTGGCGATCCGCAGCAGTTGCAAGCCATTGAAGCGGGTGCGGCGTTTCGCTCGATTGCCGAACGTCATGGCGGCGTTGAGATTACCGAGATCAGGCGACAGCAAATCGACTGGCAACGTGATGCCACGCGCCAGCTTGCCACCGGACGAACGGGCGCAGCTCTTGCCGATTATGCCGAGCACAGCATGATCCACGCCGCTGAAGCCCGAGAAGGCGCGCGCGGGCAATTGATCGACCGTTGGGATCGCGAGCGCATTGCTAATCCGAAAGACAGCCGCATCATCCTGACCCACACCAATGACGAAGTGCGCGAACTCAATCTGGCAGCGCGCGAGCGGCTGCGCACCAGTGGCACGCTTGGCGATGACATTGCCTTGCAGGTCGAGCGAGGCGAGCGCAGCTTTGCCGACGGCGACCGCGTGATGTTCTTGCGCAACGACCGTGACCTAGGCGTCAAGAATGGGAGTCTCGGCACGCTGCAATCGGTCAGTGCGCAGCGCATGGCGGTGCTGCTTGACGATGGCCGCAGCGTGGCGTTCGATATCAAGAACTATTCCCATATCGACCACGGTTACGCCGCGACCATCCACAAGTCGCAAGGCGTCACCGTGGACCGAACCCATGTTCTGCTAACGCCGGGGCTGGACCAGCACAGCAGTTATGTTGCGCTTTCCCGGCACCGGGAGTCTGTCTCTTTGCATTATGGCAAGGATGACTTCGCAGACGCGGGCAAGCTCGCCCGCACCCTGTCGCGCGAGCGAACCAAAGATATGGCGTCGGATTATCAGCGCGATGCCGATCCGGCGCGAGCCTTCGCCGAGCGGCGTGATATCACGTTCCGCGAGCGGGTTGCCGAGATCGTCCGCAATGTGCCGGAGAAGGTGCGCGACTTGTTCGACGGACTGCGGCTACCGAAAGCGCCGGAGCCGCTTGACGACCGCCAAGTTCGCGCGCGGATTGCGATCCGACGCCATGCCCGAGCTGTTGAGACGATATTCCTGGCGCAGGAGGACGGCACAACGATGGCCCAGCTCCGAGAGCAGAGCCGATATGTGCCGATGTATGAGGAAATCGTCGCGGCGCGAAAGGAGTTGGACCTCTTCGGTGCAAACTATTCCCGCGACATCGAGCGCGCATACACGGGTGATCAGTCGCTGGCGCACGAAGCCGCCGACGGAAAATTCGGCCGCGCCATTCGCGCGATGAAAGCCGAACAGGAGTTGCGCGAGTCCACGCACGAACGCGCCAACCAGTTTGTCGCCCGCTGGCAAAAGCTCAAGGAGCGCGCCCAGAAGAGCTACGAGTATGGCGACATGACGAGCCACCACGCGACGCGATCAAAGATGGCGGACATGGCCGAAGGATTGCACCGCGATCCACAACTGGAATCACTCCTCGCTAACCGCAAGCGCGAATTGGGCATCGGCATCGCCAGCGGACGCACGCTTGGCCATGAACTGGCCTTCAATCATGGTCTGGACCTTGGGCGAGGGCGGGGATTGGGCCTCTAAGTCCTGGGCATTTGCGAGCAAGTCAGGCGGGATGCGCTCTCAAACAGCCACCAACACCGAAGCGCAGAAGCCGGATATGGGAGGCTTTTGGGCGACCTGGAGTTTAACTTTGTCGCCAAATCTTCCATCCAAGGACAACGCGGCGTTGCCGGATCGAAATCGCAAATGCCCACTCATGTCTGCCAACTTCTCAAAGATCGGTTTGAATCCGTTGCCGTGACCTGTCCCGGCACCAAATCGTGAGACGCCGGTTTCAATGATGGCCTGCAATGCTTCTCCGTGATCGGATATTGAAGCATACTCTGCGCAACTTGTTAGGCTTGCTAGCGGACCAATCCCGCGATCAGACACAACAAATTCAAACGCACCGGGCTTTGCTCGAAAGGCTGCGATTCCTGACGGAATTGCCGCAGAGTGGTCAATGATGTTGCCAATCAGCTCGCCAAAGGCGGCACCAATTTGTCCCGCCGTCGCACTTGGCAAGTTGGCCTTCAATGCTGCCAAATGGGGTTCGGTCTTGAAATGTTGAAGGGTGCTTTCACACGCCAGCTCCGCTCCCGACAAGTAGCCGAAAGCCCCGTCGTTACTGAGCCAGCGAGTTTTCCCAGCCCGCAATGCGACGACAAAATCGGTCTGACCCGCAAAGTCCAGCCAAGCCAGATCATTCGCAGAACCGATAATTCGCTCAGGTTCAAACTGGTATAGCTCAGCAAAAGGCCCGAGTGTCTCGAGGCGAAAACCCGAAGCGCCGACATTCGGCACAGTCCCGCGCGAATATGCGCGGATCAACCCATCGACTTGATTGAAGCCGAGCGAGGGCACAAAGAGGTCAGGCTGCAATTGCAAATTCGTCTCTCAAGCTCTCAATCCAGCGACTAAGGGCCGAGATGTTGTCAGCGAGCAACGCGTCAATGGGATGCCCCGAAGGAAGCGGGTTTGGAACCCGTTTGATGCCGCCGCTTGGGTGCAATTCGGCGCGGTGCCTCTTGACCGCCATGCTGAACGCCGACGCGTCAACAAACGTAACGTCAAAAGACCTACATAGATCGGGTAAGATTCGGCTTCCACCGCGAACCACCAGCCCCAATCTGCGGCCAACGGAGCGAGCCAGTTGGCACAGCCAATCGCGGTGCTGGATCATCCTCTGAAGGTGTGCCGTTCCAGTGGTGAACTCGTAGGCGATATGCGTCACTTCCGGGTGTTTGACGATAAATTCCGCCCAACGGGCAAAATCGTGCTCTGCCCTCCCATTGACATGGAGCGCCGCAGGGACGCCTTCCGATACAAACTCGTGAAACATTTGCCCAATACGCTTGATCGAGTGCATGTCATCATGGCGGGGGCGGTTAGCGATCACGCTACAGTTCGGCGTCGTGACCATCGAAACCCCAGCGCGGTGCAAATTCTTGATTGCTTGGACGCGGCCTTGCGTTTCGAGATCCCACCAGCGCTCGACCTCATCATCGTCGGCAACGCCTGAAAGAATGATCCGAGCCTGGCTACCCAATTTGAATTCACTGTCTACTGCCTCTCGCGATTCAAAGGGGCAGTCGCCATTTCGGCGAGCAAACCGGTAGAGCTTCAACGCGGCAGCAGGCACTGAAAGCAGACTGTTCCTCGCGCTTCCATGATAGATCAACGGCACAAACGACGGAAGTCGAGGGGGATCGACCTTCCGGGCAACCGGAATGTCGAGGGCAAAACCCCGAATTTCGCGATACCTATCAACATATGCCGAGCTGTTCGGACAGAC
Organism: uncultured Stakelama sp.; assembly: GCA_964638495.1. Classification (GTDB taxonomy): domain Bacteria; phylum Pseudomonadota; class Alphaproteobacteria; order Sphingomonadales; family Sphingomonadaceae; genus Sphingomonas. Next base: position 38,792 of record CAZXBM010000012.1, on the reverse strand, counting down.
TATGTTGCAACATTCAGGACGCTGGCAGCAATGTTCGAGACAGTCGAATCCGCCCGATTGAGTCTGGCCGCCGCAATGCGCCCGGTCCGGACATGAATGGCAACCCAACGACATCGTGTCGCCTGGAATGTTCCAGAGATTGGCCAGATTGGATTGCGGTTTGCCCATTGCCTTGAAGCCTCACTCCTACTCCGCTGACACTTCCAGCGTCCCGCTGATCGAGTCGACAGACATGACGGTTACCTTTGCGACACCGCAGCCTTCGCTGACTGCCGAAAGCAAAGACGGCGGAGGCGATGAAAGGACGATTGCCTCCTTCATCCCCTTGAAACCAACGAGCTGCTTTTTGACGAGGCGAGCGCAGTAAACTTCGCCCTCAGTCGCGCTATGATTTCCGATTGGTTCGGCTTCATACAGCCGGGGCTGGCATTCTGCCTTCTTTGAAAACAGATCAGGCGTGTTGGCCGCGACAGCAGCCTTGTCCCAGCATTTCTGGATACCGCCCTTGATTTTTTCCTTAAAGTCCGCGCCCATCAAACCAGCTCCCTTCAAATGCCCGATATATTTTCGTCCGCCCAAGTGATTCTTCGGAAATCAGACCCGAACTACTCAAAGCCGCGAGCCTATTGTTCCAAGCAGTCGTCCGCTTGCCGTCATCGTGCCGCTCCATCAATTGAACGGCGGTAGTTTCCCTATACTCCTTGACGAGATCATAGGTCAGCCTTTGCAGAGGATCGAGCTTTCCAATGTGCCTGCTCCACAACACTTGACCGCTGTCATCCAGCTTGCAGGCCATAATCACGTCACCGCGCGGCATCACGACTTCCAAAATTTCGTCCAGAATGTCGCTGTTTGCATTGGCAATGATGGGGTAAAAGTTGGTCTTCCGCCCACGCGCGAAGTTGCGGAACTCAATCACGCCTTCCCGCAGGTAGCTGCCGGTCGCCACAGCAACGCCCGCGAAGTCCAGATAGATCGGCTCCGGCTTTTCAGGGTCGTCAGGCAGCGCGGCAACCAATGTCGCGAAGAGTTGTCGTCCGCTTGAAGAACCTGATAGAACAGGCCCACCACCGATGGCTGCAATGTCAAATTTCACTTTACGCCTCTATCTCATGTGAGTTTCATGAGATAGGCGATTCGCCGTTCGATGTCAAGCTGTGCGCAGCAATGGTTTTTCCGTCCCGGCACCTCGTTTCAATCACCCTTTCCTGACCGCGCGCGGTCGTGCGTCAATGTCCGGCCCGCACCAGTTCGCGTTCGCTCACCCGTGTAGGACATGACGCCCGCCCTTGTTCCGTGCGGTCTTTGGCAGGGTGGCAACGAGCCGCACCGGAACGAAAGGAACTTCATCATGGCACGCACAACCACCAGCGCAGCATCCGCCGAACCCAAAACGCCCACCTTCCAAGCCTGGCATGTCGCCAACAAGGGCGACGATTCATTCTGGACCAAAGTCGGAGCCGCTTGGCCGCATCGTGACGGGAAAGGGCTTTCGCTGATCCTCTCGGTCATCCCGATGAACGGGCAGATCGTTCTGCGTGAACCGAGGCTTCGGGATTGATCCGAGGGGCTGGATTTGCTATTGCGAATCCAGCTGTTCAGCCCGCTTTGGGACACGAACCATTCAATCGAAAAATTTCAGTGCCACTGTCGGTGCCACGGCACAAAATCAAACGTAACTAGCTGAATAATAACAAAATATTACTCAGTATCTTTGGTTCCTCTTCTGCACCACACTCCTGAAATCGGACCTCATGGAGGACAGAACCGGGCACCGCGGCCAGGCCAAGGCGAACGGCGTTGAGCATTTTTTGCTTGACTTGTTGGAAAATGTTGCTGATATGTTCTCGCCGCATTGAGCAGCGAGGGCGGCATGATCCATATATCCGACAGTGAGCGGCGACGCGCTTTTACCTTGTGGCTGCGCACGGGAAGATTGCCGAGCTTGCACGACGCCGATGGTGTCGAAGTTAAATTCAATCCTTGGCATGATCCGGAAAATGGTCGGTTCACGTTCGTTGGCGGAGGACGAAATTTTGGTCCTGTTGGCGTGGGCCGGAGTAGTCGCTCACCGAAGCGCATTATAAAAATCCAGTATGTCGAAGACTTTCGGTTGCCGCCTATCTCGACGAGGGAGGGAGTGGAGGCATGGAAGAAAGAGCAGCTGGCCAAAAATGGCACCAAGCCCGGATATCGAGAAGCCATCGAAGCGCAATACCGCCGTTATCTAAGCGTCATCAGTTGGCGATCCGCTGGTAGTTTTGACTCGGCTCGCGAGTCCGATAGCTCGAAGCCGTCAGTCCAAGCTGGCGGCAGCGGCGCCGGCGGGAGTTTTGGAGGTGGAGGCGCTACCGGCTCTTGGGACGAACCGGTGCCAATTTTTGACGATGCCGCCTCCACAACATCAGCCAAGCCCAGCTTACCAACACATTCCGAAGGCAATCCAGCGAGCGCAGGGGCGTTACGATCTGGGGCAGCGGCAATCGAGCCGCGTCATCAAATCGTTCGCAACGGCTACACCTACGAAATCGATGCGCGTGAAAGGACGCGGCGAGTGTCCGGCATGCTGACGAGCGCGGATATGCCGGTGCGTTCGCGGACGAGCCAGACACAAGCAGGCGGCGCAGAGCGCCGGGTGGGCGATGATGGCGGCCATTACATCGCAGCGCGCTTCCGCCGGCCGACCGAGGCGTTCAATCACTTTGCACAGGATGCAAACTTCAATCGCGGCGGTTATCGCGTGCTTGAGGATGAATGGGCGAGAGACAAGCGGGCCGGAAGATCGGTCACCGTCACGATCGTTCCGCGGTTTGAAGGTCAGTCCGTCCGACCATCTACAATCAACGTGTGGTGGACTGTCGATGGCAAGGAAAAGAGCGTCAGATTTCCCAACGAACGATCGGAGAAACGTCGTGGCGGCAATTGAATCGGAGAAATTACTCAACGAGATCGGTCAATTGTTGATGGAGGATCGTGATTATCCGTCGGAACCCACGCTGCTCTACGCCCAACTCGATCATAACATGATTGGAGAATCGATTTTCAAGGAACTCGGAAACCAATTCTTATATCGTCGGCCGGTGAACGAGCGCCTGCCATACGCACTTCTCGAATTGTGGGAAGCACAGAATGAGCGGGGTCGGTGGTCGGAGTTGGAGTATGTGCTCCGCGACGGCAGTTTCGAAGTGACATATTTCTTTCCTGACGAGATCGACCAGAAGGAGGACGTGACCGAACGCCGCGAGCGATCGCTGCGGCGGCACTTCGGTGAGAAGCCAATCGTTTACCCGCCTTGGCCACCAGAGGACGACGATCAAGATTACGACCTATAGGTGGCAGTTTGCCCAATCGTTCGGCGTAGTATGGAGATTTCCCAATGATCTGAGGGCCCAGTTTTGTCGCCTGTGGGGCACCATTTGATCTTTTCGACGCGCCCCAAATTCATCGACAAGAACCGCAGAAATCTGCCGCGCAGCAATCTGCTGGTTTGTCCTTGGTTTGCCCCGGGGGTGGCCGAGCTGATTTCAGGCAATCTCACGCAACAGCGGGCCGGGGAATGGGCCATTGATGACCCGCCCGGATTTGGTCGCCCGCTGCTTGTTTAATACCATGCCCCATTGACCAGACCCCATCCCTCCAGACCACAATAAATGCCGGGCTCAGAATTCAAAAGGCCCCGCCAATCCAATGGACTGGCGGGGTCTTAAGTGGCTTTTGATGCCGTCTTGCTTGCCCGGCACGCTAAACCGCCGGGCCTTTTGCCCTTGAAACCGCTGACCTACAGCTTGAGTCGAACACCCGCCGTAAAGGTGCGGCCGACCACATCGTAAAGGAGCTTATTGGTAAGGGTGCTACCATAGACCAGATAACCAGGCACCAACGGTGGATCTTGATCAAACAGATTGTTGACTGTTGTGAAGAACTGATACCGCCGCTTGGGACCAAAATTAACGGTCAGGGTGGCATCAGTATACGCAATCGCCGGCACACGGTTGTTGGCCACGTCGGTCGCGGTCAGCGTATTGTCGAATTTCCCGCCACCGATGTAGCGCTCCTGCACGAACAAGCCGAACTTGCCCTTTTCATAGCTTACCGCCAGCGTCCCGCTGACTTTGGGCGTGCTGTTGTTGCCGATGTCACCAGCCAGCTGCAGGACCTGATTTGTGCCGATCTGGGTTTCGAATTTTGTCAGATAGCTCACCAGCAGACGCATCCCCAATCCACCACCGGCAACTGATCCATTCCACGACGTTTCGAAATCGACACCGCTGGTGTTGCGGCTGGCAACGTTGAGGAAGGGCAGCAAGACGCGGCTGATCGTGCCTTGCGCATTCCGCTGGACATAATTGCAGATTTCAATCTCGCCGGCCGCGCAGAGATTGATCTCCTGCTGCGCGCTTAACGTCGAAATCGCCTTGGAGATGCGGATGTCGTAATAATCGACGGAGAAGCTGAAGTTAGGCAAAAAGGCGGGCTGCAACACAATCCCGTACACCTTGCTCATGCCGCTTTCAGGCACAACATTCGGGTTGCCGATCACACCAGTCAGCGCGTTGCCGACCGCACCGCCCCGCGTCGGATCGGAAACGACTGCCGTCGATTGGATCGATCCCTGGAACAATTCGCCAAGATTGGGCCCGCGAATATCCTCCGACACGCTACCACGCAGGCGAAGGCCCTTGATCGGTTCGTACACGCCGCCGACCTTCCACGCCGGCACGCCGCCGCTGTTACTGTAGATGGTCCATCGATATGCGCCGCCCACGGTGAGCTTATAGGCAAAGCGGTGGCCGGTCAGCAGCGGGGCGTTGAGTTCGACATAGCCCGTCTTCACGTCATAGTTGCCGCCGGAGGGCTGGGGAACGAAGCGTTCGAACCCACCCGGCGTATTGACCAGCGCGGCCGGGAAACCACCAATGCCAATGCCCGTCCGCAAGCGGGCGGAAATAGGATCCGTCGTCTGGTCATAGGCCTCGGTCCGATAACCAACGCCAACTGCAAGGCCCAGCTTGCCACCGGGCAGATCAAGCAAATCGCCGCGCACGCTGGCACCGGCCACTTGCTGCTTGACGATCATATACTGGCTGGACGTGCCAAGAATGTAATTGAGGGCTGCCGCCGACGGCGAGCCCGCGCCGAAGATGTTGAGCGGCACACAGCCATCACCCGGATTGGTCAGGGTTGAACGGCAAACCACGGTACCATTCGAGATGACCGCATCGGCGGCACGGTATAGATTGTCCGAAATCGGATTGATGGGCGCATCCACCGTCGAGTCGGTGCTACTATATTGATAATAGGCACTATAACGCCAATTCGAATCAATTTTGCCGTTGAAGCCGCCCACGTAGCGCTGCGTGGTGAAGCTGCCGTCGATCCTGGGCTGCGCGATATCGGGGCTGATCCGGCCTACCGAAACCGATGCCAGGCCCAGCGTCTGCATCTGAGCGCGTACCGACGCCGGCAGATAGGCATTGTCCCGGAAAATCGTGAACGCGGTGCCGCCGAGTTCCCATGTCGGCAAACTGGAGTAGCCGATATTATTCTGGCTGAAGCCGAACTCGGCAAATACCGACAATGCACTGGATACGTCAAAGGTAGCATGGGCAAAACCGACCTTGCGGGTTTGCGTCGGCTGGAGGCTCGCGACCAGGGTCCCGTTGAAGGATTCGCCGCCCGCCATCAGCGCGGACGACACGAATTGCCCATATTGGAAGGGTTGGACGGTGCCGCCCGGGCCAAAGCTTGTCCCCCGCAACGCGGTGTTGGTGATCAGGCCGCCGAGCGAGGCAATCGAGCTGCCCGGAGCGGTGACGACAAGCTGACGCGGGTTGGTTGGCGATGCCGGATTGGCCGCATTGACCGCCGGATTGGGGATGAGGCCACGGCCACCGAACGCCCAGTCGCGGGATGAGGCCTGCTCGATGCCATCGCTGTTATAATATTCAAAACTGCCAACGATATGCCCCCGTCCGCCGAGGAAATCGGTGCCGCCGGCGATCGAGCCCCTATAGTGGAAATTGTCGCCGCTCTGCGAAATGCCGGTCTGGAAACTGGCTTTCAGGCCGGTCAGCTTGGTGTCGAGGACGAAGTTGACGACGCCCGATACCGCATCCGATCCATAGGATGCCGACGCGCCGCCGGTCAGGATATCGACACGCGAAATCAGGGCTTCGGGGAGCGACGCGATGTCGACATTGCCCTGCGAGGTCGCAGAAACGACACGGCGGCCATTGAGCAGCACCAGTGTTCGCGCCGCGCCAATGCCGCGCAGGTTGAGATAGGACAGGGCAGTGTTGCCGCCGGTTTGTGGCCCTTGGGTCTGCGGACCAACCGATCCCTTGAAAACAGGGAGCTGGTTTACCGCCAGGCTTAAGGTGGCTGGTGCACCGTTCTGTAGCTGCTCCGCTGTCACCACGGTGATCGGGGTGGGCGAGCGCGTGCCGTCGCTTGAAAGGCGCGATCCGGTGAGCGTTGCGTCGGCCTTTTTGGCGGGTGCGGTAGCGACAGGCTTGGGGCTCTCGGCCTTTTCAGGCGATGTGCTCTTGGCAGAGGCGGGGGCCATGCCAACAAATGCTGAGACCGCTGCAGTGCTGAGAAGAAATAGTTTCATGCAAGATCCGTTCTTGTCAGTTTCAATGATGTTGAAAGAAAAAGATTTGAGAGATGGAGAGTATTGGTAAATTCGCCGATAATGCCATGAAAAATGTCGATCTATACTGCAATCAACAAAAGGTAATGATGATCGTTAGATGATTTAATTTAGATTTAACCGCTTAATCGGTTTTTTATTGACATGATTTAAGGAATTTTTAAGGTATTCTGATTGAAGGAGTCTTCCCTGCTTTATAGGCCGCCGGAGGTGAGTTGGGTCGGGCGGGCCATTTTATTGTTCAATCTTTCGGTGACCGCTTCCCTGCCCCCACCCGCTGACCGGCAGAGGTTTACGACGATCTGGATGAGCGGGTTGGCGCGCACGGCGCGCTATCTGTTTGACGCCAATGACAATCTGATCGGCGATCGCAGCAACGCTGATGGCGGCGATTCGGGGCGGCGGCGCGTTCGATCGCAGGCATGCGCGCCGGCCTGATGGAGTATGCTGGTCGCCACGCCCGTCACCGGGGGTGGACTGACCGAGCGTTTCAACGCCAAGTGACGGCGCTTTCTTCCGGCTTAGCCTGACCGACTGGCCGATGGCGACGCATTGCCGCACCGGGCTTTCATGGCAGCACCTGCCTGGGCTGGCTCTAGCGGGCGCGTATTACACGCTGCGCGGCGGTGGCGCGAGGATCGCTGGACGGCCAGACCGCTTGCCATCCATCTCGATTGGCAGAGTCGGCAGCGCTGTTTGATTGCCGCGGGCGAGGGTAACCGGCTCCAGCCCGTCCGATGCCAGCAGATGCGGGTCATCGAGCAGATCTTCTGGCCGGGCGATGGGCGCAAGGGAAAGCCGGTGCCCTCGAGTCGCGCCACAACCTCGGCCCGGGTCAAACTGGCGATCAGCGGCCGGATGCAGTCCAGAATCCGGTCGCGCGCACGGACGCGATCATTGTTGCGGCGCAGGCTCTCGTCGGCCCAGAGCGCATCAAGGCCGAACAGCGTGCAGAAGCTTTGCCAAAGACTGTCCGACACGACACCAATGAAGACCGGGAGATCGCGCGTTTCAACCAGGTCATAGATCGCCCAGGCGGACAGGCGGACCGGCATGGGGGCAGCGGCCTGCCCAGTCACCGCCATCTGCGCCATGTGCTGGCCGACGATATAAACGGTGGTTTCGAACAGCGATGCCTGCACCTTTTGCCCGCGCCCGGTGCGGTGGCGCTCCTCGATCGCGGCCATGATCGCGATAACGCCGAACATGCCGCCGGTGACGTCGATGACGCTCGATCCGGCGAGCCGGTCATATAGGCAAGCCCGCCCATTTTCTGCGCGACCGCGCATTGGGAGGGAGTTATGGGGGGTGCCGTCCCCGTCGGCCCCATTTATGGGCTTGCACAGGCAATCAATAATCCAAGGACAGCCGATATGGTCGATACCGTTGCGCATCATGAAAAGCCTGGCGGCATGCGCGTTCTTGCCAACCCCATCCGCATCGATGGAGAACGCTTGCCCAATCGCGCCGCGCTGAAGCTGGGCACGGACAGCGACGCGTTGCTGGCCGAGGCGGGATATGACCCTGCGGCCATCGCCCGGCTGCGCGCCAACGGAATCGCCTGAGCGATGAGTAAGCTTAGCGGTATCAAGGTCGTCGACCTCACCCTCTTTCTGCCGGGGCCGATGATGACGATGATGATGGCTGATCAGGGTGCAGAGGTCATCAAGGTCGAGCCGGTCGTGGGCGATCCCGCGCGCGATCAGGCACCGTTCGAGGCGGGGCAATCGGTGTGGTTCCGCAATCTCAACCGGGGCAAACGCAGTGTAGCGCTCGATCTGAAGAGTGAAAGCGGCAAGGCGGCGCTCTGGGCGTTGATCGACGAAGCCGATGTCTTCGTTGAAGGGTTTCGCCCCGGCGTCATGGATCGGCTGGGGTTCGGTTATGCCGCCGTCGCGGTTCGCAACCCGCGCCTCGTTTATTGTTCGATCACCGCCTTCGGCCAGACGGGGCCGTTCGCGCACCACCCTGCGCATGACCTGGCGGTGCAGGCCCTTTGCGGTTTCCTGGCAGTCAATGACGGGGCAGACGGCGTCCCCGTCGTCCCCGGTGCGCCATCTGCGGATATGGCGGCCGGGCTCACCGCGCTTTCAGGGGTGTTGATGGCATTGATTGGCCGCGAGCGCACCGGGCAAGGCGATTATCTCGACATTGCGATGTTCGATTCGCTGATGCCGTGGTGCGCGCATATCGCCGGCAGCGCGATTGCGGGCGGACCACCGCCGGGATCATCGGCGCAGCGGTCGCTTGGCGGATCGGCCTTTTACAATGTCTATCCAACTGCCGACGGTAAACACGTGACGCTTGGTGCGAGAGAGATGAAGTTTGTCGTCAATCTGCTGATGGCGTTAGACCGGCCCGATCTGGTGCCGCTTGGCGATGGACCGGCGGGCGAGCAGGGCACGCTCATCCGGTTCCTGCGCGAAACCTTCTGCCGGAAAACACGCGACGAATGGGTCGCCTGGTTCGCTGACAAGGACATTGCCTTCGCGCCGGTGCTCGATTTGGCCGAGGTTCTGGCCGGGCCGCAGGTCGCCGATCGTGGCCTGCTGATCGAGCATGAAGGTGCCCACCACATCGCCCCTGCCATCCGCTTTGCCGGTGAAAGCTGGCAGCCGACCGAGTCGCCCATTTTGGGCTCTGGCTGAGCGATGGCCTGAGCAACGTCGCTAAACGCCGGATGGACATAGGCCTCGGTTAAGGCAATCGGCTTGCGCAGGTCCTCCCCGGTGCGCACGCCGCGAAACCGCGCCCATCGGCCAGCGGTGGAACTCGGCGCGCACCGCATTACCGTGAACGCCGTCTGTCCCAACCATGTGACTACGGGGCTCGGCGCTGAACAAATCGCCTATTTCTCGAAACTGCTGGGGTTCGACAGCATCGAGGCCTATCTCGCCAACATGGCAGCGAAGAACCCGATGGGCCGGCCCGGCCTTGCCAGCGATACGGCGGCTGCCTGCGCCTGGCTGGCGAGCGACGATGCCTGTTATGTCACGGGCGAGGCGATCGACGTAACGGGCGGCGAGGAAATGCACTAAAACTCCCTCTCCCCTTCAGGGGAGAGGGCCGGGGAGAGGGGACTGGCGACGGGCATACTGCCGCTCTCCCAACCCTCTCCCATGAAGGGGAGAGGGCTTTTGAAACAGGAACGCATCGACTGGCCGGATGGCGCGAGGATCGCGTTGTCGATCGTCATGAATGTCGAGAAAGGCAGCGAGATGACGGTCGCGCGCGGTGACCGCGGGATGGAGCCGGTCAACGAGCTCAGCCTTGAGAACCATCCTGACATCGCCGCCGCGATCCGCGATCTCGGCCATGAACCCGTCAACCACGGCTATCGCTGGGTCTACCAGTTCAAAATGGACGAGGCGGCCGAGCGCGACTTCATCCGCAAGGCGGTGCACTCGATCGAGGCGACCACGGGCACCCGGCCTTATGGCTGGCTGTCGCGCTATTTCCGCACCGACAATACCCGCCGGCTGCTGATCGAGGAGGGTTTCGCCTATCACATGGATGATTATTCGGGCGATATTCCCTTTTGGGATCGCACGACCGTGCCAGGCAAACCGATCGCCATTGTGCCCTATCAGCTTGATGATAATGACATAAAAATGTGGACCGACCCCGCCTATACCTCCGCCAACTGGCTCGATTACGCTCGGCGCTGTTTCGACCAGCTCTGCAGCGAGGGCGTGGCGGGCAACCCCAAGATGATGTCGCTCGGCTTGCATCTGCGCATTATCGGGCGGCCGGGACGGATCTGGGCGTTCGAGGGTTTCCTGACGCATGTCCGCGCGCATGATGACGTGTGGATCGCTACGCAGCATAAGATTGCCCGGCACTTGGCCAAGGTCGATCCGGCATGAGCACGAAGATCCAATCATCCCCGGCACCCGGAGGGGGACCGCGAAGCGGTGGAGGGGGGTCGCCTCCAGCACCGCGCTTGCGGCCCGCCCCCTCCACCATGCCTGCGGCATGGTCCCCCTCCCCGCAAGCGGGGAGGATTTGATGCTGCGCCTCCAAACCACCGGCGCGGTCGCGCAATTGATGATCGACCGCGCGGCGAAGCGCAACGCGATCACCCAGGCGATGTGGCAACAATTTCCGCCGCTGATTGCGCAGGCGATGGCTGACGACGCCGTGCGCGTGCTCATCGTGCGCGCCGCTGAGCCCGGCGCTTTTTCCGCCGGAGCCGATATTGCCGAGTTTGGCGTAGGCGCGACCGATCCCGCATGGCGCGCCGCTAATCAGGCCGCTATCGCCCGCGCGCAGATTGAGCTGACCCTGGCGCCCAAACCCGTCATCGCCTTTGTCGAAGGCGATTGCGTCGGCGGGGGGTGCGGGTTGGCGATGGCGTGCGACATCCGCATCGCCACACCTGCCGCACGGTTCGGCATCACGCCGGCCAAGCTTGGGCTCGTCTATTCGCTCCACGATACCAAGTTGCTGGTCGATGCGGTCGGCCCGTCCCAGGCCAAGCGCATCCTGTTTACCGCCGGGCTGATCGACGCGGACGAGGCGCTGCGGATTGGCCTGATCGACATGGTGGGGGACGATCCAACCCCGCTTGCCGAAACCATCGCCGCCAATTCGCAGCACACGGCGCGTGAGGCAAAGGCAATGGTTCGGCGCATCCTGAACGGGCAGGCGCACGACGATGCCGAGACCAGCGCGCTGTTCGCCGATGCATTCACCCTGCCCGATTTTCAGGAAGGTGTCAGCGCGTTCCTGGCCAAGCGAAAACCGGTGTTCCGATGAGCGATTTCGTCACCCATGACCGCATCATCGGCGGGCTGGCAACGGTGCCCGATGTCGCGGCGCGCCTGCGCGACTATAGCGACCGGCTGGGTCTGTCGGTGGACGCGCTCAAGCGCCCCGGCCTCGATTTCATTGCCCCGCCGGTGCCGCGAGACGGCCCATTCTATGCCGGGCGTCGGGCGGCGACGGTGGTTGGTTCGGCAGGCGAGCTGATCTAGCTGGTCGACATCGCCTAGCCGACGCACCGCGCGCCGAGGGCAACACAGCACCGAACGCCGCTTGAGGCGCGCGCCTTGCATCGGTCAACCAATCACACCATCGGTGCGGAGCTGGGAGATTTCGTCGCCTGTTACGCCATAGCCGTGGAGGATTGCGTCGACCGCGTCGGTATCGAGCGCCATCGGCTTGGGCAGGTCGCTGGGCGTCCCGGAAAAGCGCGGCGCGGGCAGTGGCTGCATCACCCCTGCCACCTCGGCAAAGGTCGTGCGCATGTGGTTATGCGGATGGCGGGCGGCTTCGACCATCGACAGCACCGGCGCAAAGCATACATCGCTCCCTTCCATCAGCGCGCACCATTCGTCGCGCGTGCGCGTGCGAAACAGGGCTTCGAGCTGGGTACGCTGCTGCGGCCAGCTCGCCCGGTCGTGCTGCCGGGCGAATGCGGGGTCGTCAGTCAACCCAAGCTTTTCCAGCAACAGCCGGTAGAATTGCGGTTCGATCGAGCCGATCGCGACATAGCGGCCATCGGCGGTTTCATAGCTGTCGTAGAATGGCGCGCCGGTATCGATCAAGTTGACGCCGCGCTCATCGCGCCATTGCCCGGCCGCCATCGCTGACCACATCATCGTCATCAGCAGCGCGCTGCCATCGGTCATCGCGCAATCGATGACCTGGCCCTGCCCCGTCCGGCTCGCTGAAAGCAGCCCCGCGAGCATGCCGAAGGCCAGCATCATCGCCCCACCGCCGAAATCACCGACCAGGTTGATCGCAGGTGTCGGCTTTTGGTCCGCACGGCCCGAAGCATGCAGCGCGCCGGTTAGCGCGATATAGTTGAGGTCATGGCCTGCGGCCTGCGCGAGCGGCCCGGTCTGGCCCCAGCCCGTCATCCGGCCATAGACCAGCCGGGGATTATCCGCGAGCAATGGGTCCGGCCCCAGCCCGAGCCGTTCCATCACGCCGGGCCGGAACCCCTCGATCAAGCCGTCTGCCTGCGCCGTCAGCCGGCGGACCAGCGCAGTGCCGGCGGGGCGCTTCAGATCGATCGTCAGCCCGGTCCGCGAGCGGTTGAGCAGATCGCGCTGCGCACCGACGAGTATCGCCGAGGCACCGGGCCGGTCGATGCGGATCACCTCGGCACCGTGATCGGCCAGCATCATGCCGCAAAAGGGCGCGGGCCCCAGCCCGGCGATCTCGACGATGCGCAAGCCCGCCAGCGCGCCGCTCATCGCGACAGCCCCATAATTTCCCTCATGGCTTTCGACCTACCACCGCAAAGTCGATAATTGCGGGCATCGCGCCACCTTTTTGCGATTGGATAGTCGTTCATATTGCCGTCACCCCCCTGCAATTGCCGCGCAGCGCCAACGATGAACCAGTGTGTGTCGGTGTGCCAGCGCTTTGCCGCCGATCAGTCGCATCAACGCCCTGCCGAGATGACCCGCCCTTAGTGCAAACCACCGGCGGGGCGATAGCCCGCCAAGATCAATGCCCCGTCGAGCGGATCGCCCAGCGCCTCACTCAATCGCTCGACCGTGCGGGCACGCAGCCATGGGCGCATCCGGGCGGACAAGCCGCCTGCCAGCGCGCACCGGGGCGCGCCGCGCTCGAAAATCGCCTCGATGAAGCGTTCAATATGTTGCGCGGCGTCCTCAACGATCGATCGGGCGATGACATCGCCTGCCTCGGCATAATCCATCACCATCGGGGCAAAGGTCGCGTAATCGCGCGGTGCCGCCTCGTCCATCCAGGCAACCGCGCGGGCTGTTTCATGATCAAACCGCGCCGTGACAGCAGCACTGAGCGGCGTCGGCTTGGTGCGCCCGTCCAGTGCGCGTAACGCATGGCGCATCGCGCTGAGCCCAAGCGCCGCGCCGCTGCCTTCGTCGGAGATCGGGAAGCCATAACCGCCAATGCTGAAATGGCGCCCCTCGACGCTGATTTGCGCGATGCTCCCGGTGCCGATGACGAGAATGGCACCATCCTCCCCACGATGCGCGCCGATATTTGCGATGACGGCATCAGTCTCATACCGGACGGATCGGAACGGAAAGACCATATCGGCCAATTGCTCGCGAAGGCCGGGCCGCGAAATGCCCGCAATGCCGAAGCCCGCTGCAATCGTCGCGCTCTGCTCGGCGCTGAAATTCGCCATTTCCAGGGCCTGGGTGCAAGCATCAGTCAACGTCACATGCAACTTGTCCAGCCCCACCCGAGCGTTGGCAGGACCGGTGCGGCCCGTGCCCAGCACAACGCCGCTTTCGTCGATCAGGCGACTGCGGCACTGGCTGCCCCCGGCATCAATCCCCAGAAAATACCGCATCGCTCGGTGACTCCCATCTGCAGCGCGATTGATCATGTTGGTTATCGCACATCAACTCGATTGGCCTTATAATGGTATTATCTCTAAAGCTTAAGTGCCCATCCGCGTCGCACTAACGCGCGCGTTGCGGCGATCGACGCGGCACTCGCGATGATGGCGTAGAGCAACGACATCCAGGCGAGCGACGGGCCGGTTTCGGCGATGGCACCGAACGACCGTTCCCAAAGATTCTGCCCGTTGCCACTCGGTAGCAGCAACGCCGCGATCAGTAGCATATGAACGACATAGAGCGTCAGCGCGTTTTGCCCGAGCAACGCAACCAAGCGCGCCACGCGCGACCCGCCGACCAATGGCCAGCCCGCCTTCAGACTCGCCCATAGACCAAGCCCGAGCCCGGTGGTGAGCAGCGCGTAGCTGGGGGTCCATAACGGCTTGTTGAAGGGCACGATCAGCGCCAACGCGACACCCAGCAACACCGACGCCAGACTCGTCATCGCTAATGGGGTAATCGGCCGTTCTCTGCCGGCGATCAGGCGTTGCACGGATACCCCGAGCATGCTCATCCCAATCGATGACAGCGTCGACAGCACCCCTTCCGGATCATAGCTGCCGCGCAGCAGGCGCCCGGGAAGCACTAGTCGATCGAGCAGCCCGCTCGATCCGCCGCCGGGCGATAAATCGACATAAACGCCTTCAAACAATGGGACTTTCAGCAAGATCAAATGGGCAATGAGCAAGCCGAAACCCGCAAGCGCGGGCGCGGCAACGCCGCGGGTGAGGAGGGCCAGGGCAGCACAACCGCCATAAACAATTGCAATGCGCTGGAGCACGCCAGTTACCCTGAACTCGCTGGCCAGAAGGCTGGGGTGCAGCAACCAGCCGATGATCAACCCGATCCCGAACAGGATGAGGCTGCGCCGGACCATCGACCGCCAAGGGAGCGCGACCTTCCTTCCATCCATGGCCAGTGGAACGGCGAGACCGGATGCGAGGATAAAAAACGGAAACACCAGATCGGCAATGGTGACGCCATCCCAGCGCGAATGGACCAGGATGGAAAAACTATCGGGGTCCGAGCCCTGCAGGTTGACCAGAACCATGCCCATAACAGCCAGGCCGCGAAACGCATCCAGGCTTGCATCCCGCCCCGGCTTCGATGCCGCATGCCCATCCGACCGCGCCAACAGACACTCCCCTTGCTTGCCGCTCCAGCATTACTGGGTCGATTGACCGGCTTCCAAAATTTATCCTAGCCCACCATCTTCAGCAACACCACTTTATAACCTATTTAGACCAATTGGGGATTGAGGGTCAGGCATCAGCGGGCCATCACCATTGTCCAAAACATATCCTTCAGCGAAGGCGAGGGAAAAGCCTGCTGCTGGCGGTGATTTGTCGAAAACCGCCGACGCGTAAAGCCAGCAGAATAGTCCATACCAAGACGCACCCCCAGCCAAACACGTCACCGAGCAGCGCATAATAGGTGGCGTCGCCGGGGTCCGCAGGAGCTCGCGTCAGCAAGCTGCCCATCGTAGCATCGCTCCGGCGCTCCGCGATCACGCGGCCATAGCGGTCACTGACGAAGCTGATACCATTGCGCGCCGCACGGGCAATGGAGGATCCGCTCTCCACGCCGCGAAGGATCGTCATGCGGGCCGTCAGCCAGTCGTCCACATCGAAGTCGTTTGCGGGCACGAGCATGAGCCGCGCATCCTGGCGCGCATACTCACGGCCCAGCGTGGGGAAGTGCATATCCTTGCAGATCGCGACGCCGATCCCGGTCGTGGCGTGACGCAGCACGACAGGGCTGCTGCCCGGCGCTATCCCCGCTTCGAAACCGGGAACCAGGTGCTGCTTCCGGTACCAGCGATAGTGCCCGTCCGGCTGTGCGATCAGCGCACGGTTGGTGCGCTGGCCTGCCTCCTCCATGATGATGCCGACCACGACAATGGCCTGGTGCTGCGCAGCAAATGCCGCAAGCGAGCGACCGGCCTGCTCAGCGGCCGCAACGGGGAGACGCACGATGGCCTCGGGAAGGAGCACGATCGTGTCCGGCCCAATCACTCTTGTGATCTCCCCACCATAGGCCTTCCAGAACGCATCCCAGCTGCGAGGCTGTGGTCGGACGCCGTCTGTCGCGATCATGGCGACTTTCGCGCCCGGCGCCGATACCGCATCTTGCAGACGCACGATCCCAAAGAGCAGGCAGGGGCCGACCACAGCGACGGTGAAGACAACTGCCGCGCGCAAGCCACGCCGGTTCACATCCGGTGTGCGGCCGAGAAGCAAGCCGACCAAGCTGCCAGCGAGCAAGACAATGAAGGTGATGGCTGGAATGCCGCCAAGGCTTGCCACCTGGATGACCGGTAGCGCGTCCATCTGACTATAGGCGATGCTCCCGGCGCTGCCATGCGGCGACACGTGGATCAGGAGTGTGTCGATCGCCGCCCAGGTGACCGGAATGGCAAGCACGGCTGCAAGGAGCCGCCCTCTGTCCGCAAAGGTGACGGTAAGGCGGATCGCGCTCGACCACGCCGCGGCGACAAGGGCGAGGATCAGGAGTGCAGCTGGCCAACCGCCGATAGTCAGATGGTAGGAGAAGCTGCTGATCCCCCCGATCACACCTGCAAGCAAGGTGAGCTGGCGTCGGGAGGCGACGGGCGTGCGCAACGTCGCGACAATGGCAGGGGCCGGCGCCAACCATGCCGCCCACCACAAGGGGTGCATGGCGTAGCTCGCCGCGAGCAGCCCGCCGGATAGAGCCGCAAGACCATAATGGCCTAGCAGCTCGCATTTGGTCTCTGGCATCATTCCCCCTTGATGCCGCGATCATATCGCCCGGTCAGGGTCCTGCAACGTTGATGAACGACCGTTCCGATTGGAAGGCCCACCCGGGAACCGCACAAACCGCCACGCCCCTGCGAGCCAACCCAAATGGCGGGAACAGGTCAAACCCTCAAAACACTTTGCGCACGTTGAACGTCAACATACGCCCGAGGGGATCGAGATAGGCGGGCTGATAGCTGAGCGGCGTCGCACCCGTTTGGTCGCGAACTTGCGGGCGGGTGTTGAACAGGTTGGTCACCCCCAGCGTGGCGCGCATACCCTTCAGCCAGCCCAAAGCCGGCTTTTTTTCAAAACGCTCGCCCAAATTGGCGAAGAGGTTCAAATTCACCACGGCATAATCGTTGAAGCCCAGGACGCCGTCTGGCCCGCCAAAGCCCCGGACCTCGGTGCCACTCCGCCACGAAACGGACAACCGGGTACCCAACCCGCGCTTGAAGGCACCGGCCTGAAAATCGATTTCGTGTCGCCGTCGGCCGCCTAGGAAATCGACGGCCCCGCCATTCAACAAATCGAGCGCGGGCAGTCCGTTACGCAACAGGATCGAATCCTCCAGATACCAATTGTGATACAGGCTCAGGAACAAGCGGCTCGTCAGGTTGGCGGCCCCCCGCGTCAACGCGCTGTTCGACTCGCTTTGCGAAAAAACCAGATTCGGATTGGCCCGGCGAGCGTCCTCCACGCTGGTATAGACTTTGACACGGGCATCGCGCAGCAGCGCAGGTACTGGCCCGAGCGGCCGGGTGAAGTTGATGCCCCAGCGGATCTGCTCCTGGTTCGACTCGGCAAAATTGATCGCGCGGCCGTCGATCCCATCAAGCCTGCCCTGCGCGTCGCGCGAGAAACGTCCGGGAAAGGCGGTCTCGATCTGCGACGTCAGGATGGGGAAGGCGGCGATCGGATTGTCGATCCGCGTGCTGACATAATCGAAACTGAACGACAGATCGGTTTTGGGCAAAGGGCGGACATTGAGCCCAAGCCGCACGACATGACGATCATCGTTCCGCAAATCCGGATTGCCGCCGGAAATGCGCGCGATATCGACGACCTCGCGCCGGATGAAATCGAACGTGCGGACATTGGGCGTCACCAATGTCGGCCCGCCAAGCTGTTCGAGCGTCGGCGCCCCTTCTTCATGCGTGGCGGATGCGACGATGCTCACGGCCGGGATCGGCGACCAGGTCAGGCCATAGCCATAGGTGGTGAGCGTCCCCGCGTCCGACAGGCGCTCGACCGAGCCATTGGCGTTGACGGAAAGGTTGCCAAGCGGCGAACCCTTGCCCTCTTTCCGGCTCAAGATCGGGAGATCGACATCGACCTGCGCTGCACCACGATCGCGCGAGAGGTCGGCACTGCTATTGGCGGTGCCAAAGGAGGCGCGGCTGGTGAAATCGCGAAAATCAGCGCCAAACCGAACGCTTGTCGACAGCGGCCCAGCCGGGAGCGAGACGACAGGACCGGAAAACAGGAAATCCGCATTGGCCAGCCGGTCGGTCGATCGTGCCAGATCGCGGCGATCACTGCC
Source organism: uncultured Stakelama sp. (assembly GCA_964638495.1). Lineage (GTDB taxonomy): Bacteria > Pseudomonadota > Alphaproteobacteria > Sphingomonadales > Sphingomonadaceae > Sphingomonas. The sequence goes on along the minus strand of CAZXBM010000012.1, from coordinate 20,474 downwards.
GTCGGCCGCGTCCGTCAGCACGGTGGATTCGTTATGGTCATAATTGGCGGTGGTGGTCCACTGCCAGCGCCCGATGCGGCGATTGAGCGTGGTGCCGAGATGCCCGAATGTGCGGTCGCTGTTCCGGCGCAATGCACCGTTCGGCCCCAGCCCGAGCAGGCTTTCGGCGTGGTTGACGTCCACCCGGCCATTCAGCGTCGCCGAAATATCGTTCAGCACATGCCCGCTGATGACGCCATTGAATCCGAACTGCTCGGTGGCCGGCAGCAGGGTGCGAAAACGGCCAAGTTCGGGGGTGCCGGCGAACTGGCGGACATCGCGCTCGCGCTCCAGCAGCGCGTCGGCCCGGCTATAGGTCCCTCCCAGGCTCATCCGCGTATCGCCGTTGATCCTCAAAAAATCGGCGTTCGCGACCCCGCTCTCCCGCCCGCCTTCCCCTGGGGTGAGAAAGGCGACCTGCCCGACCTTCGAGCGAAATCGTTGGAACGTGACGATGTTGACCACCTTCTGATCAGGTCGATAGCCATATTTCAACGCCAGCTCCTCGGGGAAGATTTCCATCCGCTCGATCGCTTCTGACGGGATCCGTGCGATTTCGGAAAAGTCCGACACGCGCCGGCCATTGAGCAGCGTGACCGGAGCGCTGTCTCCCCGTCCCCGGTTGCTCGAGGTCTGCGCGCTGACCGCGTCGAGCAACCCGGCGATATTGTCGGCACCGAAGGCCCGGATGTCGAGCTGGCTGAAGCTGCGCTCGGGCGGGATGTTGCCGATCACCGATCCGCGTGGCCGCTCGCCCGCGACGACGATGTCGCTGGTGCTGGTGCCGGTGCCGGGTTCACCTCCAGGGCTGGTAGGCGGCGGCTCGTCCTTGAACCGCTCTTCCAGCTGGCGGAGGATTTCGGGCGGTAGCGGTTTGCCATCCAGGCTGCGAAACTGCAGCTTCTTTTTCGGGGCACCCGGTGCCGTCGGTGCTGTGGTATCAGTTGGCGGTGCCTGATCGCCTGCAGCGGGCGGCACGGGCACCTTGCCGTCCTTATCGTCCTTGTCGTCCTTGTCGTCTTTGTCGTCTTTGCCGCCGGACAATGTGAGCACAGTGCCGGCGGCGGGAACGCCGTCCTTGAACCGCTCCTGCAGCTGGCGGAGGATTTCGGGGGGTAGCGGCTTGCCGTCGGCGCTGCGGAATTGCGGCAGCGTCGGCGTCCTCTGGCCGGCACCAGGCGCATCGGCCTGGGGCGATGGGTTAGGCGCCGGCGTTTCGGCCGCGGCTGGCGGCGCCTGCTGGGCGTAGAGCGCCACCGGTGCCACCAACACCGCCATGCCCGCCAACAGTCCAAAGCTTGCTTTCATACCTGTTCTCCCAGATTACTCTTCTGGCAGGCGTAAAGCAGCATCGCGTAGCGCGTTGATGGCGCGTAGGTAACAGGCGCTGATACGCAAATGCTACATTGAGCCGTTACGAAGCATCGCCATGGAGCCCGAAATAGTCGCCGCCAGCAGCGTTCTCGTCGTCGACGATGATGTCAGCATCCGCGATGCCATTGCCGAATTTCTGGGCGCGCAAGGCTATGCAGTCCGCACCGCCAGCAATGCCGCGAGCTGCGAACGCGCCCTCGCGACCGCGCCGGCCGATCTGATCGTGCTCGATGTGATGATGCCGGGCGAGGACGGCTTGTCGCTGTGCCGACGCCTGGCACCGGCGGGAACGCCAATTCTGATGCTGAGCGCGCTTGATGACGTGACCGACCGGATCGTGGGACTGGAGGTCGGTGCATGGGACTATTTGACCAAGCCGTTCGAGCCGCGCGAATTGCTCGCGCGGGTCCGCGCGCTGTTGCGCCGGCCGGTGGCGGATCGGACTGATCCGGCGCGCACCGGCGCTGGCGTGACGTTCGCTGGTTGGCGGCTGGATGCTGAGGACCGGCGCCTGCGTGACCCGACCGGGCGCATTCTGACCCTCACCGAGGGGGAGTATGCGCTGCTCGCCGCCTTTGTGGCCCGCCCGGGACGGATACTGACGCGCGATGTGCTGCTCGACCTGGCGCGTGGGCTTGATGCGGCAAGCTATGACCGCGCGGTTGATATCGCTGTCAGCCGCCTGCGCCGCAAACTCGCCGAGGCCGATCCAGCGCCACTGATCGAAACGGTGCGCGGCGTGGGCTATCGATTCCTGCCATCGGTGCGCCCGGCATGAAGCGGGCCCCCAGCGCGCTTGTCTCGATCGGCGGCTTCGGCGTTGCCGTGGCAACACTCAGCGTGGCGACCACCGCCGCGATCGTCATCCTTGCACCGCCGCCACCCACGCAGCGGACCAGCGCCATCGACGCGATCCGCGCGCTACAACGGCCCATGCCGGGCTTCGAGCGCCGCCTGCTGCCAACCCAGCCCAAAGGCGCGCGCGTAACGATGGTGGAGACGCTGATCGCGACTGAGCTGAAAAGGCCACTCCCTGATGTGCATGTCTCGTGGCTGAACAGTCAATCAAGGTTCACCGGCGGCTTCAGCTGGTCTTCGCAGACGTCGGTGATCCGAACCACCCCCCCCCGGCTGCCAACGTCGTTCGTCCTCCTTCGGGGCAAGAACAACCGCTTCGAGCTTGTCACGCCCGGCACGGTCCCCCGCGCGCTGCGCAATCCGCTGATCGGCCTGCCACTCCCCGCCTTTACCGCCAGCGTCCGCCAGGCCGACAATCGCTGGCTGAGCGTTACGCCGGCCCAACCTTTCCTTGCCGGATGGCAGCGCAGCATCCTGATCGCGCTTGCTGTCAGCCTGTTGCTGCTCGCCCCGATTGCCTGGATTTTCGCGCGTCGCTTGACCCGCCCTTTCCGCGCGCTTGCCGGGGCGCTCGACCACCAGACCGATATCGTGCCGGCGGACGGGCCGCGAGAGCTGCGCGAGGCGGCAGCGGCGATTGCCGCCATGCGCAACCGGCTTGCAATCGAATCAGCCGAGCGGGCGCGTATTCTCACCGCGATCGCACATGATCTGCGCACGCCGCTGACCGGACTGCGGTTGCGCATCGAGGCCACGGCCGAGCCGCAGCGCAGCCGCATGGTGGCCGATGTCGAGCGGATGCAAGCCATGATTGGCGAAGTTCTTGCCTTCGCGCGCGACGCTGCCGCGCCCGTGGAGGTGCTCGATGTCCGGCCCCTGCTTGCCGCGATCGTCGATGAGATGAAGGAGGAGGGCGCGCCAATCCGCCTGCTGCCCGGCGACGATGCCTGGATTGCCGTCCCAAAGCCCGCCTTCCGGCGCACTGTTGAGAATTTGCTCCGTAACGCCATCAACTATGCCGGCGGGGGGACCGTAGCGGTTCGCCGCGCTGAAGGACGGGTAATCGTGACGGTTGCCGATCATGGCCCCGGTATCCCCGCTGCTGACCGCGAGCGGCTCATTCGTCCATTCGAACGCGGGGACGGTTCGCGCAATCGCGACACGGGTGGGGCGGGGCTGGGCCTGAGCATCGTCAGCGATTTCGCCGCGCAACACATGGGCGACTTTACCCTTGCCAATGCGCCCGATGGCGGAACCATCGCAACCCTTCGGCTGCCCGAGGGCACGGACCACGCAGACGATCAAGCTTGAGATCCGGGTAGCTGATGCAACGCTCGGTCAGTGGCATTGGACCGCTTCGAGCTGCCAACTGTACGAATCATATCGACCAGCGAGGCGACCGCACTGTCGCCGAATCTGCCCGGCAAGATATCGATCATCAACCCACATCATCACGGTTTCGCCAAAACAACACGCTGGGCGGTGGTTCAAATCATGGTTCAAGCGTGTCCCCGCACCGCAGACCCTTGTGTTGTAAATTAGCAACATTACATCCCTGGCAACAGCAAGGGACAGGCAATGAACCTCGAAAAATTCACCGATCGCGCCAAGGGCTTCCTGCAATCCGCGCAGACCGTGGCGATCCGCATGAGCCATCAGCGGATCGGGCCGGAGCATATCCTGAAAGCGCTGCTGGAGGATGAGCAGGGCCTTGCCTCCGGGTTGATCAAGGCGGCGGGCGGTGATCCCGCGCGGGCGCTTAGCGAGACCGATGCCGCGCTCGCCAAGGTGCCCGCCGTGTCGGGATCGGGCGCGCAGCAGGCACCCGGCGTCGACAATGATGCCGTCCGCATCCTCGACCAGGCCGAGCAGGTCGCGCAGAAATCGGGTGACAGCTTTGTCACGGTCGAACGATTGCTGGTGGCGCTTGCCCTGTCGCTCAACACCGTGGCGGGCAAGGCGATCAAGGCATCGGGCGCAACGCCCGAGGCGATCAACGCGGCGATCAACGAACTGCGCAAGGGCCGTACCGCCGACACCGCCGGCGCGGAGGACCGCTATGACGCGCTCAAGAAATTCGCGCGCGACCTCACGCAAGCCGCGCGCGATGGCAAGCTCGATCCCGTCATCGGCCGCGACGAGGAGATCCGCCGCACCATCCAAATTCTCGCCCGCCGCACCAAGAACAACCCGGTGCTGATCGGCGAACCCGGCGTCGGCAAGACCGCGATTGCCGAGGGCCTCGCAATCCGCATCGCCAATGGCGACGTGCCCGATACGCTCAAAGGGCGGCGGCTGATGTCGCTCGATCTGGGCGCGCTCATCGCGGGCGCCAAATATCGCGGCGAGTTCGAGGAGCGGCTGAAGGGCGTGCTCGACGAGGTAAAGGCTGGCGAGGGCGATATCGTCCTGTTCATCGACGAGATGCACCAGCTGATCGGTGCGGGCAAATCGGAAGGGGCGATGGACGCCTCCAACCTGCTGAAACCCGCACTCGCGCGCGGCGAGTTGCACTGCGTGGGCGCGACGACGCTCGATGAATATCGCAAGCATGTCGAAAAGGACGCCGCGCTCCAGCGCCGCTTCCAGCCGGTGTTCGTCGGCGAGCCGACCGTGCCCGACACCATCTCGATCCTGCGCGGGCTGAAGGAGAAATACGAACTCCACCACGGCGTGCGCATCACCGATGCGGCGATCGTCTCCGCCGCAACACTCTCGCACCGCTACATCACCGATCGCTTCCTGCCGGACAAGGCGATCGACCTGATGGACGAAGCGGCGAGCCGCATCCGCATGGAAGTGGAGAGCAAGCCCGAGGAGATCGAGGCGCTCGACCGGCGGATTATCCAGCTCAAGATCGAGCGCGAGGCGCTCAAGCGCGAGACGGATGCCGCCTCGCGCGACCGGCTGGCGACGCTGGAAGGCGAGCTCGCCAATCTGGAGCAACAATCGGCCGAACTCACCCAACGCTGGCAGGGCGAAAAGGACAAGATCGCGGGCGAGGCGCGGATCAAGGAACAACTCGACGCGGCCCGGCTCGAAGTGGAGCAGGCGCAGCGGGCGGGCGATCTCGGCAAAATGGCCGAGCTCAATTACGGCACCATCCCTGCTTTGCAGAAACAGCTAGAGGCCGCCGCCGGCGCGACCCAGGGTGCGATGCTGCGTGAGGAAGTGACGGCGGAGGATATTGCCGGCGTCGTCGCGCGCTGGACCGGCATCCCGGTCGAGCGGATGATGGAGGGCGAGCGCGACAAGCTGCTGCAGATGGAAGCGACGATCGGCAAGCGCGTGATCGGCCAGAAAGAAGCGATCCGCGCCGTCTCGACCGCGGTACGCCGCGCGCGCGCCGGTCTGCAGGACCCGAACCGGCCGCTCGGCTCGTTCCTGTTCCTGGGGCCGACCGGCGTTGGCAAGACCGAGCTGACCAAGGCGCTCGCCGAATTCCTGTTCGACGATCCGACCGCGATGGTCCGCATCGACATGAGCGAGTTCATGGAAAAGCACGCGGTCGCGCGGCTGATCGGCGCGCCGCCGGGCTATGTCGGCTATGAGGAAGGCGGCGTGCTGACCGAGGCGGTGCGACGCCGGCCCTATCAGGTCATCCTGTTCGATGAGGTGGAGAAGGCGCATGGCGACGTGTTCAACGTGCTGCTCCAGGTGCTCGACGACGGGCGGCTAACCGACGGGCAGGGCCGCACGGTCGATTTCACCAACACGATCATCGTGTTGACCTCAAACCTTGGCAGCCAGTATCTGACGGCGGTGGAGGACGGGGTCGATGTCTCGACCGTCGAGCCGCAGGTGATGGAGATGGTTCGCGCGCATTTCCGCCCGGAATTCCTGAACCGGCTCGACGAGATCGTGCTGTTCCACCGGCTGGGGCAGAGCGAGATGGCCCCGATCGTCGATATCCAAGTGGCGCGGGTGCGCAAGTTGCTCGCCGACCGCAAGGTAACGATCGAGCTGACCGAAGCGGCCCGGGCCTGGCTGGGGCGGGTCGGCTATGATCCGGTCTATGGCGCGCGACCGCTCAAGCGCGCGGTACAGCGTTATCTGCAAGATCCGCTGGCCGACCTCATACTGTCGGGCGCGGTGAAGGACGGCGCGACGATCCATGCCGATGAGGGCGATGGGGCGCTGGCAATTACGGTGGCGTCGTCCGCCTGACGCGCACGCGGCATTCAACCCGCCGGGCACAAAAAAGGGAGGCGAGCCAGGCTCGCCTCCCTAATTTTTTAGTCAGCGTGTGGCTTAGAAGCCAACGTTGAGCTGGATACGAACCGAGCGCGGTGCCTGGTAAGTGTTTGCCAGGCCATAGGTTGCGTTCGGCGTACCGGCCGTCACCGTGCCAGCCTCGACAAAGTCGGTCTGGGCGCTGCGGTTCAGGACGTTGAACACCGACACCCGCACCGTACCCTGGAACAGGCTGGTCGGCACCTTGATGGCCGCATCGACGTTCAAGTTGGCAACCCAGTCAGACTGGAACTGGCTGCCACGCGGCGTCAGCTGCAGCGTGCTGGCACCCGGGCCCACCGGGTTGACGAGCGCGAAGCCCACTGGATTGGAGATCACGTTGCCCGATGCATTGACGTTACAGTAGAACGCTGCTGCGCCATAGAAGCGACCCGCCAAGTTCGCGTCGGCATTTGCCGGGGCACGGCCCAAGCAACCGAACGAACGCGGCGACGACACCGAGAGGTTACCGCCAAGCGTCAGCCAATCGAAGAAGTTGTAGCTGCCATAGATCTTCAGATTGTGGCGGCGATCGTTCGGCAGGTTGCCGTATGAACCATTGACCAGTGCGGGAAGATCGAATGCGGTGGTGAGGCCCGCGTCGGTCTGGCCGTTGTCCGAACGGATGCCGCCTTCAATGTTGCCGCGCAGGCGCGACCAGGTGTAGTTGGCAGCGATGCTCCACTTGCCGTCGAACTCACGTTCGAAGGTAACCGTAGCCGCTGTGTAGGTACGACGTGCCTGCGGATAGCCAAGCGCCGAAGCAGGCAGCACCACCGTCTGGGCGGTCGTCTGGTTCGGGAATGGATCGGACAGGGTGATCGCCACGTCCTGACCGGGATTGATCAGCGCATATTGGTGCACGCCGTTGTAGATCTCACGGCAAGCCGCATCAGTGTTACCTGCAGCAACGCACAGCGGCACAATCGCCGTGTCGAGTGCCGCGTCTTCCAGCGAGTTGTTTAGCTTGGTGTAGGTGAAGAATGCACCGACCTTGATCTTGCTGCCAAGGCGGCGTTCCGCACCGATGATATACTCATCGGTCGACTGCGACTTCAGGTTCGATGCAACCGTGGTAGCCGTGCCTGGGACAGTGCCATCGTTACGGATAACGCAGCTTGTACCAGCAGGCCCACCGGTCGGGCAGGCTTCAAAGCCAGCACCCGTCGTGACAGGCGCGCCGAGAATGGGCGTGCTGTCCGAGTTGAGGCCGGTCAGGCGGTAGTAAGCGTCGTAATCCAGCTCCGAACCGGCGAGGCGGACGTTGGTGTTGGCGGCAACCGGCAGGAAGTAGCGGCTGAACGACCCATAGAGCTTGGTCGTCGCGTCGCCAAACACGTCAAGGCTTGCGCCCAGGCGTGGCTGCCACTGGTCGCTGGAGGTGTAAAACGGCACGCCCGCTGCGTTCTTGTTCTGGAAACGGTCGTTGCGCACGCCAAGGTTGAGGCGAAGGCGGTTGCTGAACAGCGACCAGCTATCCTGCAGATAATAGGCATAGTTGGTCGTGGCGAACTGCCCGCCCGAAACGAACGCCCGCGCAATGGCATAGTTCGTGCCCGCAGGCAGACCGGTCGTGGTGCCGCCGTCAGCCGTCGCCAGCGTGTACTGGAAGCCGCCATTGGCCGCGATGGCCGTCGACAGATCGAGCTCTTCACGGTCATAGCCACCGCGAACATGGTGTGCGCCGAACAGCTGGAAGTTCAAATCGACGTCACCGCGATAAAAGGTGCGCTTATCGAAGTTGACGTTCCGGTTGGCGGTTGTGTTACCAATGCCCGTGTTCGCACCGCCGCGCTGATCAACGATCGACGGGAAGTCCGGCCGGTTCGATTCGGTCGTTTCAGCGTTGTAGTTGCGCCCATAGGCACCCGAAATCGTCAGCCAGTTGGTGAAGGTGCCGGTATAGCGGATCACATAGTTTTCGCCGCCGCTGCGGAACACTGTGGACGAAGCATAGCCGCCCGGCGAGTTGGTATTCGGGTTGTAGCGGCTGCCGCTAGCCAGCGTGTACAGCGACGTACCGAAGGTGTCGCGGAAAGTTGCGCCCGAGGTGTTGAAATAGGTCGCTTCAAGCCGGTGACCGTCAGCGATAACCGCGTCCAGCTTGCCGCCGTAAAACGGGCTGTTGTTGATGTCACGGATATACTGCGTACCGGCCGTCGTCAGGTTGGCCGAGCGCAGATTGCCGAAATCGGAACACAGCGTCGGGTTGGACGAGCAGGCATTGGCACCGGTGGTCGTCGTGCTCGACGTGCCGGTGAAGCCCTGCGAGCTGCTCACCTGGCGGGTGTTGACGAGCGCATAAAAGAACAGGCGATCCTTGATGATGGGGCCCGATGCCTGGATGATGAACTCACGACGATCGACCTTGGCAGAATCGAAGTCATTGTTGAACGTGTTGGGCGAATCGGATCGGAGGCCATCGGGCTCCCAGTTGAAGGTCGCGCTGGCGTGGAACTTGTTGGTGCCCGACTTGGTCGTGGCGTTGATGACGCCACCCGTCGTGCGGCCGAATTCAGCCGCAATGCCGCCATTCTTGGTTTCAACCGTATCGTAGAAATCAAATGGCACCGGCGCGGCACCCAGACCGTTGCGGAACTGGGTGATGTTCAGGCCGTTGATGTAATAGACGTTTTCCGAAACCGACGACCCATTGATCGATGGCAGGTTGCCGAACGCCCCATCGCCTGCGGTCGTACCCGGCGAGAGCAGAACGACGTCGGTAATGTTGCGCGCGATTGGCACGCGGGTTGCGATTTCGCCGACGCGGATGATGGCACCTGTCGTGTTACGATCGAAATCAGGCACCGCAACACGGCCGCCGACGACAACGATGTCGCTTGCAGCACCGCCCGTTGGGACGAGCGCGAACTGGTTCGACGTGCTGCTCTGGTTGAGCGGAACGGCTGAGTCAGTAAACGAATCGAAGCCTTCAGCCGAGATGGTGAAGGTGTAGGTGCCGATGGGCAGCGCGCCGACGCGGAACGCACCGCTCGAATCCGTCGTCGCCGTCCGGCTGAAACCCTGGTCGTTCGACGTGATCTCAACCGTGGCACCGGCAATCGCCTTGCCATCGGTGCCAGTCACGCGGCCAGTGGCCGAAATCTGGTTATAATCCTGCGCGTAAGCCGGCGCGGACACGATCATGCCGCTGGCCAGGCCCGAGCCAACAAGCGCCAGCATCTTCAATGCGGCGACACGGCTCTTGCGGTTGCCAAAGGAGGTGTTTTTCATAAATTTCCCCTGTTTCTGTTTTGGCGAGATTATGGCCGGGACGGCCCATAGAAAGCCGCACACCGGGTTTTCACCCGCAACTGAGCAGTTGATGCGGCAGGGAACAGCAGAATGTAAATAGTTTGTAACAGAAGGCGTCTATTTTGTTGCATTGATGTGGCTGAAAGGAAACAATCCGTTTCAGTTCCGTAACAATGCTTGGTGTTGACGCGGCGCCCGCGGCTTCACTGCACCACTGGCATCGGCCCTGCGACCAGCAACGGATCAATACGGCTCTCGCGCCATTTGAGGCTCCAGTGGAGATGCGGCCCGGTGGCGCGCCCCGTCATGCCGACCGCGCCAATGCGCTGCCCGCGCTTCACCACTTCCCCCACCCGCACATCGATCCGCGACAGGTGCAGGAACGCGCTGTTGAGCCCCATGCCGTGATCGATCATCAGCAGATTGCCTTCAAGCGTAAAGGGATGGTCTGCCGCCAGGATCACCACGCCGTCTGCCGGGGCGATCACCGGTGTGCCCGTTGGCTGGGCGATGTCGCTGCCCGAATGATAGCTGCCCGCCTCGCCATTCTGATAGATGCGCTGCGCACCGAACATGCCGGACAGCCGCCCGACAACGGGCCACAAAAATGATTGCTGCCAGCCCTGCGACGTGACGCTGATCCGCCGGGCCGCGTTGATCTGCTCCAGCTCTGCCGGGCGCAGGCGATTAAACTCTTCGGTCGGCTGGGCATATTTGGGGAGACTATTGAGCCGCTCGATATTCCAGGCCCGGCGCGCGACCGTCAGGCTTTCGCCAACCTGTTCCCCACTGCCGAGCGTCGCGACCAGCCTGCCCGTTTCGCCCTCGTCGCGATCAAAGGCGATCAGGAAGCGTCCATCGGGCGCAAGCGGCACCGGCACGCCATTGAAGCTCAGCAGCGTCGTGCCGAGCGGGGCGGTGCCGATCGCAGCGCCGCCCTGCACGGACGGGCCGATCAAGCGAAAATCAGCCCGCTTGAGCGCAACCGGCGCAGCGGCAGGTGCCGGTGATGGCGTCGGGGACGGCGATGGCTGCGCGACCGGCTGAACATTGGGTCGCGGCAACAGCGGGCGCTCTGCTGCAGGTGCGATGCAGCTGGCCTGGATCATTAGAATAGCGACGCCGGCCAGCCACCGCCACCCTCGCTTCACGACGCCACCATCGCCGCCATCGCAATCGCCGCACTGGCATAGGGCTGCTGCAGCGTGACGCTCCAGTAGCGCAACTCGTCAAGCGGCACGCGCTCGCCCGTTACAGCGCAATCGACATGATCGCCCGGCGTCAGCACCCGAAACCCGTTTGCCATATAATGCAGCCTGGCGGCGCGATCGGTATTGGACATCAACATCGCTTGCTTTCCTTGGCCCCGGCATGGGGCAAGCATCGGGGCAGATCAAAGCAGCGTCGGCTGCGTGCCTGCCGGTTTATCATAGGGCTTGGCGCTGCTGCGCTCAACCCGGGCTTCTACCGAGCCATCGCCGAAGCGCAGCGTCAGCGCCGCAGCCTTGCGTGCCTGTGCTGCGGTGGTCACTACCCCGCCCCCACGCGCTTCCACCAGCACATAACCGCGCTTGAGCAGGCCGCTGGGGTTGATCGCTTCCAGCAATTGCCCGGTGCGAGCCAACCGGTCACGCGCGGCGGCCAGTTGGCGCTGGAGCATCGCCGGGCGCAGCACAGCGCCCGCCCGGTCGAGCTGCGTGCGTCCGCGCGACACCCGTGCCTCGAGCGCGCGGTCAAGTCGCGCGCCCAGATCGTCGGCCTTTTGGCGTTGTGGCCCCAGCAGCGCTTCACGTCGTGGCATCACTCGCACCAGCGCGGTCAGCCGTTCGCGTGCGCGCTCATGATATCGCCTGACGCAGCGCTCGGCCCGGGCGGCATGGCTCGCGACCGTGGCGACCAGATCGGCGCGCACGGGCACCGCGATTTCAGCGGCAGCCGTGGGCGTCGGCGCGCGCAGATCTGCAGCGTAATCGCACAGGCTGGTGTCGGTTTCGTGGCCCACCGCCGAAATGATCGGGATAGAGCAATCGGCCACCGCGCGCACCACGACTTCCTCGTTGAAGGCCCACAGGTCCTCGATCGATCCGCCCCCGCGCGCCACGATGACCAGATCAGGACGCGGCACCGGCCCACCGGGCGCGATCGCATCAAAGCCGCGCACAGCGGCCGCAATCTGCCCCGCCGCCGCCTCGCCCTGCACCGCGACCGGCCAGACGATGACATGGCTGGGGAAGCGATCCGCCAGCCGGTGGAGAATGTCGCGGATGACGGCACCCGTTGGCGAGGTGACGACGCCGATCGTGCGCGGCAGGAACGGCAGCGCCTTTTTGCGCGACGGATCGAACAGCCCCTCGCCCGCCAGTCTGGCCTTCAGCTTTTCCAGCAGCGCCATCAGCGCGCCCTCGCCGGCCAGCTCCATCCGGTCGATCACGATCTGGTATTTTGACCGGCCCGGATAGGTGGTGAGCTTGCCAGTGGCGATCACCTCGACCCCGTCCTGCGGGGTAAAGGGCAGCGTGTTCACCGCCCCTTTCCACATCACCCCGTCAATCACCGCGCCATCATCCTTCAGCGCCAGATAGACATGGCCCGAGACCGCACGCTTATAGCCCGATATCTCGCCGCGCAGTCGCACATGGCCGAACTCGCCCTCGACAAAGCGTTTGAGCTTGGCGGAGAGTTCGCTGACCCCCAAAGGGGCGGCATTGTCGCCGGGAGTCGTCTCGGCTACCAGCCGCGCACCCACCTTGTCCGGGGCATCATCGGGGAAAATATCTGACATGAACGTCCTGCTGATCGGATCGGGTGGCCGCGAGCATGCGCTGGCATGGAAGCTGGCGCAATCGCCGGGCCTGACGACGCTCTATGCCGCACCGGGCAACCCCGGCATAGCCCAACATGCAACGATTGCCCCCCTTCTGCCCTCCGATCACCGGGGCATCATCGATTTCTGCCTGCGCAATTCGGTCGAACTCGTTGTCATCGGCCCCGAGGCACCGTTGGTCGATGGCCTGGCCGATAATCTGCGCACGATGAAAATCGCGGTGTTCGGCCCCGACCAGAAGGCAGCGCAGTTGGAAGGATCGAAGGGCTTCACCAAGGATCTGTGCAAACGCGCAAAGATCCCGACGGCGCGCTATGCCCGGGTGACATCGCATGACGGCGCGCTGGCCGCGCTCGATGCCTTCGGGCTGCCAGTGGTAATCAAGGCGGACGGGCTCGCCGCCGGCAAGGGCGTGACGATCGCCACCACCCGCGACGAGGCGGAAGCAGCGCTTGCCGGGATGTTCGGCAAATCGGGCGGCGATGCGGTGATCGAGGAATTTCTGGAGGGCGAGGAGGCCAGCCTGTTCGTGCTGACCGACGGCACCGCCATCATGCCGTTCGGCTCGGCGCAGGACCATAAGCGCGTCGGCGATGGCGACATTGGCCCCAATACCGGCGGCATGGGCGCCTATAGCCCGGCCCCGGTGCTCACGCCCGCCCTCGAGGCCCAGGCGATCGAGACGATCATTGCGCCGACGGTAAAGGCGATGGCCTCCGCCGGCATGCCGTTTTCCGGCGTGCTCTATGCCGGGCTGATGCTGACGGCAGATGGGCCCAAGCTGATCGAATATAACGCCCGCTTCGGCGATCCGGAATGCCAGGTGCTGATGATGCGGCTCGACAGCGACCTTCTCGCGCTGATGCTCGCGACGGCGCAAGGGGTGCTGGCCGATTGCCCGGCACCGGTGTTTTCTAGCGAGGTCGCGCTCACGGTGGTGATGGCCGCCAATGGCTATCCAGCCGATCCCGTGCTCGGCGGCGCTATCGGCGGCATCGACCTGGCTGAGGCGACTGGTGCCAAGGTCTTTCAGGCCGGCACGCAATTGGCGGGGGAGGCGTTGGTCGCCAGCGGCGGGCGCGTCCTCGCGGTGACTGCGCGAGGGGGCAGCGTGGCCGCTGCACAAGCCGCTGCGTATCACGGCGTGGATGCCATCGATTTTCCCGGGGGCTTTTGTCGCCGCGACATCGGCTGGCGCGAGATTGCGCGCGAACTGGCCTGATCGGCTGGACGCGGCAGCACAGCAGGCTATGCAGTGCGCCAAGCAACCGACGACAGGAGCCCTTGGATGATGATGCTGACCAGCGCGACGACCTCTGCCGCTGCCGGATCGATCACCACGTTAACGCTGGTGCTGATTGTCATCGGCATGGCATGCGCAGTTGCGATCATCCTTTGGGGTGCCGCACGACGGCGCGCCAAGGCCAGCGAGGTCGCGGATGCGCAGGCGCATGCCGCCCTTGCCGGCCATGCGCCCGTGCCCATTGCCGAGCCGGAGGCACCACCGCCGCCACCGCCGCCACCACCGCCGCCGCTACCGCCTGAAGATGCCGATGTCCCGCTCGAACCGGCCGTCGTGGCGAAGCCGGCAGCCGAACGCGCAACCGAACCCGCATCGGTGCCGGTCGCGGCATTGGCCCCTGCCGCCCCATCGGATACCGCCTCGGCCGAACCAATCGCCGTCTCCGTCCTGAAGGGGCTGGGGCCCAAAGCGACTGCCCGGCTCGCTGAACTGGGGATTACCACGGTCGCTCAGATGGCCGCGCTATCAGCCGAGGAAGCGACGACCATCGATGCGCAAATGGGCAGCTTTACCGGCCGCATGAGCCGCGATCGCTGGATCGAGCAAGCCGCATTGCTCGCGTCCGGCGACATCAAGGGGTTCGAGGCCGCATTCGGCAAGCTAGAGCATCGTGCTTGAAATATGAATCGTCATTGCGAGCGCAGCGAAGCAATCCAGCGAGCCGCGAACGGATAGGCTGGATTGCTTCGCTGCGCTCGTGGGTGACGGGTGATCCAGAATTACGGCACGATGCTCTAGGCGGGTAACGACCCTAAACGGTCCTAATCAGCGCCGATGACGGCGCTCACCAACACCTTGTCGATCCGGCGGCCGTCGAGATCGACCACTTCGAATTTCCAGCCCTGTTCGACAAAACTTTCGCCCTCACCGGGCAAATGCCGGAACACGGCCAGTGCAAGCCCCGCCACCGTCGCATAATCGCGGTCTTCGGGCAGATCGATGCCCAGCCGTTCGGCCAGCGCATCGGCGGCCATCTGCCCTGCAACGAGCAGCGTTCCGTCATCGCGCACCACGACATTGGGGGCATCGTCGGGGTCCGCGTCCGAGGCGAATTCGCCGGCAATCGCCGACAATAGGTCTGCCGGCGTGACAATCCCTTCAAAATGGCCATATTCGTCATGGAGCAGCGCCATCGGCACTTCCGCCTGGCGCAGCGCATTGAGCACGTCCATCGCGTCAAGCTGATCGAGCACCACGGGCGCCTTGCGCATCAAGGCGCGCAGCGACAACGGCTCGCCTGCAAAAACGGCAGCGACAATGTCGCGCGCCTGGACCACCCCGATCAGCGAATCGACAGATCCCTCGGCGACCGGCAGGCGCGTGTGGGTGGCCGCCATCAGCGCGGCGCGAATGCCCGCTTCATCCAGGTCGACATCGAGCCATTCCACATCGGTCCGCGGCGTCATCACTTCGCGCGCCGGGCGATCGGCCAAGCGCACGACGCCCGAAATGATCGATCGCTCATGCTCCTCGATCACGCCCGATTTTGAAGCTTCGGCGACGATCATGTGGAGTTCTTCCGCCGTCACATGATCCGGCGATTCGCGCTGGATTCGCATCAGCCAGAACAGCCCGGCACTCGCCGAGTCGAGCAGCCAGACGACCGGCGCGGTCGCGATGGCGAGCCATTGCATTGGCACCGCCATGATGACGGCGATCGCCTCTGGCGCACGCAGCGCAATCTGCTTGGGCACAAGCTCGCCGACGACAATCGCGGCAAAAGTGGTGATGCCGATGACAGTGACGAATCCCACCGTCTGCGCAAATTCAGCGCCCATCCCCATGCTGGTCAGCCGGGCCCCGACCGGCGCACCCAGGCTCGCGCCGGAATAGGCACCCGCGATGATGCCGATCAGCGTGATGCCGATTTGGGTCGTGGAGAGGAACTTGCCCGGGTCTGCCGCAAGCGCAATCGCGGCCCGCGCCCCGCGTACATTCGCGCGCGCCATCGCCTCGAGCCGGGCACGGCGCGACGACACGATCGCCAGTTCCGACATCGCAAAGAGGCCGTTGATGATGATCAGCACCGCGATGATCGCGACGTCTATCCAGGGAAAGGGGGGAAGCGGGGTCATGACGCTACCCTGCCCCTTGCCGGGAATCGGTGCACTTCACAACATCGCACGCAGATATTTGCAACAATTGCTCATCGCCGATCAGCGAAAAACCCCTTCAGCAGCGCGGCCGCCGCCTCCTCGCCGATGCCAGGATAGATTTCGGGCCGGTGGTGGCAGGTCGGCTGGGTAAAGAACCGCGGACCATGGCCGATAGCCCCGCCCTTGGGATCATCGGCACCGTAATAGAGTCGATCGAGCCGGGCATGGGCAATCGCGCCGGCGCACATCGCGCAAGGCTCAAGCGTTACCCACAGATCGCATCCGTCCAGCCGATCGCGACCAAGGATTTGGGCAGCCGCGCGAATCGCGAGTATCTCGGCATGCGCTGTCGGATCGTTATTGGCGCGCGGGGCGTTGCCAGCCGAAGCGATCACGTTGCCCCCCCGAACAATGACCGCACCCACTGGCACCTCGCCCCTAGCAGCTGCCTCACGCGCAACGTCGAGCGCCAAGCGCATGGGATCGGGGAGCTGAAACATGCGCGCTTATGCGCTGATCAAGCCAGTCTTTGCCAGCGCTGACCTGGGCCAAGCACGCGAATCAGCGCGAAGCCCGCCCCCGGCAGAAACCCAAACAGCGTCAGCACGCACGCAGTCGAGAAGTCCCGGCCAGCGCCACGATCCCAGAAAACACCAAGCGGCGGCAATAGGGCAGCGGCAGCAACCGTCGCGGCGGTGGTCTTGCGGGCCACCCTTATTTCGCCGGCTCTTGGGCGTTGGACGGCTTTTGGACCTTCATGGTCGGCACGGCGATCGTCGTTTCCTGGGTGCCGACGGTTGGCACCTCGATCGTCCGATTCTCGGTGCCGAGCTCGATCTTGGCGGTGTTGACGGTGAATTCGGGCGCCTGCCCGCCCTCGACCGTGACAGACGGCGCCCGTGCCACTTTGCTCTGATCGATGCTGACCAGTCCAAGTGACCATGCACCAACGATGACAAGGGCAGCGAGCCCCACTGATATCAACAGCGCCCGCATCATAAATCACCCCTGTAAGGTCGAATCGTTAGCGGAATAACGCGGCGCGCCCGGCGATAGTTGCATGGCGCTGGGTGAATCGGTTGACTGTCGCGGCCGAAGTGGCTATCCGCCCCCTCTTTCCGGGTAACCAGAATTCAGGAATTCAAGCGATGTCGCGCATTTGCGAGCTGACCGGCAAGGGCCGGCAGGTGGGTAACAACGTCTCCCACGCCAACAACAAGACCAAGCGGACCTTTCTGCCCAACCTGCAGAATGTGACGCTGATGTCGGATGCGCTGGGCACCAGCGTCAAGCTGCGCGTGTCGACCAACGGCCTGCGTTCGGTCGAGCATGTCGGCGGGCTGGACAATTGGCTGGTCAAGACGACGGACGACAAGCTGTCGCTCAAGGCTCGTCGCCTGAAGCGCGACGTCCAGAAGAAGCTGGCGCCAACAGCAACTGCTGCCTGATTATTTGCTATCGACGGCGCACGCCCAGGCGTGCCTCGTCGAGGCGAAATTTGAGCAACAGGCTCTGCTGCAGCACTGACTGGTTATCGTCCGAGACGATCCAGATGGCGGTGCCGCCATCTTTTTCAGTAACTACCGAGATTCCTTCAAAATTATCGTGCAGCACTGGCGGCGCGAACCGCGCGATCTCGCGCCCCGCCACCGTCTTGCCCGGGCCAATCGCGCGCGGATCGAGCAGTGTCAGCACCGCGCGAAACCCGGTCGTCGCGCTAAACTGCCGATTGAGGATCAGCAATCGGCCATCGGGCAATGCGGCCATGTCGGTAGCGCGAAAACCGCGCGGCGGCAGGTAATTCCAGCGATAGCCCTGGCGCGGCAAGCGGGTAGGATCGCTGGTATAGAACAGCCCGGCAGCTCCTTTGGCATGTGGCCACTTGCTGGTTTCGCTCAGAATGATGAAGCTGCCGTCGCGCTGGCGGACCATTGCCTCGGGCCCGCCATTAGCCGGCCAGTCTTGCATGGCGCGCGGGGCCGCATGGCGAATCGCCTGGCCCAGCCCGGGGCGATAGCACCAGATTTCGTTGCTGTTCTCAAAGCCAACCCACAGCGCGCCGGTCACTGGGTCGCGCGTCATCGATTCGCTGTCGCGTTCGCTCTTCTCCCAGCCAGAGCCAGGCCCGGCCCGAAGCGCGCCAAACGCGCGTTGGCTCAGCCGCCCCATCGAATCGAGCCTGAAGCGAATGAAATTGCCGCCATCGTCGAGCAGCGTAAAACGCTCCCCCATCACCAGCAGCGACGAAAATCCCCCAAAGGCGGGATCGGGGCTGCGCAACCGATAGCCCCGCTCGAACACCAGCGCCCCCAATCGCCGCAGCGTCGGCCGCCCGGGCACCAGCATCACCGGCGTCGCGCTGAACCGTGCAACCGGACCCAGCAGCGCCAACCGCGACCGGGTCGACCAGCTGGGCACGAGCAGCAGCACCAGCAATGCGGCGTGCAGCAAGGGTGATCGACGCAGGCGCATTGCTCGCTCTTACCCGGTCACGCCGCGCGCGAAAGCCCTGATGTCGATGCCCGATGTCGATGCCCGATGTCGATGCCCCATGTCGATGCCCGATATCGATGAACGCCGGATAACAGCCGCATTCAGGATCGGCTCAATCCACCTTGTGCATAAGCGTCACTGTCGAACACCGGCATATGGCCCGAACAGGGGCTGATGAGGAGAATGATCATGTTGAAGAAATTGTCGCTCGCCAGCCTCGCTCTCGCCATCAGCGCCAGCGCCTTGGTCCCCATGACGTCAGCGTCCGCGCAGGATTATCGCGGCGATTACCGCCAGGATTACAGCTATTCGGAAGGCGATCGCGACAGCTACCGGGGTGACCGGTACAACAATGGCTATAATGGCCGTTACAACCGCGCCTATGATGATCGCTATGCCGATCGCTACGATAACCGCCGCTATCGCAACAGCTATCGCGACAATCGCCGCTGCAATGACGGCACAGGCGGTGCGCTGCTCGGCGCAATCGCTGGCGGTCTGCTCGGCAACTCGATTGCGGGTCGTGGTGATCGCACGGCCGGTACCCTGCTGGGCGGCGTCGGCGGTGCCCTTGCCGGCCGCGCCATCGAACGCGGCGGCAACAATGGCTGCAGCAACTACCGCTAAAATCGGTTCCCTCGCGTAGCGTATCGAGGGCGAGGGTCGGTCTCCCATATAGGGGGCTGGCCCTTGTTCTGTCAGCCACTGGCTGCCAATCCTCGATTTAGCCGCGCGCGCTGCGCGGACGCGTGACGACAGCAAGTTTTCGTTCGTACAGCTGAAAAAAGTCCCGACCATTGGGCCTTGACCGACCCCTGTGAACTAGGCCGTGGCGGGCCACGGACGATAGTGATGATCACTACGATTACGCCATAGCTCTCTGATGACCCCCTGGCCGAACCGCTATCTTGCGTAATCTGTCACCGATGCGCGGGACAATTCCGTCGCTGCTGTCCGTCGTCAGATCATTGCAGCGACATCCAGCCCCCCGCAGCGGTCCAGATGCGAGGCACTTCGTGCGCCGCGGTGATGAACTGGCCAGCAGCGACCTTGTCGGCGATCACCGATCGCGCCACCATCATGGGTCAGGTCGCGCGGTCGGCGCCTGCGGGCGCCTCAACCGCCCGGTGCATCCATGCACTGCGCTTCTATAAAACACCTTGTCTCGGTAGCCACGAAACCGAGCACAACGCATCCCACCTCTGGCATTTGACAGTCAAGCAGTCACTCAGCCTCGACAATCCTGCACTGCGCGCCGCTCTGGCGCGATCCGGCGCTCGCTCATATGCAGGCGGGGTTGCAGTCAGCTGACTCCTGTCAGGTGCGGGCTTTGCGTCGATAGGCTGTCGGGGTGAGCCCGTAGTGTCGGCGAAAGAGCCGCGCAAAATGGGCTGGAGATTGATAACCTGTTTCGAAGGCAACATCCGTGATGGCCAAATTGGTCGTTTCCAGCAGCACACAGGCTCGCTCCAACCTAATCTTCGTCAGATATTGGTGCGGCGGAACACCAACGGAGCGCTTGAAACTGCGGATGAAATGAAAGGGCGAAAGTCGCGCTTCCGCCGCAAGATCGGCGATCGACAAATCATCTGCGTAGCGACTTTGGAGCACTTCAATTGTACGTTTTTGCTGCCAGGGAGCAAGACCTGAGGTGAGAAGATCGGAGCATTCTGTTAATCTCGACCATGTCCGAAGCATTCTTACGGTCAGGGCCAGCGAAACGCTGTCCAGCATCATCTGGCTGCCGCCGCTCGGAGCCTGGATTTCCTGAGCAACCAGTCGGCCCATCCGGGCGATCATTGGATCGTCCTGGAGACCGCGCTGCTGCAATTCGACCGACCCGGGACAATTGAATTCCTCCGTCGCGCTCTGCTGCAACAATTTGTCGGGAAGATAGAGATGCATGCACTGACCACAGGCAGAGTAGGTGACGGAACGCGGCGCTTCTCCTGCTCGCACCAGGGCCGTGCTGCCCGGAGCAATGCGCCGATGGAAGACG
>CAZXBM010000011.1:0-72075 GCA_964638495.1 uncultured Stakelama sp. | reverse complement strand
TCATTTGGCCCCAAGGTAGCACATAACCCATGAACGCGGTTGCCATCATCAGCAGGAAGATGACCACGCCGAGCAGCCAAATCATCTCGCGCGGTGCCTTGTATGAACCGTAATATAGCCCGCGCGCGATGTGGATATAGACGACGATGAAGAACATCGAAGCGCCGGTTGCGTGCGCATAACGCAGCAACCAGCCCGAGTTCACATCACGCATGATATGTTCGACCGAATCAAACGCGATGCCAGCATCGGCTGCATAGTGCATGGCCAGCACGATGCCGGTGACGATCTGGATGACCAGCGCCACGCCCGCAAGCACGCCGAAATTCCAGAAATAGTTGAGGTTGCGCGGTACCGAGTAGCCCGCGCCAACAGCATCATACACAAAGCGGGGCAGCGGCAGGCGCTGATCGATCCACTTGGTGAAATCAGACTTTGGTTCGTAATGCTTTGCCCAGGGGAAGCTCATGATGCTGACCTCAACCGACCGTTACAGTGGTATCTGACGTGAACGTATAGTCCGGCACCATCAGATTGCTGGGTGCCGGGCCCTTGCGGATGCGCGCGGCGGTATCATAGACTGATCCGTGGCACGGGCAGAAATAGCCGCCATACTCGCCCTTCACCTCGCCCTCGGCGGCACCGAGCGGCACGCAACCGAGATGGGTGCACACACCCATGGTGATCAGCCAGTTCTTGTGGCCTTCCTTGGTGCGCTGCGCCAACGTTTGCGGATCGCGCAGTTCGCTGAGCGGCACCTTCTCCGCCTCGGCAATTTCCGCCGGCGTGAGGTTGCGCACGAACATTGGCTGCTTGCGGAAGGACGTCTTGATCGCCTGCCCCGGCAAAATTGCGGACAGATCAACGTCGGTCGACGATTCTGCTAGCACGTCTGCCGAAGGGTTCATCTGGTTGACCAGCGGCACCAGCACCGAGACGACGCCGACACCACCAAAGGAAAGCGCGGCGATGCTCAAAAAGTCGCGCCGGCGCGGTTCGCTGTCATGCGGTCCATCGGCTGCGCCCCCTGCTTGCATCGCTTCATTTGCCGTTGCCATTCGCCTTAGCCCTTGCGCGTTGAAACTGATGGGGCGTGCGACCGACGCGGTCGTTGCCCATGAACCGGTGTTGAACACCGGCGAATCGCGGTCTGATAGACTTTGCGTCGCCGGTTTGCCAACAGCATTTTATCCTTATAGTTGGCGCATGGCCCAAAGCACTAAGGCGCTCAATTAGCTGTGTCCTCGCCATCCGGCTCCCTTGCACCCCAACAACCACCGCTTCGGCTCGCGCTTTACCAGCCGGAAATCGCCGGCAATGTCGGCGCGATCCTGCGGACAGCCGCCTGCCTTGGGGTCGCGGTCGATTTGATCGAACCGATGGGTTTCGCCTTTTCAGACCGTTCACTGATGCGCGCGGGGATGGATTATGTGGCGCATGTGCCGGTCACGCGGCACACCGACTGGGACGCGTTCGAGGCGGCTGTGACCGGGCGCATCGTGCTGTTCACAACGGCGGGCGCAACGCCCCTGCCCCAAGCCCGCTTCGCAGCCGGCGATACGTTGCTGTTTGGTGCGGAAAGTGCCGGCGTGCCGGCCCCGGTTCATGCGCGCGCCGACTGCCGTGTGCAGATTCCATTGCGCAATGCGATGCGCTCGCTCAACATCTCCGTCGCGGTTGCGATCGGGTTGGCAGAGGGTCTGCGCCAGCTCGATGCTTGGCCAGGCGGGGGAGCATGATGGACCATTTCTCTGAAAAACGCTTGGACAGTGTGACGTTCACCAACTGCTCGCTCGCCCAAGCGCAGTTTGCTGATGTCAACCTTGCCGGCGCCATCTTTGCCAACGTCAATCTGGCGGGTGCCCGGCTGGAGAATGTCAATCTTGCAGGGTTGACGGTCGAGAATGCCAACATCAAGGGATTGCGCATCTTTGGCTATGACGTCGAGGCTTGGATTCGTGAGCAATTGGCAGCGGACGGCTGCCATCTCGACTGAACAGCCGGTTCAACTACAAATCCGCCAAGTATCAAGGTGATTATATGGCTCCGCTCGACGAACAACAGACGACCGCCCGCACTTGGTTTGAGCATCTGCGCGATTTGATCTGCGCCGAATTCGTGGCCATCGAGCGCGAGGCGGGGTCGGATGCCGATTTCGATTATCTCGCCTGGGACCGGACTGACCCTTCGGGCGAACCCGGCGGCGGCGGCGTGCGCGGGGTGATGAAGGGCAAGGTGTTCGAAAAGGTGGGCGTCAACGTCTCGACGGTAGGCGGTAGCTTCGAGGGCGATTTCGCCAAATCAATTCACGGCGCGGCCGAAGACCCGACCTTTTTTGCAACCGGCATCAGCCTCGTTGCGCACATGGCCAATCCGCATGTGCCCGCGGTGCACATGAACACGCGCTTCCTGGTCACCACCAAACGCTGGTTCGGCGGCGGTGCCGATCTGAACCCGCCCATCCCCTGTGACGAAGACACCGCCGATTTTCACGCCACACTGAAGGCGCATTGTGACCCGCATGGCGCGGATTATTATGATCGCTTCAAGAAATGGGCGGACGATTATTTCTATATCCCGCACCGGCAGTGCCATCGCGGTGTGGGCGGCATCTTCGCGGATCATGTCGAGGGCGATTTCGAGGCGAATTTCGCTTTCATCCAGGATATTGGCCGGGCATTTCTGGACAGCTATCCGCGCATCGTGCGGCGGCGGATGGATACTCCCTTTAGCGATGCCGACATCGCCCAGATGCTGACATGGCGGGGGCGCTATGCCGAATTCAACCTGGTCTATGATCGCGGCACGCTGTTTGGCCTGAAGACCGGCGGGAATATCGATGCCATCCTGATGAGTTTGCCGCCGCTCGCCACCTGGGCCTGATCTGCATGGCCGAATTGGCGGTATCGCCACGCGACGTGGCGACGATCGTGACGACGCTTGAGCGGCACGCGCCCCCGCGACCACGACCGCTGCCCGAAAGCCCCTTGCGGTTGGTGCGGTGGGCCCGGCCCGAGCCGGATAAGTATCGGGCACTGTTCCGCCGCGTAGGGGCACCATGGCTTTGGTATTCCCGGCTCGAGATGAACGATGCGCGGCTGCGCGCGGCGATCGACCGTCCCGAAACACAGGTCCATGCCGTGGTCGACCGGGCGGGCATCGAGGTTGGGTTGCTCGAATTTACCCACCCGGCGTCCGACTGGTGCGCACTCGATTATCTCGCGTTGGTCCCCGAACTGACAGGCAACGGCCATGGCCGCTGGCTGATGGCGCTTGCGCTGGGGATGATGTGGCGGCCCGGGGTCAGCTTCATCCGCGTCAACACCTGCACGCTCGATCACCCATCAGCGCTCAACTTTTACCGCGCGCAGGGTTTTGTCGCCGTGAGGCGGACGGTGGAAACCTTCCCCGATCCAAGGCTGACAGGCTTGCTCGCGCTTGAGGACGCGCCTCAAATTCCCTTACTGGGCAGTGTTCCGGCTAGCTGACGATAGATAATGATCCGCAGCAGGATGGTGGCGAGCGCGACGGCGCTGGCCATCGCCGCTGCCGCCGCATCGACCATCGTCACCACGACGGGGTTGGCCGCCCCGGCTAACCGCAGCGCGCGGTCGAGCGCCTCGAACGGGGCCGGCAGGATTTGCCCGGCCAACAGGCCAAGGCCTGACAAGGCGGCAAGCGCCAGCCCGTTGCCGCGAGTGAGCGCGATACTCCGCATGATGGCCGCCGTCGCCCCCAATGGCCTTTCTGCGACCAAGGCCGGGCCGACCAGCATTGTCCGGCCCAGAATGTAGATACCCGGCAATACCAGCACGAACAGCCCCAGCGACGCCGGCACCAGCACCAGCAGGGCAGCGAGCCCATATCGCGGCAGCAGCCCCAGCGCCGAGGCCAACGCGGCGCGCAGATCGACACAAGCGTTGTCGAGCACGAACACGCACAGGACCAGCGACCCGTACAGCGTCATCAGCGTGGCGGCGATGAACCAGCGCGCATTATCGACAA
The DNA here is from genome assembly GCA_964638495.1 of uncultured Stakelama sp. Classification (GTDB taxonomy): domain Bacteria; phylum Pseudomonadota; class Alphaproteobacteria; order Sphingomonadales; family Sphingomonadaceae; genus Sphingomonas. Next base: position 68,070 of record CAZXBM010000011.1, on the reverse strand, counting down.
TCCACCCGGCATAGATCTGGGCATCGGCTTGAATTTGCGCGTCGGTTGCGGTCGAATCGGGCCATGGCGGCGCAGCGGGCACCAGCAACAGCAACGCAAGCGTCGGCAAGAAGATGAAGAGGCCCGCAACCGCGATCATCACGTCGCTATGGCGGCGGAACAGGCCCCATGCATCGGCAAAGGCACCCGCCAGATTGATTTTCATCGGCTGAGGGCGTCTTCGTGCACCCGGTTGCACGCCGCCACGTAAAGCTTGGCGACAAAAGCAGCTTGCAGCACCGAAAAGATCATTCCCACTGCACCAACGGCAATCGACGTCAGCACGGTGGCTAGGCTCATCGGCCCGCTATCGCCAACGAGCAACCGGATCGCGCCGCCAAATGCCGCTTTCGCCGCCAGCGCGGCCACCGCACTGACGATCAGATACAGCACCAGCACACCGACAATTTTCATCACCAGTCGCTTGGTGAGATCGAACGATCGCCGGAAGGCGCCGAGCCCGATTTGCTCCGCCAGCATGGCCGGGAAGCCCAACACCAGCCGCGCGCTGATCCAGATTGCACCGACCACCCATAGCAACATGTATAACGCTGTGCTCCCGAGCGCGGCTGGGGACATATGGGCGATCAGATCTGCGACCGCTGCCTGATCGTTGGACGCCAAGGCTTTGGAGCCAGCGCCAGCAAAGGCGACAAGAATGATAACGGGCAACAGCGCGACAACCAGCGCCAGCACCCAGATCAACGAAAAGACAAAAGCACTGAAGAGCTTGCGCAGGCCAAGATTGACGGCCTCCCCGGGCGCCGTCGCCACCCCCAACACCAGCGCAATGATCGCCAGCTGACCCACTAGCGATACCAGCGCAAGTGCAAGATTGGCGAGCGAGATGGGCAGTTGCATCGGCGATCCGGAAACCCCCAACGGCGCAATGCTGTCGGTAATCGACGCTGGCAGGAAGATAAGCCCCAGCGCGATCGGCATCACGGTGCCGATGTTATCACCGAGAAATTCGGTGGCGCGATCCCACACGGAACCCATATCGATCGACTTCAAGACGGTAACCTTCCGTGCAGAGCATGCAGCCACGCTGTTAGCCGATTGGCCGGCCGGTTGCCAATGCTTGCGCGCTGACGGTGGCTGGCGCAGGAACGGCGACATGATGGACGCGGTTGAATGGCGTATTGAAACGCACCCTGTCGACTATGCCGAGGCGAGCGCCGCGATGGACAGCCGGGTAGCGGCCATCGGCAACGGCACCGGGCGCGAAATGGTGTGGCTGCTCGAACATCCGCCAGTCTACACCGCCGGCACCAGCGCAGACCCCGCCGAACTGCTCGATCAGCGCTTCCCGGTGCATCGCACGGGCCGGGGCGGGCGCTACACCTATCACGGTCCCGGCCAGAGAATCGGCTATATCATGCTCGATCTCGGCCAGCGCGGGCGGGATGTGCGCCGATTTGTCCATGCGATGGAAGACTGGGTGATCGCATCACTCGCCCGGCTGGATGTCGACGCCTTCACGGCACCGGGCCGGGTGGGCATCTGGACGATGGATCACGGTGTCGAGGCCAAAATCGGCGCAATTGGCGTGCGGGTGAAGCGCTGGGTGACGATGCACGGATTCGCGATCAACGCGCGGCCCGAATTGGGGCACTTTGATGGCATCGTTCCGTGTGGCTTGCCCGATTTTGCCGTCACCAGCATGGAAAAACTGGGAAAAAACCCTGATTTTGCAAGCCTGGATGCGGCTTTATCCGTTGAATTTCCTCACTTTCTACAAAGACTTTCTTTGCCGCACGAAAACGAGGCTTGAGGGGCGGGCGATATCCGACTAATGTCCACGTCGGTTTGGGTATTAAAAGGCGTCAAGCCGACCAAATCCATTATCTTAGGGAGCTTCCAAATGCGTGCACTCATTTCCAAAGTCGTTGCCGGTTCGATGATCGCCGGTGCGGCACTCATGATTTCGGCATGCTCGCCGAAGACCGAAACGACAACCGACAACGCCATGGTCAGCGAAATGACCGCCAACGAAGGCGACGCGATGGCAACCGACAACATGACCGCAACCGACGGCGCAATGGCTTCGAACGACGCCATGATGTCCTCGAACGACGCCATGATGTCGTCGAACGACGCCATGATGTCGTCGAACGACGCGATGGCATCGAACGCTCACTGATAGAGCGTCGCCCCGGCTGCCGATGGTAGCCGTGCGACAAAGGGGCCGTCCGGTTAGCCGGGCGGCCCTTTTTCGTTGCGAGGCCCCTGCTTGTCATCCGGCGAATCTGCCGGAACGACGGCATTCTGGGCCGAAAACGGTTGGGTAACCCTTCGAAAAAGCTATACGTGCCCGGTGCATTTGGGCGAGGTGATAATGATCGTGTGGCGTTTGATTGTAATTCTCGCATTGGCGCTCGGCAGCTTTGGCGCCAGTCCGGCCTCAGCCCAGTTCTTCATGAAGAGTCATGACTATTCCGGGGAGCCGGTGCGCGGCGACGAGCGCGACCTGTTTGTTCCCCTCCCCGACGCTACGCCTGCGGAATTGCGCGCCGGCGTGATCTGGTCGCTGCGCGCGGCACTGAATGTCGCCGCGCTCGGATGTGATTTTGCGCCGGTCTTGCTGACCGCGCCCAATTACAATTCGGTGCTGACCGACCACAAGGCAGAGCTGGCATCGGCCTTCGGCACACTGGAGAAATATTACGCGCGCAAGAACAAGGTAAAAAAGGCAGCCCAAACCGCGTTCGACCGCTACCAGACGCGGGTCTATTCAGGCTTCACCACGGTCTATGCGCAATATAATTTCTGCCAGACGGCCGGCATGATTGGTCGGGATGCGATCTTTACCCCCAGAGGCCAGCTGGGCGACCTGGCTGTCCGTCGCGTGCGCGAATTGCGCAACAGCCTGGTGGCGCGCGGCGAGCAAACCTTTGGCGGGCGCGGGCCAATGCGCATGATCCCGATTCTGCGGATGGACCCGCGATGCTGGAAGGGTAACAAGTTCAACTACGCGGCCTGCCCGCAGGCATATTGAACGGTTAAGGCCGGTTCAGCGCAGACCAAGCAATTTGTGGGTCTGTAATGACAAGCGCCAGCGCGGGCGGCCATTAACAAACTCAATAGCGGCCAGCTGGTTGGCCTCCGCCGCCTCGCTGTCCAGCGGCTGCACGAGAAAATGGTCGAACGCCCATTGCTCGATGGCCTCGACATCGGTTGCCGGCTGAGGCCAGACAAGCTTCAGCTCATTGCCTGATCGCTGGACGACCGTACTGCCCGCCTTAGGGCTCACACACACCCAATCGATCTTGGGATGGACCGGCAGCGTGCCGTTGGTCTCGATCGCGATGCTGAACTCTGCGGCATGCAATGCATCGACCAGCGCGTCATCGACCTGGAGCATCGGCTCGCCACCGGTGAGCACCGCGAACCGATTGGTCTCGGGGCCATCCCAATGCGCGACTGCCGCTTCGGCCAGTGCGGTGGCTTCAGCAAAGCGGCCGCCGCCAGCCCCGTCCACCCCGACAAAATCGGTGTCGCAAAAACGGCAAACGGCCGTTGCCCGGTCTTCCTCGCGCCCGCTCCACAAATTGCAGCCAGCAAAGCGGATGAAGACTGCGCGGCGGCCCGAATGCACGCCCTCGCCCTGCAGCGTCAGGAACATTTCCTTGACGGCATAGCTCATGGCCGGGCGGCGTAAACCGTGGGATCGGCGATTCCCGCTTCCTCAAACCCGCGCTGCCGGAGGCGGCAGCTATCGCACAGCCCGCACTGTGCCCCGCTCGGCGCAGGATCGTAACAGGACCAGCTCATCCCTGCATCGAGCCCGAGCCGCGCCGCCTCGCGGACAATGTCAGCCTTGGTCATGTGCTGCAGCGGAGCGTGGACGGTAAAGCCCCTGCCCTCGATCCCTTCCTTGGTCGCCAGCGCTGCCATCGCTTCAAAACTTGCAATGAATTCCGGTCGGCAATCCGGATAGCCGGAATAATCGAGCGCGTTCACCCCAATGAACAGGTCGTGCGCCCCCGCCGCCTCGGCCCAGCCGAGCGCCAGGCTGAGGAAGATGGTGTTGCGCGCGGGCACATAGGTGATCGGAATGCCGGGCTCCACGCCGCCCTTGGGCACGGCGATATCGGCGGTAAGCGCAGACCCGCCAAACGCGGAAAGATCAAGCGGCAAGATGATGTGGCGGACCGCGCCCAGCATTTCAGCAATGCGCGCGGCGGCGGTGAGCTCCACCTGGTGGCGCTGGTTATAATCGACCGACAAGGCGAGCAGGTCGAACCCTGCTTCACGCGCGCGCGCGGCGGCAACCATTGAATCAAGCCCGCCCGAAAGCAACGCCACGGCCAAGTTGGTGGAAGGTTTCATGATCGCCGGGTCGCTAGTCGCTATGCCCCCGCGCTGCAAGCCAAGGGTGCCACAAAAAGAAGGGCCGCCAAGAGAGCGGCGGCCCAGTATGGCTGTCAGAGCCTTAGGGAGACGGCATGCAGCGCGTACGATAAGCATTTATACCAGCGACTGGTAAACCGCAGATGAACGAAGCGGCAGATCAGTGGCGGGCTGGGCAGGCACCCATTCGCTTTGCCTCAAACGCCATGTCGAAGGGCGCGCCCCCGGCAATTCCCTGCGTATCGATATGGAAGGCGCTGCGGGTCTCAAGCCTGATTGTCGTGCGACCGTTGCCGGCACCAGGGCAGGTATAATGCACGGTGGCCGACCGGGGTTCATCACTGACGACGATGCGCGTGCAGTGGACCCCTGCATGTTCCAACTGGATCAACGCCGCCGGGTCAGCAACGCACATCTGCCGCGGGGCCCCACTGCGGCCTATTTCCTGCAATTGCCATTGCCCCGCTTCGATCTGGTCAAGCGCGGCAATGCCAGACTCGTTGGCAAGCGGCGCAGCAGCCGCGACGGTTGCGCCAACAAAGAACACCGCCGCAAGCGGCTGCCGTGGGCCAAATCGCATCGACCGTCTCCTGATGCGCACCAAGGAGTCCCCGACTCGGCTACGCAGCTGCAGAATATTTGATGTCACGCCACCGTTATTGCAACAACGCCTAGGTGACGATCTCACCAACGGTGAGCGGAAATTTGCGCGCGCAAAACGCGCAATCGACGGTAATCACGCCGCTTTCGTCCGCCATGTCGCGCTGTTCTTCCAACGGAAATTTGGCAATGACCTGCGCAATATAGTCGGGCGAGCAACGACACCCTTTGCTGAGCCCGATACCGCCGAGCAGGCGCACTTCCGGCTCTTCATTGAACAATCGCCACACTAACGTCTCGAGCGCTAATGCTGGATCAGCCAGTTCATCGGCACCCATGGTGCCACCCAGAATGGCGACATGCTCCCATTCGGGATGGTCGAGCCGCGTATGGATCCGGTCGCGGCCCTCCTCGCCTTCCGGCAGATGCTGGAGGAACAGCCCGCCCGCCAGATGCGTGCCGGCCTGGGTGCGGGCGAAGCCAACGCGGATCAGCGTCGGGATTTGCTCGGACTGGACGAAATAGCTCTGCGCCGCCTCGGTCAGCGTTTCGCCATCGAGCGGGACGATGCCCTGATAGCGTTCGCCCGTTGCCGCCTGGTCAAAGGTAATCGTTAGATAGCCGGTGCCAAACAAGGCGAACAATGTCGGCTGCTCGGGCGCATTGGCCAGCTTTTCGGCATCGAACTGCACATACCCGCGCAATTCTCCCCCGCGATAATCGCAGACGAGCAGGCTAACGACACCGTGCTGCGTCTGCGTCTGCATGGTCAACTGGCCGCCCGCATCCTTGAGCGTCGACCCGATCAGCGCCGTCAGTGTCAGGGCTTCAGCCAGCAGCGCCTCAATCGCCGGGGGATAGGCATGCGCCTGCAGGATCGTGTCAAGCACCGGCCCCAGCCGCACAATCCGGCCCCGCGCATTGCGGGCCGGAATGGTAAAGCCAAGCGCTCGGTCGAGATCGGTTTGGATATCGTCGGTCATCTATCGTCCAATCGTGTCGGGCGTAGATAAGCGCAGCGCCAAGCGAAACAACTCAGCCGATCTGCCCGAAGCACCAGCGCAGGATCGATTTCTGCGCGTGCAGGCGGTTTTCCGCCTCTGCCCAGATCAGCGATTGCGGGCCATCGATCACGTCCGCCGTCACTTCCTCGCCCCGGTGCGCGGGCAGACAGTGCAGGAAATGCGCATCGGGCTTGGCCCTGGCCATCAGCGCGGCATCGACCTGATAGGGCATCATCGCTGCAAGCTTGGTATCGGCATGCGCCTGCCCCATCGAAATCCAGGTATCGGTGATGACGATATCGGCACCCTCGACCGCCTCGGCCGGATTGCTGACGATGCGCGCCCGGCCGTTGCCCCGCACGATCGTCGCCTCATCGGGCTGAAAACCCTGCGGGCAGGCGGCGACAACATCGAACTGCATCAGCCCAGCCGCCTCGACGATCGAATAGAGCACGTTGTTGCCGTCCCCAAGCCAGGCGACCTTCAGGCCGGGCAGCGATTTGCCGGCATCGATAATCGTCAGCAGATCGGCCATGATCTGGCAGGGGTGCGACAGATCAGTGAGGCCGTTGATGACCGGGACACTGGCGTACTGCGCCATCTCCTCGACCTTGGCGTGATCATCGGTGCGGATCATGATCGCATCGCAATAGCCAGACAGGATGCGCGCGGTATCGGCCACGCTTTCGCCGCGGCCAAGCTGCATCGATCCGGCATCCATGACGATGCTGGTGCCGCCGAGCTGACGGATCGCCATGTCGAACGACACGCGGGTGCGGGTGGAATTTTTTTCGAACACCATCGCCAGCACGCGGCCCGCGAGCGGCGCATCGGCATCGGGCTTACCCTTGGGCAAGCCGCCGCGCGCTGCCTTGCGATCAAGCGCATCGGCGACCATCGCGGCGTTGGCAGCGGGCCGGGCGTCCCAGCGGTTGAGTAAGTGGCGAAAAACTCCTCCCCCCCCCCTTCGGGGGAGTGGCCCGGGGAGTGGGGGCTGTCAGCAAGCGCAGCGCTGCTTGGCTGCCCCTCTCCCAACCCTCTCCCCTGAAGGGGAGAGGGCAAGAACAGAGCCCCCCTCACGCAGCGACCGCAGGCGCGAACACCCGTGCACCCTCGCTCATCTTCTGGACGAATTCCTCGATGTGGCGCTCTTCGATCACCAAAGGCGGCAGGATGCGGACGACATTCTCGCCCGCGGCCACCGTCAGCAGCCCGTGGTGATCGCGCAAATGCGCCACGAAATCGCGGCTGACCGCGCTGTCCTTCAGCTTGATGCCCGCCATCAGCCCGCGCCCGCGGACGCTATCAAAGATATGGTCGTGGTTGGGGATCATCTGCTCGAGCGCCTGCCGCAGCCGATCGCCCATCGCGGTCACATGATCAAGAAAGCCGGGCTCGAGAATCACATCAAGGATCGCCTCGCCCGCCGCCATCGCCAGCGGATTGCCGCCATAAGTCGATCCGTGGGTGCCGAACACCATGCCCTTGGCCGCTTCCTCGGTCGCGAGGCACGCGCCGAGCGGAAAACCACCGCCAATGCCCTTGGCGACTGACATGATATCGGGCTCGATGCCATAATGCTCATAAGCCCACATCTTGCCGGTGCGGCCATAACCGCACTGCACCTCGTCCAGCACCAGCAGCAGGCCGTGGTCGTCGCAAGCCTTGCGAAGCCCCTGGATAAATTCATCCGTGCCCGCAGAAACGCCACCCTCGCCCTGGATCGTCTCGACCATGAAGCCGGCGGTGTGATCGTCGACCAACGCCAACGCGGCGGCGAGATCGTTGAACGGCGCATAGGCAAAACCCGGCAGCAGCGGCTCGAACCCGTCGCGCATCTTGGCCTGGTTGGTCGCCGAAATTGCGCCCATCGTGCGGCCATGAAAGGCGTTGTTGAAGGTGATGAGCGTCGTGCGCTCGGGATTGCCATTCACATAATGGTAGCGGCGCGCGGTCTTGATCGCGCATTCAACGGCTTCAGTGCCCGAATTGGTAAAGAACACGGTATCGGCAAACGAGTTATCGACAATGCGCTGCGCCAGTTTTTCACCCTGTGGCGAGCCATAGAGATTGCTGACATGCATCAGCGTCGCCGCCTGATCGGCGATCGCCTTCACGAGATGCGGGTGGCCGTGGCCAAGCGCGTTCACCGCAATCCCGCTGGCGAAATCGAGATAGCGCTCGCCGCGCTCGCCGATCAGATAGCAACCCTCCCCACGCACCGGACGCACATCGCACCGTGGGTAAACGGGCATGAGCGGGGTAATCGGCATGGCAGGCTCCCTCAACGCAAAAAGGCGACCCAAGCCGGTCGCCTGAAGCGGACTTTTACGGTGTGTCCGGGTGGAGCGCAACACCCGTGCCGCCCGCTGCCACCGCCCGCGCCTCATCGCGGCGTACCGCCAACAGATACATCACCGGCGTAATGATCCGGCTGAGCAGGGTTGAGCTGATCAGCCCGCCAATGATCACCCAGGCGAGCGGCGAATAAAGCGCGGAGCCGCCGAGCGCGAGCGGCAGCAGCCCACCGATCGCGGTCACCGAGGTGAGCAGCACCGGCAGGAAACGGATTTCGCCCGCCTTCTCGATCGCCTCGCGCAGCGCCATGCCGCGCTCACGCAATTGTGTCGTGAAATCGACCAGCAGAATGGAGTTTTTGATCTCGATGCCGATGAGCGCCACGAAGCCGATGATCGCCAGAAAGCTCAGCGAATTGCCCGTCACTAACAGCGCGACCAACCCACCAAAGGTACCCAGCGGCACCACGCCTGCCACCACCGCCGTCTCCTTGAATCGCCCGAATTCAAGCACCAGCACGCCAATGATGCCAAAGGTCGCTAGCACGATGATCGGCCCGAGCCCTGCGAAGTTGCGCGATGCCGCCTCAGCCTCGCCACCCAGGCTGAGCGTATAGCCGTCGGGCAGATCGATGTTCTTGAAGCGCTTCTGGACCTCGGTCGTCAGCTTCGATGTCAGCATGCCGGGCTGGTTATAAGCAGTGATCGTCACCGTGCGCTGCAACCGGTAGCGGGTGATCTGCGGCGGCACGCTTTTAAGGTTGGGGCTGGCGATTTCCAGAAGCGGTATGCTGCCACCCGCCAGCGTCGGCACATAAACCTGGCCGAGCGCCGACACCGGCTGGTTACCCGGCAGCGGCAGCCGCACGGTGACGGGCCAGCTGTCGCCCTCATTGTCGCGCAACCGGCTCGCTTGCTCGCCGCTGATGGCTAGCCGCACCGCACGGCGTGCTTCACCGGGCGCGACGCCGAGCAGGCCCGCCTTGGCATCATCAAGCCCCAGATCCATATCGACCCGGTCATAGGCCACCGGGCTGTCGATATCGCGCAGGCCCTTTACCTGCTCCATCTGCGCGATGACCTTGTCGGACAACTGCTTGAGCACGTTCAGGTCAGGCCCGCGCACGCGCACCGCGACCGGCGCCTCGACTGGCGGGCCGTTCTCGAAATTCACCACCGTCACCCGTGCATCGGGGAAGCGGCTGAGCTTTTCGCGCAGCTTCCGCAGCATTACCGGGCTGCCGCGCACGTCCCAGTCCTTCATCGTCACGAAGATGTCGCCGTAGCGCGCGCGCTCCTCACGCGGGAAGATGTTGTAGAAAATCTGCGGATTGCCGCGCCCGGCATTCTCCATCCGGTTCACAACGGCTCCCTCGCGCGCGATAATCGCCGAGACATCCTTCACCGCTTTGTCAGTTATGGCGATGCTGCTGCCCTCGGGCGTCTCCACCCGCGCCAGGAAATAGGGCGTCTCGGCCGACGGAAACAGGCTGAGCCCCAGCACGGGCACGAGACCGAACGCGCCGATGCACAGGATGAGCGCGCCCCAGAACCAGATGCGCGGCCGGTTGAGTGCGGTGTGGAGCAGCGGCGAATAAAAGGTCTGGATCCCCCCCATGATGCCGCGCAACAGCGCATTGCCCTCTGCCGCGTGCGGTTTCAGCAACCGGCTGGCGATGAAGGGAATGATCGTCAGCGAGACGAGCAGCGAGCTTGCCACCGTGACGATCACCGCCATCGGCAGCCCGCGCACGAAATCGCCCGCGCCTTCGGGCAGGAAGGTCAGCGGCAGGAAGGCGAAGAGCAGTACCCCCGTCGCCCCCAGCACCGCCGCGCCGATTTCCCGCGTGCCGTTGACGGCGGCGGTGATCGGCGGATCGCCATCGCGGATGTGGCGCTCGATATTTTCAGTGACGACGATCGAATCATCGACCAGCAACCCCAGCGAGATGATGAAGCCCGAAATGCTGATCTGATTGAGCGAATAACCGAGCAGATAGAGCAGCAGCACCCCCATCGCCAGGCTGAGGGGAATTGAGATCATCACGATCAGCGAGGGCCGGAAGCCGAGCGGGAAGATGGTGATCAGCACCAGCCCGAGCGCAATCGCGAAGTCACGCGCCAGCTGTGCCAGCTTCTGGGCGATGTCGCGGCTCTGATCAAACGCCACCTCGAGCTTGATGTCGGGCGGCAGATTCGCCTTATAGGCGTCTACCGCCGTCACCAGCGCATTGCGCAGCGTACCGGCATCGACCTCATCCTTCTGGCGCACCGTCACCCACAAAGCGCGGTGGCCGTTGAAGCGCGCGATCTGCAGTTGCTCGGCCTCTGCCCAGCCGACCTGCGCGATGTCGCCCACGCGCAGCAACCGCCCGTCGCCTGCGCGGACCGTGACGTTGCGGACGGCATCGACGCTGCGATAGGCGCCGCCTGCATCGATATTGAAGCGTCGCCCGGCCCCGCTCACCGCCCCCGCCGGCAGGTCAATGCCCCCTTGCGTGATCGCGTTGGCAACCGCCGATGCAGGCAACCGCGCCTCGGCCAGTCGCCCGGCATCGATCGCCACCCTCACCTCGGGCCGCGCCAGCGCGTCGACCGTCGTCGAGCGGACGCCCGGCACCACGTTCAGCTTGTCGCGCAGATCATCGGCATATTTGGCCATGCGCAGCCAGCTCGCATCATCGCTGACAAGGGCGAGCTGCAGCACCCCCGCCTCGGTCGTGCGTGGGCGGCGAAAGGCCAGTCGCTGGATGCCCTGGGGCAATTGGTCCCGCACTGAGTTCACTTCGCGCACCACCCGGTCGAGCGACTGTTCGGCATCGGTGCCATGTTCGAAATTGACTGAAATCACCGCCGCGCCGTCGGTGCTCGTCGAGTTGATGTCGCGGACGTTATCCAGGCCCTGCAGCACGTCCTCCAGCGGCTTGGCGACCGTCTCCTCCATGTCCGATGCATCGGCACCGGGCAGGATCACTGTTACGACAGTCGTCGGGATCGGAAAATGCGGGTCGACCGATCGCGGAATCGACAGAAACGCAGATGCGCCCAGCGTGATCAGCAGCATGAAGACCAGCAACGTCACCTGCCAGCGCCGAACGGCAAATTCGGTAATGTTCATCAACGCTGACCGATCATCGCGATAGTCATGCCATCTTTCAGCCGATCAATCCGTGACGTTGCGATCGCCTCGCCGCGCACCAGGCCGCCCGTCACCTCAATGCCGCCGTCAGTCGCTTCGGTGATCGAGACCCGGCGCAGCCGCACGCGGCTATTGGCCTGATCGACGACATAGACAAACGCCTCGCCGGCGCGTGCGGCAAACACGGCGGTGGCGGGCACGCTCAACCGGGCCACTGTCTGGCGGGAGGACGTAATTCTGGCTTCGCCGATCTGGCCGGAACGCAGGCGCGGGTCCGCCGGCAATGCAATCTCAACGACGAACGTGCCCGTCGCCCGATCGCCTCGCCCTGCTATTTCAATTACCCGACCAGCGATCGCCTGGTTGCCCGTTGCCGCCAGCGTCACGGTGGCGGGCACGCCATCTGCCAGTCGTGCCGCATCGCGATCCGACAGCGGCACGCGGAGCACATAGCCGCTCGCCACCTCACCGATGACGATGACGGGTGCGCCCGCCGCAACGACCTGACCGGGCTCTGCAAGCCGCGCCAGCACAATGCCATTGCCAGGCGCGGTAATCGTCGCATTGGCCTGCTGGAACTGGGCAGCGCTGACATTGGCATCGGCCGCCTGAAGCGATGCCTGAGCGTTATCGAGCCGGGGCCGGGTGATCCAGCCCTGGGCCATCAGGTTGCTGCTCCGCCGGAATTCAGCATCAGCACGCACGCGTTCTGCGCGTGCACGGGCAAGATCGGCAGACACGGTGGTGGTATCGAGCGCGGCGAGCAGCTGGCCGGGGCGCACCCGGTCTCCCTCGTTCACCGTCAACCGAGCGATTCGGCCCGCACTGGTGAAGCCAAGCGACGCTTCTCGACGCAGCGCCACCGTGCCGACGCCACTTACCACAGCGGCCTGTTCCTCTGCCCCCACAATGGCGACGCGGACTTGCGGTGGGCCGGCAACAGGCTCTTGCTTGGGGGTTGCTGCAGAGCAAGCTGCCAGAGCGACACCCGCGGTCAGCAAAACGAACGTCAACCCTGCGCGCATCGCCTTCTCCCCCGCTTGTTTCGGGAGCATAGCGGTATAGGTATCGATTTGAAACTTATATTTTACGCAATGACGCCAGGCTAATTTTTTAGCTTCCAGCCTGAGCGAAGCAAGCTGTAGCACGCCAATCCGAGCGCGATGTCGATCGCGAGAACGATGATGCCGCCGGTGAATACATTCGAATCTGCGTTCAGCAAAAATCCATATCGAAAACCCGAGATAATATAGAAAAATGGGTTGATGTGGCTGAACATCTGGAAAGCCGGGGCAAGCTTATCGACCGAATAAAAGGTCCCCGACAGCAGCGTGAGCGGTGCGATCAGGAAATTCTGTACGGCAGCCGCGTGATCAAATTTTTCCGCCCACATCGATGTAAGCACGCCGACCAGCGCCAGAAACGCCGATCCCAGCAACCCGAACCACAGGATCGCCAGCGGGTGCCGCGGGACGAGGTGAACGCCCGGCCAGAATTGCATCGCCAGAAACACCGCCAGCCCAACGCATACCGCGCGGGTGACGGCGCCGCCGACCATTGCCGCGAGCAATTCGCCCGTCGACAGCGGTGGCATCAGATAATCGACGATCGTTCCTTGGATCTTACCGACCAGCAGCGAGAAGCTGGCATTGGCAAAGCTGTTTTGCAGCATCCCCATCACGATGAGCCCGGGTGCCAGGAAATCGGCAAAAGGAACGTCCACGCCCGCCACGCTCACCGGGCGCTTGCCGCCAGTGGCCACCGTGAAAATCACGAGGAACAGCAGGGTAGTGATGGCCGGTGCCCATATGGTTTGCAGCTGCACCTTGAAGAAACGCCGCACCTCCTTGATATAGAGGGTGCGAAGCCCGCCCCAATTGACGTTCCGGATCGTCGGAACACCAGGGGCATTCGCAACCGCTGAAGGCATGTCGCTGGAAGAGGGCTGGATGCTCATGGTATTGGCGCGTAATCGCTGCCGCTGCCGCCTGCAACCGGCATATCAATTAAGGATAGTGAATGAGCTGGACCGACGAGCGGATCGATACGCTGAAAACGATGTGGGAAAAGGGCCTGACCGCAAGCCAGATCGCCGAATCGCTGGGCGGCGTTAGCCGGAATGCGGTGATCGGCAAGGCGCACCGGCTGGGGCTGCAGGCGCGCCCCTCGCCGGTGAAATCGAACGACGGGGAGGTGAAAGCAGCAGCGACCCCCAAGCCGGCTCCTGCGCCCATAGCCGCACCCAATCCCGTGCCCATCACCGCAGCGCCAGCGCCGGCGCCGCGTGTTGCACCGCCGATCGTGGCCGCAGCGCCCGCTGCCGCACCAGCACCGGCTGAAGAGGCATCCGATCTTCCCGAAGCGGATGCCGTGGAAAAAGCACCCACCGTCATTCTCCGCTCGGTGGGCCCCGGCGGGTTCGTGCGCCAGGCGCCCGGCGAGCAGCAAGCGCCGATCACGCCAGCCCCGCCGCGTCGGCTCGTACCCGCCAAGCCCGCCGCAGAGATGGCGGGCAAGACCACGCTGCTCGATTTGAATGACCGGATCTGCAAATGGCCGCTCGGCCATCCTGGCGAGCCCGATTTCCATTTCTGCGGGGACAAGGTCAATCCTGGCTTTCCGTATTGCATCGCGCATTGCAGCCATGCCTATCAGGCGCAGCTGCCCCGCCGGGACCGCCGGCCGCCGCCGCCGCTGCCTTTCGGCGGCCCACGGGTGCGCTAACGCCATCAGTTTGCTTGCGGGCAGGTTGCTCTTGCGAGCGCAAAGAAAGGGCGACGGTGAACCTCACCGTCGCCCCTTTTTTTCCTCGCGATCGATTGTCGATCAGAAACGATACGAAATCGTCCCCTTGATGCCGTGGTGGCGGAACTTTTCGAAGCTACGGGCCAGATCGGTTCCGCTCGCGCCGCCCTGGGTGAACGGGCTGGCTGCGGGCCCGCCCGACACACGAACGCGGTAGTCATCGTCCTGCAGGCGGGTGAACATATATTCCATCCCAAGCGAAATATGCTTGGTGATCTTCTGCTCGACACCACCGCCAACTGCGAAGCCCCAGGCGTTGCTGTCGCCATTGGTGGTGAAGGTGTTGACCGTGTCAGTCGTGCGGAAATAATTATTTACGCGCGCATAGGCACCGCCGCCAGTCGCGTAAAACAGCGTGCGATCGGCCGCATAGCCAATTCGCGCGCGAAGACCAGCATTGTACAGGATCTCGCGGTTCAGCGTGTAGCTGGCAGGCGTGATGCTGTAGGCGGAAACCGAATCGCGGATCTCGCTGCTGCCGAATTCGCCGACAACGCCGACAACGATGTTGCCATATTGGCGATCATACCCAACCCGACCCGAATAGCTCCACGAATCACGATCGTTGACGCAGCCGAGATCGGGCATTGCGCCGCGTGCCTGGCCGTTACAAAAGCCGGGCGTGAAGGCGTTGGCACCGGCGGCGGTCGTCACGGCATCGCCAAAAGTCCCATCGGTGTTGCGATCGAAGCTGATCGATTCACCGACATCGTTCGGCTGAAAATCATGGCCACCGGTCGCGCTGATATACACGCCGTTGAACGGCTTGTCCTCAGACTGGGCCATCGCGGGGCTGGCAAAGGCCATCGCCGCAACACTGGTGGTCAGGGCAAAAAGAAACTGGGAACGCATACGCTTACTCCATACAAGCTATCGACGGGGGTACAGACGCTTGAGCGTTCAAATGTATGCATCGCACTGCAGCAAAAGCGCGACACCGTGACATCTAGGCAACAAAGCGTCGCTTCCACCGCCCCTCACCAATCGATATAGAGCCGGTGATGTCCGATGATCTGTTCGCCGCCAGCCCCAAAACCTCGGGCGATTATGACGCCTCCTCAATCGAAGTGCTGGAGGGGCTGGAGCCCGTCCGACGACGGCCCGGTATGTATGTCGGCGGCACCGATGAGCGCGCGCTGCATCACTTGGCCGCCGAGGTGCTCGACAATGCGATGGACGAGGCGGTGGCCGGTCACGCGACCAGGATCGAGATCACGCTTGAGCCCGGCAACCGGCTGACCATCGTCGACAATGGGCGCGGTATTCCGGTCGACCCACATCCCAAGTTCCCTGACAAATCGGCGCTGGAAGTGATTCTCTCCACGCTGCATTCCGGCGGTAAGTTCGATGGCAAGGCCTATGCCACGTCGGGCGGGTTGCACGGTGTGGGCGTGAGCGTCGTCAATGCGCTGTCCTCCGACACCATTGTCGAGGTTGCCCGCAACAAGGAACTGTACCGCCAGCGCTTTTCGCGCGGGCTCACGATGGGCCCGCTTGAGCATGTCGGCCCCACCCCCAATCGGCGGGGTACGTCGGTCAGCTTCGTGCCCGACGATCAGATTTTTGGGCCTGAGCTGCATTTCAAGCCGGCGAGGCTGCACAAGCTTGCCCGGTCCAAGGCCTATCTGTTTGCCGGCGTTGAGATTCGCTGGAAATGCGCGCCTGAGCTGATCAGCGACGATACGCCCGCCGAGGCGGTATTCCAGTTTCCCGGCGGGCTTGCCGACCATCTGCGCGAACAGATCGCGACCCGCGAGTGCGCCACTGCCGATTTCTTTTCCGGCTCGCAGGATTTTCCCGATGGCCCGAACGGTGAAAAGAACGGCCGCGTCGAATGGGCCGTGTCGTGGCCATTGTGGAGCGACGGCAGTTATAGCTGGTATTGCAACACCATCCCCACGCCCGATGGCGGCACGCACGAGGCGGGCTTACGTGCCGCGCTGGTGAAGGGTATTCGCGGCTATGGCGACCTCGTCAGCCAGAAAAAGGCGAAGGAAATTACCGCCGAGGATATCATGACCGGCAGCGAGCTGATGCTCTCGGTCTTCATCCGCGATCCGCAATTCCAGAGCCAGACCAAGGACCGGCTGACTTCGCCCGACGCCGCGATCCTCGTCGAGCGCGCGGTGCGCGATCATTTCGACCATTTCCTGAGCAACAACACCGAGCGCGGCAAGGCCCTGCTCGGTTACGTCCTCGAACGCATGGACGAACGCCTCCGCCGCAAGGCCGAGCGCGAGGTGAAACGCAAGACCGCCACCTCCGCGCGCAAGCTGCGGTTGCCGGGCAAGCTCACCGATTGCTCGTCGGACGACCCCAAGGGCACTGAGATCTTCATTGTTGAAGGCGACAGCGCGGGCGGCTCGGCCAAGCAGGCGCGCGACCGCAAGACGCAGGCGATTTTGCCCATTCGCGGCAAAATCTTGAACGTCGCCTCGGCGACGGCCGCCAAGATCAGCGCCAATTCCGAAATCGCGGACCTCATCCAGGCGCTCGGCTGCGGCACCCGCAAGGACTGCGTGCCCGACAATCTGCGCTACGAGCGCATCGTCATCATGACCGATGCCGATGTCGATGGCGCGCATATCGCCACGCTGCTGATGACCTTCTTCTTCCAGGAAATGCCCGATCTGGTGCGACGCGGGCATCTCTACCTCGCCCAACCGCCGCTCTATCGGCTGACCGTGGGTGCCAAATCGCTTTACGCGATGGACGATGCCCACCGCGCCGAGATCGAGGCCGGGCCGTTCAAGGGCAAGAAGGTCGATGTCGCGCGCTTCAAGGGGCTAGGCGAAATGAACCCCATGCAACTGCGCGAAACGACGATGGACCCCAAGACCCGCCAGATGATTCGCATCACATTGCCGCAGGAATATGAAGAGCGTGCAGGCGTAAAGGATCTGGTCGATCGGTTGATGGGCAACAATCCTGCCCACCGCTTTGCCTTCATTCAGGAAAATGCCGCGCGAATCGACGAGGACGCTATCGACGCCTGAATGGTGCTCGCGCGTTCATCCGCCATTCACTGTTGTTGACCGAAGATTCACGCCAGTTACCCTTGAGTAATCGAGCCCGCTGAAGACATTGGCCTTGATGCGTTGGAGATCTGACAATGCTTTTTCTCCTCTTGATGCTCGCGCCTGCAGACGCCTCTCCCCAACAGACCCAGACTCTACCGGCGCAGCCTGACTTGGTGGTGATTGCCGACCGGCTGTTGCTCCAGAAAAAGCTTGCCGATTGCATCGCGCGCAAATGCCCGCCCGATGAGGATGCAGCGGCAGCGCTCGCCCTTGCAGGCCAGCAATTTGTCGATGGGGATTACCGCAAGGCACGCACAACGCTCAACGGCTCGCTCGCGCGCACGCGCGGCCAGACGCGGCAGTACCCGGTGCCGGTATCAAAGCTGTGGCAAGCGCAGAGCCGGGTCGATTCGCACTTGGGCGAATTCACCTTTGCTCAATCGGAATCGGCGAAGGCCTATAGCGTCCTCCAGTCCAACCTTCCCGACAATGATCCCCGCGCGCTCAACGCCGGGCTTGAGCTTGCAGGCCTGTATACGCATCAAAATCGGTGGAATGAGGCGCGGAATCTCTATCTCGATCTGATCCAACGCAGCGAGCAGGCAAAGCATCCCGACATTGCCGCCCTGGCGCGGATCAAGCTGGCAAAGTTCATTGCATTCACCTCGCCCGGCAAGGTTGGCAAATCCGAACAACGCGAGATCGGCACGGTGCTGGCCCCCCTGATCGGATCAACCGATCCAGATTACAAAGTCTATGATTTCCCCGCACGCCTCTTTCTGGCGAGACTCGCCGAAGAAACGGGCGAAAAGGGCGCAGTCGACGCACTTTACCGGCAACTTCCGGCCGACCACAAGATTCCCCCCGTCCTGCTGAGCAGCAAACCGATCAAGGCCAACAAGCTGATCGAATCGACCAAAGGGCAAGCGTTTCAGTGCATGCAAAGCGGTTCCCCGCTCGGCTGTTCGCGCCCTGACACGCTCGTGTCGACCCAAAATCTGGAGCGCCAATGGATTGACGTCGGCTTTTCGATCCAGCCCGATGGCAGCGTCACCGATGTCGACGTCGTGAGGCGCAGCCCCACCTACGCGGGCGATTGGGCAGATCGCGTGCTGACATCGGTTCGCTCACGGCGCTATGCTGCAGGCTCAAACACCGCCACTCTTCCCAGTATCCAGCGGCTTGAGCGCTATACGCTGACCGCCAAGCGCGTTGCACCGACGGGCAGCCGTATTGCCGTGCCGGAAGCAGATGAGGTGTTCGAAATGGTCGATCTGACCCGCCTGTCGGACAATCCAGCGGGATGAACATCGTCTGCCGCACCTAGCGTGGCCGACGGTGCCGCTCAACCCGCGCAGGCAGCCCGATCGGTCGCCAACAGGCCCCAGATGAAGCTGTCACGCACGCCGATATGCGTCTCCCATTCGCCGCGCAGTCGCCCTTCCAGGGTGAAGCCGAGCCGCGTCAGCAGGCCGTTCGAGGCGGCATTATCGGGATCGGTATCGGCGAAGATGCGACGATAGCCCTCGACCTCGAACAAATAATCGATCAGCAGGCTCACCGCTTCCCCCGCGAGACCAGTGCCCCAATGGGCGCGGACCAGCGAATAGCCGATCTCAGCGACCCGACCCTGACGTTTTTCATGCGCCGCTACCGTGCCGATCGCGGTGTCGTCCGTGATCAATGTGATCGCCCAGGCGCGCCAATCATCGCGCGACAAATTGTCGGCGAGCTTCGCCTCGGTTTCTTCCAGCCCCTCCAGTGCAGCGTGCGTCCACCAGGTCATCGCCGCCGCATCACCGTACACTGCGTGCAATGCCGGGGCATCCTCGATGCGCAGCGGTCGCAGCCGTACACGCTTGCCTTCAATAATCGGTGGATCGCTCACCGGGTAAGCGCTTCAACCAGCGCCTTCACCTTTTTCTGGCGCCATTGCGGCAGCGGCGCGATCAACCAATAGCCATGCGAATAGGGCTTGGGTTCGCCGATCACCGCCACCCGGCCTGCTTCAACATCGCGCGCAGCAATCAGTTGCGGTACGGTTGCCCGGCCCAGTCCCTGCGCTGCGGCGTCGATGGCAAGTCCGGCATCCCCGACGCGGACGAGCGACACTGCCGGATCATTGAGGCACCCCGGCCACGAAATTCGCGTGTCGGTGCCGCCACCCGGCCGCTCAATGGTGATCATGCCATCGGATTCGAGCGCCTCTCCCTCATGTTCGCCCGGCCCCTCGGCCCAGCGAACCGCCAGATCGAGATTGGCCTCGGTAAAATCGATCGCGCCATTCACGCCAAAGCTGTCAGCGTTGACCAGCACGAAACGCAGCTCGGGATCGTCGCGCGCAATGTCCGCAAGGCGCGGCAGCAGCCATTTCTCGGCAAAGTCTCGTGGGGCTGCAATCGTGAGCGATTTCGAGGTTTGCCCGGCCTGCATCGCGCGGACGGCCTCTTCGAATTCGAGAAAGCCCTGGCGCAATGCGGCAAGCCCGGCCTCGCCCTCGGGCGTCAGTTCGAGCCCCTTGGTCGTGCGCCGGAACAATACGGTGCCCAGCGTATCCTCAAGCGCGCGAATTTGCTGGCCGACGGCGGCTGGCGTCACCGCCAGTTCGTCTGCCGCGCGCGTAAAGCTAAGGTGCCGGGCGGCAGCGTCCAGCACACGCAGGCCATTGAGCGGCAGATGGGTGCGCTTCATCCCGACACCGCCGGCGCGATCAGCGCGAATTTCGGAATGTCGACGTCGAAGCCCGATCCGTCTTCGCCCATCATATGGTAGCTTCCCTGCATCGACCCCGCCGGCGTGGGCAGCGGGCAGCCCGATACATAATCAAAGCTGTTGCCGGGCGCGATCAGCGGCTGCTCGCCAACGACACCCTCGCCCTCCACCGAATGCCGGTGACCGCGACCATCGGTGATGATCCAGTGCCGGGTCAGCAGTTGCACGGCGACGGGGCCCTCATTCTCCAGCCGGATGTGATAGGCCCAGAACCAGCGACCTCGGCCAGGATCGGATTGCTCGGGCAAATAGCTGACCGAGACCCGCACGATCACCCCGCGCGTCTCGGCGACATTGGGGAAAAGGGCCTTCAAAGCCCGACCGCCGTCAGCGCCTGATCGAGATCGTCGATCACGTCGGCGGGGTCTTCCAGCCCCACGTTCAAACGCAGGAGATTTTCGGTCACACCCATTTCGATCCGCTTTTCTTCCGCCACGCCGTAATGGGTGGTCGAGGCAGGGTGCGTCATCAACGAGCGCGAATCGCCGATATTATTGGAGATATCGACCAGCGCCAGCGCATCGAGCAGGCCGTGCGCTTGGGGACGCCCACCCGCCACCTCGAAGGCGAAGATCGGCCCGCACGCCTCCATCTGGCTCATCGCCAGATTATGCTGCGGGTGGCTGGGCAGGCCGGGATGCAGCATGCGCGGCACGCGGCTTTCGAGGAATTTGCCGACCTTCAGCGCATTCTCACTCTGGCGGCGGATACGCAGATCGAGCGTCTCCAGCCCCTTCAGCACGACCCAGGCGTTGAACGCGCTAAGCGTGGGCCCGGTATTGCGCGTGAAGGGCAGCAGCGCACCGTTGATCCACTCCTCAGTGCCGCAGACCGCGCCTGCCAGCACGCGGCCCTGCCCGTCCATCATCTTGGTCGCAGAATAGGCAACGACATCCGCGCCAAATTCCATCGGCCGCTGGAGCGCAGGGGTCGCAAAGGCATTGTCGACGACCGAGGTAATCCCGTTCGCGCGCGCGATGCCGCACACCGCCTTGAGATCGACGACGTCCATCGTCGGATTGGCGGGCGTCTCAAAAAAGAAGACCTTCGTGTTCGGGTGGCGCGCATCCTCGAATGCCTGCGGATCGCGCGCATCGACCACCGTCGTCTCAATGCCGAACTTGGGCAGCAGCGTATCGACCAGCCAGCGGCACGAACCGAACGCCGCGCGCCCCGCCACGAGATGGTCCCCCTGTTCAAGCTGGCAGAGCAAAGCCGCCGTCATCGCCGCCATGCCGGTCGCCATCGTCCGGCATGCCTCTGCCCCCTCCATCAGCGCGATCCGCTGTTCGAGCATCTCGACGGTGGGGTTCTGCAGGCGCGAATAGGTCATGCCCTGCTGCTCGCCGGCAAAGCGGGCGGCGGCGTCTGCCGCGCAATCATAGGCATAGCCCGATGTCAGGAACAGCGCCTCGGAGGTTTCGCCCCATTCGGAGCGGGCCGTGCCCCCGCGCACCGCCTGAGTCGCTGGCCGCCAATGGCGGGTAATGCTGGTGTCCTGTCCGGTGCGTCGCTTCATGGATTCAGCTTTGCCGGGTGCGGGCGCGCCCCGTCAATGGGTTCGTCCTTTGCGGGCCATTACGCAGGCTATCTTGAACCGCCCGCGCGATGATGGGATGGCTCGGGCGATGACAGCCGATTCGCGTGTCCCCCGCCCCCGGCTCATTGCCCTGTGCATCGCAGTTGCCGCCGAGCTCCTGTTCCTCGTCAACCTCTCCCGCCCCAATCAGCTGGTCTTCGACGAGACGCATTACATCCCCGCCGCACGCCACCTGCTGAGGCTAGCGGGCCCGATCAACATCGAGCATCCGCTGCTCGGCAAGGAGATTATCGCGCTCGGCATCATGCTGTTCGGCGACAACAGCTTCGGATGGCGCTTCTTCTCGACACTGGCCGCGACGACGGTCGTTGTGGGCATCTTCGCGCTTGCATGGAAAATCCTCGGTCGGGTCCGCCCCGCCATCTTCGCCGCACTATTTGCCGCGCTCAACTTCACCGTCTTCGTCCAGGCGCGGATCGGCATGCTCGACGGCTTCATGGCGGCGTTCGTGGTGGCGGGCCTGACGGTGCTCATTTGGGCGATGCGGGGGGCCGAGCGAGCGCTGCCGGGGCGCATTGCGCTCTCTGCCATGTTGTTCGGGCTCGCCGTGGCGACGAAATGGGCGGCGGTGCCCTTTGTCGGCTTTGCCGGATTGGCGATCCTGCTGGTGAACCGACGCGTCGCACCGGCGCTCGACGGCCGAAGACTGGTGATGGCGCTAATCTTTGGTGCGCTAAGCGTGCTGGTTTATTTCCTGAGCTTCGCGCCAGCCTTTTTCTACCTCAGCGAGCCACTGACGCTGATCACACTACTGCCCTTTCAGCTCACGATGTACATCCAACAAACCCAGGCACTGCCGCCGCACCCGTATCAGTCGAGCTGGTGGACCTGGCCGCTCGATCTGCGCCCGATCTGGTATCTCTACGAGCCGGTCGAGGGCATCCAGCGCGGGATCCTGCTGATCGGCAATCCGGCGATCATGTGGGGCGGGCTCGTCGCGGTGGCGGCGTGCGCCCATGCCTGGTGGCGGGAAGGGAACCGCCAGTTGGGTCTTGTCGCCGGGCTGTGGCTCGCGGCCTATCTCCCATGGATCGTCATCCCCAAGAAGATCGGCTTTTTCTATTATTACTATTTGCCCAGCATCTTCCTGTGCCTCGCCCTCGCCGCCGCGCTCGACCATGTCCGCAAAGCACGATGGCGGCACGCTGACCTGGCGTTTGCAGCGCTGGCCGGGGGGCTTTTCGTCTATTTCTACCCGATCCTCTCGGCAGCGCAGCTCGCCGGGCCGATGAGCTTTCTCAACTGGGCATGGCTAGAGAGCTGGCGCTAATAGCGCCCCCAGGTGAAGCGCGAGGACAGCGCATAGTTCCACACCGCCCCCACCAGCACGCCGACCAGCGCAGACGCCGCCCAGGTACCGCTGCGCACATCGTGCAGGAAACCGGCCACGCCGATATTGGCGACAAGCCCCACCGAGCAGACCGCGCAAAACGACACCCAGCCATCGAACATCGGGCGAAAGCCGCGCAAGCGCCGGTCGCGATAGGTGAGCGCATTGTTGAGGAAAAAATTCATCGTCATCGCGGCAAAGGCGGCCACGATCTGCCCGCTGAGAAACGCGAGCCCCAGCGCGAGCATAAGCGCGAGCACCGCCATATGCGCCGCCACGCCAATCGCGCCGATCACCGAGAAGAGCGCAAAGCGCACCGGCACGATCCGCCCGAACATCCGGTCGTACAGCGCGATCAGGAATTCCATCGCAACGACATGATCGAGCTTGCTCTCGCCAGCGCTGCGGGTGCGGAAGATATAGGGCAGCTCAAGAAAGCGCAGCGGGCGCGCGCTACCGGTCATGATATCGAGTAATATCTTGAAGCCAATCGCGGTAAGATTGGGTGCCAGTGCGCGCACCCGGTCGGTGCGGATCATGAAGAAGCCGCTCATCGGATCAGTGAGGTCCGCCTTCAGGACGAAACGCGAGAGCCGCGTCGCAAAGGCGGATTTGGCGACGCGGTCCTTGTCCCACTCGCCCGTGCCGCCGTCGCCGGTAAAGCGCGACCCGATCACCAGATCGAGGTCGGAATCCTGCGCCAGCGCATCCATCATCTTGGGCAGCAAGATCTCATCATGCTGCAAATCGCCATCGATGATCGCGACCAACGGTGCAGCAGTCGCGCACATGCCCTCGATACAGGCAGAGGATAGCCCCCGCCTGCCAATCCGCTGGAGCACGCGCACGCGGCCGTCGGTGCGGGCGATGGCGCGAGCAGCATCAGCCGTGCCATCGGGGCTGTCATCATCGACGAAAATCGCCTCCCATTGCCGCCCGGCAAGTGCCGCATCAAGCCGCGCGACGAGCAGCGGTACGTTGACAGCTTCGTTGAAGGTGGGAATGACGATGGCCAGGGCCAATCCATCAGCATGCGCAGTCAATGGCATGGCCTCCCCCGGGCCCGGTATGGGCCGCCCCCCCTCGCCTTGCCGATACCGCTTCGTTCACGCAACTGCTCGCTTCAGTCGATCGATCAGCCGTGCCCTCGCCGCCAGCGCATCGGCGCGCCGATCGGTCAGGATATCTCGCTCGATAAAGTGCCCGGTGATCGTCAGGCCTGCCAGAATGTCCGGCCAGTCTGCCGGTCCGCCGATGCGCAAAAAAGCGGGGAGCGGCAGCAAGCGCGCCTCGTGGCCCGCAGCCTCGGTCGCGCTGACCGCACAGCCACTGCGCCGGCTGACAAAGGCCAGATCGTCGGCGCTGCCGCTCACGACGCATCGCTCGAGATCGAGCCCAAAGCCGAGCGCCGACAGGAGCAGCAACTCATATCGAACGAGCGCCGCTGCCCAGCCGCGAGCGGCAGGGGCCGCCTCCACGGCGTCGATCAACGCGCCCAACGCACCGTACAGGGCTGGAAAGGGCTGCGCCTCGGGCAGTGCCGCGGTCGTCAATGTCGTTACCCAATCAAGCGCCGCGGCGGGCAATGGCTCGGCAAACAGTGGCGCGCGGCTGCGGATCAGCTCGACCGTCAGCCCGCTCAGCTGCGCATCGGTGCGGGCGCGCCATTCACCCAGCACGGTGTTTGCGGGCTGCACAATCGGGGTGATCCGGCGTGACCGCCCTCCCCGGATATAGCCCGGCTGTACCCCATGCTCGCTGGTGAGTGCCCTCACGATCGCGCCGTGCTCGCCATGCCAGCGAACGGCAAGGATCAGGGCTTCGGCGCGGATATGCATCGCATCGCTATAGCGCGCGCAAACGCAGGCCGGAAATCAGCGGCGCAAATGCCGGGCGAAGCGCTGGAGTCCGCGCTGCGCCACCAATTGCTTCGCCCGCGCCATTGCGCGGTCGAACCCGCCGAGCGCCGCCACCACCGCGCGGTTGGCCAGTGTCGGGCGCAGCAGCAGCAGGTCGGCGCACGCAACACCGCCCGTCGCGAACTGACGCTTGTGTTGTCCCTCGCCTTCGGTGAAGTCGAAGCGCCTGTGACAGCCTTCGTCGAACAAATCGCGCATTGCTTCCATCTGCAGCACGCTGCCGGGTGACAAATCGGCGACGTCGGGATCATGGCCAACATGGTCGTAGCGGACCGTGCCGGCTTCGATGGGGCAATAGAGATAGGCGACCGGCTGCCCCTCGACATAGAGCAGCCACGCCCGCACCGAATCGGCTGCCGCCAGCGCGAACATTGCCTGCGCGAAGCGCGCGTCATCGGGCAGTCCGCCGCCGAGCAGCTTCGCCTGATAGGTTTTGCGCGAGAGTGCGCTCGCGACCTTGTGGAAGCCTTCAATCTCCGCCGGCGTCCGGAAACGCCGCACGTCGAGCGACCCGCCCGATGCCTGTGCGAGCTTCTTCGCCTTGCGCTTGATCCCCGACCGCGTGTTCGCGCTGAGCGCGGCCAGATAGGCGTCGAAACCGGTGGTGAGATCGATGAAATGGCGCGTGTAGCGTTGGCGGACGAAGGGAAAAAGACCGCCCACCGCAACGGTCGCGAGCTGGGTTTCAGGCAAGGAGGTGATCGCATAGCCATCTGCATCGCGATCGAGCGATGGCAACGCCGGCGCGCGCGCAGCGAGCGCCTCGTCCAGCGTCAGCGACATGCGCACTAACTGCCGCTCGACCGCGAACAGCGTGCGCGCGCCGATCTGGAACCGCAGCGGCAGTCGCGTTGCGGTCACGCCGCGCGCTCGGCGACCAGATTCGACCAGAGCTGCTCGGCCTGGCGCCAGCGCCGCCGGAGCGCGCTGGCGGCCAGCGGCGCGTCGCCCCGGCCCAGCTCGAGCGGAATCCCCGGCAGGTCCTTGAAATGCGTCGTCGGCAGCTTGCCCTGCTGCTCGCCAAGGAACGCGCACAGCGCATCGAAACGGCGGACATGGACCGCGTTGGGCCCGGTGCCGGATCGATTGGCGAGTTCAAAGCCATGATTGACGATGGTCACCACCTGATGGCCCAGGGCCGCCGCATGAACGAGCGCGGCGCGCATTTCGGCGATCGACAGCGCGCAAATCTGGACGGTACGCAGCGTTTCCGGGCTGTCCTCGATCACTGTCACCGGGATTTCGGTGATACCCAGACGCTTTACTGGGGCGATTTGACGCGGGGACAAGCCGATGTTGCTTGGCCAGGGATGGTTTGACCCATCGTGGCTCGAATCATATTCGAAACCGAGCTCGGCAAGCACTGACAATGTGTCGTCATTCGCCGCATAGCTGCCCGCCCGAAAGGCGAGCGGTTTGGGAGCGCCTGCCGCGACGAGCAAGTCGCGCGCCTGCTCAATCAGATCACGCTGTTCATCGCGGCTGAACTCGCACAGCTGGAACCGAGCGTAACTGCTCCCACGGTCACCCGCTGCCGCACCGATCCAGTTGGGATGAAGGTGCAACTGCACGCCCTGCCCCGCACTTAGCACCCGATCGACCACCCGCTTGATCGGATCGAGCCCGAAGATCGTCGCCGGCATGGGATCGATAAAAAAACAGGCCTTCAGGCCATGCCGCGCCAGCGTCGCCAGTTGATAGGTGACGCCGACCCCTGCTGGCTCGAACGAGCGGTCGCATAGCGTCGCCAGATCATGCCCCGCGGCATGGTGACGCCAAACAATCTCGGTATCGACGGTCAGAAAGACACGAGTAGCCATTGCGTCGGTCTATCGGCACAGCGTGAATATTTCCCCAACCCGCTGTGTGACAAATTGTTTCCACGACCCGTTTAGCGGGCGTGGAAAAAATCGTACAACCCTTGCGCCATGGCGGTGGATACACCCGGTGCCTTTTGCAAATCCTCCAGGCTCGCATTGCGCACCGCGCGCGCGGTGCCGAAATGCATCAACAGCGCCTTTTTGCGCGCGGGGCCGATGCCAGGCACATCGTCAAGGGGGCTCGCCCCGATCGCCTTGGCGCGTTTGGCCCGGTGCGCGCCGATCGCGAACCGGTGAACCTCGTCCCGCAATCGCTGGAGATAGAACAGGACCGGCGCATTGACCGGCAGCTGGAATTCGCGGCCGTCCATCATATGGAACACCTCGCGCCCGTCGCGGCCATGATGTGGCCCCTTGGCGATGCCGACGAGGCAGACATCCTCGATCCCCATCTCCTCGAGCACGGCCTTGCACGCGTTGAGCTGGCCGCGCCCGCCATCGATGAGCACCAGATCGGGCCAGTCGCCCGCGTCGCGATCGGGGTCCTCATCCTGCGCGCGCTGGAACCGGCGGCTGAACACCTCGCGCATCATACCGAAATCGTCGCCGGCGATCGTCTCCGGTCGCTTGATGTTGAACTTGCGGTACTGGCTCTTGCGGAAACCCTCCGGCCCCGCGACGACCATTGCCCCCAACGCATTGGTGCCCTGGATGTGGCTGTTGTCATAGACTTCGATCCGGTCGGGTGGCTCCCCGAGATCGAACAGCTCGGCGACTTCGCGCAACAGTTTCGCCTGCGTCGTGCTCTCGGCCAGCCGTCGCTCCAGCGCTTCCTCGGCATTACGCTTGGCCTGATCAAGCAGGCGCCGCCGTACGCCGCGTTGCGGTACTGATAGCTCCACCTTGCGCCCCGCCTGGGTGCTCATCACCTCGGC
The DNA here is from genome assembly GCA_964638495.1 of uncultured Stakelama sp. Classification (GTDB taxonomy): domain Bacteria; phylum Pseudomonadota; class Alphaproteobacteria; order Sphingomonadales; family Sphingomonadaceae; genus Sphingomonas. Next base: position 40,437 of record CAZXBM010000011.1, on the reverse strand, counting down.
AAGCAATGCCGCCTCGGGAAGCGCGCGATCGACGAACACCGTCCTGGCCGGCGGCACTTCCTCGTAAAATTGCGTGAGAAAGGCGCTCAGTACCTCGTCTTCGGGCACGTCATTGGTATGGGCGGGGAAAAAGCTGCGGTGCCCCCAATTCTGCCCGCCACGGATGAAGAAGGCTTGGATCCCCATCACCCCGTCACGGCACGCCAGCGCAAAGATATCCGCGTCGCCGACCCCTTCGGCGTTGATTGCCTGCGATCCCTGGATGAAGGTCAGCGCGCGCAACCGGTCCCGCAGGATGGCCGCGAGTTCGAAATCCATCGCTTCGGCCGCTGCCTCCATCTGCTGGCCGAGCTTGGCCTGCACCTCGGTCGATTTGCCGGCGAGGAACGCTTTGGCGTCAGCGACGAGCTCCGCATAATCCTCCGCGCCGATCCGGCCCACACATGGCGCAGAGCAGCGCTTGATCTGATACAGCAGACACGGCCGATCGCGCCGCTTCATGAAGCCATCGGTGCACGATCGCAGCAGGAACAGTTTCTGCAAGGCGTTCAGCGTCGTGTTGACCGACCCCGCACTGGCAAAGGGCCCGTAATAATCGCCCTTCGCGCGCCGCGCGCCTCGGTGCTTCTGGATGCGCGGAAAATCATGATCGGCGCGCAGCAGGATGAAGGGAAAGCTTTTGTCGTCGCGCAGCAGCACGTTGTATGCGGGGCGATAGCGCTTGATCAGCTGCGCCTCGAGCAGCAGCGCCTCCGCCTCATTATTCGTCGTGACGATCGTCATCGATCGGGTTTGCGCCACCATCCGCTGGAGCCGCTTGGGCAGGCGATCGACCTGCGTGTAGTTGGTCACGCGGTTCTTCAGCGCGCGGGCCTTGCCGACATACAGCACATCGCCGCGCGCATCCTGCATCCGGTACACGCCCGGGCGCGCGGGCAGCGTGGCGAGCACGTTGCGGATCGCGGCGACCCCGGACTCGAGATCGGGCGTGTCAGACCCGCGCACCGTGAAGGTCGCCTTGGCCTCATTGAAGCGATCGGGTTGATGGGGCGTGGTCATGGCCTTTCAGTTAAGGCTGCTTGCGGGGCACAACAACGCCTATGTTGGCGGCAAGAGGGAGAGATTTCATGCATATCCACGGCAAGCACGTGTTGGTGACGGGGGGTACCGATGGCATCGGTCTGGCTGTCGCGCGAGCCCTGCGCGACAAGGGCGCCGTCGTCATGGTCTGCGGTCGCGACCCGGCACGGATCGAGCATGCGCGCGGCGAGGGTTTCGTTGCGATCGAGGCCGATCTGGCGACCGAAGCCGGGCGCGTGGCCGTGCTGGAGGCGGTGCGCCAACGACCAATCGATATTTTGATCAACAATGCCGGCAAGGGCGCGACGTACGACATCAATGGTGCCGTCGATCTCGCTAATGTCGATGAATGCATCGCGCTGAACCTGACGACGCCGATCCACCTCGTTACGAATCTCATCACAATGCTGAAAGCGCGGCCGGCGGCGATGATCGTCAACGTCACCTCAGGGCTCGCGATCGCGCCAAACAAGGGATCCCCAGTCTATTGCGCGACCAAGGCGGCCTTGCGCAGCTACACCATGGCGCTGCGCGCGCAGCTGGCGGGATCGTGCGTGCACGTAATGGAGGTGCTGCCGCCAGTGGTCGAGACGCGGATGACGGCGGCGCAGACGCGCAAGAAAATGCCGGTAATCGATTGCGCGCGCGAGATAGTGGTGGCGATCGAGGCCGATCGGGCCGAGGCCAATATCGGCATGACGAAGCTATTGAGCTTCGTTCACAATCTATCGCCCGCCATCGCCCGGCGGTTGATGCTGCGTTACTGAAAGATGCGCCGCCGACCCGGATTCAGGCCGGCGGCGCTTGGAACTTTACTTGATCGTCGCGAGGCCTTCGGCAACCTTCTTGACGATCTCATCGGTGATTGCGCCGCCCGAATAGGGCTGCACCTGCGTCAGACTCATGGCCTTGAACTGATCGAAGCTTGGATGCGCCGAGATACCAGGGATCGCAGATTCGAGGACAGCCTTGGCGGCAGGATCGGCAACGAGCTGCTCAATCGGGGTATCGACCGTGTATTTGCCGGTGGCAGCGGCACCAGGCGTGACCGTCGGGGTCGCGGGGGCAGGTGTAGCCGGCATTGGGGCGGCGGTCGTCTGGGCGAGGACCGGGGTCGCGGAAACCATCAACAATGCGGCGGCGGCAATCAGCTTCATGGGAGCACTTTCTGAAAGGGTGGGCGCGAATCGCCGGTTACATATCAGCGCAAAATTGCGGGGAATGCTAGACGGGCGGGAAACCCCCGCCCCGCCGTCAATTGACCCGGCCGAGTCCTGCGATCGTGCGATCGACCAGCGGCTTGTCGGCACTAGCGTCATGCCGGTCCGCGATAATGGCGGCGGCGGCGCGCGTGGCGGCATCGGCGGCCTTGGCGCGAACCTCAGCAACGGCACCGCGCTCGGCGGCGCCAATCTTGTCCTCAGCCATCTTGGCGCGGCGCGCCATCAGATCGGTGGCATCGGCTTCGGCCTTGGCGAGCATCAGCTTCGCTTCGGCTTCGGCATTGGCGATGATCGCGGCAGCGTCACCAGCACTGGCCGCGCTGCGCTTCTTGGCATCAGCGAGCAGCGCCTCTGCCTCGGCCCGGATCGCACTTGCCTCATCCAGCTGACGCTTGGTGTTGGCGATGCGAGCGTCCAGCGCCTCGGTGATTTTCTGCGGTGCCTTGGCCACGAAGACCGCCAGCAGCAGGAAAATGGTGAGGCCGACATAAACCCAGCCCTCGGCACTCAGCCCGAGCAGCGTGGGACCATGTTCGTCATGGCCAGCCACTTCGGCAGCGGCGAGAAGGAAGATGTTCATCGCAGCCGTTCCTTATGCCAGCGCCGCGCGCGCGGCCGAAACCGCATCGGCATCGGCCGGCCGGGTGCCGGTCAGCTTCTCGACAATGGCGGTTGCCGCCTCCGCCGCGACGGTCTCGATTTCCGCCAGCGCATTGCTGCGAGCGGCATCGAGCGAGGCCTGCGCCGCTGCCGCCTTGGCGTCGAGCGCCACATTGGCGGCGGCGAGCTTGGCTTCCACCGACGCCGTTGCCGACAGGCGCGCGGCGGTGAGCTGTGCCCGCGCCGATTCCTGGGCGGCAGCAACGCCGGCATCATAATCCAGGCCAAACTGGGTCGCCTGGGCCTGCGCCTTTTCCGCGGTGGCGAGATCGCCCTTCATCTGATCTTCACGCGCCGTCACCACCTTGCCGAGCTTCGGCAAAGTGAGCTGGACGATGCCGAAATACAGGATCGCGAAAAAGATCGCGAGCCAGATCAGCTGTGGCCAGAAGACAGTCGCAAATTCAAACTGAGGCATTGATCCCGCCCTTTACGGCAAATGGCGAGTCTTACGAGAAGGCGAGCGCGAGCGCGACGACGGCCGCGATCAGGCCGAGCGCTTCTGTCACAGCGAAACCGAAGATCAGGCGGCCGCCCATCTTGGCATCAGCTTCTGGATTGCGCAGCGCGCCGTTCAGATACTGACCGAAGATCGAGCCCACGCCGATTGCCGCGAGACCCGCACCAATCGCTGCGAGACCTGCGCCGATAACCTTTGCCGAACCAACGTCCATAGTAAAACCTTTCAAGTTAAATCAGTAGTTTAATGGGCAACTTAGTGTAGATTGATCGCATCGTTCAAATAGAGCGAGGCGAGCAGCGCGAAAACATAGGCCTGGACCACCGCGATCAGCACCTCGAGCGCCGACAGCGCGACGTTGACCGCGAGCGGCAGGACACCAAACACATAGGGCAGCGCGCCGAAAGAGCCGAGCGCGACGACGAAGGTGCCGAACACCTTGAGCAGCACGTGGCCCGCCGTCATGTTGGCGAACAAACGAATGGCGAGCGTGAATGGCCGGCTGAGGAAGCTGAGGAACTCGATCGCGGCCACGAACATCGCCAGCGGCAGGAAGGTGTTCTTGGGCCAGAACAGGCTGAAGAAGTGCAGGCCGTGATTGGCGAAACCGACGATCACCACGATCACGAATACCAGCAGCGCAAGGCCAAAGGTGACCGCGATGTGGCTGGTCGGCGTGAACGCACCAACCCACGGGATCAGCCCAAGCAGGTTGCACACCAGCACGAAAATGAAGAGCGAAAACAGCAGCGGGACAAAGCGCCGCCCTTCGGGGCCGACATTCTCGTCGAGCATGTTGCGCACGAAATCATAAAGATACTCGACCGCCGCCTGCATGCGCCCGGGCACGAGCTGCGGCTTGGCAGTACCGACGAACAGGAAGATCGCAATCGCCGTGACGGCAACCGCCATCCACAGCGACGAATTGGTGAAGGACGCATCGAAACCGGCCACATTCAGCGGCTTGAGCACCTTGAGCGCGAACTGTTCCATCGGGCCGGCCATATCGGTCGCCTTACTTCCTGTTGCTGCTGGTGGGGTCGGCGTCAAACTGCGACGATGTCTGCATCGCGCGATAGACGCCGGCGGCAAAGCCAAACACCAGCATGATGATCATGGCCCAGGGCTTTGACCCAAGGCCGGTGTAGTTGTCGATGCCCCAGCCAATGGCCGTAGACACCAGAACCAGGCCGACAAATTCAATGCCGATCGCCCAGCCCTTATTCTCAGATGCTGTCGCCGCCGAATGACCAGCGGTTTCATGCTCTGCCTTCGCTCGCGCAATTCGGGCCGCAAGATCATCGGGTCCGTTCTGGCGATCGTCAGCCAACGAGAGCACATCCTGATAAGAAAACGCCGCCGCGCAACAAGCGGGCGACGCCAAGCACCGTCAGACCGAGGCCGCCGATGCGGGGTCCGTTTAGAAAGGGGGGGCGGGCAAGTCAACCGGGCGCATTCCCAGCGCCGTCACGGCCGGGAACGCGCCTGGCAACTGCGGTTCAGATACAGCGCGAATCGCGCTCCGGTGGCGCGCTGGTCCGCGTCTTCCAGCTGCCATCGGGTGCCTGATATTTTTCGCCCGGTACCGTCTTGGCAATCAGATTGCAGCCCGATGCAAAGGCAAATTGTTCAATCGTCGCGCTTGCCGCAGCACTTTTGGTGTAGGCCGCTTTTCGCTGGATGTTGAGATCGCTCACCAGCGCACGAAGCGCGGGCGTCGCCGACCCCACAATGCCGAGATATCCATCCATCTGCTCGCCAACCAGGCCCTCAGCGCGCGCGGCCTGATATTCAGGCGTGCGCTGTGCCATCGCTCCGCCGGCCCAAAGGCCAGCGACGCCGAGCATCGCCACCGCGACTGCCAGTTTCATCGTCTTGCCAGTGTTCGTCATCTCAAAAAATCTCCGGGTTGCTCTGGATGAGCTCTTTTGCCTTGCCGTCGAGCCGGAACACCACTTCCTGCGTGATCTTGATGTTGAGATTGATGACAATCGGCTTGTCCGGTGCGGTCACGTTCACACACCCGGCTGTCAGGGCCGTTGCGCCAATCAGCGCTGCTGTCATCATTCTCTTCATGTCACGCTTGGTCGGTCTCCCGGCGTCTTTCGTCAATCCGATATCGTTCATGGCATGGGCTCGCTTGCGGGGGGCTGAACGGGCTTGTCAGCTTTCGGTGTGGGTTCGGCGGCTGGTTGTGGCGTGGGTTGCCCTTGGGGATCGGTCCCCTCTGCCTCAGCGCGGATCAGTTCGGCCCGGTTGCGGTCGATAAGGCGCTTTGGATCATAATAAGACTGCACCGAATCGATCAGCTGCCGGAACGGCGCAGCGATGCGCACGTTGAACACCAGCGGTAATTTCTGCAGCCGACGGATCAGGAAGTTGCTCTTGGTCCCCTCTCCCTGGCTGATGCCAGCAAAGCGCACATCCGTGATCATTTCACCGGCCAGCGGGCCATTCATGTCGATATAGAGGCTCTTGTAGCGCAGCGATTTGAGCGCATCGAACGCCATGTTGGCCCAGAAGCCCAGATCCTTTTGCGACACCTCGCCGACATAGGCGATCGTGCCACCCGATTCGCGCACCGTCAGGTGACCGCCTTCAATCCGCCCGCCGGTCGAATCGAAAATCATCGGCAGCGCGCCATCGAAGGTGCCGGTCGCATCCAGATTCTTGAAATCGAATTGTTGCAGGAATTGCGCGGCATCGACGCCAACGACCCTAAAGGTCAGCCGGCGGTCACTCGGCGCGCTGAAATCAAGCACGGACGGCTCGAGGATCAGTTCACCACCGGCAAACGGCCAGCGCGCGCCTTCCACCGCGATTTTGGCGCCCGATAATGTTTGATAGCGGACCATGCCGTCGAGCACAGGAATGCCCGGATTGACCGAGGCGATCGTCGCCACCTGCGCGGGCGCGCTTTCCAGGTTGAGGAGATCGGTAAAGCGGATTTCGCCCGACAGCCCGGTCACCGGGCCAAAGGCGGCGGCGAGAGCCGTATTGCTCGTCTTGAACGCGCCGTTGCTGGTAACGCCATCGGGTGTCCAGCCGATATGGCCATTGCCGGTGACCGTGCCGACGACGTCGGCGATCACACCAAAGGTGAAGCGCGTCAGCTGATCGGGGCGCAGGGCAGGTCCAAAGACAAGGCCCGGCACGACAAGGTCGGCAGAGCCGGTGCTCTTTTCGAGATCATGCACCAGCGTAACGTTGGAAACGAGGGCATTGGTGGTTGGCGTGGTAAGGGCACCGGTCGCGTGAATCGCATTGTTTTCGAGCGTGAAGGCGATGTCCCTGCTGACGAGCGGGTAAAAGCGCGGCTCGGGATCAGCGTCGGCAACCGTCAGCTGACCGGCTATGCCAAGCTTCCCGCCTGAGAGCTGCCAATTGCCCGCGCCGCCCGAGAGCTGCAGCGGCACTTTGGCGATGTGCCCCGCTCCACCGCTGAACAGCCCGGTCGCACCGCCATCGGCAATTTGGCCGGAGACGCTCATCACATCAAGCATCGACTCACGCTCGGGGGAACCCAGCCTTGCCCGGACGGCGGATGCGCCGAAATCCTGCCGCGCCAAGCCAAAATGCACCTCATCCGCCGCCAATGAGACGGGCGCGCTACCGAGCGAGCCGACCAGGACCGGTGCCTTGATCGCCCCACCGCCGCTGAGCGTGCCGCCGTCAATGCTGACGAGCGCCTGTCCGGACGCACACAGGCCAAGCCGGGTCTTGCCGAGCGCAAGGCCGCTGATCGCCAGCCGCTCGAATGACAAGGGCGCGCAACCCGGATTGACGCGCAGGCGTCCATGACCGTTCCAATAGGCCTCGATCGGCAGGCTTGCCGCCTCGACCCTGCCGGTGCCAAGCGGGCCGGATACTGTTGCGCGGGTAGAGATACGCGTTGCCCCGCTCGGGCTCGCGGTGAAGTCCACCGCCGCCAAGGCAAGCCTGTCCCGCCCTGCGGCATAGGGCCGAACCAGGGCACTGCCGAGCACCGGCGCACCTGGAGCGGATTGATGCACCTCAATCGCCGCCTCGGGCAGCCCACCACCGACTAGTGCCAGCACGCCGTTCAGCCGGACGCCGCGTTGGTCGATTTCGATTCCGTCCCCGCCGCTCAGGCTGATCGTGCTGCCAGTTGCGGATTGCAGGGTCGTGCGGGCCAGCGCCAGCCTGGTGGAACTCCCCGACTGGTCGATGGCGATGTCGGCCGACAGCGAAAAACGACGCGCTGCCTGTTGCGCGGCATCGACCAACTTCCCCCAGAGCGACGCGACCGGCGTCCCCCGCGCGGCATTGGCATAGCGACCCAGCGATGCCGACAACCGCGGCGCAATCGCCGCCCCTTGCGCGCTGGCAGTCCCGCTGAAACCCAGTCCCGCTGTGCCGATCCGGTAGGTGCCAGCGACCTGGCTCTGCTGACTTTGGCCCATCGCCGATTGGATGGCCGTGGTCTGTAGATCGAGATTGCCAGTCGTTCGGCGGGTCGATCCGTCGAAATCGACCGAACCGGCAAGCGCGCCGAGGCGCACCGTGGGGTGGTTCACCGATGCGACTGCCAGCGCCGCCTTGCCGCGCCACCGATCGAGACGTTCGTCCAGGATCGCGTCGACCGTTGCGCGCGTTCCTGTGAGACGCGTCGTCCCGCAACGTATTTCGGCGGCGCGGATCGGCCCGCTCATACTCGGCTGGCGATCGGTGATCTTGATCGCCAGCGTCGCTGCCATCTGGTCGGCGGCACATCCGCCGGCAACCAGAAGCGGAGAGGCCACGCCAGCATGGCCAGCAAACCCATTGGCAAGCGGCCCCCGGCCGGAGAGCTTTATCCCCACAATCCCCTGCGCTGTCTCCAATCGCATTCGGCCATCGGCGATGTCGAGGTTGAGCGCCGGGAGCGAAAAAGGCTTGCCCTCAGTCGGCGGCAATAGTCGATCAATGGCCCCCAGCGTCAGGCGGCCATTTGCAATCCGCCCCCGCATGCGGACATGGCCGGCACGGATGCCCGTCACCTGCACGCCCGACAATCCCAAGCTGGTCGCAACCTCCACCCAATCGGCAACCAGATCCGGGTGGCGCGGATCGCCGATGATCAAGTGGGTCAACCGTTGTCGGCTAAAGCCCAGATCAGCAATGTCGTAACGCGCCGCCACGTTCCGGGCACGCAGCGCGCGCTGGACATAATTGTCGGCGATCGGCTTGCGCTGGAACCACAGCACCAACAGGCCAGCCAGCGTGACAACCGCCACGCCCAGCGCCCAGCGCGATCCGCCGCTCAACCATCGTCGGCGGCGCTTTGCCTGATGCGCCGCGTCTTCGCTTCCAGCCATCACGGCACTTGCTACTCCCACCCGCCGCGCGCAGCGGCACCCCCAACCATAGGCTGCACTTTCGCTTGCGCAATTGCCTGCCTGTCCAAGAATGCGTAATCGTTACCACGAGATGAGCGTTCCCGAGACCGACAATAGCGGGCACCGCGCTCGCCTAAGGAGCCGCCTGCTTGGCAATGGGGCCGATGGGCTGCTCGACCATGAACTGGTGGAATATCTTCTCGCGCTGGCTATTCCCCGGCGTGATACCAAGCCGCTTGCAAAGGCGCTACTGCTTGAATTTGGTGGCATTGGCGGCGTTTTCACGGCTGATCCCGAAGCCCTGTTGAGGGTGAGCGGCATGGGCGAAACCGCCGTCGCCGCCATCAAGATCGCCCAGGCGACGGCGCTTCGCTTGCTGCGCGCCGAGGTTGCCCAGCGCCCCATATTGGCCAATTGGCAGGCACTGATCGATTATCTCCATGCCGATATGGCGCACCACGTTATCGAACGTGTCCGCGTGCTGCATTTGAACACCCGCAACATGCTGATCCGCGATGAGTTGATTAGCGAGGGGTCGATCGATGAGGCGACGGTCCACGTTCGCGAAGTCGTCAGGCGCGCGATCGATCTGGGATCAGCCGCCATCATCCTCGTCCATAACCACCCAAGCGGTGATCCGGCACCCAGCCGCGCCGATATCGAGTTGACCCGCCAAATCGCCGAAGCCGCAAAACGCCTTGGCATTGCCGTCCACGACCATATCATCATCGGCGCGACGGGCCATGTCAGCTTGCGGGCGCAAGGGTTGATCTGACAGGTTCAAGACGGGCAACGGCCGCGCCAAAGGGAGTGACGCGGCCGCCGACCGGACTAACGGGTCAAGCTTCTATTCGGCGCGGTATGGGTTCACCCTTTGCCCTTCGCCAAAAACCCGGTGAGCTCGCTTTTTGAAACGCCCTTGCTCTTGTCGATGTCCGCCTGAGCAAAAGCGTCCTTCAGCCATTTCTTCGTCTCAGTGCTGTCAACTGCCGCTGCGCTGTTGGTCGATGCGCGGAGCGTCGTCATCCAGCTGCCGAACTCTGCCGCATTGAGCGATCCACTCGCATCGACATCATATTTCGGGAAGTCCGCTTCCACGGCCTGGGCAATCTGGTCTGCGCTGGTCGCCGGCTTGGCCGAGGCGGATGCATCGGCCTGGGTCTGTGCGGGTGCCGTAGGCGCAGACTGCATGGGGTCGGTCGTCTGCGACCCGACTGGATCGGTCGAGCTCGGTGCCGATGGCGGTATGGGCTGGGTTGCCGGTGTGGCCGTCTGTTGGGCAAAAGCAGGTGTCGCGATCATTACCGCACCCGCCAAAAGCGTATATCTGATCATCTATCTTCTCCAATTTCTAGGTCAAATCAAAGAGATCGGCTCAACATTTTCAGAGCCGCCTCGTCACGATCAACCCTATTTGGGCCGATTGGATGCGGGACTGACAGGGTTTGGCGCGGCGACTTGTCCCTGCTACTGCCCGGCTGAACCCGAGTCCGTTCGCCGCACGCGACGATCCGCTGACAGCCGCTCCAAGGAACGCCGATGATCCCCCGTTATTCCCGCCCCGATATGGTCGCCATCTGGGCACCGGAAGCCCGTTTCCGCATCTGGTTCGAGATCGAGGCCCACGCAACCGATGGACTGGCACAGATCGGCGTCGTGCCTGAATCCGCAGCGGCAGCCTTATGGTCGTGGTGGGCAACCAACCCCGCGATCGATGTGGCAGCCATCGATGCGATCGAGGCCGTGACCAAGCATGATGTCATCGCCTTCCTTACCTGGGTTGCCGAGCAGGTGGGCGATGAGGCGCGCTTCATGCACCAGGGCATGACATCATCGGACGTGCTCGACACCTGTCTATCAGTGCAACTCGCGCGGGCGAGCGACCTGCTCATCGCCGATATCGACGCACTGCTGGTAGTGCTTGAACGGCGCGCGCGCGAACATAAGCTCACCCCCACCATCGGCCGCAGCCATGGCATTCATGCCGAGCCTGTCACCTTCGGGCTCAAGCTGGCGCAGGCGCATGCCGAATTTGCCCGCAACCGCGCCCGGCTGGTGGCGGCGCGCGCCGATATTGCGACCTGTGCGATTTCAGGCGCCGTTGGCACCTTTGCCAATATCGATCCATCGGTGGAGGCGCATGTCGCGGCCAAGCTTGGGCTGACGATTGAACCGGTTTCCACGCAAGTCATCCCGCGCGATCGCCACGCGATGTTCTTTGCAACGCTCGGCGTAATCGCCAGCTCGATTGAACGACTGGCGACCGAAATCCGCCATCTCCAGCGCACCGAAGTGCTGGAGGCAGAGGAATATTTCTCACCAGGGCAAAAGGGCTCATCGGCCATGCCGCACAAGCGCAACCCGGTGCTGACGGAAAACCTCACCGGCCTCGCTCGCATGGTCCGCGGTTATGTGACGCCGGCGCTGGAAAATGTGGCGCTGTGGCATGAGCGCGACATCAGCCATAGCTCGGTCGAGCGCTATATCGGCCCCGATGCGACCATCACGCTTGATTTCGCGCTTGCCCGGTTGACGGGCGTGATGGACAAACTGGTGGTCTATCCAGAACGGATGGCAAAGAATCTCAACAAGATGGGGGGCCTTGTTCACTCGCAGCGGGTGCTGCTCGCCTTGACCCAGGCGGGCGTCAGCCGGGAGGATGCCTATGCACTGGTTCAGCGCAACGCGATGAAGGTGTGGGAGAGCGACGGGGCCCTGTCACTGCTCGATCTGCTAAAGGCGGACCCGGATGTGCTTGCCGCGCTGCCGGCCACAGAGATCGAGGCCAAGTTCGATCTGGGCTATCACCTCAAGCATGTCGACACGATCTTTGCCCGCGTGTTTGGCAACTGACAACGAGTGCCAGGGGTTCAGCCCCAGGCGCTCTTGAGCTTGGCGAAGAACCCGGATGACTGGGGGCTTTCCTGCCCGGTTTCCGTCGCACGGAACTCTTCCAGCAGCTCTCGCTGGCGCTGGTTGAGCTTCGTCGGCGTTTCCACCTCGATCCGGATAACCAGATCGCCCCGACCGCGCCCCTGCAATACCGGCATGCCGGCGCCGCGCTGCCGCAACTCTCGCCCGCTTTGCACGCCGGGCGCAATGCGGATCACATGCTGCTCGCCATCGGGGCCCGGGATCGTGATCTCGCCGCCCAGCGCGGCTGTCGAGAAGCTGATCGGGGCACGAGCGAACAGCGTCGTCCCCTCACGCTCGAAAATCGCGTGTCGCGCGATGTGTAGGAAAATGTAGAGGTCCCCTGGCGGGGCACCGCGCGCACCAGCCTCGCCCTCGCCGGTCAGGCGAACGCGGGTTCCTTCATCCACGCCGGCGGGAATATTGACGGCGAGCGTCTTGGTCTTGTCGACCCGACCCTGACCGCGACACGACGGACAAGGGTCCGCAATGATCTGGCCCGCACCGTGGCAGGCAGGGCATGTCCGCTCAACGACGAAGAAGCCCTGCTGCGCGCGCACTTTGCCGTGCCCACCGCAGGTGTGGCAGCCCTTGGCGCTCGTGCCCGGCCGCGCGCCGCTGCCCGAGCAGCTATCGCATGCGCCCGACACGTCGACCGTGATGTCGGTCGATTTGCCGTGGAACGCATCTTCCAGGCTGATTTCCATGTCATAGCGCAAATCCGCGCCGCGCCGGGCGCTTGCACGCCCACCGCCGCCACGCGCGCCGCCCATGAATTCGCCGAAGATATTCTCGAAGATATCGCTGAACGCGCCAAAATCATCGCCGCCGCCGCCACCATGACCCGCGCCCTGCCGAAACGCGGCATGGCCAAAGCGATCATAAGCAGCGCGCTTCTGGGGATCCTTCAGCACATCATAGGCTTCCGAAATCGCCTTGAAGCGCGTTTCGGAATCCTTGCATCCGGCATTTCTGTCCGGATGATATTTCATTGCCAATTTGCGGTATGACGACTTGATCGTCGCATCGTCGGCGCCACGCTCGCACTCGAGCAGTTCGTAGAAATCGACTTCGGTGGTCATTTTCCGCCCCCGCCCGCCACCCGTCTACCGGCCAAAAGCCGGCAAGACGGGTGAGAGACACGCATTACTCTAAAATTTACGCTTTGTTCTCATCAACTTCCGAAAACTCGGCGTCAACAACATCTTCAGCAGCGGCTGTCTCACCAGCAGGCTCGCCCCCCGGCGCACCCGCTCCCTGGGCTTCTTCCGCCGCCTGCTTCTCGTAGATCGCCTGGCCAAGCTTCATCGCTACCTGTGCCAGGGCATTGGCCTTTTCCTTCATTGCTTCGGCATCGCCACCTTCAACCGCCGTCTTGGTTTCGGCAACCGCCGCCTCGATCTCGCCCTTCAGCGCGGCATCGATCTTGTCGCCATTGTCGGCCAGCTGGCGCTCGGTGGTGTGGATCAGCGATTCGGCGTTATTCTTGGCTTCAGCCGCCTCGCGCCGCTTCTTGTCTTCCTCAGCGAACTGCTCGGCATCGCGCACCATCTGTTCAATGTCGCGATCGCTGAGTCCACCAGATGCCTGGATGCGGATCTGCTGTTCCTTGCCGGTGCCCTTGTCGCGAGCGCTGACATTGACGATGCCGTTCGCGTCGATATCGAACGTGACCTCGATCTGCGGCACACCGCGCGGGGCAGGCGGAATGCCGACCAGATCGAACTGGCCCAGCATCTTGTTATCGGCGGCCATCTCGCGCTCGCCCTGGAACACGCGGATCGTCACCGCCTGCTGATTGTCATCGGCGGTCGAATAGGTCTGCGACTTCTTGGTCGGGATCGTCGTGTTGCGATCGATCATGCGCGTGAACACGCCGCCCAGCGTCTCGATGCCGAGCGACAGCGGCGTCACGTCGAGCAGCAGCACGTCCTTCACGTCACCCTGCAGCACGCCCGCCTGAATGGCAGCGCCCATCGCCACGACTTCGTCAGGATTGACGCCCGAATGCGGTTCCTTGCCGAAGAATTCCTTCACGACCTGGCGCACCTTGGGCATCCGCGTCATGCCGCCGACGAGCACGACCTCGTCGATCTGCGCCGCCTTTACGCCGGCATCGGCCATTGCCTTACGGCAAGGCTCGAGCGTGCGCTGGATCAGGTCCTCGACCAGCCGCTCCAGATCGGCGCGCGTGATCGACTTGACGAGATGCTTGGGGCCATTCTGATCGGCGGTGATGAAGGGCAGGTTGACCTCGGTCGTCGCGGCCGACGACAGCTCGATCTTCGCCTTTTCCGCCCCTTCCTTCAGGCGCTGAAGCGCGAGCTTGTCCTTGGTCAGGTCGATGCCCTCGGCCTTCTTGAAGTCTTCGGCCAGGAAATTGAGCAGCTTGTTGTCGAAATCTTCGCCGCCCAGGAAGGTGTCGCCGTTGGTGGCCTTCACTTCGAACACGCCATCGCCGATCTCGAGGATCGAGATGTCGAACGTGCCGCCGCCAAGATCGTAAACGGCAATCGTCTTGCCATCCTGCTTTTCAAGGCCATAAGCCAGCGCCGCTGCGGTCGGCTCGTTGATGATGCGCAGCACTTCCAGGCCGGCAATCTTGCCCGCGTCCTTGGTCGCCTGACGCTGCGCGTCGTTGAAATAGGCGGGCACGGTGATTACTGCCTGCGTCACGGTCTCACCCAGATAGCTCTCGGCGGTTTCCTTCATCTTCTGCAGCGTGAAGGCAGAAATCTGCGCCGGCGAATAATCCTCGCCACCCGCCTTCACCCAGGCATCGCCATTGGGCCCTTTGACGATGTGGTAAGGCACCAGCTCGGTGTCCTTCTTGGTGATCGGATCGTCAAAGCGGCGGCCGATCAGGCGCTTTACGGCAAAGACGGTGTTTTCGGGGTTAGTGACAGCCTGCCGCTTGGCGGGCTGGCCGACCAGCCGCTCGCCATCCTTGGCGAAAGCGACGATCGACGGCGTCGTGCGCGCGCCTTCTGCATTTTCGATTACCTTGGGCTTGCCGCCTTCCATGACGGAAACGCAGCTGTTGGTCGTACCCAGATCAATCCCGATAACTTTGGCCATGGTCCTCTTTGGTCCCCATAAGGTTTGAAATGTGCTGCCGACACCGCCCTCACGGTGCCGGTCCATTGGTGGCGATATAGGGGGGCTTTTGCTTGCCGCAAGATTACGACGATTCTAGAAGAGCGTCTTGCGTCACTCGTGGGAGTCCCGTCATGCGACAATTCATGCCCCTGGTAGCGACGGTTATGCTCGCCGCGTGCGGCCAGCCCGCGCAAATATATGTCGACAAAGGCTATGTTCGCTTGCCCGCGGTACCGAGCCGCCCGGGGGTCGCCTATTTCACCCTGCACGGCGGCACCGACGCCACCAGATTGCTGAGCGTGACCGCCCCCAGCGTCATCAGGAGCGAGCTGCACGAGAGCATGTCGAGCGGCCAGATGACGTCCATGGCACCGATCAAGGATGTCCCCGTGCCCTCGCGCGCCACGATCACCTTCGCGCCCGGCGGCAAGCACGCGATGCTTTTTGACATCAACAAGAGCGTCAAACCCGGCGATACAATGACGCTGATCTTCACCTTCTCCAACAATCTGAAGATCGAATATGATGCGCCCGTCATCGCCGCTGGTGATCAAGCACCCAAGTGACGGCAGCCAAGTGATTTCCGGCGGGCGACCGCTCACCGGCGACGAGGTGGCGCTGGCCCGCAGCATGTTCGGCCACGCGATCGATTATGCGCGGGTGCGGATCATCCAGCGCAAATGGGCCTTCTTCCAGCCGCGCGAAACGGTGATGGCCCCGCGCGGCAACATCCATTTCCATCCCAAAGGCTGCCGTTATTGCGACGATTTCGGGGGTGCGGGAGCGGACGCGCAAGGGCTGTTCCTGCACGAGATGACGCATGTCTGGCAGCACCAGCAGGGCCTGTTCCTGCCGCTGCGCCGCCTGCCCTTTGCGCGCTACCGTTATGCGGTCGAACTGGGCAAGCCGTTCACCCGCTACGGCATCGAGCAGCAAGCGGAGATCGTCCGCCACGCTTTTTTGATGCGGCTGGGCTGGCGGCTGGACGGCAAGCCGCCAAGGGCGATTTATGAGGAGCTGTTGCCGTTTGGGTGATGGCGGGGGTTGGTGGTGATCTGCCGTTCAACCTTCTCCCTAAAGGGAGAAGGATACCGCAGCTTGTCAGCTTGCTGGCTAGCGGAGGTTGGATGAGGGTTTCCGCGCCATCGAGGGGGCGATCCCCTCACCCAGCTCCGACTAGGCCCGCATGAAGAATGCGAACCAAGTCTGCGCAACCCTCTCCCGACGGGAGAGGGAAGAATTGAATTACGGTAAATGAAGGGCAAGAGACATTGTTTTTGCAACCCAACTCAAAGCTGCGGTAGAGATGCTCGCATGATTTGGAACATCGTTGATCGACGGCAGCGCGTTTATCGCTGGAAAACCGTTAACGCCATCGTCGAAGCGGTCGAGCATGACAATAGCTGCGTTGATGCAGATCAGGCTGTCGAAGCGGACATCTCATCGGTCGTGGATTATGACCAATTAGAGGGTGTCTCGGTCCAACAAGCTTTAGCCTGGGCCAACCAGCAAAGCTGTCCTGTGACACTTTACCTATATGACGAAGGAAAGGGGACGACCAGCGAGGGTCACTTCCACGAAGTAGCCAATCGTTTCTAACCACCAATGTCCGTTAGTGAGCGGAAGCGCCCCCTTCACAACACGTCGAAATCGATCACCCCGTCCTTATCGATCGCGTTGTTGGCCTCAGCCATCGGGTATTTCAGCCCCGTCGCGCAGTTGAACAGCACCACCTTGTCATCCGCGCTGACCAGCCCGTCCTTGAGCGCGCCCCGGTAGGCCGCCAGCGTCGCGCCACCCTCCGGGCACAGCAGCAGCCCATCCTCGCGCGCGCAATCGGCAACCGCTTGCTCGATCGCGTCATCATCGACCGCCATCGCAATACCGCCGCTCATCCGCACCGCGCGCAGGATCAGGAAATCGCCGACCGCGCGCGGCACGCGGATGCCGCTGGCGATCGTATGCGCGCCCTCCCAGCGCTCGGCATGCTCGACGCCCTCGTCGAACGCCTTGACGATCGGCGCGCAGCCGCTCGCCTGCACCGCGAACATCTTGGGACGCTTGGGACCAATCCAGCCAAGCTTTTCCAGCTCGTCAAACGCCTTCCACATCCCGATCAGGCCAGTGCCGCCGCCAGTCGGGTAGAAGATCGCATCGGGCAGCTGCCAGCCGAGCTGCGCGGCGAGCTCCAGCCCCATCGTCTTCTTGCCCTCGATCCGGTAGGGTTCTTTCAGCGTCGAAAAATCGAACCAGCGCCCTTGCGCCGCGCCCTTCCCCACAATCGCGCCGCAGTCATCGATCAGGCCATTGACGCGGTACACCCGCGCGCCCTGCACCGCGATTTCGCGCACGTTGATCTCGGGCGTGTCGTCGGGGCAAAAGACAATCGTCTCGATGCCGCAGCGGCTAGCATAAGCCGCGAGCGCCGCGCCGGCATTGCCGTTGGTCGGCATCGCGATCCGCTTGACGCCAAGCTCCTTGGCCATGCTCACCGCCATCACCAGCCCGCGCGCCTTGAACGAGCCCGTCGGCAGCCGCCCCTCATCCTTGACGACGACATTAGTGCCGCTGGAAGCGGGGATCGGCACCAGCGGCGTCTCGATCTCACCCAGGCTTACGACATTGCCGGTGTGCCGCACGGGCAGCAGTTCGCGCCACCGCCACATATCGGTCGGCCGCGCCTCGAGCATCGCACGCGGCAAGCTCGCCTTGATCGCATCGAGATCATAGCGAACGAGGAGCGGCCGCCCAACGCGCGACAAGCCGTGGCGCTGGTCTGCCTCGTATCGCTCGCCGGTCATCGAGCATTCGAGATGCGTGACGAAGGTCGGGCGGTTGCTGGTGAGATTGGGATTGCTCAAGTCTGTGTCTTTTCCAACATTGTTTCCGCGATCAAACCGGCCAGCATTTCGGGGAGTTCCTCCAGATCGTCCGTGGATCGCGATCGTCTGTAAAACTTGTCAACCCGGTAGTGAATACCAAGACCTGCCAGCATGATGGTATCGGAGGCCTCGATTTCACCGATCACGAACTGGATATGGCGCCAAAGATACGCTTCACCATTATGCAACAGCGTCGTATCATCGACTGGGGCGCCGTCCGATAAAACAATCAGCAATTTGTGCTGTTGGGGCTGTGCCTCCAACAGGCTCCGCGCCCACTCGATCGCCTCACCATCTACATTTTCGCGCAACAGATCGGGATGCAGCATAACCTGCCAGTCATCATCCCTCAGGTCAGTACCAAAGCGCTGATAAGTGACGTGCAAGAGCGCACATAATCGCCCGGGCCGCTGCGGCCTGTTCCGCCAAATCCAGTCTTCCCGTGCCCTGCCGCCATGCCATCCCACCGTGGAGAATCCCAAGACGGCAAGATTGATCCCGTGCGCCCCAAGCTCGGATGCGCACCAGTTCACAGCGGCGGCAGTATGGATGATCCGTTCATCACGCATCGATCCTGATTGATCCACCAAGAAGCAGATTGCCCAATCAGCCGGAGTAGTTTGAGCCAATGCTGCGTTAAGAGACGCCCCCGCCGATGCCGGTATCAACGCTGCGACATGCCGTGCTGCCGCGATTTTGCGATGCCAGATGGATTCGTCGAGCAGCACCCACCCTTTGGTTCTCAGGAACGTATCATTGTACAGGGTTTTCGGCACCTCGACTGCCGACAAGCTGAGGTCGTGGTCGCGGGTGAACACGCGATAGGGTTCGTCGGGCGGTCCATCCGGCACGCACGCTGCAACCTTCTTCTTCCGACGGGAGAACGCTAGAAACAACCAGCCGAAGAAAAGCGCGGTCAGGGCTGGGTCAGCTAAAGCGACCCAATCCTGCCACGGATCATTCACTCCGGTTTCTTCGCCACCGCGACCATTGCCGGGCGGAGCAACCGGTCGCGAATCATGTAGCCCGCCTGCATCTCTTGCACGATCGTGCCGGGTGCTGAATCGCTCGGCATTTCCAGCATCGCCTGGTGGCGATTGGGATCGAGCATTTCGCCAACCGACTCGATCTTGCTAATGCCGTTGCGCGCAAAAATAGCATCAAGCTCGCGGCCTGTTGCTTCGAGTCCGGCGACCAGCCCTTTCATCTTCTCATCGGCACGCAGCGCATCTGGAATGGCGGCAAGCCCGCGCGACAAATTGTCGGCAACCGAAAGGATATCGCGCGCAAAGGCGGTTACCGCATAGGCGCGCGCGTCGATTGCTTCCTTCTCGCTGCGGCGGCGCACATTTTGCGCCTCGGCATGCGCGTACAGCACCGCCGCCTTGGCCTCGGCCAGCTCGGCTTCCAGCACCGTCACGCGCTCCGCCAATATCTCGGCCTCGCCCAGCTCGAGCGGCGCGGACCCAGCGGTCGCGCCTGCAACGTCTTCGGCGGGGTTCATGTCTTCGTCGGTCATCGCAGTCATTCTTGTCCCATATCATTCACGACATCAGGCGGGCCAGTGTCGCGGCAGTGAAATCCACCATTGGCACAACCCGCGCATAGTTCAACCGCGTCGGGCCGATAACGCCCACCACGCCCACAACGCGCCCATCGAGCCCATGGAATGGCCGGGCAATGACGGATGATCCCGAGAGCGCGAACAATTTGTTCTCGGCCCCGATAAAAATCCGCGTCGCATCGCCGTCCCGGGCGCTGTCCAGCAATTGGGCAATCTCCTGCTTGCCTTCAAGGTCATCGAGCAAATCTCTGATCCGGTCGAGATCGGCGGCTGCGGCCGCATCGATCAGCCGCCCTTGCCCCCGCACGATCAGCACCGGACGACGGCCACTATCTTCGCTCCAGATCGCAAGACCCTGCTCGACCAACGCCCGTGCCGCGCTGTCCAGTGCCGCCCGCTCGGCGACAATCTCACGCTCCATACGCGCGCGCGCCTCGCTCAGCGTCAGCCCGCTAAGCACCGCGCTCATGTAATTGCCGGCCTCGACCAGCGACGAGGGCGTCACCCCCATCGGCAGATCGACAACCCGGTTCTCAACCGAGCCATCCTCTGACACCAGCACCGCGAGCGCTTGATGCGCAGAAAGCGGCACGAAGCTCACCTGGCGCAAGACCAGTTCTCGCTTGGGCACAAAGACGAGCCCGGCACAGGCCGACAGGCCAGAAAGCGCGGCCGTGGTCGCCGCAATGGCCTCTTCGACCGGGCCCGATCGCAACAGCCGCGATTCGATCGCGGCGCGCTCCTCCTGGCTTGGCTCCATTGCCTGCATCATGCCGTCGACGAAGAGGCGCAGCCCGGAATCAGTCGGCATTCGCCCTGCGGAGGTATGCGGCGCGGCCAGCAGGCCAAGCTCTTCGAGATCCTGCATGACGTTGCGGATCGAGGCGGGCGACAGATTGAGCCCCGACAGCTTGGAAATCGTCCGCGATCCAATCGGCGCGCCCGATTCGATATAGCTTTCGACCACCATCTTGAAGACGTCACGCGCGCGGTCTGTGAGTTCCAATATCGGTGGGTTCATGGCGGTATAGCTATGACTTCACAGGGGTTGCGGCAAGGTTTGAGGTCGAGGGGGTTCGCGCAGAGGCGCTGAGAACGCAGAGGGCGTCGGGCGTGGAACGGCGGCTCCGCGTAGCGGAAATGACTGACCGGATAGCCGCTGCGCGGCACCTTCGCCCCGAACGCTACATCCTCTGCGTTCTCTGCGCCTCTGCGCGAACCTCCACCCCCGGTTGCGCGCCACCCGCAATCCGTTAAGGCAACCCGCAATCATTCCCAGGAGACGAAACCATGCGCCCATCCGGCCGCGCGCCCGATCAGATGCGGACGATCAGCATCGAACCGCGCTTTACCAAACACGCCGAAGGGTCAGTCCTTATCGGGTTCGGCGACACCAAGGTGCTGGTCACCGCGAGCGTCGAAGAGCGCCTGCCGCCCTGGCTGCGCGGCAAGGGCGAGGGCTGGGTGACGGCAGAATATGGCATGTTGCCCCGCGCCACCCACACGCGCGGCAATCGTGAGGCGGCCAAGGGCAAGCAATCGGGCCGCACGCAGGAAATCCAGCGGTTGATCGGTCGCTCGCTGCGTTCCGTCACAGACCTGAAGTTGCTGGGAGAACGGCAGATCACGCTCGATTGCGATGTCATCCAGGCCGATGGCGGCACCCGCACCGCCTCCATCTCGGGCGCCTGGGTGGCGCTGCGCCTCGCGATCGACGGCCTGATGGCGGAAGGCAAGCTAACCGCCGATCCGCTCACCCAAAAAGTCGCCGCGATCAGCTGCGGCATCTGGCAGGGCACGCCCGTGCTCGACCTCGATTATGACGAGGATTCAACCGCCGATGCAGACGCGAACTTCGTGCTGCTCGAAAACGGCAACATCGCCGAGGCGCAGGCGACGGCGGAAGGCGCAACCTATGACGAGGAAGGCCTGCTTCGCCTGCTGCGCCTCGCCCGCATCGGATGCGCCGACATCTTCGCGGCGCAGGCCCGCGCCGTCGCAAAATGACCGAGCCCGCGCCCCAGGCGATCCGCAAGCTCGCACCCGGCAAGCTCGTCATCGCCACGCACAATGCCGGCAAGGTGCGCGAGATGACCGATCTACTCTCGCGCTACGGCATGGAAACGGTGTCTGCCGCCGAGCTCGATCTGCCGGAGCCCGAGGAAACCGGCACGACCTTCGTCGCCAATGCCGAGCTCAAGGCGCTCGCCGCGGCCGATCTCTCCGGCCTGCCCGCGCTCGCCGATGATAGCGGGCTTTGCGTTGAGGCGTTGAACGGCGATCCCGGCGTCTACACCGCCAATTGGGCCGAAACGGCAGACGGCACGCGCGACTGGATGCTGGCGATGTCGAAGGTTGAAGAAAAGCTTGCCGCCCTTGGCCCCGATGCCAACCGATCGGCGCATTTCGTCTCGACGCTCGCGCTTGCCTGGCCCGATGGGCATGTCGAATGGTTCGAGGGGCGGATCGAAGGCAAGCTGGTCTGGCCCCCGCGCGGCCAAATGGGCTTTGGCTATGATCCCGTCTTCGTGCCGGAGGGCGAGACGCGGACCTTTGCCGAACTGTCGTTTGAGGAAAAACAGGCGAGCAACCACCGCGCGCGGGCGTTTGCCAAGCTAGTGGCGGCGGTTTTCTAAGCCACCTCGCGCATTGGCATCACGGTCAGGTCGACCATGATCTCCCCCGAAATCGCCTCGAGCGCCTCGATGACCGTTTCTGGGGCGACCTCGTCCGGCACCGTCAGGCTGGCGCGCGCGCGAAAGATACGTTCGCCCGACCAGGCACCGTCGTCGACCGTGCTGTCGAAATCCTCGATATTGACGTTCAGCCCCGCCAGCACCGTCGTCACTTCACGCACGATTCCGGGCCGGTCGGCACCGACCAGTTCCATTGCCAGCGCATGCCCCTTCGCCGCGCCATCGGCGGCCGCTTCGATGACGGTCACGGTCAGCATGCCGGGGTCGATTGCATTGACCGCTGCCTCAAGCCGCGCCGAATCCTGCTCGGCGATTTCGACCAGCACCGAGCCGACATATTTGCCGCCCAGCCGCGCAAGTTGACTCTCCAGCCAGTTGCCGCCCGCCATATGGACCGCATCGGCCAGCTTGTTGGTCAGGCCCGGTCGATCGCTGCCAACAACCGTCAGAATTACCGAAACAGTCATCCGCTCTTCCTCCGATTATTTGCGCAACAGTTGCACAGCCGCGCGCGGGACGCCACAGGGCAGCGCGTGACTGATCCGCTTGCCCTGTACGTCCATTGGCCGTTTTGCATCTCGAAATGCCCCTATTGCGATTTCAACAGCCATGTCCGTGAAACGGTGGACCAGGTCGCCTGGCGAAACGCGTTGTTGGCCGATCTCGCCTATGAAGCGGAGCTCACCAAAGGCGCGCGGCTCGGGTCGATTTTCTTCGGCGGCGGCACGCCCTCGCTGATGCCGCCCGAAACAGTCGCGGCAATCATCGCCGCGGCGGAGCAAGCCTGGGGCTTTGCCGATGACATCGAGATTACGCTTGAAGCCAACCCATCATCGGTAGAGGCAGCGCGCTTTGCCGATCTCGCAAAGGCAGGCGTCAACCGCGTATCGCTCGGGCTACAGGCGCTCGACGATGCCGCGCTGAAATTCCTGGGCCGAGCGCATGACGTAGCGGAGGGGCTCGCCGCCCTCGACACCGCGCAGGCCAATTTCGCCCGCGTCAGTTTCGATCTGATCTATGCCCGGCCCGACCAGCAGGTGGCGGCGTGGGAATCCGAGCTCAGGCGCGCAATCAGCTTCGGCACCGACCATCTCTCGCTCTATCAACTGACGATCGAGCCCGGCACCCGGTTTGCCACCGACGCCGCGGCAGGGCGGCTCCAAATCCCCGATAGCGACGACGGTGCCGACCTTTTCGAGGCGACTCGGGCGATCACTGGCGCAGCCGGCCTGCCAGCCTATGAAATCTCCAATCACGCCCGGCCAGGCGCAGAAAGCCGCCACAATCTGATTTACTGGCGCTACACTGATTATGCAGGGATCGGCCCCGGCGCCCATGGCCGACGCACAGGGCTGGCGACCGTGCGGCACAAAAAGCCGGAAAACTGGATGCGCGCCATCTCCCGCAACGGCCATGGTGCCGAAAGCGAATCGCCGCTCACGCCCGACATGCGCCGCACCGAGGCATTGCTGATGGGCCTGCGCCTATCCGAAGGCGTCGATCTGGCGCGCATTGCGGCGATCGGCGATTGTGCGATCGATGCCGTCGTCGATGCGCAGGCGGCGGCCACGCTCGAGACACAGGGGCTGATCGCGCGCGCCGGCCCGCGCCTGCGCGCTACCGATCCCGGCCTGCTCGTGCTCAATGCCGTTCTTGCAGCACTGCTTGCCGGTTAACGGGCAAAACCTGTTGGTGCCGGTGAGATGGCCGTGGTCGTCCCGCCGCGAATCTCCTGCACTTCCAGCGCACGCTCTGCCACATTGTCGCGTCCGAACCGGAAGGCACCATCGATGCCGGCAAAGCCGCCCTGGTCGCTCAAGCGGTCGATCGGGAAGGCGGTGCCCAGTGGCCAATCGCGCATGATCCTCACGGTCAGCAAGACCGCGTCATACCCAAGGCTAGACAGGCGATAGGGCGCAGACCCGAACCGGGCGCGATATTTGACGGCATATTGCCGGTAAAGCGTATCGGACACGCTCGCGAACCATGCACCGTTGAGCGGCACCGCATTGGCGATGCCATTATCGGTATTCCATAAGTCCGTACCGAGCACTTGCGTGCTTGCGCCGCCATTTTTGCGGATGATCGGCACCGCAACCGCGGCTGTCCCGCCGCTATCGGCGATCAGCACGGCATCATAGGGGGCGTTCTTTGCCATCCGCGTGATGGCCGCGGTGATCGCGCCAGATGAGCGGTCATAGGTTTGCAGCGTCACCACCTGGCCGCCTGCACTTTCGACGGCGCGCAGCAGCGCGGTCGAGGCGCGCTCGCCATACAGGCCGTTGGGCACGAGCCCGGCAAAGGTCGT
Source organism: uncultured Stakelama sp. (assembly GCA_964638495.1). Taxonomy (GTDB): domain Bacteria; phylum Pseudomonadota; class Alphaproteobacteria; order Sphingomonadales; family Sphingomonadaceae; genus Sphingomonas. The sequence continues at coordinate 16,213 of CAZXBM010000011.1, read as the reverse complement.
CAGCCCTTTCGAGCGCGCATAGCTGACCACGCGTTCGATCGATTGGGCAGGCGCATAGCCGAGCAGATAGATGCCATTGCCAGCGACGCTGGCATCGTTGGAAAAGCTCACCAGCGGCACGCCGGCCTGGCGCGCGATCGGGGCAACCGCGCGGACGTCATCCGCCAGCAACGGCCCCAAAATCAGCTTGTTACCGTCGGCAACAGCCTTCCGGGCCGCCGCCGCTGCACCCATGCTGGTATCATAGTTCGTGATTCGGATGCGTTCGTTCTTGGTGTCGAGCACCGCCATCAGCGTTGCATTGGCAAGGCTTTGTCCAACGCCCGCGTTCGCGCCGGTGAGCGGCACCAGCAATGCCACACGCTGCCGGGCGACGTCTTGTGGAATGCCCGTGTCGATGCGCGTCGGCAGCGTCTGTACCGGGCCAGTCGTCTGCGGCCGGTTGGCCGGCTCGACCGGTCCGCGCGGGACGATCGTCTGGCAGCCGGTCAGCGCCAACGCGCCAGTGACCGCCAACGCCAATTTCCCAAACAACGACATGCGCCGTTGCGGTTTCCCTGTGGCCTCTGCCATGACACTCCCCAATGAACGCTACACTTGCGCCCGGCCTCTATATCGTTGCCACCCCGATCGGCAATCTCGGTGATCTGTCGCCCCGTGCCGCCGACATTCTCGCCCGCGCTGCCGTAATCGCGGTTGAAGACAGCCGCGTGACGGGCAAGCTGCTCAACCATATCGGCATCAAGCGGCCCATGATGCCCTATCATGATCATAACGCCGAACATGTCAGGCCCGGCTTGGTTGCGCGCATGGCGACCGAAGCCGTCGCGCTGGTTTCGGATGCCGGGACGCCGCTCATTTCCGATCCCGGCTACAAGCTTGTGCGCGATGCGCGGGCGGCGGGGCACGCCGTGGTTACGATCCCCGGCCCCTGTGCCGCCATTGCCGCACTGACGCTGGCCGGGCTGCCGACCGATCGCTTCCTCTATCTTGGCTTCCTGCCGCCCAAGGCGCAGGCCCGTGCCGAGGCGATCGCAGAAATTGCCAGCGTGCGCGCGACGCTCGTCATCTATGAATCAGGCCCGCGGCTCGCTGCACTGCTGGCCGCGCTCGCCGACCTGCTAGGCGGCCGCGAGGCTGCCGTCACCCGCGAAATCACCAAGCATTTCGAAGAAGCTGTCACCGGCACGCTGCCAATGCTCGCTGCGCGCTATGCAGAGGCCGCGCCCAAAGGCGAGATCGTCGTCGTCGTCGCTCCCCCCGGCCCGCCGGAAGCCGCCACCGCCGCCGATGCCGATGCGGCGCTCGCCGACGCGCTGACCCGACTCTCGATCTCGCAAGCCGCCGGTGAAGTCGCCAAGGCGCTCGGGCTCGACCGCAAGGCGCTCTATGCGCGCGCGCTGGAGATAAAGGGGTGAGGCTGGATCGAAGCCACCTCCCCTCCCTGGAAGGGAGGGGCCGGGGGTGGGTCGGCCCGTGGCAGACGCGGCGCCCCGCCGAGAGCAACCCACCCCTACCCCCTCCCTTCCAGGGAGGGGAAAATAGCTAGGGATCGGCAGGCCGCCGAGCAACGCGGGCGGCGGGGCGAGCGGCTCGCGGCCTGGTATTTGCAGCTGAAGGGGTGGCGCATTCTCGATCAACGGGTGCGCACACCCGCCGGGGAAGTCGATCTGGTCGCCAGGCGCGGCGATCTCATCGCCTTTGTCGAAGTGAAGGTCCGCGCCACGGCTGCCGAGCTCGATTTCGCGATCGACGAGCGTCGGCTCGCCCGGGTGGCTGCCGCTGCCGAAATCCTCGCGCCACGTTATGCGAGCGCGGGCGAGGATATCCGAATCGACGTGATCCTCATCGCCCCCGGCACACGACCGCGCCATATTGAAAATGCGTGGATCGGGTAAGGACCCCCTGCACCTAAACTAGACCCGTCATTGCGAGCGCAGCGACGCAATCCAGCCCTGCAGCGCGCGAGGCACTGGATTGCTTCGCTGCGCTCGCAATGACGATTCATATTTTGGCCGGGATGCGCTAGGGCGTCAGGCCAAAGGACTTCAGGAACGCAATCGCATGACCCTCACCGTTGCCGTCCAAATGGACCCGCTCGATTCGATCAACATCGCGGGCGATTCAACCTTCGCGCTGATGCTGTCGGCGCAGGCGCGGGGGCACCGGCTGTTCCACTACACCGCAGAGGACCTCAATTATTCGGGCGGCCATGTCTGGACGCATGCCCATCCGGTGACGGTGCAACGCCAGGCCGGCAATCATTTCACCTTCGGCGATGCAACTCGGCTCGATCTGGGCGAGCAGGTCGATGTCGTGCTGATGCGGCAGGACCCACCCTTCGACCTTGGCTACATCACCGCCACCCATCTGCTCGAGCGGATCGCTGACCGCACATTGGTGGCCAACGACCCCGTCTCGGTCCGCAACGCGCCGGAAAAAGTGTTCGTGCTCGATTATGCGCGCTTCATGCCCCCCACACTTGTCACCCGCTCGCTCGATGAGGCCCGCGCCTTCCTCGCCGAGCATGGCGAAATCGTGATCAAGCCGCTCCACGGCAATGGCGGCAAGGCGATCTTCAAGGTGGGCGCAGACGGTGCCAATCTCTCCGCGCTGATCGAAGTGTTTAACACCGCCTGGCGTGAACCGCACATGGTCCAAGCCTTCCTGCCCGACGTGGCAAAGGGCGACAAGCGCATCGTCCTTGTCGACGGTGAAGTGGCGGGCGCGATCAACCGGCTGCCCGGAGAAGGCGAAATCCGCTCCAACCTCGCGGTCGGCGGGTCGGCGGTGAAGACCGAGCTGACGCCAGAAGAACATGAAATCTGCGCGGTCCTCGGGCCAGAGCTCAAAAAGCGCGGCCTGCTGTTCGTTGGCATCGATGTGATCGGCGGCAAATGGCTGACTGAAATCAACGTCACCTCGCCGACCGGAATCGTCGCGATCGAGAAATTCGACGGCACCGACGTGGCCGGGCTGATCTGGGATGCGATCGAGCGGAAGGTTATGGCCACTGGCTGACGCCAGCGCCGGCCTCCACCATGACCGATTTCTTCCTGCACCTGCTCGATTCCGGCGGCTATCTCGGCGTTTTCCTGCTGATGGTGCTGGAAAATGTCGTGCCACCCGTCCCCTCCGAAGTGGTCATGGGGCTGGGTGGCATTGCCATCGCGCAGGGTCGCATGCACATCGTGCCGCTCATGCTTGCGGGCACGGCTGGCAGCGTTATCGGCAATGTCTTCTGGTATGAAATCGGCCACCGGCTTGGCCATGATCGTTTCCGCTCGCCAGTCGATCGCTGGGGTCGCTGGCTGACGATCGAATGGAGTGACGTCGAATGGCTCGAGCGCTTCTTCGCTCGCCACGGACAATGGGTCGTCTTCGTCTTTCGTTTCATGCCGGTGGGGCGGACGGTCATCTCGATTCCCGCCGGCCTGTCGCGGATGCCGCGCTGGCGCTTCCTGGTGTGGACGACCGCAGGCACCACGGTGTGGAACGCGGTGCTCGTTGGTGCCGGCTACTGGCTTGGTGCGCGCTACCATGCGCTTGAGGCTTATATAGGCCCGGCCGCGACCGTCATCCTCGTGCTCGCCGCCATCGCCTATGTCTGGCGCGTTCTCACGTGGCGGCCGAGCCGCTAGGCACGCGGATGCGCATTTCGATAGACGTCCATCAGATGCGCCGCATCGACCTGCGTGTAGATCTGCGTCGAACTCAGGCTCGCATGGCCGAGCAATTCCTGCAGCGAACGTAGATCGGCACCGCGCCCCAGCAGATGCGTCGCAAAGCTGTGGCGCAGGGCATGGGGCGTCGTCCGCTCGCCAAGCCCCAGCCGCCCCCGCGCCGCTTGGACCGATCGACGAATGATCGCCGGCGACAGCGGCCCGCCCTTCGCCCCGCGAAACAAGATGTCCGTTCGGTTCATGGGCCAGGGGTTCAGCCGCGCATAGGCCTCGATCGCGGCGCGCACCTGTGGCAGCAGCGGCACCATGCGCGTCTTGGCCCGCTTGCCGGTCACCGCCATCACCTCACCCAACGGCAGGATCGCGCCGGTCAGCCCGACGGCCTCGCCGATCCGCAATCCAGCGCCATAGAGTAGCAACAGCACCGCCCAGTCGCGCGCCGCGATCCAGGGCTGCGCGGCGCTTTCCGAGACATCCTCGGCCAATGCGACGGCTTCCGCAGGCGAAATCGGTCGCGGGACCCCCTTCTTCACCCGCGGCCCCTTGATCGTTGTCATCGCGGCGCCGTCAGTCGCAAAGGCCAGAAACCCGCGTACGGCCGACAGCTCGCGCGCAGCAGAGGCATTGGTCAGCCCATCGCTCCGGCGAAAGGCAAGGAACGCGCGCAGATCAGCGGTGGTGAGGTGCGCCAGCCGATCAGCGGTGACGGGCACCGCCCAATGTTCGGCCAGAAAGTCCACCAGCCGATGCGCCGTCGCGACATAGGCGCGGACGGTGTGGACCGATCGCCGTCGGTTCTGGGCAAGATGATCACGCCAGGCGAGAATTGCCGCTTGCATCCGCTGACCTTAGCCAGTCGCCGTCAACTAGGCGAGAGTGGGCGGTCGCGCCCCAATGCCGTGGGGGCACCGTCGCGCCCTAGACCGCGCTTACCCGATGGTCTGGCCGCTCTTCGCCCAATCCGCCATGAAGCCCTCAAGACCCTTGTCGGTCAGCGGATGCTTGACGAGCTGGCGGATCACGGCGGGCGGCGCGGTCATCACATCGGCACCGATCCGCGCGCTTTCCAGAATGTGGACGGGATGGCGAACGCTCGCCACCAGGATTTCGGTGTCGAAGCCGTAATTGTCATAGATCAGCCGGATGTCGCGGATCAAATCGAGCCCATCGAGGCCGATATCGTCGAGCCGGCCAACAAAGGGCGAAATGAAGGTCGCACCGGCTTTGGCGGCAAGCAGCGCCTGATTGGCCGAGAAGCACAGCGTGACGTTGACCATGGTGCCGTCATCGGTCAGCGCCTTGCAGGTCTTGAGCCCGTCGATCGTCAGCGGGACCTTCACGGCGACATTGTCGGCAATCTTTCGCAGGATTTCCGCCTCACGCATCATGCCCGCATGGTCGAGCGCCACCACTTCGGCTGAGACCGGCCCGTCGACGATGCCGCAAATCTCCTCGACCACTTCAAGAAATTTGCGCCCCGATTTGGCGATGAGCGACGGATTGGTCGTCACCCCATCGACCAGCCCCGAATCGGAAAGATCGCGAATTTCTGCGGTGTCTGCGGTATCGACAAAGAATTTCATGGTGATGCTGTCCCCGAGATTTACTAGCGCCCATAAGCCAAAGGGTGATGCAAGGCGAGCCTTGGTCGCGGGTCATTGGCGATGCGACTAATCGGGCGTTCGTGCATTTTGCCTGATAGGCCGGCGATTGTCGGTGGATCTACAGAGAGGCTCATCATGAAGAAAATTTTCATCGCCGCTGCATTGGCGACGCTGGCCGTGGGTGGCATTGCCCAAGCCGATATTGGCATCGACACCCGCCAGGCAGATTTGTCGCGCCAGGTTGATGCCGGCAAGCGCTCGGGCAAGCTCAGCGTGCGCGAGCGCAACGTCCTGAACGCCGAGTTGCGCAGAATTGCGAATGTCGAGGCGCAGTTGCGCGCGCGCGGCAACAACCTTGGCGAGCGCGACGAGCGGCGTCTGGGCGTGATGCTCGACAAGACCCAGGCGCATATCCGCCAGCTGAAGCAAAACCGCGAGCGCGGCCGCAACGGTATCCACTTCTAGGATACCCGCTTCATCCCCGTCGCCCCGCCCGTCGATTGGACCGGCGGGGCGATGCGCGGCTGATGCGATTATCGCCGCCCTTTCTTGTCGGCTTCGAATGCCCATAAAGGGCGCATGTCCCGCGCCCGTGTCATCATCATGAATTCAGCGCTCGGCCCGCTCGACTACCGCGTGCCGCAGGGCATGAGCGTCGCGCCGGGCTCGATCGTGGTCGCCCCGCTTGGGCCACGCCAGTTGCTTGGCGTCGTCTGGGAGGCCGATCGGATGCCGTCGGATGCCGAGGTTGGCGACAACCGGCTGCGCAATCTGGTGGCGGTGCTCGATGCACCGCCCATTCCCGCCCCGCTGCGGCGGCTGATCGAATGGACCGCCAATTATTATCTTGCCCCGCCCGCCTCGGTGCTGCGGATGGCGCTCGCCTCGACATCGGCGCTTGAGGGCGCGCGCACCGTCACCGAATACCGCGCAACGGGTGAACGACCACCACGCATGACGCCGCAGCGCGAACAAGCGCTTGAGCGGATCGGCGACCGCCAGGGGCTTATCCGCGAGCTGGCTCTGGCAGCCGGCGTGTCCGATGCCGTTGTTAGGGGTCTGGTGAAAACAGGTGTGATCGAGCCCGTTGAGGTCGATATCGACAGCGCCTTCCCCCGCCCCGATCCAGCGCATCACCACCCCGCGCTGTCGCCCGATCAGGCGCTGGCTGCCGCAGCACTCGTCAAGGGCGTGTCGGCCACGCATTTCGCGCCGACATTGCTCGACGGCGTGACCGGATCGGGCAAAACCGAGGTCTATTTCGAGGCGATTGCCGAAGCGATCCGCCAGGGCCGCCAGACATTGGTGCTGCTGCCCGAGATTGCGCTCACCCAACCCTTCCTCACCCGGTTTGAGGCGCGCTTCGGCTGCGCGCCGGTCGCGTGGCATTCCGATCTGCGCCAGTCGCAGCGCCGTCGCGCCTGGCGCGCGATTGCAAGCGGCGAGGCGCTGGTAACCGTCGGCGCGCGCTCTGCCCTGTTCCTGCCCTATGCCAATCTTGGCCTCATCGTGGTCGATGAAGCGCACGAAACCAGCTTCAAGCAGGAGGAAGGCGTTCATTATCATGCCCGCGACGTGGCGGTCATGCGCGGCAAGTTTGAGAGGTGCCCGGTGGTCCTCGCCTCGGCCACGCCAGCCATCGAAACGCGGCAGCAGGTTGCGCTGGGGCGTTATGCCGAACTGAAGCTGCCGGGTCGCTATGGCGCGGCCCAACTGCCGACGATCGAGGCGATCGACCTGATCGCCGAGCCGCCGATGCGCGGGCGCTGGATTGCACCAAGGCTCGTTCAGGCCATCGACGCCGCGCGTGAACGCGGCGAGCAGGCGCTCCTCTTCCTCAATCGACGGGGCTATGCGCCGCTCACGCTGTGCCGAACATGCGGCCACCGCTTCCAATGCCCCAATTGCACCGCCTGGATGGTCGAGCACCGGCTGATCCGCCGGCTCGCCTGCCACCATTGCGGTCATGTCGAGGCGGTGCCGGAAAAATGCCCCGAATGCGGCAATGAAGACACGCTTGTCGCGTGCGGCCCCGGCGTCGAGCGGATCGCCGATGAGGTCGCACTGCTTTGGCCCGATGCCAGGCGCGCCGTCGTTACATCGGACACGATCTGGTCACCCGCCAAGGCGGCCGAATTCGTGGCGCGTATGGAAGGCGGCGACATCGACATCGTCATCGGCACACAGCTAGTGACCAAGGGATATCATTTCCCCAATTTGACCGTGGTCGGCGTGATCGATGCCGATCTGGGGTTGGGCGGCGGCGATCTGCGCGCGGCGGAGCGCACCTTCCAGCAAATCAGCCAGGTCGCTGGACGGGCGGGCAGAAGCGTGAAGCCGGGCCATGTCTATATCCAGACCCACAGCCCCAAGGCCGCCGTGATGCAGGCATTGGTAAAGGGCGATGCCGATGCCTTTTACGCCGCCGAAACCGATGCCCGGCGCGAGGCAGACGCGCCCCCCTTTGGCCGCTATGCCGCCATTGTCGTTTCGTCCGAAGACCGTCAATCAGCAGAAGAAACCGCCCGCGACATCAAGCAGGCATCCCCCGAGCAGGATGGCATGTATGTCTATGGCCCCGCCCCGGCCCCCCTCGCCATGCTGCGCGGGCGGCACCGCTTCCGCCTGCTGATCCACGCCCGACGTGCGCTCGATGTACAGGAAGTGATCGGCGACTGGCTTGGCAACGTAATCTGGCCCGCCAAGGTCCGTGTTATTGTTGACGTTGACCCCTATAGCTTTCTCTAAGTCATTCCGGCTAAATGATGAAAGAGCGTAAGTCCGGGAGTGGAACGATGTCGATTCGCAATGTGTTGGCCGGGCTGGTTGCGATGTTTTTTCTTGCCGCTGCTCCCGCAAACGCTGACTGGCACGAAGCCAGATCGTCACACTTTGTCGTTTATTCCGATGACAAGCCCCAGCGCGTGCTCGAATTTACAACCCGGCTGGAACGGTTCGATCGCGCATTGCGATCCCTGTTCAAGGTACCTGCAGAACGCGAATCCTCTTCGCGGCAGCTGACCGTGTATGTCGTTGACGATACCTCGGAGGTTGCCCGTCTGATGGGCAAGGGTGGCCGTGGCACGGCAGGCTTCTATTTGCCCCGTGCCACCGGGGCGCTGGCATTTGTGCCACGGCGAAGCGGCGGCGATCTGAGTGCGGAAGTCGTGCTGCTGCACGAATATGCCCATCACTTCATGTACACGACCTGGCCCAATATGGCCGTACCCGCCTGGTTTTCGGAAGGCTTTGCAGAATTCGCGGCAACCGCGCTGTTCAACAAGGACGGCAGCGTCACGATCGGCTCGCCGCCGCTTTACCGCGTCGGGGAAATTCTCGATCCCTCAATGTGGCTCAAGCGCATCATGACGTCCAACGTCGAAACGCTGCCCATCTACCTGAAGTCGCAAATCTATGGGCGCGGATGGCTGCTGACGCATTATCTGCTTCTGTCGTCCGAGAATCGACATTTGTTCTCAGGCTATATCGACGCGCTCAACAGCGGCAAGAGCCAGACCGAAGCGGCGACGGCATTTGGCGATCTGATGGCGCTGGACAAGACCCTTGATCGCTATGCCACCAGCCGTTTGAGCGCCCTCATGCTGAAGCCAGAGATGCTGGCGATCGGCAAGGTCAGCGTCGCCCCCTTGTCGCCGGGAGCGGCGGCGGTAATGCCCGCCCTCATCCTGTCCGATCGTGGCGTGAATGCAGAGACCGCACCGGCCGTCTATGCGCTCGCCGCAAAGCTGGCGGCCCCCTTTCCCAATGATCCCTTCGCGCAGAATGTACTGGCTGAGGCAGCGTTCGATGCCAAAGACCTCGCGGTGGCAACGGCTGCGGCCGACCGGGCACTCGCCGCTGACCCGCAATCAATCCATGCGCTCATCTACCGTGGTCGGATCGCAATGCGGCAGGCGGCGCTCGATCAATCAAACGCAAAGGGGCAATGGAGCGGGGCGCGAAAATATTTTCTCGCGGCAAACAAGCTGGATACCGAGAACGCAGAGCCGCTGTTCCTTTACTTCCAGACCTTTGTCGCTGCGGGGGAAGCCCCCACCAAAAATGCACAGGCAGCGCTTGCCTATGCCTATGAGCTGGTCCCATTTGATCCCAATATGCGCTTGTCAGCCGCCACGCTGTTCCTCCAGCAGGGCAATGGCCCCGCCGCCCGGCAGGCGTTGAAGCCTATCGCCTATAGCGCGCATGGCGGGCCGCTGAGGAGCTTCGCGGAAAAGGTGATGACGACCCTCGATCAGGACGGGTCGGCCGCGGCGCTCGCGTTGATGAAGACGCCGCAATCCGATCCGCAGACCGACGACTCTTGAGCATGCCCCGGGCGACGGCGTCGCCCCTGTAAGGATCGACCATCCCGCGCTGACATATCAGCGTGGCCTTGCCCCACTGCACAAATCCCGCTGTTATCAGCCCTCGCTTGGTGCCAGATAGGTCGCGATGAAAATGCTCCCGTTGTCCCGGTTCCCTATCGCTTTCTGCTGGTCGGTCATGGCGCTCTTGGCGCTTTGTCTCAGCGTCGCCGCCCCCTTCACCCCTGCCCGCGCCGATGACATTTCAGCGGCTGGCCGCGGCGTGGTGCGAATCGTCACGATTGCATCGGCGGAGGGTGAAGTCGTTGGCTTCGGCCATGGCAGCGGCTTTGCGGTCGCCCCCAATCGCATCCTGACCAACGCGCATGTGGTGGAACTCGCCGCCCGCTATCCGGCAAATGTCGTGATCGGCGTCGTGCCGTCGGAGGGCGACAAGAGCTATCAGGGCAAGCTCATCGCCTATGATGCACAGCGCGATCTCGCGCTCATCCAGTTCACGGGCACGCGGCTGCCGCCGCTCACGCTGTTCCAAGCCGAGCCGACCGATGGCGAGGCGGTGATCGCGCTCGGCTATCCCGGCAATGTCGATGTGGCGACCGCCCAGAGCGCCGCCGATTTCATCAAACCGCTTGGCCCGGTGCGCTCGCAGGGTGGCTTTGCGGGGACGCGTCGGCTGGAGGGGGTAAGCGTGCTGCTCCACACCGCCGGCATTGCGCGCGGTAATTCGGGCGGGCCGCTGCTCGACACGTGCGGCCGCGTGATCGGCGCGAATTCGGCGATCACCAAGGCGGAAGAAGGCGATTCAAGCTTCGGCTTTGCGATTGCCGATAGCGAGATCGCAGCGTTTCTGCGCGAAGCGAAGCAAAGCTACCCGCAAACCACGGCTCCATGCGTAAGCGCCGATGAGCGGTTGCGCCAGGGGCAGGATCTGCAACTCCGCTCGGCGGAAGAACGCGCCGCCGATGCCCAGGCGTTGGCCGCGCGCGCGGCACAGCAACATGCGATGGCGCTCGCCAAGGCCCAGCTAGCGATGCAGCATCAGCGCGAGAATGTGATGGCGATCGCCGCGTTGCTCCTCGTATTGGGCGCACTCGCCATGGGAGGCGCAGGGCTGCTCGAAGCGCGTCAGCGGCGGACAGCCGCGATCTGGGTAGCGGTGGGTGGCACCCTGCTGATGATCGGCGCGGTAATTGTGTTCCTGACGCGACCCTATGGCGACGTTACCGTGCCCGTTCCAGCGCCGCCTACCCCTGTCGCCGCAAAGGCAAGCGTCGGCAAGATGCTCTGCCGGATCGCGCCCGAGCGCAGCCGCATCAACCTGTCCACGCCCAAGGATGTAACGATCGACTGGCAAGGCGATGGCTGCGTGAACAAAACGACGCAATATGCCGAAAACGGCACGAAGTGGGAGCGAATCCTTGTGCCCGATGACGAACAGACCGTCTCGGTTGTCGAATATGAACCGGGCGCACACAGCTATACCGAAAGCCGCTATCTCCTCGGTGCTGCGCAAATGGCAAGGGCGCGCACGTTGCACGGTGCGGTGACGCAGAAGGCCTGTTCTTCAGCCGAGGCCGACCGGCAGTTGCTCGCCCGACAGCAAACCGCCATTCGCGACGCGCTCCCCGCCCGGCCGGACGAATGGCTGGCTTATGATTGCGCGCCAATGCGCTAGATAGTTGGTCGGGGCATTTGACGGTGCATTACCCGTCGATACAGCGAAGAGTGCCCTGCTTGGATGATCGACCCTCAGCTATCGGGATCAATCACCTTCTGGACAATTTTGAGCAACACCCCCGGCACTTTGAACAGGTTGATCCCGGTGCAACCGCCGGGCGGGCACGGTGCGCCGGGCGGTCTTGTCGTCACGTCGCCGGTGCGTCGCCGCGGGCCGTCGGGCGGGCCTCGCTCGTCGGGTAGCGGCAGCCGGAATGCACTGTCGCGCGCTTTGCACACGACGATCTCGTTTGGGTCTGCTTTGCGCCGGTCCGCACAGGGATCGCCCCGCGTGACGGAGGTCGCGTCTTTGGCAACCTCGATCATCGCCTCGGGCGTTGGCGAAGCAGGTGCTGTTTCGGTCACTTTGGGCTGGACCGGCGGCGGTGCCGGCGGACCATAAGGCGCAGGCTGCTCGCTCGCCACTTGGAGGGCAACCGCCATGAAGATCGCCAAGCCCATGTACACCTCGCCGACTGACCTTGGCGCAAGGTCGCGTCATTTGATGGCGATATAAAGGCCGCGCTCAGACGATGGGTGCGATATTCAGCCGTTTGAGTTCGATTGCCGGGCAGCGGTCCATCACCACTGTCAGCCCCGCCGCCTCGGCCCGGGCTGCCGCTGCTTCATTGATCACGCCAAGCTGCATCCACACCGCCTTTGCGCCCACCGCAATCGCCTGATCGACCGCCTCCCCCGCCGCTGCTGAATTGCGGAAGATATCGACCAGATCGATCGGATCGCCAAGGTCCTCCATCGTACCGAACACGAACTCGCCGTGAACATGCTCGCCGGCAATCTGCGGGTTGATGGGGATCACGCGGTAGCCGTGCCGCTGCAGTGTTTCCATTACGCCATAGGATGGCCGGTCGGGCCGGTCCGATGCGCCGACCAGCGCGATTGTGCGCACGCGCCCGAGCAACGCGGCAATGTCTTCATCCGCCGTGATCGGCATGCGTGCCTCCATTGGCCATCCAGTCGCGCACCGTTGCTGCGATATCCATGAACGCCGCACGCTCGGGCCCGTTCCCGGTCACCGGGGGCGCGCCCGAATCGGAGCCGGTGCGAATCGCGATGTCGAGAGGAATCCGGCCCAGGAACCGGATACCAAGCTCGCCTGCGGCGAGCTCCGCCCCGCCCTGCCCGAATGGATCGGAAACCTTGCCGCAATCGGGGCAGACATAGCCCGACATATTCTCAACGAGCCCGATGATCGGCACACCCGCCTTCACGAACAGGTCGATCGCCCGCCTGGCGTCGATCAGCGCCAGGTCCTGCGGCGTGGAGACGATCACCACGCCCGTCGGCCGGTGCTTCTGGATCATCGTCAACTGCACATCGCCCGTGCCCGGCGGCAGATCGATCACCAGCGTGTCGGCGCTCGACCAGTCCGCATCCACCAGCTGACCCAGCGCGCCCGCCGCCATCGGCCCACGCCACGCGATCGCTTGATCGGGTGCCACGAGCTGCCCCATCGACAGCAGCGACACGCCGTGCGGCGTTTCCACCGGCAGCAGCAGCTTGTCGGGCGCGGTCGGGCGGCTGCCTTCAACGCCCATCAGCTTGGGCTGTGACGGCCCATAGATATCGGCATCGACCAGCCCGATTCGCCCGCCGAGCAAGTGGAGCGCAATCGCCAGATTGGCCGACACGGTCGATTTACCGACGCCGCCCTTGCCACTTGCTACCGCGATCAACTGGCGCTGCACGCGCTGACTGGTCTGCGCGACGCGCACGGCGTTTACGCCTGGGACTAAGCTCGCCGCCTCCTCCACCGCCGCCTGCAGCGCGGCGCGCGCGGCGGTGTCCATGCCGCTCACATCGAGAATAATGCTGGCGCGTCCGTCCTCCATTCGGGCGGTGGCACGGTTGCCTGCGATCGGCGCAAGCGCTGCATTTAGCGTATCGATATCGGTCATGCGTACGGCATTAGGACGGTCTTCGCCGGTTGCCACTGTTTTTCCCGGGTAGGGTACCTATAAAGGGCCCATGACAACCCGACCGGCCTGGCTCCAGCGCCTCTCCATCCTGATGACCGACAAGCCGAAAAGCCCCTGGGGCAATTCCGGCGACGACAATGACGGTCCCCGCAACCCTTGGTCCGTGCCCCCCGGCGGCAACCGCTCGCGCGGCAACCGGCCGACGGCGCTTGACGAGTTCATTCGCCGCGCCCGCGGCTCGGGTGGCGGCGGTGGCGGTGGCGGGGGAGGCTTCACCGGCTTCCCGCGCAGCGGCGGCAGTCGCGCGATCTGGCTGATCGGGGCCGGCCTCATTCTGGCGCTATGGCTGGTGTTCACCAGCATCCACCAGATTGCACCGCAGCAGCGCGGCGTGGTCGCCTATTTCGGGCGCTATGCGCAAACGCTCGATCCCGGTATCCAGATCACCTGGCCCGCGCCTATCGCCACCGTCACCAAGGTTGACGTGCAGGCGATCCGCACCGAGGATTTCCCGGAAGGGGGCGGCGGTGAAAACCTGATGCTCACCGGGGACCAGAACATCATTGATCTGGCTTATTCTGTCCGCTGGGACATCGCCGATCCGCAGGATTACATCTACCAGATCCGCAACCCCAAGGACACGGTCCGCGCGGTGGCGGAAAGCGCGATGCGCGCAACCGTCGCCACCGTCACGCTGGACGAGGCGATCGGCAGCGGCCGTGACCGCATTGGTGTTCGCGCACAGGATTTGATGCAGTCGATCCTCAACGAATACAACGCCGGTATCCGCATCCAGGGTATCGCCATCAAGCAGGCCGATCCGCCGATGAAGGTGATCGACGAGTTCAAGAAGGTCAGCGCTGCACAGCAAGAGGCCGAATCGAACCTTAACGAAGCACGCACCTATGCCCAGCAGATCACCGCCCGGGCACAGGCCGAGGCGACCCAGTTCGATCTCGCCTATGCCCAATATAAGCTCGCACCAGAAGTGACGCGCCGGCGCATGTATTACGAAACGATGGAATCGGTGCTCGCCAAGACCAACAAGACGATTGTCGAGGCACCGGGCGTGGTGCCCTATCTGCCGCTCCCCGCCACGCGCGGACGGTCGCCCGCGCCGCCGACCGCCGCGCTGCCCGATTCGACGACAGGAGCCGGTCAATGAACGCCGCAACCTTCCGCAACCCTATCACGCTGGCGATCATCGCGCTGCTTGCGCTAATCCTGGCGACGAGCAGCTTTGTGATCGTGCCGGAAACCGAGCAGGCCGTCGTCCTGCGCTTCGAACAGCCGGTCAATACGTATAATGTGTGGCGGGCAAATCAGCCATTCGGTCGCACCGGTGCCGGCCCCCAGCTCAAGATTCCCTTGATCGACAAGGTCGTGTGGATCGACAAGCGCGTCCTCGCAGTGGAGCTGGAAAACCAGCAGGTGCTCTCGACCGATCAGTTGCGGCTTGAAGTAGACGCCTTTGCCCGCTTCCGCATCGTCGATCCGCTGAAGGCCGTCGTCTCCACCGGCAGCACGTCCGCAACCGAAGAGCGGATTGCCGAGCAGCTCCAGCCACTGCTGGGCTCGGCCCTGCGCAACGAACTCGGCAAGCGCCAGTTCGCCGCGCTGCTCAGTCCGGAACGCGGCCAGGTGATGGATAACATCCAGAACGGCCTGCAGAAGCTCGCTTCGCAATATGGCGTGCAGGTTGTCGACGTGCGCATCAAGCATGCCGATCTGCCCGATGGCAGCCCGCTCGACAGCGCGCTCAACCGCATGCGCACCGCGCGCCAGCAACAGGCGGCAACGATCCGCGCGCAGGGCCAGAAATCGGCGCAGATCATCCGCGCCGAAGCCGATGCCAATGCATCGCGCATCTACGCCGAAAGCTTCAACAAGGATGCTGATTTCTACGACTTCTACCGCGCGATGCAGTCGTACAAACAGACCTTTGCCGCTGACGGCAGCACCCCGCAAAGCGAGACATCGATCGTACTTTCGCCCAACAATGAATATCTGCGGCAGTTTACGGGGCGGCCACGCTGACAATCGGTTCATATTCAATCGCCGTTCATCAGCGCCCGGCAAAAAGCAGCGGTCTTGATCGGCAACAGTGAGGGATAATCCAACGTGCGTTACGCTTATGCCATTACCGGCGCTCTTCTCCTCAGCGGTGCTGCCGCCACGCTCGCCTATCAGCCCTCGGTCAGCGCAGAAGGCGCGCAGACAGCGCAGAACGCCCCCGAGGCGATGGCTGCAATCGCGCCGCGCGCCGGCGCGCCGGTCAGCTTTGCTGATCTGGTAGCCAAGCTGCAGCCAGCCGTCGTCAACATCTCGACCAAGCAGAGCATCAAAATTCAGCAGGCCCCTGCCAATCCCTTTGCCGGCACGCCCTTTGCGGAGCTGTTCGGCCAGGGTCAGGGCCAGGGCCAGGGCCAGGGTCAGGGCGGCGGTGCGCCCATCACGCGCGAGGCTCAGTCGCTCGGCTCGGGCTTCCTGATTTCGGCCGACGGCTATGTCGTCACCAACAACCATGTCGTCGCCCCAGGGGCAAAGGGCGCATCGGTTGATTCGATCACGGTGACGCTCACCAACCGCAAGGAATATACCGCCAAGCTTGTCGGGCGTGATCCGACCTCCGATCTCGCCTTGCTCAAGATCGATGCGACGAACCTTCCGTTCGTGCGCTTCGGCGATTCGACCCGCACGCGCGTGGGTGATTGGGTCATCGCCATCGGCAATCCGTTCGGCATCGGCAGCACGGTCACGGCGGGCATCGTCTCGGCGCTTCACCGCATCACTGGCACCGGTGCCTATGATCGCTTCATCCAGACCGATGCCGCGATCAACCAGGGCAATTCCGGCGGCCCGATGTTCGATCTGAACGGCAACGTCATCGGCATCAATTCGCAGATCTTCGCCGGCCAGTCGGGCGGCAATATCGGCATCGGCTT
>CAZXBM010000010.1:0-72392 GCA_964638495.1 uncultured Stakelama sp. | reverse complement strand
AATCGAGCCGATCAGGGGCGCGCGACTCCCCTCCCTTTCAGGGAGGGGAGCAGTCAGGAGATCCGTCTTAGACGGCATCGTATACGACCTCGAGGCTTGGCTTCACGACGAAGTCGACGCCGCGCATATCGGCTTGGCTGGCGGGCTTGAGCGTGAAATCCGCCCCCGTCACGTCAGCACTGAACAGATTGAGCAAGCCATCCTGATCGAGCGGCTTTGGGCGCAGCGGCGGCGCTTCGGCCACGTTGACCGCGAGCTCCTCGAACAGGCTCGCCCACTGGCCGCCGGGCTTGCCGATGATCTGATAGTTGGCGCTCTTCTTGCGGATGTCCTCGTTGGCCGGGATAGCGGTCAACACCGGAATGCCCACTGCCTCGGCAAAGGCATTGGCCTCGCCGGTGCCGTCATCCTTGTTGAGGATCATGCCGGCCACGCCGACATTGCCGCCCATCTTGCGGAAATACTCGACCGCCTTGCAGACGTTGTTCGCGACATAAAGCGATTGCAGGTCGTTCGACGCGACGACGATCACCTTCTGGCACATGTCCCGCGCGATCGGCAGACCGAAGCCGCCGCAGACCACGTCACCCAGGAAATCGAGCAGGACGTAATCAAAGCCCCATTCGTGGAAGCCGAGCTTCTCTAGTGTTTCAAAGCCATGGATAATGCCACGCCCGCCGCAACCGCGACCGACCTCGGGCCCGCCAAGCTCCATCGCAAATACACCGTCGCGCTGGAAGCAGACATCCTCGATGCCGATCTCTTCGCCCGCCAGCTTTTTGGCTGAACTCGTCTCGATGATCGTCGGCGTCGATTTGCCGCCGAATAACAGGCTGGTGGTGTCGCTCTTGGGATCGCAACCGATCAGCAATACGCGCTTGCCCTGCTGCGCCATCATGTAGCTGAGGTTGGCGAGCGCGAAGGACTTGCCCGACCCGCCCTTGCCATAGATCGCAATGATCTGCGTCTCTTTCGTCACCGGGCCGCTATGGACCGGATCGGGTTCCTGGTTCGCTTCGTCGCGCAGCGCGCCCAGATCAAGCACCGTCATTCGCTTCTCCAGTCGAGCACCATTTTCAGGCATTGAGGGTCGCCAAAGGCAGCCGGATAGGCTTCGGTTGCCTCGCTGGCGGGGCGGACGTGGCTGATCAGCCCGCCCAGGCTGAGTTTGCCCGAATCAACGAGTGCCGCGGTGGCGCGCAGGTCATCGACGGTAAACTCAGCCGCGATCCGCAGGCGCGCCTCACGCATGAAGGCGGGCGGGAAGGTAAAGCTCAGCTTGTCGTAGAAGCCGGCCAGGACGATCTCGCCGCCCTTGGCCAACCGACCGATCAGCGTGTCAAGAATGTTGCCCGCGCCGCTCGCGTCGCAGATCGTGCGATAGTTTTTGCACTCGTCATCGGCGGGGTCGATCACGGGGTAACCGAAATCACCGATTCGCCGCTCCGCCGCAGTTTCCCACACGACCGGCACCTGCCCGCCAAGTGCAATGGCAATCCGTGCGATCAGCCGACCCAGAATGCCGTGCCCCACCACCAGCCCAGGCAGTGCCCCACCAATAATGGCGTGGTGCGCGGTTGCCGCCAGCGCGATCAGGATGCCGGTTTCGCCCAGCGATTCGTCAACCGGCATGGCACGTGCAGCAGGCAGGATCACTCGCCGCGCAGTGCCGCCAAACAGCCCGCGGGCGTGGGTGTAGCAATTGGCACCCGGCACAAACACCCACTCACCAATACGGGACCGCGCCTCGACGCCGGCATCGACCACACGGCCCACCGACTCATAGCCAGGCACCAACGGATAACCCATGCCGGGGAAATTCGGCATTCGACCGGACCAGAGCAGTTTTTCCGTCCCCGAGCTAATGCCGCTCCAGGCAACTTCTACCAGAATTTCGTCTAATCCCATGGGGTTGAGGACCATCGGGCGCAGTGAAAGCGCCTCTGGTGCCTCTAATATAACTGCCAGCGTTTCCACTGCCCGCTCCCCTTGCGCTCGGCCCCAAGCGGGATTCTGCGCCTCATGTGTCATCCTATATGGACACTTTTGAATGTCAACTCTTCTGGACGGTTGATCACGTTCGTTGTGCGGCGATTGCACTGACCGTCAACGGTAATGGGGTTGGAACGCGTTCGGTTCGCGCAAAACCTGCCGAACGCAGCATGCCCGCTATCTCGTTCATGCTGCGCGGGCGGCCTGAGCCCATCGCCCAAAGATACATGCCGAAATAGCCATCGCCCGCCGCTTCCGCCCCGGCGGTTTCCGCCATCGGCTCCGCAATGAGCAATCGCCCGCCCGGCGGCAGTGCTGCGTGAATGTTGCGCAACAACTGCATCGCCGGCGCATCGTCATGATCATGCAGCACGCGAATCAGGGTGATCAGATCGTGCCCTTGCGGCAGCGGATCCGAGAGGAAATTGCCGCCATGGATCGTGACACGGGGGCCGTAACCGGCGGCATCGAGCGCCGCCCTTGCCCGCGCGCCGACGGCGGGCAGATCGAACAGGCCCAGCGTAATGCCCGGCACGCGCGCGGCCACCGCCGCCACAAAGGCACCCTGGCCGCCGCCGACGTCCAGCATCCGCCGGTGTCGGTCGAAGGGGTAGCTGTCGATCACATGAGTCGCGATCAGCGGTTGCGATGCGGCCATCAGCCCTGAATAGGCAGCGACCTGATCACCATCGCCCTGCCCCACCGATTCGGCATAGGTCCAGTAATGGGACAATTGGCCGCCGCCGGCGCCGCGCCGCAGCAGCGCGACGGGATCAGCCAGATCGGCATAGAGCAGGCGGTGATGGGCGACCATTTCAGCAATGCCGTGATTACCGCGCAGCGCCGCACCGTCGCCGCCCAGCGCCCAGCGTGCCGGACCGATTCGCTCGACGAGCTTTAGCGCTGTGGCCGCGCGCAGGAGCCGATCGGTTCCGTCGATCGGCACGTCGATTGCCCCGGCGATGTCGGCGGTATCGCGCGCGCCTTCAGCGAGCAGATCGAGCAGCCGGAGCTCGATGCAGGCTGCAATCACCTGAGAATAGGTGAAACCGGCAACCAGATCGAACATCACCCGCGCCTTGCTGCGCACGATTGGCCGGGTAAGCGGAAAGCGCGCGGCGAATTGCTGAAAGCGCGGATCGGCCAGCACCGCGTTCCGCCAAGCGATCCAACCTTCCCGCCAAGACCTATTGTCTTTGTTATTTGACAGTTTCATATGTCAATCAAACTGGACGGTTGCCGGGATTGCGTCAATCGCCATAAACTCAAGCCAAGGGCAAAAGGCCGGGGATGGAGCGGGAACAGGTCATTGTGATCGGCGCAGGCGTGGGCGGGCTGACAAGCGCCGCGCTGCTGGCCGCCCATGGCCTGGACGTGACGGTGCTCGAAGCGGCGAGCGCGCCCGGCGGCAAGATGCGCCAGGTCAATTCAGGCGGCGCGCTGATCGATGGCGGCCCCACCGTTTTCACGATGCGCGAGGTGTTCGATCATATCTTCGATGCCTGCGGCGAATCGCTCGATTCGCACCTTGGGCTGACGCCCGCGACCACGCTCGCGCGCCATGCCTGGGGGGCGGACCGGCTCGACCTGTTTGCTGATCGCGCCGCAAGCGAGGCGGCTATCGCAGAATTTGCAGGGGCCGAGGAAGCGCTAGGCTATCGCCGCTTCTGCGCCGAAGCCGAGCAGATCTACACCTCACTGGAAAAGCCCTATCTGCGCAGCCAGCGCGGCGGGCCGATGAAACTTGCATGGGAAATGGGCAAAGCCCGCTTTTCCGATCTGCTGACGACACGCCCGTTCCAAACGCTGTGGGATTCGCTCGGCAGCCATTTCCGTGACCCCCGCCTGCGTCAGCTGTTCGGGCGCTATTCCACCTATTGCGGTTCATCGCCCTATCAGAGCCCCGGCACGCTGATGTTGATCGCCCATGTCGAGGCGCGCGGCGTATGGCTGCTCGATGGCGGCATGCATGCGCTTGCCCGCGCGCTCGAGCGGATCGCGATCAAGAACGGCGCACGCTTTCGCTATGATGCGCCGGTGCGCGAGATTCTGCTCGACAAGGGCCGCGCGGCTGGCGTGATGCTGGCCAATGGCGAGCGGCTGGAAGCCAGCGCCGTCGTTTGCAATGCAGACCCCGCCGCCATCGCCGATGGTCGCTTCGGTGCCGCTGTCAGCCATGCCGTGGGTGGCATGACCCCGGCGCAGCGCTCGCTCGGCGCGCTCGTCTGGACTGCACACAGCGAAACCAGCGGCTTCCCGCTGGCGCATCACAATGTGTTCTTCTCGGATGATTATGCCGCCGAGTTCGAAGCACTTGCGGCGGGCCGGCTGCCGCCCTCCCCTACCGTTTACATCTGCGCGCAGGACCGCGACGATCAGGGCGTGGCCCTGGCCGGCCGCGAGCGGTTGCAGATACTCGTCAACGCCCCCGCCAATGGCGACGGGCCAGGATTTACCCAAGCGGAGATCGATCAATGTCAATCGCGGATGCTGGAGATTACGGGTCGGGCGGGTCTGTCGCTGGAACTGCCCCCGTCGGCCACGGTTCTGTCGACTCCGGCAACCTTCGAGGCGCTGTTTCCCTCGACGGGTGGAGCCCTTTATGGACGGGCCTCGCACGGATGGGCGGCGTCCTTCCGCCGGCAAGGCGCCCGGACGTCGATCCCTGGCATCTACTGCGCGGGCGGGAGCACCCATCCGGGCGCGGGCGTCCCGATGGCGGCGCTCAGCGGCGGCCTTGCCGTCGATATCCTGCTCAAGGACCGCGCTTCGATGTCTCGGTCGACGCGAATGGCTATGCCTGGTGGTATATCGACGCCTGCAGCGAAGACGGACGCCACGGCCTCACGATCATTGCCTTTATCGGCAGCGTCTTCTCACCCTATTACAAGCTGAGCGGGCGCCACAGCCCGCAAAATCACTGCGCCATCAACGTCTCGCTGAACGGCCCGCGCGGCAATGCCTGGGCAATGACCGAGCGCCCTTGGCACCAGGTCCGCCGCGATGCGGACAATTTCCAGGTTGGGCCGAGCGGTCTGCACTGGGACGGCGATTGCCTTGTCATCGACATCAACGAAACCTCCGCGCCGTTGCCCTATCCGGTGCGCGGACAGGTGCGCGTCTATCCCGAGATGATCGGCACGACCGGCTTCTGCCTCGATGCGGCGGGCCAGCACCGCTGGCACCCGGTCGCCCCGCGCTCGCGCGTCGAGGTCACGATGGCCAACCCCGCGATCAGCTGGACGGGCAGCGGCTATTTCGATTCGAACTTCGGCGATGAGGCGCTGGAAGACGGCTTCAACGACTGGCACTGGTCGCGCACGCACCTGAAGAATGACGTGGCGGTGCTCTATGAGGGCACACGGGTGGATGGTACGCCGTTCGATCTTGCGCTCAAGATGGACCGACAGGGCCGCTGGACCGACGTCGCCGCGCCGCCCTCGCAGCGCCTGCCCCGCTCGGGCTGGATGATCGACCGCCTCACCCGCGTCGATGCCGGCCACAAGGCGAAGGTGACCAAGACCTGGGTCGATGCCCCCTTCTACGCCCGCTCGGCGCTCGACACGCGGCTGTTCGGTGAAGATGTCCACGCGGTGCATGAAAGCCTGTCGCTGGGGCGGTTCCGCTCGCCGATCGTGCAGGCGATGCTGCCGTTCCGGATGCCACGGGCGATCTATTGAGGGATTATCGCCGGGACCCGAGTGGCCACCAATAATCCGTTCGCCCTGAGTAGCGGCTGAGCTTGTCGAAGACGCGTATCGAAGGATGTGCCCCGAACGCTGTCCTTCGATACGCCATTTCGACAAGCTCAATGGCTACTCAGGACGAACGGATCTCACTAGGAGGGTCGCCCGCTATGTGTCGCGCTCATCCTTGTCGCGCCGGATCGAGCGCGTCGTCGACCAATATTGATAGGCCAAGAAGAGGATAGCGCCGCCGAAGACGAGGCCCATTTCGAGCAGGCCCATATGGTCGTGGATCATGCGCAATTCCTGAGCTGGGTAGGGACGCTGGTGGGCGGTTTAGGCGGTGGCGCGACGAATTGGGAATGGCGGGTACGATGGTTAGCGGTCATTCGCATTGACCACCGTCGCTTCGCCGATGAAGCCGCCCTCCCAGAGGTAGAAGTGACCCGCGTTGCGTATGAGTGGGACAACCTCATCGTGGGAGAGGAAATAGAAGCCCAACCGGCGTTTCTCGCCCGGCGAAAGGTTGTCGCCACCGAGAATAGGCCACGCATCGTAGCCTGTTAGCGGCTCCGCCTTTGACAATACGCAGGGACATCCCCAGCCCGGATAGGCTGGCCGCTTCCGACCGCCTTCGGCGGTTTCGAACATCCGAACGTTCGCAATCAAGTGTGGCGTCTGGGTGCGCAGGAAGTCGGCTCGATCCATTAAGCAATCGTGGCCTGCGTCGGCTATGTCCGCAAGTGGGCGAATCCCGCTCCTCCCCCCCCCCACTCGTCACCCCGGGCTTGACCCGGGGTCCCGCTTTTCTCATCCGACGCAGATGGAGCGCGAAACGAACGGCGGCTGGGTTTACATCATGGCTGATCGTTATCGGGGCACGATGTATGTTGGCGTAACGTCCAACCTCGCGGCACGAATCGATCAGCACCGATCGGGCGACGGTTCCGATTTCTGCGCGCGATATGGGTTAACGCGGCTCGTCTGGGCCGAGCGCGGCAATGATATCCTTGCCTGCATTGAACATGAAAAGCGCCTGAGACGCTGGCGGCGCGATTGGAAATTCGCGTTGATTGAGCAAGGCAACCCAGACTGGCAGGATCTTTTCGACACGCTCGTTTGAGGGGAAAGAAGAAGAAGAAGAAGCGGGCCCCCGGGTCAAGCCCGGGGTGAAGATGTGTTTGGTTTAGGAAACCAATCCAACCTCACCAGCAAAAGCCCCGATCATCGCCGCCACTCGCTCGGGCGCTTCTTCATGCGCCAGATGCCCGAGCCCCGGCAGCGTCTCCAGCGCCGCGCCCGGTATCAGCGCCGCCGCGCCCTCGGCGGTCGATAGCGGGATGGCCGAATCGCCCGCGCCGTGGATCAGCAGCAGCGGCACCGCGAGCTTGGGCAGGTCGCGCGCCAGCGATTCCAGGTCCCAATCGGCCATCATCGTGATCGCCCCCGCGCAGTGGCCAGGCGTCGCGAACAGCCGCCCGTAGAGATCCGCGCCTGCCGCGTCGATTACCGATCCGGTCGAGCGCGCCAGAAACCGCCCCGCTTCGCCGCGTTGCCGCGCGATCCCGGCGAAGACATGCGGCGCGAACGGATTGACGAACAGCATCCGCGCCAGCGTCGGGAACAGCTTGGCTGCCAGCCCCGGAAACGGCAGCAGCGCCGAATTGAGCCCGATCACCCCCTTGGGCGCGGCCAGCCCATCGAGCACCATCCGGATCGCGATCGCCGCGCCTGCCGAATGGCCGACGATCAGCGCGGGCGGCATGTCCAGCGCCGTCATCAACTCGCCCACCGCTTTGGCCATTGAAGACATCGCCAGCCCGCCCATTGGCCGCCCACTCGTAAAGCCATGGCCCGGCAAGTCAGACGCAACGACAGTAAAATGCTCGGCCAGCAACGGCAGCATCGCGCGCCAGCTATGCGTCGCCGCGCCCGTGCCGTGGATCAGCAGCAGCACCGGGGCATTGACGCCTTCTGGCCCCATCACCTGCACATGCCAGCGCAACCGCCCGACATCGACAAAGCGGCTCTGCGCGCGGTTGGGCCAATCGCGCCCTTCGGCTTCCCAGCGCGGCCTATCGCTCAGCATCCTGCACCCCTTTCACCGCCGCATGCATCGTTCGCGCGTCGGCACGCGGCAGCGGCAGGTAGCGCGCGCGCATGGCGACGGCGATCTTCGCGCCCTCTGGCCGTGGCCGCGCGGAAATATCGACAAAGGCCGAAGCGATGCCCGACAGCCCAATCGCGCGTGCCGCCGCCTCAGCATCGTCCTCGGCGACCTGCCGTACCATCGATCCGTTAGCGGCGATATTGGCGCGGCCATCGGTGAGGATCACGAGGAACGGCGTACGTCCCCGTTTGCGCGCCGCCTCCCCCAGTTCGCGGGCGGCGTTCAGCCCGGCGGCGAGCGGCGTGCCGCCCCCGCCTGGCAGCGCGCCCAGCGATTTGCGTGCCCGCGCCAGCGAGCGCGTCGGCGGCAGGATTAGTTCGGCCACCGTTCCGCGAAACGCGACCAGCGCGACCTGCGCGCGCTTCACATAAGCCTCGGCCAGCAACAGCTCGACTGCGCCCTTGGCCTCGGCCAGCCGCGCCATTGCGGAGGAACCCGACGCATCGACGGCAAAGATCGTGGTCGCCTCCATTTTCTTTTCGAAGCGGCGGATGCGCAGATCGTCGAGCCGCACCTGTACCCGCCCATCCCCCGTTCTGGCATCAGCGCCGCGCACGCGCTGCCAGGGGGCGGCCGCGCGCAAGGTATCGATCAGGCTTAGCCGCAGCCCCCCGCGAGGGATACCGGCGCGCACGCCCACGGGCCGACCGCGCGTGGGGGAGCGTTGCTTGGCGCCCTTGCCCTGCCCGCTCGCCTTTGGTGCCCGCCGGCCGCCGCCCGCCGCAATCTGCGCGAGCACATCCTTGGGCAGCGAAGCGAGCGCTGCTTCCAGCACCACATCCTCGAGCGGCTGCGGCTCGCCGCTTTCCTGCTCGCTGGTGTCGTTATCGGACGGCGGCGGCGGCGATGCCTCGGCTTCCGGCGGGGCTTCGGCCTCTGGCGGGGGCGGCAGTCGCGTGGCGCGCGGGCCGAGCACGAGGCGGGCGGCGATCATGACATCCTCCTCGCCAATCACCGTCCGGCCGTGCAGCACCGCCGATGCACGCGCTGTCCTCAAAGCAAAGAGTGGCGCGCGGCCGGAATCGATGCCCAACGCCAAAGTGGTGACGGCAATCGCCTCGAGCACGTCGCTGGAGGGAGCCCCCACCTTCCCCAAACCGTTCGGGCTGAGCCTGTCGAAGCCCTGCCTTTTCTTCTCAACCGTCGACAAGGCAGGCAGCCCTTCGACAAGCTCAGGGCAAACGGAATTATCTTGGTGCTCGCGGTACATGGAAGCTGGCGGCTTGACCTCCCCCAAATCAATCCAGAAGGCGAGCCGTTCCGCGAGCGCGACCGGCGGCCGCTCGTCGGTTTCCACGCCATCATCCAGCGCCACCACGGCAAAGCGCGCCGGGGAGCGCAACGTCATCCCCTCGCGCTCGGCAATCACTTCGCCGGTATCGAGCGCCGCCGCGATCGGTGCAGCCACCGAATCCGCCAGCCGCTCGGCCATCGGCACAATCACTAGCCCGCCATTGGCCTCGGCCAGCACGCCGGTCCGAGACACCGCGCGCCCGCTCGACAGCGTCGCGCCGAGATCGAGCCCGCCCAGCAGCCGCTCGTCGTCGATATGCGCGGGCAGTCGCTTGACGGGCGCGCCCTCGCTCAATCCGGCCACCAGCGCCGCGATCACGGCATCGCGCGTCTCGCCGCCACCGCGCAGCACGAGCCCGCCAAGGCCCGGATCGATCGCGCACAATCGCGCCGCCAGCATTGCATCCGACCAAGGATCGGGCGGCAGATCGCCCGGCCCATTGGCGTCTGGCATCATGCCGCGAACAGCGTTTCCATCGCGCGCTCGATCCGCACGGTCGAGCCCGTGTCGTCGAGCACGCTTCGCCGCAGCCGGTGGCGCAGCGCGAGCGGGGCGACGCGCTTCAGATCGGTCTCGGTCACGGTCTCATGCCCCTCCAGCGCCGCCAACGCGCGCGCCGATCGCATCAGCGTCAGCTCGCCGCGCAAGCCATCCGCGCCGACCGCCATGCACAGCTCGGACGCGCGAATGAGCACCGCATCGGGCACCGTGACGCTGGCCAGCAATTCCTTGCCATTGGCGATTTTCTTCAAGGTCTTGCGTTCCGCCTTTGACCATTGCGCCGCAAAGTCATCGGGCGTGCGCTCGAACGCGTCACAGCGCTTCAATATCTCCACGCGCTGCTTCAGGTCTTGCGGGGTGCGTACCTCCACCGACAGGCCGAACCGGTCGAGCAATTGCGGGCGGAGTTCGCCTTCCTCCGGGTTGCCGCTGCCCACCAGCACGAAGCGCGCGGCATGGCGAACGCTCAAGCCTTCGCGCTCGACCACATTCTCCCCCGATGCCGCCACATCGAGCAGCAGATCGACAATGTGATCCTCGAGCAGGTTGATCTCGTCGATATACAGAAAGCCGCGGTGCGCGCGAGCGAGCAGGCCGGGCTCGAACGCCTTTTCGCCATGCGCCAGCGCCTTTTCGAGATCGAGCGCGCCCACCACCCGGTCTTCGGTCGCGCCGAGCGGCAAATCGACAAAGGGTACCGGTGCGCTCGCTTTGCCCGGGCGGTGCGTCTCGGGTGTGGGGCATACCGCTTGCCCCGGTGCGCAATTATAGCGGCACCCCGCCACCACCGGCATTGGCGGCAACAGCGCAGCAAGCGCGCGCACGGCGGTTGATTTGCCGGTGCCGCGATCGCCGAACACCATGACGCCGCCGATCCGCGCATCGATCGCGGCGATCAGCAGGGCCAGTTTCATTTCGTCCTGGCCGACAATGGCGGAAAAGGGAAAAGACGCACGCATTCTTTGGGTGTAACAGGAGTTTGACACTCCACAATATAGGCCAGCGCACCAACCATGGAAATTCCTGTCATCATCTCGATCGGCGTCGCCGTTATCCTTGGCGGTGCCGGAGGACTGATGACGCCGATCGGCCCCTGGTATCGCAATTTGAAGAAGCCCAGCCTGCAACCGCCCGACTGGCTGTTCGGGCCGGCCTGGACGATCATCTTGGGCCTCGCCGCCTGGTCGGCCATTACCGCCTGGTACGCCTCCGATACGCGCGCCGAACATGCCCGCGTGATCTGCCTGTTCAGCACCAATGCCGTGTGCCATTTTCTGTGGAGCCCGATCTTCTTTCGCGCACAGCGGCCCGATTGGGCGTTGGTGGAGGTGGTTTTCCTCTGGGTGTCGCTGGTGTTGCTCGTCGTGCTGCTCTGGCCGATTTCGCCCTTTGCGAGCATGCTGGTGATGCCATACCTCGCTTGGGTCAGTTTTGCCGCGTGGCTCAACAGCGCGATCGTAAAGCTCAATCGCCCGTTTGGATAAGCGGCGCTACGGCTGCTGCGCCTTGCTCATCGCGATGAACTGATCGAGCAGCATCAGGCGCTCCTTGATCTTTTCGCGCGTGCTTGCCCCGGGCGGGGAGAGTTCGAGCGAGCGCGCCCACCAAAGCCGCGCTTCGGGAAACTGCCCGGCTTGCGCATAGCCCAGCCCCAGAAAGAAGGGCGGGCCGGGATGGCGCGGCGCAAGCTGGATTGCCCGACGAAAGGCAAAGAGCGCAGCGGGAGAGACATTGCCGGCATCATGCGTCACCAGCACGCTGCCAAGCTCGGTCCACAAAGCGACGCTCCTTGGGTTGCGGTTGATGCCACCAAGCGTCACGCGCACCGCGCTGGCGGGATCGCTCACCCGGATCATCGCATCGGCCGCGGTTTGATACGCAGCATCCCCCGTAAACCGCCCGAAAAATGCCCCGCGCATCTCTAGGATATCGGGCGCGACATCCAGCTGGGCCGATTGCGGCTTGGCCGGGCTGGCGGGCAGGCTGGGTGCGCCTTGCAACGCATAGCCTGTCGCGCCCAACATCATCGCCGCGCCAGTCGTCGTCCACACGATTTTGGGCAGCCCCAGCCGCCACAGCAGCAGCCCGCTCAAAGCGGCAACCAGCGCGAGCATCAACCAACCCATCAGCCGCGCTTCCTTCGTTTGAAGCTGCCACGCGCGAGCCACAGCCCGATCGTGATAAAGGCAATCGGCGTGATCCACAAAGGCAGCGTGGCGGCGCTGAGCGGCGGATCATAGGTGACATAGTCGCCATAGCTGGCGATCAGCCCATCGCGCACTTGCAGCGGGGTTCGCCCGTCAGCAATCTGCCGCCGCACCAGCGCGCGCATGTCTCCCGCCATTTCGGCATTGCTATCGGCGATCGATTGCCCCTGACAGACCAGGCAGCGCAGCGTCAGCATCAGCGTCTGCGCTTCGGCCTCCTGCTTGGGATCGGGTAGCTGCGTATCGGCGAGCCGCGCGGGCGGGAGCCCCGAATCCGCGAGTGCGGGGCCGGTAAGCACCAGCAGCAGCAGGATCAGCCAACGCTTCACGACGTCCGCCCCAGCGCGGCCAGGATCTTTGGGATATCCTCGTCCCGTATCATGCCGACATGCTGGAGCACGATCTTGCCCTGACCATCGATCACGAAGGATTCCGGCACACCGGCAGAGCCAAGTGCCAGCTGCACCGCGCTTTCGGGATCATCGCCGATGCGTTCATAGGGATCGCCATAGCGCGCCAGAAACGCGCGGATATCATCGCCCCGGTCGCGGATCGCCACGGCATCGATCGCAACGCCCATCTCCCGCAAACGCGCCAACTGGTCAGCCTCTGCCGCACACGGAATGCACCAGCTGGCGAACACATTGAGCAGCCTGGGCTTGCCCTGCGAAAAGATCGTGGAAGACAGGCCCGGTTTTTCCGCGATGATCGGCGCGAGCGCAAAGGCCGGCACCGACCGCCCGACCATGGCGGATCGCACCGTCCGGTCGGCCGGCTGGTAAAGCGCATAGCCCGCCACCACGAACAGCGCGGCAAACACCGCCAGCGGCAGCCAGAGCAGACCGCGCCTCATGCCCATGCCTCACGCAGCGCGACCTTGCGATCTCTGCTTACCCTACCGAGCAGCGACAGGACGCCACCCAGCGCGATCAACGCGCCGCCCGCCCAGATGAGCGTGACAAACGGCTTCCACCAGAGCCGCAGCTGCCAGCGCCCGGCCTCATCGGGTTGGCCGAGCACGGTATAGAGCTGCCCATCGGCGACAGTCGCGATCGCGGACTCGCTCGTCACCGTTACCGGATTAGAAAAGAAGCGTGATTGCGGCATGAGGGTGAAGGGTGCGCCGCCGTCGCGTTGTACTTTCAACCGGGCCTGCAGCGCGGACCAATTGGGCCCGAGCACCGGGCTGATGCCCTGCAACGTCACCGTGTAAGGCCCCACTCGCTGCGGCTCACCCACCCGCGCCGCTACCAGCGTTTGCTGCGTGAAGGCGCTTTCGGATGCCATTCCGGCCAGGCTCACCGCGATGCCAAGATGCGACAGCACCATGCCGTAGGTGAACAACGGCGTTCGGCGCAGGTTGCGCTTCCACAAGGGCGCGAGACTCGCAACTGCCAGTCCAGCCGCCAGCCCCAGCCCGAGGATTGGCAGCACACCGGCATTGGCGGCGAACACCACCAGCACGACCAGCGCGAGCGCTGCTATCGCAATCGGCACGATCATCCGCGAGACGACAGCGCCCGGCTCATCCCGCCGCCACCGGACAAGCGGGCCTGCCGCCATAATCGCGATCAACAGCAGCGCCACCGGCCCCGCCGCCTTGTTGAAGAAAGGCGGGCCGATCGAAATTTGCAGGCCAAACAGGCCCGCCGACACGATGGGGTAAAGCGTACCGATCAGCACGATGCCGAGGATGACCGAAAGCAGCAGGTTGTTGGCGACCAGCGCGCCTTCGCGGCTCACCAGCTCAAAGGTGTTGCCTTGCCGGATCGTGCCGACCCGCACAGCGAACAGGGCCAGCGCACCACCGATATAGAGTGCCAGCAAAGCCAGGATGAAGCTGCCGCGCTCGGGGTCGACCGCAAAGGCGTGAACGCTGGTGAGGATGCCAGAGCGCACCAGGAAGGTGCCGATCATCGACATCGAGAAGGCCACCACCGCCAGCATGATCGTCCAGGCGCGCAGGCCATCGCGCGTCGCGAGGACCGTGACGGAATGGAGCAGCGCGGTCGCCGCCAGCCACGGCATCAGCGAGGCGTTCTCGACCGGGTCCCAGAACCACCAGCCGCCCCAGCCAAGCTCATAATAAGCCCAATAGGAGCCGGCAGTGATGCCCAACGTCAGGAAAATCCACGCCCCCAGCACCCAGGGCCGCATCGCGCGGGCAAAGGCTGGCCCCACGTCGCGCGTGACCATCGCCCCCACCGCGAAGGAAAAGGCCACGGAAATACCGACATAGCCGATGTAAAGCGTGGGCGGGTGGAAGGCGAGGCCGGGGTCCTGCAGCAGAGGGTTCAGCCCGTTGCCATCCTGTGCCGCCGGGTTCAGCCGGGCGAACGGATTGGAAGAAAACAGCAGAAAGGCGTAAAATCCCAGCGCGATCAGCGCCTGCGCGCCGAGCGTGGCGATCAGCGTGTTCTGCTGCAATCGCCGCTCCAAGATCGCAACCGCCGCGCCCGCCAGCCCCAGGATCGTCACCCAGAGCAGCATCGAACCCTCGTGATTACCCCAGGCACCCGCAATCTTGTAAATTAGCGGCTTGGCCGAATGGCTGTTGGTCGCGACGAGCAGCACCGACATGTCCGATTGGACGAAGAGCGAGATGAGAATCGCCATCGTCGCCAGCACCACCGTGCCTTGCACGACGGCGACGGGGCGCACGGCGCGCATCACATCCGGGTCGCCCCGCGCGACGCCCAGTGCGGCCATGGCGAATTGCAGCGCTGCGAGCGCAGCGGCGATCCAGAGTGCGGCAAGCCCCGCTTCAGCGATCATTGTTGCGCCGTTTTCCCGGTCATCGCGCCTGGAGCGGCTGCGCCCATGCCCGGCGCAGTACTTCGGTCCATATTCGCTGCCATCTTGCCCGCCATTTCGGGGGGCATATAGCGCTCGTCATGCTTGGCGAGCAGGTTGCTGGCGACAAAGCTGCCATCGGCCTTGAACTCACCCTCGGCGATGACGCCGGAGCGCTCCTTGAACAGATCGGGCGTGATGCCGCTGAATTTCACCGGCACCGTCGCCTTGCCGTCGGTCACCAGGAAATTGATGGTGACGCCGTCAGCCTGCTTCTTGATCGATCCGCCCTCGACCATCCCGCCTAGCCGCACCGCGCGGCCGAGTGGCAACCCCAGCTTGGCCACGTCACCCGGCGCATAAAAGAATGCGGCCTGATCCTTGAGCGCGGAAAGTGCCAGGCCGCTGGCGCCAGCAATGGCAGCGACGGCGAGCAGGCCAAGCGTCAGACGTTGATGTTTGGCCTTCATTTTCCACCCTTTTCGGCAGCGCGCATTGCGAGCCAGCTCGCCAGCGCAATCCCCACCGTGGCGATCAGCGTAATCGAATAGGCAGCGGTGACGAAGGGCCAGGGGTTCATTGCTGCGCCATCCGCTTCATCCGTGCCTCAGCCTTGGCGACGGCCAGCGCTGCACGCATGCGCATCAGCACGATGGCGGCAAAGAACAGCGTAAACCCACCCAGCGTGTACCACAACGGCCATATCAGCGAGCGATCGATCGAGGATTTTGTCAGGCCAATGCTCTGCCCCTGATGCAGCGTGTTCCACCACACCACCGAATAGTGGATGATCGGCAGCAGCACCGACCCTGCGACGCCGTAAAGCGCCGGAATGCGGCCATCGCCACCGCGATCGGCATCGGCGCGGGCGAGCGCCATGAAACCGAGATAAACGAAGAACAGCAGGAGCATCGATGTCAGTCGGCCATCCCATTCCCACCAGGTGCCCCAGGTGGGCCGGCCCCAGATTGATCCCGTCGCCAGGCAAAGTGCTGCAAACGTCGCCCCGGGCAGCGCCATCGCGCGCGCCGCAAGCATCGCCAGCGGGTGGCGCCAGATGAGATAGGTCAGGCTCGAAAGCGCAATGCCGCTCCACCCCCCCATGCCAAGCCAAGCAGTCGGCAAATGGATGTAGAGGATGCGGACGGTTTCGCCCTGGAGGTAATCCGGCGGGGTTTGCGTCAGCCCGGCCCAGCAGCCGATCGCGATCAGCACCGCGCCGGCCCAGAACAATGCCGGGGTCAACGGTCGCGCCAGCTTCAGGAAGCGCGCAGGGTTCGCAAGGGCATGAATCGACGGCACTGTTCAACCATTAGGCCAAGAGTCGCGCGGAATCCAATGGCCATTATGCGCTAGCCGCGTTGACCGGCCAGGCATTGCTACCGGCCTAGCGGCGGGTGCGCACTTCCTGCACCATTGCAGCAAGCTCGTTACCCCGAAAGGGCTTGGTCAGCCGTGGCACGTCGGGCGCAATGCCGGTCGCGTCCGCAAAGCCGGAGATGACGAGCACCGGTAGATCGGGCGAACGATTCTTCACCAGATTGATCAGCGCCATGCCGCTCATGCCGCTCATCATATAATCGGTCACCAGCAGATCGAACTGGTCGCGATCGAACAGCGCAAGCGCTTCTTCGCCCGACGCCGCCTCCACCACGACATAGCCCAGTTCCGCCAGCATATCCGCCGTAATTGCCCGGACGGCGTCTTCGTCATCGACCAGCAAGACTTTGCCCAATTCGCGATCGGGTGACGCTGGCATCGGTGGCGATGCTGCTGCCGCGCCAATCGGGCGGGCGTCTGACACCGGCAGCATCAGGTTGATCGACGTCCCCAGCATCAGCCGGCTCTCGATCGTCATTGCGCCGCCCAGCTGCGACGCCAGACCATGCACCATCGACAACCCAAGGCCAGTGCCCTTGCCCATGCCCTTTGTCGTGAAGAACGGCTCGATCGCGCGGCGGCGAACCTCCTCGTCCATACCGATGCCGGTATCGCTGACGCCGATCCGCACATATCGCCCGGGCCGCATTTCGGCGTGCGTGCAATCCACCTCGATCACATCGACCGCGATCGTCAGCGTGCCGCCATTGTGCATCGCGTCGCGCGCGTTCACCGCCAGGTTCAACAGCGCCATTTCCAGTTGGTTTTCCTCCGCCGTCGCAGCCGGCAGCGCCTCTGCCAGCACGACCTCCAACCGGATACGCGGGCCCGACGTGCTCTCGATCAGCTGGCGCATGTTGCCGATCAGCGCGGCCACATCCACTGGCTGCAGCTGCAGCGGCTGGCGGCGCGCAAAGGCGAGCAGGCGCTGCACCAGCGTCTTGGCGCGCTCGGCGGATTGCAGCCCGCCTTCGATCAGTCGACGTTCGCGCTCGCCGCCGACTGCGCGCCGGTTGAGCAGATCGAGCGTACCGATGATGGGCGTGAGCAGATTGTTGAAATCATGCGCGACGCCGCCTGTCAGCTGGCCCATCGCCTCCAATTTCTGCGATTGCCGCAGCGCCGCTTCGGCTAGCCGCCGCTCGGTCGTCTCGATCGCCTCGGGGACGATCGCCACCACATTGCCTGCAGCAGAGACGATCGGCCGCAGCACGAAATCGAACCACCGCCATCCGCCGACGGGCAGGTTGAGAAACAATTCCTCGCGCACAACCCCGCCGACCGCCACTTTTTGTACGCCATCGCTGATCAGGCCGGGCATCCCGGGCGTCGCGGCAAACCAAGGCGTGTCCCAGAACGACAGGCCGGCAATGTCATCAAGCGCGCAGCCAATCGCCTCCAGCGACGTCTTGTTGGCATCAAGCAGCCGGCCCTCGGGATCGAGCAAGCCCTGGAAGCCGAAGCTCGTTTCGAAAACGGCGCGCAGCCGTGCCTCTTTAGCCTGCAATTCGGCCGTGCGGGCGGCAACCTGCGCCTCCAGCGTTTCATTGACGATGCGCAGCGCGTTTTCCGTCTCGCGCAGATCGTTGATATCGGTGTTGGTGCCCACCCAACCGACCGTCGCGCCCGCCGCATCGCGCACCGGCTGCGCTCGCGCCAGGAACCAGCGATACGCGCCATCGTGGCGACGGATGCGAAATTCGACTTCGTAATCGACGGCCCGCGCCAGCGCATCGGCCCAGCAGGCCGCCGCCACATCGAGGTCATCGGGGTGAATATAATCGCCCCACGCCGTCGGCCCGTCCAGCACGCCGGCTGCCACACCAACATAGCGATAGACCTGATCGTTGAACCAATAGAGATTGCCATCCGCGCGCGAGGCCCAGGCCTGATTGGCCATCGCCTGCGCAAACACACGGAACTGTTCTTCGCTCTGTTCGAGCGCGGCGAGCGCCATGACTCTGGATGTCGTCTCGCCGACGATCGCGATCACGCCCTGCGGAATGCCTTGCGCATCGACCAACGGCGAATAATCCAGGTCCATCCACACCTGTTCTGCGGCGTCGTTGCGAAACAGCGTCAATTCCTGATCACGATAGGCCAGCGTGCCGCCAGCCAGCACCACGTTCATCACATTATCGTTGAAGGCCGCGACTTCGGGCCATCCCTCGCGCACCTTTGCACCGATGAGGGCTGGGTGCCGGTGGCCCGCGATAGGGGCATAGGCATCATTGTAGATCATGTACCCGTCCGGCCCCCACAACAGGACCATCGGCACCGGCGAGCGAAGAAGCATCGCCACGGTCGTCTGCAGCGTATCTGGCCACGCATCGATGGCACCGAGCGCGGTTGCCGACCAATCATGCGCCGCGATCAGCCGGGCGGCTTCACCGCCGGCGGCCTGAAACTGGGTGAATTGTCTGCTCACGCGCTCAACAGTCGATCATCCACGCCCCTCGGGGGCTGATGATGGCATCACCCCATGGGCAGGTAAAGCAACGCATCCCCGAAAAGGTTCCCCCATTTGCACAAATAATCACGCACTATCGCAGGTGCCGCAAAGATACGTAGCTTGCTACTAATAAGCATGCTTACTATGTGCCAGAGATGACGGACAATCTCGGCTTTTTGCTCAGCGATTTGTCACGCCTGATGCGCCGCCGCTTTGATGAACGAGCGCGGATCATCGGCGTGACGCGGGCGCAGTGGCGCACCCTGACGGTGCTGAACCGCAATGAGGGCATCAACCAGGGCAGGCTCGCCGAGCTGCTGGAGGTGGAGCCGATTTCACTGTGCCGGATGGTCGATCGTCTGGAGGAAGCGGGGCATGTCGAGCGGCGTCGCGATCCGGGTGATCGCCGCGCGTGGCGCATCTTTCTCACCGATCGTGCGCGCCCGCTGATTGATCAATTACGGGCCATCGCCGATGATATGTTCGAGCAGGCACTCGCTGGCATCGCTCAACCCGAACAGGCCCGGCTGATCGCCACCCTCAACCTCCTCCGCACCAATCTGGCGGAACATGACGAAACGCATGAGGCACATCATGGCTGAGGCCGATCCCACCCAGAACTTTGCCGCCACTGCCCCGGCAGCAGCGCAGCCAACCGGCCAGCCCCCAGCGCCTAAGCGCAAATGGCGGCGGACCGCGGCGTTGATTGCCGTCCCCGTGCTGATCGCCGCGATCCTTGGCGTGGCCTGGCTGATGTCCGACCGGTTCGTGTCGACCGACAACGCCTATGTCCAGCAAGACAAGGTTTCGGTGTCGGCCGACGTCGCCGGGCGCATCGTGCAGGTGGCGGTGAAGGAGAACCAGCCGGTAAAGGCGGGCGACCTGCTGTTCCGCATCGATCCGGCACCGTACCGGATCGCGGTTGCGCAGGCCAATGCGGCCATTGCGGGCGCGCAGGTGAGCGTCGGCACGCTGCAATCAAGCTATCGCGGCACCGGTGCCGATATCGAGGCAGCGCGCGATCAGATCGCGTCGGCGCGCGAAGATTATGATCGGCAGGCAACGCTTATGGAGCGGGGCTTTACCACCCGCGCCCGGCTGCAACAGGCCGAACACGCCGTGGAGCAAGCGCGCGCCAAGCTCGCCAGCGCACAAGCCGATGCCGACGAGGCGCATGCGAAGCTGGCAACGGGTGCCGCAGTGCCCGGCGAAAGCCCCGCCATCGCCGCCGCCCGGGTGCAGCGCGAAAAGGCGCAGCTTGATCTTGCCCGCACCGCCGTTTTCGCACCGACAAGCGGCATCATCAGCCAGGCTGATCGACTGCAGGTGGGCCAGATGATGCTATCAGGCCTGCCGGCCGTGAGCATCGTCGCCAGCCAGCGGGCCTGGATCGAGGCCAATTTCAAGGAAACCGATCTGAACCAGATGCGCGTCGGCCAGGCCGCCACGATCACCTTCGACGCCTATAGCGGGATCACGCTGAAGGGGCATGTCCAGTCGATCGGCGCGGGGACGGGCTCCGAATTTTCAGTGCTGCCAGCGCAGAACGCGACGGGCAATTGGGTGAAGGTGACGCAGCGCGTGCCGGTGCGCATTGCCATCGACGACGTCAGCCCGCGCCAGCTGATCGCCGGCTTGAGCGCCAAGGTGACGATCGACGTGCGCGATCATGGCAAGCGCTAGTCAGGCCAGGGGCGCTGCGCCGGGGAATGTTCCACCGACGGCCGAGCACGATATCCCCGCACTGGAGACCAGCAACCGCGTGCTGCTAACAATCGGCGTGATGGCCGCGACCGTCATGCAGATTCTGGATTCAACCATCGCCAATGTCGCGCTGCCGCACATGCAGGCATCACTCGGCGCAACGGCCGATACGGTGACCTGGGTATTGACGAGCTATATCGTTGCCTCGGCGGTCGCCATTCCCATCACGGGCTGGCTTTCGGACCGGATCGGCTCGCGCAACCTGTTCCTGATCGCGGTTGTCAGCTTTGTGGGGGCGTCCATGCTGTGCGGCCTCGCGCAGAATCTGCCACAGATGGTGGGCTTCCGCATCCTGCAGGGCATCGCCGCCGCCTTCATGAATCCGCTCAGCCAGACGGTGATGATGGACATCAACAAGCCATCGCGACAGGCGGGCGCGATGGCGGTGTGGGGCATGGGGATCAT
The DNA here is from genome assembly GCA_964638495.1 of uncultured Stakelama sp. GTDB lineage: Bacteria > Pseudomonadota > Alphaproteobacteria > Sphingomonadales > Sphingomonadaceae > Sphingomonas. The sequence continues at coordinate 51,748 of CAZXBM010000010.1, read as the reverse complement.
GGTCGGCCCGGTGCTGGGGCCGGTAATCGGCGGCTATCTGACCGATAACTTCGATTGGCGCTGGGTGTTCTACGTCAACGTGCCCGTCGGCATTGCCTGTTTCGCGATCCTATGGGTGCTGCTGCCGACGCGGCCGCTGAACGCGCGCAAATTTGACATCTTTGGCTTCTCGCTGCTCGCCATTGCCATCGCCGCCTTCCAGGTGATGTGCGACCGTGGCCAGTCGAATGACTGGTTCCAATCCTGGGAAGTGACAATCGAGGGGCTGATTGCGCTGGGTGCCACCGCCATGTTTGCGATCCACATGGCGACCGCCGACCAGCCGCTATTCGACCGCGACCTGCTGCGCAATCGCAACCTGGTGACGGGGCTTGGCTTCATGATCGTCGTCGGCGTCATCATGATGGCGACAATGGCCCTGCTGCCGCCGATGCTGCAGACGCTGTTCGGCTATCCGGTGCTCGATACCGGCATCCTGCTGATGCCGCGCGGGATCGGCATCGTGATGAGCATGGCCTTTGCCGGGCGGATGATCCAGCGCGGTTATGATCCGCGCTGGTTGATCGGATCGGGCCTGGCGATTGCGACATGGTCGTTGTGGGACATGACGCAGTGGACGCTGGTGATGGGGCAGACGCCGTTCATCATCACCGGCTTTATCCAGGGGATCGGCCTTGGCCTCGTCTTCATCCCGCTCAACATCACTGCCTTTGCGACACTGCCGCCACAATTTCGCACTGACGCCTCAAGCCTGATGAACCTGTTTCGCAATATCGGCGCATCTGTCGGCATTTCGATGGTCACCGCGCTGCTCGGCTACAATATTCAAGGATCGCACCAGGAACTGGGCGGCCATGTCACGGCCTATAGCTTCAGCGCGATCGATCCGAGCCAGAGCTCGATCCTTGGCAGCAGTGGGCAGACGGTGATGGCGTTGCTGAACGCCGAAGTGAACCGCCAGGCAGCAATGATCGCCTATCTCGACGATTTCCGCCTGATGATGTTCCTGACCGCGATCACGCTGCCGCTGGTGCTGCTCCTCAAGCGCCCAGCCAAGCCGCCTAAGGGCGAGGTGCCGCACGCGGCGTTTGATTAAAGCGGCTCGTGAGCATACCAACTCATACGTCCCCCCGGACTTGATCCGGGGTGACGGGATAGGGTGGATCGGTATGATCACAAACGGATGTAGGATGCCGGGACGATCGTCGGCGATCAATCCCCACTTATCCGCACCGGCCCCAGATCGCCCTGCCCCACCGTGCCGCCCGCCATCGCCAGCATCGCATCGAGCGACTTTTTCGCGCGCAACCTGAGCCCTTCCTCGATCTCGATGCGGGGCTCCAGATCACGCAGCGCGATGTAGAGTTTCTCCATCGTGTTCATCGCCATGTACGGGCAGATATTGCAGTTGCAGTTGCCGTCCGCACCGGGCGCGCCGATGAAATTCTTGTGCGGCAGGGCCTTGGTCATCTGGTGGATGATGTGCGGCTCGGTCGCGACGATCAGCGTGTCGCCTTCCATCGCCAGGGCGTAATCGAGAATGCCCCGGGTCGAGCCGACATAATCGGCATGATCGAGAATATAGGGCGGGCATTCCGGGTGCGCGACCACGGGCGCGCCGGGGTGCTGCGCCTTCAGCTTGAGCAGCTCTGTTTCGCTGAACGCCTCGTGCACGATGCACACGCCCGGCCACAGCAGCATATCGCGCCCGGTCTTGCGCGCGAGATAGCCGCCGAGATGCTTGTCGGGCCCAAAGATGATCTTCTGATCGAGAGGGATCTGGCTGAGGATTTTCTCGGCGGAGGAGGAGGTGACGATGACGTCGCTCAGCGCCTTCACCTCGGTCGAGCAATTGATATAGGTAAGCGCGATATGGTCCGGGTGCGCCGCGCGGAAGGCGGCGAACTTGTCGGGCGGGCAGCTGTCTTCCAGGCTGCACCCTGCGCGCAGATCGGGCAGCACGACGATCTTGTCAGGCGACAGGATCTTGGCGGTGTCGGCCATGAACTTCACGCCGCAAAAGGCGATCACATCGGCATCGGTCGCCGCCGCCTTGCGCGACAGATCGAGGCTGTCGCCGACGAAATCGGCGATGTCCTGAATTTCCGGCCGCTGGTAATAATGCGCGAGGATAACCGCGTTGCGTTCACGCCGCAGCCGATCGATCTCGTCGCGCAGATCGGTTCCTGTCGGGTTACCGCCTATGCCACCACGTGCGTCCATCTCTTCACTCCCGCGTCGCCTGCGGCCCACATGGCCCCGCCAGCGCGCCGGATCAACCCAATGGTGAGGGCGGAAAAGCGAGCGGAGCGATTGCGGCACCGGGCGTACCCGCTGTTACCGCCTGATAGAGCGCCAGGCCAAGGGGCCCAAAGGCGATAATGTCCGTGATGATTTCGGTGGCCAGCATGCCGCCCACGCCCCACCACCAGGCCGGGTGCACACGACCGTCACGGCGCCAGTCGGCGATCATGCCGATCACCGGCAGCGCCATCAGGCAGGCAAAGGCGGTCTGATACGACCAGGGGATGAGCAAGGGCATCGGCAGCAGCCGGCCGATCCCCGGGCCGACGAGCAGCGCCATGCCGCAATAGTTGAGCCGCCGGTGCCAGCTGGTGTGCTTGCGCAGCGTCACCCCGGCGGCGATCAGCGCGATACAGCCAATGAGCGACATCGGATCGAACACCAGCATATGCAGCGGCTGGAAGAAGAAGGGCACCGTGCCGGCACGCACGTTGATGAGCGTCACCGCCGTGCCGAGGTACAGCATCATCGCCAGCCACCCCAGCGCCACCCAGCCGAGCCGGCGGTGGAGCGCGATCGGCCCCTGCGTCGCGAACCAGTTCTGCAGGACGTAGATCACCATCCAGCCCATGAAAACAATGGCGTGCGCATGGACGATCGGCGGGCGCTGGAAGCTTGAGCGGCCCATGACGATATTGAGGCTGAACCCGGCGACGAGCAGCCCCGCCATGACGAACGCCATCGTCAGAAAGAAACGATCGTCGCTGCGATCTTGTTGCTGCGGCTGTGGAATCGCCAGTGTCGCCATGGTCGTTGCTCCCCCGATTCAACGCAGGTCGCGATAGCAGAGAATTGTTGCTGTTGAAACGCCCGGGCGGGGCTGGCGGTGGCGGTTGCCGCTGCCCTTTCAACGCCCGCGGGCGGTCACTTCCTCGACTGACCTCGATACGTCCCAGCGTTCGCCATTGGCGCGGCGGCGCTCTGGCGGGAAGGTGACGATCACCCGCGCCTCGCCGTGTCCCAGCGTCCTGAGCGGCGCACCGATCAGCCGCACCAGCGCCGCGCGGGCATAGTCGCGCGCCTGCGCGATCCGCTCGGGCGATGCCGCCGCCGCCTGCGCCGCGATGGTCGCGTGCTGCGATGCCCGCTGGCTAAGTGCTTCGCCCGCCGCGCGCGTGACGATGACGCCGGTTGTCTTGATCATGGTCCGGTGCGCCTCGTCGATATTCGGCCGGGCGACGGCGATATCGGGCGCGTTGACGATCAATGTGCCGGTTTTGGCGTCCCACTCCACCTGATCGGGGCCGATCCGCGAGACATCGACCATATAGTCGACCGAATAGGGCATCTTGATCACCTGATAAGACCGCAACAGCCCGAAGCCGCGGACATCGGTCGCGCTGCTCTGGATCGTGCCCGTCAACGAAGCGACCTTGAGGCTGCTTGCGCCCGATAGGCGCGCCGAGACCAGTTGCGTCACCGCATCGCCACCCTCGTCAACCGTCGGGACATAGCGTTCTCGGTAACGGTCATAGGCAAGGAACGCGAGCAAGCCGAGCGCGATCACCACGGCCAGGCCGGCCAGCCAGCGCCACGGGCCCGGCTTCACGCCATCCGCCATTGCGACCCATCTTCGATGATCAAGCCACGCCGACGCAAGTCGATCAAATGCGCCTGCACCGATCCCCCTGCCGCGCCGAACAATCGCCGATCGACGCCAACATACATCCGCTCGACCAGTTCGGGGATGGTGCCCACGCCCTCCCCCAGCAGCCGCAAGATCTGCGCCTCGCGCTGGCGGCGATGGCCCAGGAAGCCGCGCACCTTCTGCGCCGGGTTATCAATCGGCTCACCATGCGCGGGGTAATAGCGCGTGTCGTCGCGGGCCTGCAGCTTCTGCAAGCTCGCCATATAGGCGGTCATGTCGCCATCGGGCGGGGCGACGACAGTGGTCGACCAGCCCATGACGTGATCCCCGGTGAACAGCGCTCCCGCCTCTGGCAGCGCGAAGCACAGATGGTTGGAGGTATGGCCCGGTGTCGCCACCGCCGTGAGCGTCCAGCCTTCGCCCGAGACCGAATCCCCGTCAGCCATCACCCGGTCGGGTGCATAGTCGCGGTCGAAGGCAGCATCGGCGCGCGGGCCCAGCGTGTCGAGCACCAGCGGCGCACAACCCATGATCGGCGCGCCCGTGGCGGCCTTGAGGGGCCGGCTGCCCGGGCTGTGATCATTATGGGTGTGGGTGATAACGATTGCGCGAACCGGCCGGCCAGCAATAGCCCGAACGATGGCGTCGATATGCGCTGGATCGGCAGGGCCCGGATCGATGACGGCAAGATCTGTCTCGCCAACGAGATGGGTCTGGGTGCCGGAAAAGGTGAAGGGCGACGGATTGGGTGCCAGCACCCGGGCCACCAGCGGCCCAATCGCGATGCAGTCGCCGGTCGGAAAGGCTTCCATAGCATCGAAAATGGTCGCTCTCGCGGGGGAAGGCAAGGGCGTGGCGGCAGCGCGGTCGCGAAAACCCGGCAGGACGGGGTGACCTGCCGGGTTCCCCTCGCGTTGAGATCAGTTGACCTTGGCGAGATCGCTTTCGACTTCGGCGATCGCTTCGTCGATTGCCTTCAGCGCTTCTGCACTTGACGATCCCTTGGCCGTCATGCCGGCGCGGGCCTTGCGCAGTCCGTCGAGCGCCGATCGGTAAGCCTGGCGCTCGATATTGGCGCTGTTGGCGGCAACAGCGGCACCCTCGCGCGCTATCTTTTCGATGCGGTTACGGCAGATGATGAAGCGGCGCTTGCCGTTCACCTGATCATGGAGGACCATTTCTTTATCGCTACCCTGACCGGCATCGCAGCTGCCATCGATTACTTCCGGCGCATTGGCCAATGCCCTGTCTACCTCGCGGTCGACTTCGGTAATGATCCGCATGCGCCGATCGGCCTTGCCGTCGTCCCTGTTGATGAGCACCACCTTGCGCTCGATGGTCGGCCCTTCGGCATCGGCAGCCGGTGCGGGCGGGGCGGGCGGGGCCGGCGGAACGGGAGCCGCAGCGCTTTGGGCGGGCGGACTCGGCGGCGCGGGCGGCGCGGGCAGATCGCCGCTTGAGGCCTTTGCGGCCAACGGGGCCAACGGGGCGAGCGGCGCGACGGGGGCCAGGCGCGGCAGCTCAACGCCGATCCGTTCCCGCAAATCCACGCGCAGCCGCTCGGCCGCTTGCGTGCCCGATGCGGTCACGCCCAGCGCCGCTACGGTGAGTGCCAGTACCCCAAGTGATCCAGCCGCGATGCGCGCACGGGATTTCTTGCCAATCGACAGCATCTTCAGTCTCCCTTTCAAATCATTGATCGTATGCAGGTGGCACGCGGCCGAAACCGATCCGCCATGCGCGGATTTCACGATGGCGCGGCCATAGGCATGGGCGAAGCCAGCGGTCCGCCCGGCCAGCACCATCGCATCGCATGCCATTTCCTGATCCGCCCGGAAGGCGCGGAAGGCACGCCAGGCGATCGGATTGAACCAGTGTAGTGCCAGCACGACAAGCGCGATCCAGTTGGCGATCAGATCGCCGCGCGCGTGGTGCGTTAGCTCGTGTGCGAGCGCCAGTTCGCGCTCGTCGGCATCGTATCTGTCGGCAAAATCGCTCGGAAAAGCGACGACCTTGCGCCAGATGCCATAGGCAAGCGGGCCCCCGATCGCATCGGTCTCGATGATCTCCACCCTATCTGCGGCGATGCGCCGGCGGCGGCGTGTCTGGCGTTCCAGCCGGCGACAGAAGCGCCGATAGGTAATCAGGTGATAGCCAAGAAAGATCGCCGATCCGATCACCCAAATACCGAGCGCTACCAGGAACAGGCTCGGCCCCTCGGCTGTCGCGACGGGTGGGACGACTGCCATGCGCACTGGCCCTGCGGCCATGGGCAGATCAATGATTGCAACGGCATGATCGGTGATGCGGGCAGACAAGCCATCGGCATTGAGCACGCCCATTACCCAGCCCTGCGCCATCGTCTTTTCAATGATCGGTGAGACTAGCCGGCTCAGCTGCCAGTCCCCCGGTAGCGGTGGCAGCACCAGCCGCAGCACCGGCAGCGCCCAGAGCGCATAGGCAACCACCGGCCCGAAGCTGCGGCGCACGCGATCGCGCAGCAGCAGCACGGCGAGCATCAGCAACGAGGTCGCCAGCAGCGTTTCCACGCCCCACGCGATCATGATTTCAGCCCTTTCAGCAGCGCCTCGATTTCGGCAATGTCCTGATCGGTCAGCTGGTCGCGCTCGGCGAGGTGGGCGACGAGCGGGGTTAGCCGGCCACCAAACAGCCGATCCATCAACCGGCGCGATTCACCCGCGACATAATCCTCGCGCACCACCAGCGGACGGTAGAGATAGCGGCGCCCGTCTTCCTCATGCGCGATCACGTTCTTGGCGAGCAGGCGGCCGAGCAGGGTCTTGACTGTGTTCGCGCTCCATGTGCGATCGGGCGAGATGCGTTCGGCTACGTCCTGGGCGGATAGTGGCGCTTGATCCCATAGCACCTCCATCACCGCATGTTCGGCATCGCTGATTCGTTCGGCCATGATTGCGCTCCTTCAACTACGTTTGTAATCGCATCGATTACGTTCGTAGTCAACCCGATTGTCGGGAGCCGCTGCCGGCCCGGGTTGGTGTGTCGGAGAATCTTACAAGGCGCACCGGCTCTCCGCGGGCGTTAACCACTGAGTGCCACGAAATACCGTGGTTCCGCCGAGTTGGCATGGTGCCTGCTACTGTCTAGCTACGCCGAGCGGTTAGCTTCAGCAGGGCGGGTCGACAGCTTCTTTCCGGTATCGCGTCGATCCGCCCGCCCCGGCCTCCTTGCAAAAAATTAACCTGCGGAAGCCGATGCGCCCAGCGCGGACAGGGCCGGGCGTCCACCCTTTATCCGGCGCTGTGCTGCCGTCTGGAGCGCGCGAGGATATACTTCCTTGAGCAATTGGTCGAAGGTGCGGTTCCAGCTGAAGCGCTCTTCGACATGCGCGCGCGCGCGCCGGCCGACCGCACGATGGTCATCCTCCCACATCGCTTGCACATGGCGCGCCATCGCGGGCGCATCATCGACCGGCCCAAGCAGGCCAAGCCCGGCCGGCACCCGATCAATCATCGCGCCGCTCGCGACGCCCACCACCGGCAGTCCGGCAGCCTGCGCCTCAATGATCGAGATGCCAAAGGTTTCGTCTGCCATCCCCGAAACATAAATATCACTCGATGCCAGCGCATGCGCCAATACGGCGCGATCATGGACGAAACCCATAAAGGCGATCGGCAGACCTTCACTTTCCGCCATCAACGGCTCGCGCAGCTTGCCGTCACCGACCAGCACCATCGCCGCACCAAGCGAGGGCGGCAGCGCCTTGAACATCTCGACCAGCCGGTGAGCGCGCTTTTCATTATCCAGCCGCCCCGCATAGATGAGCAGCGGGCCGTCTCCAGGCAGCCCAAGTGACGCGCGAAAGCCAGGGTCGCGCTTGTCGGGGTGGAACATCTCGATATCGACGCCGAGCGGCAGCACGGCTGTCCGCGGTACATTATGCTTTGCCAGCACCGCCGAGACATCTTCGCTCAGCGTGTAGACCCAATCGAATTCGCGGTAGGTGATCTCTGCATAGCCATAGGACAGCCAGCGAAACCCCTTGCCGAGAAAACTGCCGAACAAATCGCTCGCCACGCGGTACACATGCGCATTCGGAAAATCAGTGCTGTAGGCGGCGACCAGGGTCGTGTCCGGAAAGGCACGGCGATGATGGATCGCCGTCCATGGGAGCACCCAGGGACAAAGGGATTCGATAATGTCGGGGCGATATTGGGCGAGCAGATCACGGACGATCTTGGTGCGCAAAATGAAGCGATAATTGGGGCTGCCCCGTACCGGATCGGCCCCCACTTCAGCCCAGATATGCCGCCCGTTGACCACGACCTTGTCTTCGGGGCCGGGCACGATCTGCAACAGGCTGTGCGGCGTCTTTGCCAGAATATAATCGCGTTTTTCGCGCAGATAGGTGCTCACCCCGCCACCACCGGCAGGCGAATAGCTTTGCGTCAGGTCGCACAACAGCATTGGTCCCGGCCCACCGGGGCCCGCCGGAAGCGCATCCTTAGCCAGCAGCATCGCAACGCGCCCCCCTCTATCCCGTCAGCCTGCGCTCGCCAGTCCCTTGTCTGCGAACAGCTGGGTCAATTCACCACTTTCGAACATTTCCATCATGATGTCCGAACCGCCAACGAATTCACCCTGCACATAAAGCTGCGGAATCGTGGGCCAATCGGAAAAAGCCTTGATGCCCTGGCGGACTTCTTGATCCTGCAGCACATCGACGCTGCCGAATTCGACATTCAGGTGATTGAGAATAGCCACCGCCTTGCTGGAAAAGCCGCACTGCGGGAACAGCGGGCTGCCTTTCATGAACAGCAGCACATCATTGCTCGATACCATGTCTGCAATCCGCGCCTGAGCGTCGTCGGTCATCAGTTCGTCCTTCCAAAATATGGCCAATGCCAGCCCGTGTCGGGCATGGTCAGGCCGGTATTGCGGTCGTTAGCTGCAAGGCGTGGAGGACGCCCCCCATTCGCCCGCCAAGTGCAGCGTAAACCGCTTGATGTTGTTTGATGCGAGGCATGCCGCGGAAACTTTCCGAGGTGACCCGCGCGGCATAATGATCGCCATCGCCCGCCAGATCGGTAATTTCGACAACCGCATCAGGAATGCCGGCGCAAATCAACTGCTCAATCTCTGCCGCTGGCATTGCCATGATTATTGCGCTTCCATCAGCTGGCGGCGCGCTTCGATCACTTTCTCGGCGAGCATGCTGCGGACGGTCGCCTCGTCAGTCTCGACGCCTGCGGCAATCAGATCGCCCATCACCTTGCGGATCACATCCTCGTCACCGACTTCCTCGAAATCGGCCTGCACCACGGCTTTGCCGTAAGCATCGGCCTCCTCGGCGGTCAGCTTCATCAGGCCCGCCGCCCAGTGACCGACCAGCTTGTTGCGCCGCGCGATCACGCGAAACCGGATATCCTCATCCATCGCAAATTTGGCTTCGAACGAGCGTTCGCGATCATCGAAGGTCGTCATGGGAGGCTCTGTTCCTATGCAGATTGGTATACAACGCCAAATAGGGAACCCATTCGACTAAAGCAACGTGCGGCTATGCCGCAACGCGCACGACAAGTTTGCCGATGGCCCCGCGCGAAGCCATTTTGGTGATCGCCTTGCCGCCATCCGCCAGATCAAAAACTTCCGTGACGAGCGGGTTGATCGCGCCATCGTGCCAAAGCTGGAACAGCCGCTCGACATGGGCCTGATTCGCCTGCGGATCGCGCGCGGCAAAGGCACCCCAGAACACGCCGCACACGTCGCAGCTCTTGAGCAACGTCAAGTTGAGCGGCAGGCGCGGAATGCCCGCTGGAAAACCGACGACGAGATAGCGCCCCTCCCAGGCGATCGATCGAAGCGCGGGCTCGGCATAGTCGCCGCCAACCGGATCGTAGATCACGTCTGCGCCATTGGGCCCCAGCGCTGCCTTGAACATGTCGGCCAGCGCCTTTGACTGGTCCTTATCGAACGGCGCCCGTCCATAAACGATCGTATCGTCTGCACCGGCCTTGCGGCACGCTTCCGCCTTTTCCTCGCTGGAGACGGCCGCAATCACCCGCGCTCCATAGGCCTTGCCCAGCTCAACCGCCGCCAGACCGACGCCGCCTGCCGCGCCGAGCACCAGCATCGTCTGCCCGGCAGTCAGATGCCCGCGATCGAGCAGCGCGTGAATGGTTGTGGCATAGGTCAGCAGCAACGCTGAGCCTTCCTCGAAGCTGCGGCCGGCAGGCAGGCGAAATAGCCGTGCAGCATCGACCAGGATCTTCTCCACCAGGCCTCCATGCCCCACCGTCGCGATGACCCGGTCGCCGGGTGCCCAGCCGGTCACGCCTTCGCCCACACTCTCGACGACACCGGCGATCTCGCCGCCCGGCGCGAACGGGCGTTGCGGCTTGAACTGATATTTATCCTCGATGATCAGCACATCGGGATAGTTGATCGCGCAGGCCTTGACCGCCACGAGCACCTGCCCCTTGGCGGGCACAGGATCGGGCAGCTCCTCAACGGTCAGGCTATCCGGTCCACCAACCGCTGTTGAAAGCAATGCGCGCATCATCGTCTCCCGCTATCGGATGCGGCGGCACCTAGGCGACCACCCATCCCGTTCGAATAGGCGGTATCCCTGCCAGTGTCGTGCGGGTTCAGTCCAGCGGCTTATTCAGCCGCTGCGGGAAATGTCGGCAATTTGGGGATATCGCGCGCGTCATGCTGGATGATCACCAGCGCCTTGGTGTTCGCGGCCAGCTTGTTAAACCGGTCGTGCGACGCAAGGGTTTCGGTGCGGCTGAAGTTGAAGCCCGGTACGCCGTTGAGCGTCAAATTCTCGCGCAGATGATATTGGTCCCCCGACAGCAGCACCATGCCGGTCCTTGGCAGGTTGACGAGCAGCGCGTGGTGCCCCGGCGTGTGCCCCGGCAAATCGATCATCGTCACGGTGCCGTCGCCGAACACGTCCTTGTCCCCCGATACAGGCTCGATCGCGCCGCCCCCGCCGAACCAGTGCTTCAGCGCAGTGGGATCGGCCCCGTTTTGCGGCGGGGTAGCGGCGAGCGACTCATAATCACCCTTGCCGATCAGCACCTTCGCCTGCGGAAACGCATCGGTCTGGCCGATATGATCGAAGTGATAATGGCTGATACCAATCAGCGAAATGTCGGCTGGCTTCACACCTATCTGGGCAAGCTGCTCGGGAATAGTGACAGCCAGCGTCGCCGAAAGCGGGGCGGTATCGCTGGTCGGCACGCCCTTCAGCGCCGCCGGCAAGCCGGTGTCCCACAGCATATAGGTGGCACCATGCTTGATAAGGTAGCAGCTCGCCGTGAAGCGGCGCTTCTGCCCGGTAAAGGCGCGCGTATCGCTGAACGTATTGAGATCATTGACTTGTGCAGCGCCGCAATCAAGCCGCCACATCTTCACCGTGGAAGGGGTTTGCCCGCTGGCGGCATAGGCGCAAACGCCGCTGAGCACCGTGCCCGCGACCAATAGAAACAAAGCCCTCTTCATCGACGTTCCCCCGCCAGTGCCGGGCAGACACGCAACCGATTCTGCCGATCATCGCACCGCCCGGCCTTCCCCCTACAAAATTCCACGGGGCAACAGAAGCTCTTGATTATACGTAACCTGGTCGCCAGCCGTGATCACGCTTCGGACTGGCGCATTGTCGCTCAGGCGGCGCTACCGGCTGCCTCTTTTGGCGAGACATAGCTCGGGTCATGCGCAAGCGGTAACGGCGCGTCGTCGCGTATGGCCGCCAGTACCGACGCGAAATCCGTTTGGCACCGAAAGCCAAGCAACCGCTCGGCAAGGCTCGCGTCATACACCCGGTCGATCGATGACGGCAGTACCCAGCCCCGCGCCGCGTACAACGCTGCCGCATCGGGGAAATACCGCGCGATGACGGCCGGAGCATCCGTCTTCAGCATCGCCGCATCGGCTGGCGAAAACGGCGTCGGGGCAGAGAGAACGAAGGTGCCAAAGCCAATCGTCGGCGCATGGTCGAGCGCCGCCAAATGCGCATCTGCCGCATCCTCCACCGTCAGCCGCCGGTTGAGCAGCTCGTTCGCCTTTAAATTCTCGCCCGCCGGGTGCGTGTGGGTATCGTCATCCTCGGGAAAGAAGCGCCCGGTCCGCAGCACCATGCAGGCCAGTCCGCGCTCCTGGTGGAACAGCCGGCAGAGATGCTCGGCCGCCAGCTTGGTGACGCCGTAGATGTTGCGCGGCTCCAGCGGGGCCATCGTCTCGTCGATCCACACTGCGCGGTCGCCCTCGGCGCGTCGGATGGCGTCTGAAATCATCAGCGACGTGGTCGAAGTGAACACAAAGCGGTCATGCCCCGCCCCTGCCGCCGCCTCGAGGAGGTTGAGTGTGCCGCTCACATTCACGTCGACAAACGCCTGGGTCGGGTAGCGGACGATATCGGGCTTGTGGAGCGCGCCCGAGTGGATCACCGCCTCGATCCCGCGCTCGACGAAGATACGGTCGATCAGCCCGCGATCGGCCACGCTGCCGATCACCTCGGTATCCGCCCCCGCCGCCACGTCGAGCCCCACCACCTCATGCCCCACCGCGCGCAGGCGCGGCGCGAGGAAGCGGCCAAGCCAGCCCGATGATCCGGTCAACAGAATGCGCATGCTCAAGCCGCCACCGATTCCGTCTTCGCCGCCGCCCGGCGCTTGTCGGCGATCGCGGTGGAGCGCGTGCCGGAGAGCAGGTGCGTCTCGTCCTCGATTGCGACCGGGGTGATTGCCAGATCGCGATACTCCATCCGCTGCGGGTCTTTCATGATCCGGTCCAAGACGCGCCGCAGCCGGAACCAGGTGCGCGCCGTGCCGCTCACCGATTGCGCGACATGCGCCCAGTAGCGCGGATAGAAGACCAGCGGGTTCTCGATTGGCATGCCAGGTTGCCGCGCCTTGCGGTCCCTGAGGCGTATCCAGCCGGATTCGAGCTTGGCGACGCCTTCGAGCCGCACGGCCTCGCGGTACATGACCAGCCGGTTCATTGTCGTCTGCCGCTTGTTGGAGCCCAGCGCGACGAGCCGCTTGAGCACGGTTTCCATATGCGCCCACGAATAGAAGCTGGCATAAGCGTCGCGATAGGCGCGCTCCCACTCTTCGTCGGTCATGCGGGGATGGTGCGTCACGCGGTGGTTGAGGTCGTATCTGCTGAGATCGGGGTCCATCCAGACGCCCGTGTCATACAGCTTCTTGTGATCCTCGCTCCCCGGCAGCGGCGTCAGATAGTTCATGTAGAGCGTGTCGATCGCGAGCTCTTCCTTGATGATCGCGATGTCGTTCATGATCGACTGATAGGTGTCGTTGGGGAAGCCGATGATGTAGCCGCAGGTAATAACGACCGGAAACTGCTTCCACGCGAGAAACATGGCGCGGTAATCCTCCACGCGATTCTGGCGCTTTTTGGCGGCTTCGAGATTATCGGCATTGATGTTTTCAAGGCCAATGAAGATCTGGTCAGCGCCCGCCGCCACGCATTGCTCGATAAAGCCCGGAATGCGGTGCGCCAGCACATCGACCTGCAGCACCAGCCGGACGGAGAGCCCTTCTGTCTGCAGCGCGACCAGCCGGTCGGTAAAGGCGCGCCAGTTCTTGTTGCGCGCGAAATTATCGTCGGTGAGGAAGAACTGGTTGATTCCCTGCGCGGCATTGGCGCGGACGATCGCCTCCAGATCATCGGGCGTGCGGAAGCGGCTCTTGCGGCCTTGCACGTTGATGATGGTGCAGAAGGTACATTCAAACGGACAGCCGCGCCCGAGATCGAAGCTCGCATATTTGCTGAAATTGCGGTTGACCTGATCGCGCGGCAGATGCGGCACCGGCGCGCCGGCGATGCCGGGCATGTCCTTCAGATAGTTATAGACCGGCTTGAGCGCGCCCGCATGCGCATCGCGCAGCACATCGTCGATCCGCATCTCCTCCGCTTCCCCTGCGAAGATCGAGATGCCGAGTGCCTCCATCTCGGCGAATTCGCCCGGCAGCGGCTTGAGCATCGAGAGGCAGCCGGACACATGGAACCCGCCGATGCACACCTGCAGCCCCGCCGCGCGGAACTCCCTGGCCATGTCGAAGGCGCGCGGAAACTGGTTGGATTGCACCCCCACCAGCCCGATGAAGCAGCGCCCGCCATGGGCGCGGACATTCTTGATGATGCCAGGCACCGAGACGCGGGCGTTGATCTCGTCGATGATGTGCACGTCGTGCGGCACATCAGCCAGCACCCCGCGCGCAAACGAGTCCTCGACGATGGCGGCAAGGCAGGCCAGCGAATTGGAAGGGATCATCGACCGCCACCATTGCAGCGGATAGCCCTCATCATCGTATCGCGTCGGCTTGATCAGATAGACTTGGAATCGATCCATCAACTCACCCCTCGCTCGCGAGGATAATGGATCGCCCCGCGTAACGCTAGCAGCCCTAATACAGTGCGTTGCCGACCGATCAGGCCGGCAGCTTCACCGCAAACGCCGCCGTCGTGCGGGCCTGCACCTCCTCCAGCGTCACGCCCGGCGCCAGCTCGATCAGCTCGAACGGGCTGGCATGATCGGGCCGGTGGAAGACGGCGAGATCGGTGATGATCATGTCGACCACATTCTTCCCCGTCAGCGGCAGCGTGCAGGTGGGAATGAACTTGGGATCGCCGTTCTTCGACGTATGTTCCATCACCACCACGATCCGCTTGACGCCCGCGACCAGGTCCATCGCGCCGCCCATCCCTTTGATGAGCTTGCCCGGGATCATCCAGTTGGCGATGTCACCGCCCTCGCTCACCTCCATCGCGCCCAGTACCGTCAGGTCGATATGCCCGCCGCGGATCATCGCAAAGCTGTCCGCGCTGCTGAAATAGACCGACGAGGGCAGCTCGCTGATCGTCTGCTTGCCGGCGTTGATGAGGTCGGGATCAACGTCTTCCGGGTAGGGGAACGGGCCAATGCCGAGCATGCCGTTTTCGGACTGCAGCGTCACGTCCATGCCGTCCGGAATATGGTTCGCAACCAGCGTCGGGATGCCGATGCCCAAGTTCACATAGAAACCGTCCTGCAGCTCCTGCGCCGCGCGGGCGGCCATGTCGTCACGAGTCCACGCCATTATGCAATCTCCCGCTCGCGCGTCGTCACAAACTCGATCTTCTTGTCATAGGGCGCGCCCATGATCAGCCGATTCACATAAATGCCCGGCAGATGCACCTGATCGGGATCGAGACTGCCGACGGGCACGATCTCTTCAACCTCAGCCACGCAGACCTTGCCGGCCGTTGCCATCGGCTGATTGAAGTTGCGCGCGGTCTTGCGGAAAATGAGGTTGCCCGCCTCATCCGCCTTCCACCCCTTGATAATCGACAGATCGGCGACGATGCCACGCTCCAGGATATAGTCCTCGCCGTCGAAAGCCATTACCGGCTTGCCTTCGGCCACCAAAGTGCCGACGCCGGTCTTGGTGTAGAAGCCCGGGATGCCCGCGCCGCCCGCCCGGCAGCGCTCGGCCAGCGTCCCCTGCGGGCAGAATTCCACCTCCAGCTCGCCGCTCAGATATTGCCGCTCGAACTCCTTGTTCTCACCGACATAGGAGCTGATCATCTTCTTGACCTGACGCGTGCGCAGCAGCTTGCCGAGTCCTTCGCCGTCGATGCCGGCATTGTTGCTGGCGATCGTCAGATCCTTGGTGCCTGCATCGCGGATCGCGTCGATCAGCCGTTCGGGAATGCCGCACAGGCCAAAACCGCCCGCGCAGATCGTCATCCCATCGAACAGCACGCCCTCAAGCGCAGCGGCGGCATTGGGGTAGAGCTTTTTCATGGGGGCACTCCGCTTGGGATTCGGGTTGGCTCGCCCGTCGCTTAGTCCCGGGGACAAGCGCGGGTCAACGCCTAGGCGGTCGCGCCGAAGATCAATCCAACGCCTGCCGTGATTGCCATCGCCAATGCGCCCCAAAATGTCACCCGAACGGTCGCGCGCAGCACCGGCGCACCACCCGCTTGCGCGCCCACAACACCCAGCATCGCCAGGAACACCATCGATCCCGCCGCGACACCCCAAACCAGCAGCGATGACGGCAAGACCAGGACGAGCAGCAACGGAAACGCCGCGCCAACAACAAAACTCCCCGCCGACGCCAGCGCCGCCTGAATCGGTCTCGCCTCCAGATGGGCGCTCAGCCCCAGCTCGTCGCGCAAGTGCGCTTTCAACGGGTCTTTTGCCGTAAACTGCCCGGCGACCTCCAAAGCAAGCTTCCGGTCGAGCCCGCGCGCCATATAGATGCGCGTCAGCTCTTCCAGCTCCGTTTCCGGATCGTCGACCAACTCGCGCGCTTCCCTCGCTCGGTCGGCCTTTTCGGTATCGGCCTGCGAACTGACCGATACATATTCGCCCGCCGCCATCGACATCGCGCCCGCGACGAGCGCCGCCACTCCGGTCAACAAAATCGCCTCGGGCTTAGCTGCCGCCGCCGCCACGCCGATAATCAGGCTGGCGGTCGAAACGATCCCGTCATTGGCGCCGAGCACCGATGCCCGCAACCAGCCGATCCGCGAGACGAGATGCGATTCACGGTGCGCGCCACGCGGCGGTCGGGCCATCAAACATCCTTCAATAGTGAAGCTTCAGCCCCGCTCGGGCCCAGGGTATCGCGATTAGCTGACCAGTTCCTGACAGCGTCACATAGGCAGTTTTCCGGTCCGCTCCGCCCCAGCAGATATTCGTCGTGAACGGATCGGGCGTCGAAACAAACTCGACAAGATCGCCAGTCGGCGAGATGACCGAAATGCCGCTCTCCCCGATGGTCGCGACGCAGATATTGCCGTCCTCCTCGATGCCAAGCGAATCGAAGAACTTGTACCCGGCCGGGCGATACAACGGCATGCCGGCACCGCCGAGGCCACCAGCCTGATCCACCATGCCCGGCGCAGTCACTCGAAACGCCATCAGCCGACAGGTATAGGTCTCCGCCGCATAGAGCGTGTTGCCATCTGGAGACAGGCCGATGCCGTTGGGGTTCTCACTGGGAAAGATCACTTCTTCCAAATGCGATCCGTCTGCCTTGGCATAGAAAATACCGGTGACGTCGCGTTCTCGTGGTCGGGTCTTGCCGTGATCGGTGAACCAGAAGCCGCCATGCGCATCGAACACGATGTCATTGGGCCCACGCAGCACGCAGCCGAAATCTCCGTCCTTGTAGAGCAGCTCCACCGCCCCGGTTTCGATATCGATCCGCTCGATCCGCCCGCCGGAATAATCATCGGCCTGGCCATGCGGGATCAGTAGTCCGCTCGGATGCTCGATGTAATTGAAGCCGCCATTGTTGCAGCAATAGAGCTTGCCGTCCGGGCCCATCGCCAGCCCATTGGGCCCGCCGCCGGGCTCGGCAACGGTCGTCCGGCTGCCATCCGGATGGCAGCGCGTAATGCGCCCGGCTTCTACTTCGACGACGATGACGCTGCCGTCCGGTATCGCTACCGGGCCTTCTGGGAAGCGAAGCCCGCTTGCCACCACGGTGAAATCGGTCATGCCATCCCTCTCGCATTGATCTGATCGAAGGCCTATCTGCGCGCCAACATCACGATCGCCAAGGAATATTCTCCCATGCCAGCCAGCTACGACGCAGACCTCGCCTTGTTCGTCGATGGTGCGTGGAGTGCGGGCGAAGGGCGAGAAACGCGCCCCGTCTTCAACCCCGCGACCGGCGACGCGATTGCAGAGGTGCCGCTTGCTTCGACCGCCGATCTCGACGCCGCGCTCGCCGCTGCCGAGCGTGGATTCAAGCTGTGGCGCGCCACCGACGTCAACGCGCGCGCCGCCATCCTCCACAAGGCCGCTGACCTGATCCGTGCCCGCGCCGATGCGATCGCCACGCTGATGACGCGCGAACAGGGCAAGCCGATTGGCGAGGCGCGTGGCGAGGTGATCAGTTCAGCACAAATGTTCGACTGGTTCGCC
The DNA here is from genome assembly GCA_964638495.1 of uncultured Stakelama sp. GTDB lineage: Bacteria > Pseudomonadota > Alphaproteobacteria > Sphingomonadales > Sphingomonadaceae > Sphingomonas. The sequence goes on along the minus strand of CAZXBM010000010.1, from coordinate 33,926 downwards.
GAAGAGGCACTGCGCCATTATGGCCGCGTGCTGGTGCGCCCGACCGGCCAGCGATCGATCGTGATCAAGCAGCCGGTTGGCGTCGTCGCGGCGCTGTCGCCGTGGAATTTCCCGGTCTATCTGATGGCAAAGAAGCTTGCGCCCGCCCTTGCTGCAGGGTGCGCGGTCATTTGCAAGCCGCCCGAGGAAACACCCGGCTGCACCAGCGCGATCATGCATTGTCTGGAGGATGCCGGGCTGCCCAGGGGCGTCGCGCAGCTCGTGTTCGGCGTGCCCGATGCGGTCAGCCGCCACCTGATCGCCTCGCCGATTACCGCGAAAATCAGCTTCACCGGATCGGTGCCCGTCGGCCAACATCTGTTGCGGCTGGCGGCGGACGGGGTGAAGCGCACGACGATGGAACTTGGCGGCCATGCGCCCGTGCTGATCTTCGCCGATTGCGACCTGGAAAAGACGCTCGACATGGTCGTGCCGCAGAAATTCCGGAATGCGGGCCAGGTCTGCGTCTCCCCCACGCGCTTCTATGTTGAGGAAGCGATTTACGAGGATTTCCTTGCAGGCTTCGCGGCCCGCACCGCGCTGGTGCCCGTCGGCGACGGCTTCGATCCCGCCAACCGCATGGGGCCGCTCGCCAATAGCCGCCGCCCGGACGCGATCGAGCGCCTCGTCGACGATGCCAAGGCCAAGGGCGCGCGGACGATGGCAGGCGGCGAGCGCTTTGGTGCCAATGAGAAGAATGGGGAAGGATTTTTCTTTCGTCCCACCCTGCTCGCCGATGTCCCCAACGAAGCGGACATCATGTCCAATGAACCCTTCGGCCCGGTGGCGGTGAGCCGATCGTTCAGGGATTTCGACGACGCGATCGAACAGGCCAACCGCCTGCCTTACGGCCTTGCCGCCTTCGCCTTCACCGAAAATGGCCGCCGCGCGAACTTGCTCGGCGATGCGATTGAAGCGGGGATGGTCGGCATCAACAGCTTCGCGATCAGCGGGGCGGATACGCCATTTGGCGGGGTGAAACTATCAGGCTTTGGGAGCGAGGGCGGCACCGAGGGGTTCGACAGTTACTGCGTGACCAAGGCGATCCATCAGGCTTGAGGTGATGGGGATGCTCGAGATGAGGCCACACCGATCGATTTCCCCCAAGCTGCTTCCCCGGCGAAGGCCGGGGCCCAGTGGCGCAGGTGGAGGTAACGAAGCAAAGCGGCCAGTTTCGGCGGGCTCTCCACTGGGCCCCGGCCTTCGCCGGGGAAGCGCCAGTTTTTGCTCGGCGGACGGCGGAAATGACCGAGCGCGCCCGAGATGAAGGGAGGGCGGTTGTGGGGAAGCTAGCGCATCACCCCCACCCCCGCTAAACCCCGCCCCATGAGCACCAAACGCACCGGCGGCCGCATCCTTGTCGACAATCTGATCGCACAAGGCTGCGATCGCATCTTCCAGGTGCCGGGCGAAAGCTTCCTCGCGGTGCTCGATGGGCTGCACGACACGCCCGAAATCGATGTCGTCACCTGCCGGCAAGAGGGCGGCGCGGCGTTCATGGCGTGCGCGGATGGCACGCTAACGCATCGTCCGGGGGTGTGCTTCGTCACACGCGGCCCCGGCGCGACCAATGCCAGCATCGGCGTCCATGTCGCGATGCAGGACTCGCAACCGATGATCCTGTTCATCGGCGATGTCGACCGCGGCATGCGCGACCGCGAAGGGTTTCAGGAGGTCGATCTGGTGGCGATGTTCACGCCGCTGGCCAAGCTCGCTTTGCGGATCGACGATGCACGGCGCATCCCGGAATACATCGCCCGAGCCTATAATGTTGCGACCAGCGGACGGCCCGGCCCGGTGGTGATCGCACTGCCGGAGGATATGCTGTGCGATGTGGTGGAGGCTGTGGATCGGCCGAAGGTTGAACCGATGCAGACTTGGCTCGCGGCTGAGACCGTCAAAGAAGTGCTGGCGATACTGCGGACCGCGAAAAGCCCGGTGGCGATTGTCGGGGGCGCCGGCTGGGACTCAGCGACTAATGCGGCGTTCGGCCATTTCGCACGGCACTGGGGGATACCCGTTGCAGGCGCGTTTCGCAGACAGGACGCGATCGGGAACGACCGGCGCGAATGGGCAGGCAATCTGGGCTATGGCCCCAATCCGAAGTTGGTCCAGCGGATAAAGCGGGCAGACGTGCTTCTTGTAGTCGGGGCTCGACTGGGTGAGGCAACGACCGATGGCTACACGCTCATCACGCCCGACCATCCGGGTCAAACGCTGATCCACGTGCACCCCGATCGCAACGAATTGAATCGAGTGTACAGGGCCGACATCGCAATTGCTGCCGATCCGGGCAGCTTTGCGATAGAGATCGTTATCGCTGATTTTCCCGACAAACCGGCGGCCGACGCGGCCGACGCCCATGCTGAATGGCTCGACTGGTCCACCCCAAAGCCGCGCGAGGGCGTCACCCTCGACCTAGGGATGTGCGTCGCCGCGATGCGGGAACGGCTCGACTCATTCAACACCATCATCTGTAACGGCGCGGGAAATTTCTCCGGCTGGTGGCATCGCTACTGGCACTATGACGGCTTCGGCACCCAGCTCGCCCCCACCGCAGGCGCAATGGGCTACGGCGTGCCCGCCGCCGTCGCGGGTGCCTTGCGCTGCCCCGACAAGACCGTCGTCGCAGTCGCGGGCGACGGCGATTTCCTGATGAATGGGCAGGAGCTCGCCACCGCCATCCAGCACGGTGCGAACATGCTCGTCATCGTCGTCGACAATGGCGGTTATGGCACCATTCGCATGCACCAGGAGCGCGAATACCCCGCGCGGCTAAGCGGCACCACGCTCCACAACCCCGATTTCGCGCTACTCGCCAAGGCGTACGGCGCATGGTCCGAAACCGTCGAGACGACCGCGCAATTCGCCCCGGCGCTCGACCGTGCGCTCGCCCAGCCCGGCGTCAAGCTGCTCCACCTGAAGACCGATATCGAAATCATCACCAACGGCACCACCATCAGCGCCATCCGCAATTGCTGATCAGTTCTGCGGCAGCTGATACCGCATCGACAAATTGTAGAGCGTCGGCGTCAACTTGATCCGCGCCGCAGCCCCGCGGGTGGCGGATGTATTGCGCACCACGGCGATTTCGCGCGCCGCAAACACATGCTCGAAGCTGTCGCCCGGGCGCACCATGATGATCGGCACGCGCCTGCCCGCCAGTTCCGCCATGATTTCAATCGGCACGCGGCCGACATTGCGCCCCGTTACCCGCACGGGTGATGTTTGCTCGCCGCCCAGCAGAAAGGCATCGCCCTTGCCGATCATGGTCTGCGCCTTCACCGGTGTCGGCGCGATCGCCATGGCGGCACCTGCTGCAACCATCGCCAGAAAAATCTTCATCTCACCCTCCTTGTGCGGATCATCCGGCTGACAGTTACGCAGTCGCATCAATGCCGGATGCAGGGGAGCTATTGAAAAAAGCAGCGCGGACTACCGACCCGAACGCCGCCAACTTGGCGACGCTGCATCGACATATAGCCGCATCTCGTTTGCCGCCCACACGGGGTCAAGGCCAACGGCACTTGCATAGTTGCGAGCAAAACCAATAGCATAGATGGGCGCAGCAAAGCTATCCAGCTTCCCGGTCTCGATTGCTTCGATATAGGAACCGCGGATTCGGGTTTGCCCGACCACTGCTTCGATCGATAACCGAGCGGCAAGGCGGGCAGTCTGCAAAACCGTGCCGATTTGGCATGGGCGGATTTCTGCTAACTCACCGGCTGCAAACGGCAGCGGCGGCCGCACAAGAGCCTCTTCAGTGTCTACCACGCCCCATTCTCCCCTCGGTCCGCGCCCGTCGGCGTTTTCGCCAAACAGTCCCCACCCACCCTTAACAGTTTCTGCTCATCATTGCACCTGCGGAACAATATAGGGGTCGGGTAAAGAAATGGCCGCCCCGGTTACCCGAAGCGGCCAATAAACTGGTGGGTAGTGACGAGCGATCAGATATCGTCGCCGAGCGCGCCCTTTACCTTGCCGACGACCTGCTGGCCCTTGCCCTTCAGTTCCTGGGCGGCACCTTTATCGCGCGTTGCCGGATTGCCGCTCTGCTGCTTGGCCTTGCCAATAGCTTCGTTCACGTTGCCTTTGACCTTGTCGATCAGTTCGCCCATGATGTGGCTCCTCAAGTTGCGCCGCTCGACCGGGATATCCGGGCGTGGAGCGCCTGTGAAAAGAACGGGCGATTACTATTTGAGTTCCCTCTCAGGCTTGACATCTCGCTGAAATAGAGAAGATTTTTCGCGGACATACGATGCCAGATCTGATCGCCGCCTTTTATGAACGTAACAGCGCGAAGTTCGACGCTGATCGGCGTAAGTCCTTCACCGAAAGGGCCTGGTTGGACCGATTTCTGCAGACCTTGCCCAAGGGTGGGCGCATCGTCGATCTGGGCTGCGGCGCCGGCGATCCAATTTCTCGACACATCATCGATCGTGGCTTCATGGTATCCGGCGTCGACATATCGGCCAAGATGGTCGGGCTCTGCCGCACGCGCTTTCCGCGCCATCGCTGGATCAATGCGGATATGCGCAAGGTGTCGATGGATGGATTTTACGACGGCGTCCTCGCCTGGGACAGTCTGTACCATTTGCGGCCAGACGAACAGGCGATCCTTATCGAGCGAATCGGGGCATGGCTGGCGCCGGGCGGCCGTACGCTGTTCAATCTTACACCGGCCAAGGGCATAGTGTTCGGCGAGGCGCTGGTTCAGCAAAGCCTGGAACCCGCCGACTGTCGCCTGGCATTTGTGCGCGGCGAACTCATTGAGGTCGATTTTCGACCTGATGATCCAGCGGCCGGCGGTCGGACGATCTGGTTTGCCCGCAAGCCCTGACCAAGCGTCAGGGCGCGACCTGGCGCAGGAACGCATCCACCGCCTGCCAATTCTCCTCTGCCCCGCCCGGATTGCGCTTGGCAATCAACGTCGATGATCCATGCACCCCGGCGATGCGCGGTGCAAAGCGCACATTGTGGGTACCCGGTGCTGCCTCTACGATGGCCTTGGCAGCAGCAATCTCGCCCGCATCCTTCGCCGATGTAACGAACACGGGAACGGTCACTCGAGAAGCCGCGTCGCGTACTAGGCTGGGGTTGCCGAGATACTCGCCCGGTGAAAAGGACAAGACCGCCGCAACCTTTCCAGCATTCTCGGCCGCGACCAGAAACACGAGCGCCGACGAATAGCTGCTGCCCCAGAGCATGACGGGCTTGCCCTGCGGTACCGCCCAGTCCACCGCCGCCTGTAAATCGGCCTTCGCATCGAGATAGCTCGCTCCATGGCCAAGCGCCGATGCGGTTTCATTCCGGCCAAACAAGTCACCGCCCGATCGCTGGTCGATCGCCAGCGCGCTATACCCCATCGCGGCCAGTCGCGGCGCAATCGTGGCATATTCGCCTTTTCCCGAGCCTGCCTGATGGAACAGCAGGATGATCGCCTTGGGATTCTGCGCGGCATAGAGCGAGCCGAAGATCGTCACGCCGTCCGCCGCCTTCAGCGTGATTGGCTTGATGGCAGCCGAAGCCGTGCTCTTAACTGCATCCGCAGCCGGCACATTGCTCTTTGATGGTTCGGCCGGTGTGCAGGCTGAAAGGGCAAAGGTTGCCACCATCATCGTCATCGAGCGCATCGGCGGACTCCCTGCCATTGTGGTTTTACGCCATTCGCGCGGGACAGCGACAAAGTTACCCGCTCAGATCAATCCCGCCAATGGGCTTGAAGGATCGGCATAGCGCCGCAGACCCATTCGCCCCGCCAGATAGGCCAGCCGACCGCTTTCGACCGCCAGCCGCATCGCCGTCGCCATCATGATCGGGTCTTTTGCCTCGGCAATCGCTGTGTTCATCAGCACGCCGTCGCAGCCAAGCTCCATCGCCACTGCGGCATCCGAAGCCGTGCCGACACCCGCATCGACGAGAACGGGCACGCTTGCCCCCTCCACGATAAGCCGGATCGTCACCCGATTCTGGATGCCGAGCCCGGAGCCGATTGGCGCGCCGAGCGGCATGATCGCCACCGCGCCGGCATTTTCCAGCCGCTTCGCCGCGATTGGATCGTCGACGCAATAGACCATCGGCAGGAAGCCTTCATTTGCCAGCACCTCAGTTGCCCGCAGCGTCTCCACCATGTCCGGATAGAGCGTCTTGGCCTCGCCCAATACTTCGAGCTTCACAAGGTCCCAACCGCCCGCCTCGCGCGCCAGCCGCAGCGTACGGATCGCGCTCTCGGCGTCAAAGCAGCCGGCAGTATTGGGCAGATAGGTGATCTTCTTGGGGTCGATGAAATCGGTGAGCATCGGCGCGTTGGGGTCGCTCACATTCACCCGCCGGACCGCGACAGTGACGATCTCGGCACCCGACGCCTCGACCGCGGCGGCATTTTGCGCAAAGTCCTTATACTTGCCGGTGCCGACGATCAGCCGCGAACGAAAGCTGCGGCCAGCGACGGTCCAACTGTCATCGGCCAGCGCGGGCGCATGATCGCCGCCGCCCACGAAATGAACGATTTCCAGCTCATCACCGTCCTCGATCATAACCTGTGCGAGGGTCGATCGCGGCACGACCACCAGATTGCGCTCGACCGCCACTTTTTCAGGAGCGAGCCCCAGCTGATTGGCAAGCTCAGCGATGGACAGCCCATGCCGCACGCGGCGGTGCTCGCCATTCACGTGGATACCGATCGTGCCATCAACAGCCATTGCTTGCCTTTGCCTTGCCCAGTGGGGCGCATATAGGTAGCGGGCGGCCCAAGCGGCAACCGAAACAGTGTTTGCCGGATAGAGAAAGGCACGGAGCGCATGAATCCAGCGGCCCTGATCGTCGGCGCAGGCGATGCGACCGGCGGTGCCATCGCCCGCGCCTTCGCCCAAGACGGGCTCATAGCCTGCGTCAATCGCCGACCAGCGAATGCCGACAAGCTCGAGGCGCTTGCTCAGTCGATCCGCGACGAAGGGCTGCGGGCGCACGCCTTCCCCGCCGATGCGCGCGAGGAGGAGCAGATGGTGGCGATGATCGACGCGATCGAGCGTGACATCGGCCCCATCGAGGTCGCGGTCTTCAACATCGGCGCCAACGTCAATTTCCCCATCACCGAGATGACGGCGCGCGTCTATCGCAAGGTCTGGGAAATGGCGTGCTTTGGCGGCTTCCTGATGGGCCGCGAGGTCAGCCGCCACATGCTGAAGCGCGGGCGCGGCACGATCATCTTCACCGGCGCCACCGCCTCGCTGCGCGGGGGTAGCGGCTATTCGGCCTTTGCCGGTGCAAAAGCTGCATTGCGGATGCTCGCGCAGAGCATGGCGCGCGAGCTGGGGCCGCAGAACATTCATGTCGCCCACACCATCATCGATGGCGCGATCGACACCGATTTCATCGCCCAGCGGATGGATGATATCGACAGCGCCCGGGCCGCCGATGCGATCCTGTCGCCCGACGAAATCGCCAAGAACTACGTCATGCTCCACCATCAGGCGCGCACCGCCTGGACGCATGAGCTCGACCTCAGGCCCTGGACGGAGCGCTTCTGACATGACCAAATCGATCGAATTCATCTTCGATTTCGGCGGCCCCAACGCCTATCTCGCTTACAAAGCGCTGCCCCATCTGCTCGCCCGAACCGGCGCGACGCTCACCTATACCCCGTGCCTGCTCGGCGGTATTTTCCGGGCGACCAATAATCGCCCACCCTTGGTCCGTTATGCCGAGATTCCCGCAAAGCTCGCTTATGAAAGGCTGGAGATGCAGCGTTTCGTGATGGCGCACGGCCTGTCCAGCTTTCGCATCAACCCGCATTTCCCGGTCAACACGCTCACGCTGATGCGCATCGCCATTGTCGCACAGGAGATGGGCGCGCTCGACCGCTTCATCGCGGTGGGCATGAAGGCGATGTGGGAGACCGGCGACAACATGGCCGATCCCGAGGTGATCGTCCGCGTGCTCGACGCTGAAGGTTTCGACGGGGCGGCCATGCTCGCGCGCACCGAGGAACAGGCAATCAAGGACAAGCTCGTCGCCAATACCGATCATGCGGTGGCGCGCGGCACCTTTGGCGTGCCGACCTTTTTTGTCGGCGACGAAATCTTCTTCGGCAAGGAACGGCTCGGCCAGGTGGAAGCCGCTCTCGGCTAAACGCGCCCCTTGGCGGCCACAGCCCCCCCGCCTATAGCAACGCTCGAACCGCAGCCAAAAGGGGCAGCATGGCCGACACGATTTTCGTCCTTAACGGGCCCAATCTCAATCTGCTCGGCGTGCGCGAGCCCGACATTTATGGGCACGAAACGCTCGATAATATCGCCGGCCAGCTAGAAGATCGGGCGCGCGATCTTGATCTTGCGATAGACCTGCGCCAGTCGAACCATGAAGGGCATTTGATCGACTGGCTGCACGAAGCGCAGGCGGTGGGGGCAAAGGCGGTGCTGCTGAATGCAGGCGCGCTGACCCACACGTCGTTCGCACTGTACGATGCGATCCGGGCGATCACCACGCCGGTCATCGAGGTCCATCTCTCAAATCCAGCCGCGCGCGAGGAATATCGTCGCCACAGCTTCGTTGGCATGGCAGCGAAGGGGACGATCTCGGGCTTTGGCGCGCTTTCCTACATGCTGGCGCTTGAAGCAGCGGCGCGGTTCTGACAGGACATCGGACAAACGGGGGCAAAGGACACAACATGGCGAAAACCACGGAAACCGGCGGCGGGGCAATGCGGATCGACGTCGCTCTGGTGCGGCACCTCGCCGAACTGCTTGATGAAACACAGCTGACCGAAATCGAGGTTGAGGACGGCGATCGCCGGGTGCGGGTTGCGCGCACCGTCACCATGACGGCGGCCGCAGCGGTGCCGCACTATGCGCCCGCGCCAGCGGCATCCGTCGCAGCACCAGCATCGATCGAGGCGGCAGCGCCCGCACCTTCGGCTGCCGATGCCGTCAAATCGCCGATGGTGGGCACCGTCTATCTCTTCCCAGAACCCGGCGCCAAACCCTTCGTGTCGGTGGGTGACAAGGTAGCCGCCGGCGCGACGCTGGTGATTGTCGAGGCGATGAAGGTGATGAACCCCATCCTTGCGACTGCGGGCGGCACCGTGACCGCAATCCTTGTCGAAAACGGCCAGCCGGTCGAGTTCGACCAACCTCTTATCGTCGTCGAATAACCATGCCGCAGATCAAGAAATTATTGATCGCCAATCGCGGCGAGATCGCTTTGCGCATCCACCGCGCCTGCCATGAAATGGGCATCGAGACGGTCGCAGTGCACTCGACCGCGGACAGCGACGCGATGCATGTGCGCCTTGCCGATCAGGCGATCTGCATCGGCCCGCCTGCTGCGACCGAGAGCTATCTCAACATCCCCAACATCATTTCCGCCGCCGAAATCTCTGGTGCCGATGCAATCCACCCCGGCTATGGTTTCTTGAGCGAGAACGCCAAATTCGCCGAGATCGTGGAAGCGCACGACATCATCTTTGTCGGCCCCAAGCCCGAGCATATCCGGACCATGGGCGACAAGGTGGAGGCAAAGCGCTCCGCCGGCGCGCTCGGCCTGCCGCTCGTGCCGGGCTCCGACGGCGCGATCAGCGACATCGCCGAGGCCATGGCGATTGCGGATCGCGTCGGCTACCCCGTCATCATCAAGGCGGCGTCGGGCGGCGGCGGACGCGGCATGAAGGTCGTCAACAGCCCATCCGATCTGGAAAGCCAGATGCAGCAGGCCGGCACTGAGGCCAAGGCCGCGTTTGGCGACGCCACCGTTTATCTCGAAAAATACCTGGGCAACCCGCGCCACATCGAATTTCAGGTGTTCGGCGACGGCAATGGTAATGCCATCCATCTGGGTGAGCGCGATTGCTCGCTCCAGCGCCGCCACCAGAAAGTGCTTGAGGAAGCGCCCTCGCCGGTGCTTGGCGCCGAAGACCGTGAGCGGATGGGCGGCGTCTGCGCCAAGGCAATGGCCGATATGGGCTATCGTGGTGCTGGCACCATCGAGTTCCTTTGGGAAAATGGCGAGTTCTATTTCATCGAGATGAACACCCGGCTGCAGGTGGAGCATCCCGTGACCGAGGCGATCACCGGGCTCGATCTCGTCCGCGAGCAAATCCGCATCGCCGAGGGGCACCCGCTGACCCTTCGCCAGGAAGACGTGCATTTCCGCGGCCACGCCATCGAATGCCGCATCAATGCCGAGGATCCGCGCACCTTTGCTCCCTCACCCGGGCTGGTGAAGCAGTTCCACGCGCCGGGCGGCATGAATGTGCGCGTCGATAGCGGGCTTTATGCCGGCTACCGGGTGCCGCCTTACTATGACAGCATGATCGCCAAGCTGATCGTCTATGGCACCACGCGGCAGGGCGCACTCCGCCGGCTCCGCCGCGCGCTCAAGGAATTCGTGATCGAGGGGATGAAGACCACCATCCCGCTGCACCAGGCGCTGCTCGATGATCCCGATTTCCAGAAAGGTGAGTACACGATCAAATGGCTTGAGGAATGGCTGGCGCGGCAGGAGGATTGAGCCGCTTTCCAAGCCACCACGGCTGAGGCAGAACAGCGCATCAAGATAAGGGGAGAGATTCGATGCGCATGCTCACGCTCACCGCACTGCTGCTTGCCAGCGCGCCGTTGGTCACTCCAGCCACCGGACAGGTCAAGAGCCCCGATCGTCCCGTCACCGACCCCAAAAGCCTGTCTTCACAGGAAAACACGGCGGCGGCGACGATCCCTGTTGAGGATATCGGCATCACCCGCTCGCTTGGCGGCGTGGCGTGGAGTGCGGACGGCAAGGCCATCTTCATCGCGACAAACCTTACCGGGCGCACCAATATCTGGCGTACCGATACCGCCGGCAGCTGGCCAGTACAGCTCACCCAGTCCGAAGAATCGCAGAGCGGGCTCGCCACCTCGCGGGACGGCAAATGGGTGTATTTCGAGCAGGACAAGGGCGGCAACGAATATACCGACATCTTCCGCGTGCCAGCGTCCGGCGGTAAACCGGTGAACCTGACGAACACCCCAGACCGCTCGGAAACGAGCATGGTCGTGGCACCTGAAGGTGGGATGATCGCGCTCGTCACCAAGCTCAAGACCGAGGGCCAGTCGAACATCGCCGTGATGGATGCCGACGGCAACCTGCGCACGTTGACGGCAGAGAAAGACTCGCAGTTTGGCTGGACCCCGGTTGCCTGGATCGAGGGTGGCCGCGCCCTCATCGCCAACCGCGAGCGTGTGGACAGCGCCGCCAGCGAAGTGTGGCGCGTTGACGTGGCGGATGGCAAGGCAACGTTGCTACTAGCCAAAGCAGACACGATTTTCTCTGCGAGCGATGCCACCGCCGACGGCAAGACCATCGCCATCACCAGCAACGACGGCACGGGCCAACTCCACGCTGGTCTATATGACCCGTCTGCCAAGAGCTGGCGCTGGCTGAAGGCAACGCCATGGGAACAGACCAGCGGCACCTTCACCCGCGATGGCAAAACGTTGATGATCCGCACCGCCGCCGATACCCGGACGGCGCTGTCGAGGGTCGATGTCGCAACGCTTGCGGAAACACCGCTGGCTCTGCCGCCCGGCGTCAACAGCGTCATCGGCGGCGATCCCTTATCGCCCGACGGACGTTTGTTGATGGTCAGCCATTCAGGTGCCGATTCGCCGAGCGATCTCACGCTGTTCGACATGGGCAGTGGGCAGTCCCGACCAGCCACGCAAATGGCGATGGCAAGCCTCAGCCCGGCCAGCCTGCCGCGCTCGACCGAGGTCGTCTATAAGAGCTTCGACGGCACCCTGATCAGCGCCGTCGTCACCATGCCCTACAACCTCAAGCGCGATGGCAAGGCCGCCGCCATCGTCCTGCCGCATGGCGGGCCGACCGGGCAGGCGGTCGACGGATTCAGCCGTTATGCCGCGGCCTTTGCCAGCCGGGGCTACATCACGATTCAGCCGAATTTCCGTGGCTCCACCGGCTATGGCAAGGCGTTCCAGGCCGCCAATTTCAAGGACCTTGGCGGTGGCGATCTCAAGGACACCATCGCCGCCAAGCAATTCCTCGTCGCGAGCGGTTATGTCGATGCCAAGCGCGTCGGCATCTTCGGCGGCTCCTATGGCGGGTTCATGACGCTGATGGCGATCGGCCGCGCGCCCGATGAATTCGCCGCCGCCGTCCAGTGGTTCGGCATCATCAACTGGCGCACCATGTACCGCGATCAGGACGAAGTGTTGAAAGCCTATCAGCGCAGCCTGATCGGCACGCCAGACAGCGACCCCAAGGTCTATGATGCCGCTTCACCCCTCACCTATATCCGCGCGGCCAAGGCGCCATTGCTGACGATCCAGGGCGAGAACGACATCCGCGTGCCGCGGGGCCAGGCGAAGGAAGTGAACGACATCCTGAAGGCCAAGGGAAATGTCGTGGAGACAATCTATTATCCCGCCGAAGGGCACGGCTTTCGCAAGCGCGAAAACCAGCTCGATTCGCTGCAGCGGACGGTCGCCTGGTTCGATAAATATCTGAAGGGCGCGCCCGCCAACTGATCGGGATTATGCGGTCCGGTCGACCAAAAGGGATGATGATATCGATGCGTAAGCTGTTAGGCGGGTTGGTGCTCGTCCTGTTTGTGGCGGCGACGGCGGCCTTCCTCTATTTCCGCACGCCCGATACCGATGTGGCGGCGATGCGTGCGAAATATGGCGCGCCGCCCTCGCAGTTCGTCGATCTCGGCGGTGGCCTCAGCGTGCATCTGCGTGATACCGGGCCGCGCAGTGCGCCAGTGCTGATGTTGGTCCACGGCTCCAACGCCTCGATTCAGACCTGGGAGCCGTGGGCAGCGCGGCTCGGCAAGCGCTACCGCGTCATCCGCTTCGATCTGCCCGGCCACGGCCTGACGGGCGCGAACCCCACGCGCGATTACAGCACAGCCGCCTTTGCCGGCATCGTCGAGAAGGTCCGCGCCAAGCTCGGCGTCGATCGCATGATCCTTGCCGGTAATTCCATGGGCGGCGGCGTGGCGTGGCATTATGCCCTCGCGCATCCCGAGCATCTGACCGGGTTGATCCTGGTCGATTCGGTCGGCCAGCCAGAGCCCGGCAACCAGTCACCGCCGCTTGCCTTCCGCATCGCGCGGATGCCCGTCATCCGAAATCTGGCGGCGATGATCACGCCACGCTCGCTGATCGCCGATTCACTTCCCGGCGCCTATTATGACCGGTCGCTCGCGACCGACGAGGTGATCGATCGCTATTGGGAGCTGCTCCGCTACCCCGGCAACCGCACCGCCACGCTCGATCGCTTCGCGGGCAAGCCCGATTACGCGACCGACGCCAAGCTCGCGCGCATCGCCACGCCCACGCTCATCCTGTGGGGAGAAAATGACGCGCTCATTCCAGCCTCGTCGGGCAGGTGGCTCGCCGCGCGTATCCCCGGCAGCCAGCTGATCGTCTACCCCAAGACCGGCCACATCCCGATGGAAGAACGCGCCGACCAAAGCGCGGCTGACGTTTATCGCTTCATCGAAGCCAAGGTGCTCCCGCCCACCCGTTGACGCCCGCTCATTTCGATAATATTGGAATTATCGAAATGGACGACTCAACCGCCATCATCGCCGCGCTCGCTGCACTTGCCCAGCCGCACCGGCTCGCTGCTTTCCGCGCGCTTGTCGCGGCCGGGCCGGATGGTCTGGCTGCCGGTGACATTGCGAGCCTGCTGTCGGTGCCGCCCTCGTCGCTGTCCTTTCACCTCGCCCAGCTCGAACGCGCCGGACTGATCCGCCCGACCCGCGCAGGCCGGTCGATCATCTACGCGGCGAACTTCGCCGCCATGACGGCGCTGGTCGGCTATCTTACCGAAAATTGCTGCGGCGGCGTCGCCTGCGCGCCCTCAACCATTGAACCACAAAGGAATGTCGCATGAAGCGCCTGCACGTCCATGTCGCGGTTGACGATCTCGGTCGGTCGATCAGCTTTTATTCGGCGATGTTCGCCGCCACGCCGACCGTTACCAAGCCCGATTATGCCAAGTGGATGCTTGAGGATCCGCGCGTGAATTTCGCGATTTCGGCGCGCGGCGCCCCGGCCGGTGTCGAACATCTCGGCATTCAGGTGGAAGACAGCGCTGAGTTGGCCGAGGTCTATGCACGTCTCGCCCAGGCCGATGCCCCGGTGATCGAGGAGGGCAAGACCACCTGCTGTTACGCGAAGTCCGAGAAGAGCTGGATCACCGATCCACAAGGCGTCGTCTGGGAAACTTTCCTGACCGAGGGCGAGGCGACGACCTATGGAACCTCCGCCACGATCGATGCGCTGACCGCCAAGTCAGCGTGCGGGTGCGCCTGATGAAAGCGACGATCTGGCACAACCCCGCCTGCGGCACATCGCGGTCGACGCTGGCGATCCTGCAGGAGACGCCGGGCATCGAGCTTGAGGTCATCGCGTATCTCCAAACGCCGCCGACGCGTGACAAGCTGGTCCAGCTGCACCGCGATGCCGGGCTGACCCACGCCCAGGGCCTGCGGCGAACCAATTCCCCCGCCGCCGAACTCGTCGCCGACCTGAAGCTGGCCGATGCCGACGAACCCACCATCCTTGATGCGATGATGACCCACCCAGCGCTGATTCAGCGCCCGCTGGTCGAAACCGACAAGGGCGTGCGCCTTTGCCGCCCGTCCGAGACCGTCCGCGAGATATTGTGAGCGACTCAGGCCGCGCGCTGGCGGCAGAAGCATTGGGCTCGCTGATCCTGTTCGCGACGGTGGTCGGTTCAGGCATAATGGCGGCACGGCTCGCGGGCGGCAATGATGCCATCGCCCTGCTCGGCAACACCGCGGCGACGGGGGCGGTGCTGTACGTGCTGATCACGCTGCTCGGGCCAGTTTCGGGCGCGCACTTCAACCCGGCGGTGACGGTGATGTTGGGCAGGCGCGCGGACTGGCTGCCCTATATCGCCGCGCAGGTGATTGGCGGGATTGCGGGCGTGCTGCTCGTCCACGCCATGTTCGATATGCCCTTGATCGAGATCGGCACAAAGGTGCGCACCGGCCCCGGCCAATGGCTGGGCGAGTTCATCGCCACCTTCGGCTTGCTGTTCACGATCATCGCCGGCAGCCGCCAGCGGCCCGAAGCCGTTCCCGCCCTCGTCGCCCTGTGGATTGTCGCTGGCTATTGGTTCACCGCATCGACCAGTTTCGCCAACCCCGCCATCACCATTGCGCGCGCCATGACTGACAGCTTTGCCGGCATCCGCCCTGTCGACGCACCAGCATTCATCCTCGCGCAGGTGGCCGGTGCCTGGGTCGCGGTCCGCGTTGCAAATTGGCTGGTCCCCCTCACCGCCGCCCGCTAAAGCGCTGGCATGAGCCAGATCACCGCAGAAATCGTCGCCCAGCACGGGCTCTCTTCCGAGGAATATGAGCGCGTCCTCGCCGCAATGGGGCGCGAACCGAACCTGACCGAGCTCGGCATCTTCTCGGTGATGTGGTCTGAACATTGCAGCTACAAATCCAGCCGTATCCACTTGAAAAAGCTGCCGACGACCGGTCCACAAGTGATTTGCGGCCCCGGCGAGAATGCCGGCGTCATCGACATTGGTGACGGCCAGGCCGCGATCTTCAAGATGGAGAGCCACAACCACCCGTCCTACATCGAGCCCTATCAGGGCGCGGCGACGGGCGTGGGCGGCATCCTGCGCGATGTGTTTACCATGGGCGCGCGGCCAGTGGCCAACATGAACGCACTGCGCTTCGGCCGGCCCGATCATCCCAAGATGCGCCACCTTATCGCCGGCGTCGTCCACGGCATTGGCGGCTATGGCAATTGCGTCGGCGTGCCGACGGTGGGCGGCGAGGTCAACTTCCACTCGGCCTATGACGGCAACATCCTCGTCAATGCGATGACGGTCGGCGTCGCCGATACCGACAAGATCTTCTATTCCGCCGCCTCGGGCGTCGGCAATTCGATCGTCTATGTCGGCTCCAAGACCGGGCGCGACGGCATCCACGGCGCGACCATGGCAAGCGCCGACTTTGACACCGATTCTGAGGAAAAGCGCCCAACCGTGCAGGTTGGCGATCCTTTCACTGAGAAGCTGCTGATCGAGGCGTGTCTTGAACTGATGGCGAGCGACGCGATTGTCGCCATTCAGGACATGGGCGCGGCCGGCCTCACGTCGTCCAGCGTGGAAATGGCCTCCAAGGGCGGCGTCGGCATCCGGCTCGACATGGACAAGGTGCCCCAGCGCGAAACCGGCATGACCGCCTATGAGATGATGCTCAGCGAAAGCCAGGAGCGGATGCTGATGGTGCTCAAGCCGGGTCGCGAGGATTTCGCCGAAGCCATCTTCCGCAAATGGGCGCTCGATTTCGCGGTGATCGGTGAAGTGACCGATACGGGTCGCATGGTGCTAGAACATCACGGCGAAATCGTCGCCGATATCCCGCTCGGGCCGCTGGCTGACGACGCGCCCGCTTATGACCGGCCCTGGGTGCCCACCTCGCCCGCCAAGGCCCTGGTCGATATTCCCGAAACCAAGGATGTAGCGGTCGATCTGGTCAAGTTGATGGCCTCGCCCGATCTCGCCAGCAGGCGCTGGATCTGGGAGCAATATGACCAGAAGGTCGGCGGCGACACCATCCAGCCACCGGGCGGGGATGCGGCCGTCGTGCGCGTGCACGGGACCAACAAGGCGCTCGCCATCACCACCGATTGCACCCCACGCTATTGCTTCGCCGATCCGGTCGAAGGTGGAAAACAGGCAATTGCTGAGGCTTATCGCAATCTTTGCGCAGTCGGTGCCAAGCCGCTTGCGACCACAGACTGCATGAATTTCGGCAATCCCCAGCGCCCGGAGATCATGGGCCAGTTCGTCGGCTGCATCGAGGGGATGGCAGAGGCATGCCGTGCGCTCGATTTCCCGATCGTCTCGGGCAATGTAAGCCTGTATAACGAAACGAAGAATGACGATGGGAGCAGCAGCGCCATCCTCCCTACCCCCGCGATCGGCGGTGTCGGTCTGCTGGCGGACTGGACCAAATCAGCCACCATCGCCTTCAAGGGCACGGGCGATGTGATCGTGCTGATCGGCACGCCGCGCCATGATCTCGGCCAATCACTCTGGCTGCGCGAGCTACACGGTCGTGAAGATGGTCCCCCGCCCCGGGTCGATCTTGCCGCCGAGCGCGCCAATGGCGAATTCGTGCGCGCACAGATCGAGCAGGGCGCGCTCAGCGCGGTGCATGATGTGTCGGACGGCGGGCTCATCGTCACCATCGCCGAAATGGCGCTCGCCGGCGATATCGGCGCGATGATCAGCGCGCCCCTGCCTTATGGCCTCGCGCCTACTTATTTCGCCGAAGACCAGGGGCTGTATGTCGCCACCGTCCATGACGAACATCTCAACGCCTTTCTTCACGCATCCATCACATCTGGCGTCGAGGTCGAGCGCATCGGCCGCACCATCGCCAAGCGCCTCATCGTCGAATGCCCCACGACCGATCATGTCGTCAGCCTCGATGATCTGCGCGCCGCGCATCAGGGCTTCTTCCCCGCGTTGATGGGTGGCACCTCCGCCTAAGCGCCCCTCGGCTGCCAATTACGCCCGGTTACGGAGCAAGGCCGAAGAGGGATGATCTACGCTCGATGTCTCAACGAGCTACCCATTGCGAGGGTAGGACACCGGCACCCACCCAATCGATGCAAAGGACCCGGTGGGTGCGGGCGGGTTGGGTGCGGTGTGAACGTTCGACTGCCAGGAGTCGCGTCGCCATTCCATACAGCTTGCCGCTTTGGTCCAGTTAATGCTGGGTGTCGCCGCGCCACGCTTCAAGCAGGCGACTTCCGCAACGCGGGCCTTGTCGCCAACGGCAGCACGCGCGGAGATGAACTGCTGCAACCCCCGTTTTTGTCGATTGACGCAAATCTCAGTGTTTTTCGGCGCGCGCGCTTCGCACCATTCAACGATCAATTGATCAAGCCTCGTTTCCGGGCTGGCGAGCATCAGAGCCATGGTCAACAACATGAGCGACCTCCCAAATGATGCACGATCATCGCATATCCTACTTACATAGCAAGCCGCTCAGGCAAGATGCGATGTACGCACATCCAAAACTTGTGCCAGAGCCTGCGGGACGTCAATGTTCATTGACTAAGCAATGCATTAACTGGATTTCATCATGCTAGACCATCCCGCCCAGCCCTGGCCCGGCCTGCCCGCGATTGACGATGCTGACCGGCTAGCCCGCACAATAGGGTTTCGCGATCAACTTCGCACGCGGCGCACCTGCCGATATTTCAGCGACACGCCCGTTCCTCGCGCGGTGATCGAGGCGGCGATTGAAGCCGCGGGCACGGCGCCGTCGGGTGCGAACCACCAGCCTTGGCATTTTGCCGTCATCGGCACCGCCGCCCTGAAGGCACAGATCCGCACCGCAGCCGAGGAAGAGGAACGCGCCTTCTATTCCGGCAAGGCGAGCCCGGAATGGCTGGAGGCGCTGGCACCACTCGGCACCGATTCGGACAAATCCTATCTGGAGGTCGCCCCCTGGCTGATCGTGGTCTTTGGCCAACGGCGGGGTGGCATCGAGCCGGGCGAGGATCGGCAGAATTACTATGTCAACGAATCGGTCGGCATTGCGACCGGTTTCCTGCTGGCAGCACTCCACGCCGCGAACATCGCAACCCTCACGCACACGCCCAACCCCATGCGGTTCCTCAACCGCGTGTGCCAGCGGCCTGATAATGAGAAGCCGATGATGATCGTGGTTGCGGGCCATGCCGCAGCCGGTGCCACGGTGCCGCTTCATGCGCTTCGCAAGAAACCGCTCGAGCAGATATCTAGCTGGCTATAGCCCCGACGTCACCCGCACCGTGGCGCTTCAGCGGCCGCCAAAGGCACGCCGACCAAAGCCGCCAGCCGGGCGTCGCTCGACCAGCGGATTGGCTTCGCGCAGCAGCAAGGCCATCGTCTGGTCGAACAACGCCCGCAGGCCGACCACATGCTTCAGCGCGGCATCGGGCGTGTCGCGCGTTTCGATGCAGGTTCTGGCAATCGTCTCGATTTCTTCGGCCGCCAGCGCGAGCGGCTCGGCGCCGAACTGGCGTGCCTCCCCCTTCAACGTGTGCGCGGGAAGCACGAGGCCAACAGCGCTGCCAGCGCGCATCGCCTGTTCAATGGCCGTCACCGATTTGATGCCATCTTCCTGGAAATACCCAAGGATTCGGACAAAGCCTGCGCCTAATTCGCCCCTGGTCTGGGCAAAGCTATCCCAATCAACGAGTGTCTCGTCTGGTCCCGACATGCCATACTCCTCCATTGCGCCATGTCCCCCGGGCAATGGTTCAACAGCATCACTACCCGTTTCGGGTAAACGATACGTTGACACTATGCTCGCGTCGCAGACGGAATTGCTCTCCGAACGGCGTGGACACAGTTGTCATCACAGCGCCCATCGCTGCCGCTAATTTCGACAGTTCGGCGCTGGCCGCCGGGTCATCGGCAAGTACCTCGATGTCGCCCTCATGCTCGCGCAGCGCCCGGGCCGCGCGAACCGCTGGCCAAGGACAACGCAGCCCGCGCGCATCGATAACGAGCGGTGGCGCGCTCATCCGTCGAACGGATTTTTCGGCGCGCGCAGCGTGAGGCGGACCGGCACGGCACCAAAGCCGAGATCGCGGCGAATGCCGTTGATCAAATAGCGTTGATAACTCTCCGGCAGTTGGTCGACCCGCGTACCGAACAGCACAAAGCCAGGCGGCCGCGTTTTCGCCTGTGTCAGGTACCGCAGTTTGATTCGCTTGCCGCCCGGTGCGGGCGGCGGATTGGCCTCGATCGCGCGTTCAAACCAGCGGTTGAGCTCGCCGGTGCCAATGCGGCGTGACCAGGCGTCGCGCGTCTCGAAGGCGACGGCGATCAACTGGTCGATCCCCTTGCCGGTTGCGCCAGATACCGTCATCAGCGGCACGCCCTTTACCTGCGCCAACCCCTCGTCGAGGGCGGCACGCACGCCGTTGAACAAGCGGGAAGCGTCCTCGGCCACATCCCATTTGTTGAGCGCGATCACCAGCGCGCGGCCTTCCTGTAGCGCACGATCGGCGATCTTCAGGTCCTGCACCTCCAGCCCGCGCGTCGCATCGAGCAGCAGCACCACGACCTCGGCAAAGTCGATCGCGTGGAGCGCATCGGCGACCGACAGTTTTTCCAGCTTGTCCTGCACATTGGCGCGCTTGCGCATGCCTGCCGTGTCGATCAGCCGTACCGGTCGGCTGCCACCGGCGGGGTTTGGCCATTCCCAGTCGATCGCGATCGAATCGCGCGTAATGCCGGCTTCGGGGCCAGTGATCAGGCGGTCTTCGCCCAATATGCGGTTGATCAGCGTTGATTTGCCGGCATTTGGCCGCCCGACGATCGCCAGTTTCAGCGGCGCGTTGGGATTGTCCTCATCCTCGGGCTCCTCATCGTCAATCGCCTTGCCATCAAGATGCGGCAGCAGCGCCTCGAACAGATCGCCCAGCCCCTCGCCATGCTCGGCGGACAGCTGCACCGGATCGCCCAGCCCCAGCGACAGCGAATCGAGCACGCCGGCCTCGCCCGCGCGGCCCTCGGCCTTGTTCGCCACCAGCACGATCGGCGTCGTGGAGCCGCGCAGCCAGCGGGCGATTTCCTCATCCAGCGGCACCAGCCCAACCCGCGCGTCGATCAGGAACAGCGCGACATCGGCCATCTGCACCGCCGCTTCGGTCTGCTGGCGCATCCGGCCCGGCAGCGACGCGGCATCCTCATCCTCATAACCGGCGGTATCGATGATCCGAAAATCGAGCCCGATCAGATGGGCATCGCCCTCGCGCCGGTCACGCGTTACGCCCGGCCGATCGTCCACCAGCGCCAGCTTTTTGCCGACGAGCCGGTTAAACAGCGTGGATTTGCCCACATTGGGACGGCCGATGATCGCGACGACGGGAAGTTTTGCCATCGGCGCCTTTTAGCGTCCTTCCCGGTTTTCGCCACCCGCTGCGATAATCATCACCGATAGGCGGTGATTCGACCGCCGGAATCGATCGTGTAGAGCATGTTGTTGGCCACGATGGGCGACAGGTTGAAGGCCGCGCCGCCCTTGATCGTCTCACCCTTTTCGCCCGTTGTGGGGGAGACGGAGACGATCTTGCCCTCGGAATTGAGCAGCAGCAGCCGGCCACCCGCCAGCAATGGGCCAACCCAGGTTACCGTGCCCTTGCGCTTCTTCATGTTCTTGAAGCCGCCCAGATCGCTGATCCACCGCACTTTGCCATTGGCGCGCGACAGGCAATAAAGCTTGCCTTCGTCGGTCACCACGAACAGCCATTCACCGGCGACCCAGGGCGTTGAGATGCCGGCCAGATTCTGTTCCCACAGCCGGCGTCCGGTCGTCAGCTCCAGCGCGACCATGCGACCGCCCTGGCCGACGGCATAGACGCGGTTCTGGTCGATCACCGGCTCCGCATCGATATCGGCGAGGCTGGAAACCGATGTCGACAGCGTCGTTCGGGACAGCGTTTCCTGCCACAAAGTGCGGCCATTTTCGTAGCGATAGGCGTTCAATTCGCCTGACGAGAAGCCGGCGACGATGGTGCCACGCCCCGCTGCCGGGGCTGCAACACCAAACACGCCCTGTGATTCCAGCGAGCCCTGCCCGGTCCACTGCACCGCGCCGTCAATTTGCGACAAGGCGTAAAGCTGATTGTCCTGGCTTACGACATAGACTGATCCGTTGGCGACGGTCGGTGCGCCGCGCATCGGCCCGCCGGGCCGAATGCGCCAGAGAATGGCACCATCGGCGGCATTCATCGCGACGACATCGCCAAGGCCGTCGGTTGCAAACAGCTTGCCCTCGTCGAAACTTACGCCCCCACCAAAGCGGGCATGACGGTTTTCCTTGCCCTCGGTAATCGGTGCCGACCACAGCACCTTGCCGGTATCGGCCGTAAAGACGTGAACGACAGCATTGACGTCAATGACGAACAATTTGCCATCCGCGATGACGGGTGCCGCGCCCAAGCGCTCACGGGGCGATCCGCCGTTGATGGTGACGCTCCAGGCGCGTGACAGCGATGCCCCAAGCGCCACATGCCCCATGGATTTGGTCGCATTGCCGCCGGGCTGTGCCCATTCGGTGTTGATCGCAGCGGGAGGGAGCAGCACCTGGACGTCAGCGATCGAGCTGTCGGTTTCAGCACCATTTTCGGAGACCAGAATGGGCACGCGGTCACCAAGCGTCGGCGTCTTTTTCTGGCCGCCCTTGAACACGCCACAGCCGCTCAGCGCCATGAGTGCCGCGATAGTGATCGGCACTCTCCACGATTTCATCATTGCGATTTCTTTTCCTCGGTTTGTTCGATGGCGTCGACGCCAAGCACGCCCGCCATCTGCACGGCCCGCTGGCGCAGGCTGTCAGGTACGCTCTGCTCGCGAGCAATCTGCCCAAAGAGGACACCCGCCGCACGGTTTTGGTTCAACCGTAGATGCGCGATCGCGACCAACTCTCCGGCGGATCCGAAATACGGCTCGCCCTTCACGGCCAGCGGCTTCAGCCGGTCGATCACCGTCTGGGGCTTGAGCGAATCATATTCTGCATAGGTCTGGCGGACCAGCGCCAGATCGCGGAACGGCTTGGCCAGCTGGCTATCATTCGCCACTTCGGCAAACTTGGCGGCGGCGCCCTTCAGGTCGTTCTTCTGCAGCATGACATCGGCCTGGGTGAACTTAGCCAGCGCGCGATATCCATCGGTGCTTGATCCCGCCAGCTCGGCCAAAGGTGCCCCAGCGCCCTTTTCGTCGTTATTGCTCAGCTTTTCGAGCGCGGTTGCAAATTCTTCGCCCTGTACACCGGCATTTTGCCGCGCCTGATTCTGCCAGACGAGCACCCCGCCGAAAATCGCCAGGCCCAGCACCACCGCACCGATCAGCCACCGGCCATAGCGCGTCCAGAACTGCATCGCCTGATCTCGCCGCAGCTCTTCATCGACCTCGCGCAGAAATGCTTCATTGGTTTGCGGCGTGACGGCCAAGGCATGCTCCATAAATTGGCGGAAAGGCGCGGACCTTAGCGGGGCACCTGCACAAACGAAAGGCCTTCAATCCCGCACCGCTTCAATCAATCCTTCCCCGCAGCGTTCAAGCCTTGGGCAGATAGATTTGTTCCGGTCCGGGGAAAGATCGCGTTCGCACATCGGCGGCATATGTCTCAACCGCGGCGGAAATGCGGCCAGCCATGTCATCGAACCGCTTCACGAACCGCGGCGTGCGATCGAACATCCCCAGCATGTCTTCCGCCACCAGCACCTGGCCGTCGCACTGCGCAGACGCACCGATGCCGATGATGGGCACATCGGTGCTTTTCGTCACCTCGATTGCCAGCGGCTCGATCACGCCTTCCAGCACCATGGCAAAGGCACCCGCATCCGCAACGGCCTTGGCATCGGCGAGGATTTTTTCATGCTCCTGCTGGCTGCGGCCGCGTGCGCCATAGCCGCCCAGCACGTTGACCGCCTGTGGCGTCAGGCCGATATGCGCCATCACCGGAATGCCGCGCTCGGTCAGGAAGCGGATCGTGGGGGCCATGGCCTGCCCGCCTTCCAGCTTGATCGCGGCGCACCCGGTCTCGGCCATCACCCGGCTGGCGCTGGCAAAGGCGGTTTCGGGCGATGCCTCGTAACTGCCAAACGGCATGTCGACGATCACCACGCTATGATAACTGCCCCGCACCACCGCCGCGCCATGCGCGCACATCATGTCGAGCGTCACGCCCAGTGTCGAGGGCAGGCCATAGATCACCTGCCCCAGCGAATCGCCCACCAGCAGCATGTCGCAATGCGGATCGAGTAGCTGCGCCATCCGCACCGTATAGGCGGTGAGCATCACCAGCGGCTCTTCGGTGCGGCCCTCGGTTTTGCGGCGCTGGATGGCGGGCACGGTGAGCCGCTTCATCGGCGCGGGCGTCGGGTTGGCGCGACTGGTGGCGGTGTCGATTGTGAAGGTCGTGGACATGCGTCTCCGGTAGCCGAACGCCCTCCCACAGGCCAGCCTCATCGCTTTCAAAGCACATTATCGTTAACTTAATGTATAATATTACGTACATTGCATCGAGAAAGTTTGACACGAGGTGGACGTAATGACCTTTCGGGAAATGATGCTGTGGGTGTCGATGGTCGCGGTCACGGCGATCTGGGGCTCCTATCTGTTCGATGTCGGCTCGCTGCTCGCGCGCGGCACGGTCGATGCCGGGCAGGCCTATGGCGGCTTCATAAAATCAGTGATTTTGCTGGTCGGGGTGGAGGTCGCCGCCGCGATCATCCTCGCCATCATCGCGCCTGCCGATGCTGAGGCCCCGATGGACGCGCGCGACCGGGATTTCGCGGCGACGGCGGCGGTGCCGGCCTATCATCTGCTGAGCGCGCTGGTGGTCGCCGTCATGCTCGTCACCCCCGGCATCGTTGCCGCCGCACCGCGCTGGCTGACGGGGGATGCGGACACCATCAACGCCGTTATCATCGGCAACGCGTTGCTGCTGGCGCTGGTGCTGGCGCATCTCGTCCATTCGGGCGCGCAGCTCTGGCGTTATCGTCGGGAGGGCTGAGCGTGGCCGGGCCGCCCATCACCAACACCATCCGCACGCTCCGCTTTATGGCGGACGAAATGACGCAGGCAGAACTCGCCGCGCGGATCGGGATGACCCGCCAGACCGTCGCCGCGATCGAGGCGGGCAAATATTCACCGACGCTGGAGGCAGCATTCCGCATCGCGGCGGTGTTTGCCAAGCCGCTGGACGAGGTCTTCCAATGGCACGGATGATTGGCTGGCGCGTCAGCCGATCCAGCGCCGCCTGATGGCCACGCCCGCAAGCCACAACTGCACCACCGCCATCAACAGGATGAACAGCGGAAACGGCACCGCGACCGCCGCACCCTTCACTGCAATCATGTCGGTTGCGCCGAATACCCATCCAAATTGCAGGATCACACCGATCAGCGACAACGCATAAAGCGGCCAGGCGAACTTCGATCGCGCTAGAAGTGCCGCCGACCCACTCAGCGCGGGCAAAGTCGCCAGCGCAAACACATAGCCGAACCACACCGGCAGTTGCTGATAATATGTGCGATCATAGTCGCTCATCGCAGCGAGCGCCTCGGCATCGACCGTCATGTGCGAATAATAAGCGAAGAGCCCGGCCAAATCCCACAGCAGCAGCACAATGCCGGCGATCCAGAACCAGTTCGGCGGCTTTTGCTTTATCACACCCACGTCTTTTCCTCCCCCAGGATAACGAGAGTGGAATCTGCGCCGGACGCGCGGAAATGGCAATTGCGGGAAGAAAATGCCCGGATCAGGCGACCTTCACGCCCTTCCAAAACGCGTAATAGCCCCTGATCTCGGCCGCCTTTGGCTTGGGATCGGGATAGTACCAGGCGGCATCGGTATTCTTCTGCCCGCCTGCCACGATCGTCTTATAGCTCGCTTCACCCTTCCACGGGCAATGGCTGTGGGTGCTGCTGTCCTCGAGCAGGTCCATCTTCACCGAATCGGCAGGGAAATAATGGTTGCCCTCAACGACGATCGTCGCATCGGACTGGGCGATCACGGTGTCATTCCACGTTGCGGTCGGCATGGGGGCGGCTCCTGAAGGGGGATGCCTTGATATGGGGAGCCTGCGCGCCAAGCCAAGGCCGATATCAGCCAAGATGCGTTCCATATTCGTCCGCCTTGAAGCCGATCAGCAACGCATCGCCCGCCTCGAGCACCGGCCGCTTGATCATCGACGGATTGGCAAGCATCAGCTCGATCGCCTTTTCGGCATCGATCCCCTGTTTGTCGGCATCGGGCAGCGCGCGAAACGTGGTGCCGGCACGGTTGAGCAGGCGCTCCCAGCCGGCGCGCGCCACCCACCCGCCAAGCTTTTCAGCGTCGATCCCGGCGGTCTTATAATCATGGAAATGATAGCCGACCCCCGCCGCGTCTAGCCAAGTGCGGGCCTTCTTGATCGTGTCGCAATTCTTGATGCCGTACATGGTGGGGGACATGGCGTATGCTTCCTGTCGGCCGGACTGGGGCGGTCCGTTATGATGGCAGGTGTTAGCGAAAGCAGCCGTCGCCGCGCAAGCGCTGCAAGCATGGTAGGGCATCACAAGTTCGCTGGCGGCACCAGGGCGTGATCAAATTTCGGGAATGAATGGAAGGGCGTACGTAACCCGATCTCATACGGCCTGACGCCGGGCAAAATCGGGCGGGGTCACTTTGAACAGGCACGAACCTGTCGCCAAACTGCCTTCATATTGCAGCGCAACATACACACTTGTCCTCCACTGGCGACGCTCAATCCAAGGGGGACAATCATGCATCGCCATCGTTCGCTTTCTGCAGCCTTGCTGCTCACGGCTTCTTTCACTGCAACCGTGGCGCATGCCCAGTCGGCGGGACCATTGGCAATCGCGCCAACCGATGATCAGGCGGACGACACCGATATCTTGGTGACCGCGCAAAAGTTCGAGCAACGCGCTGTCGATGTGCCGATCACCATCTCCGTCAACACCGGCACGCGGCTGCGCGAACTTGGCGTGTCGGACTTGGACGAGCTGTCGAACTTCGTCCCTGGGCTGAACATCCAGGAGCAGAGCGCGAACAACCCGGGCATCGTCATCCGCGGCATCACTTCTGACAGTGGCTCGGCCCAACAGGGCCCGCGCGTCACGCTCTATTATAATGGCGTCGATATCTCGCGCTCGCGCGGGTCATATCAGGCGATCTATGACGTCGATCGGATCGAGGTGATCAAGGGGCCGCAGGCGACACTGTTCGGCACAGCATCGGCAGTTGGTGCGATCAGCATTGTCTCGGCCCGGCCAAAGCCCGGATTTTCGGGTCAGATCACGGGCGGCTATGGCAATTACGACGCCTATCTCGCCTCGGGCTTCGTCAATGCCGGCAACGACACGATCGCGCTGCGTGTGGCGGGCGAATATAAGAACCGCGACGGCTATGTGACGAACCTCTCCACGCGGCAGCCAAACCGGCTCTATTCGCAGGACCAGCTCGGCCTGCGCGCATCGCTGCGCTATACCCCGACCGATGCGCTGACTATCGATCTCGTCGGTACGTATGATCGCCAGCGCAATGGCGGCACGCCGTTCATCTCAGGCACGTTCCCAACCGAAGCGGGTCGTGCCAATCCGTTCGGTGCCGCCAACCTGTCTGGCTCCACCGTGTCGGCCGCCGTGCTCGGCGACGCCAGGCTTGGCCTGACCCGTGACGTGTGGGACGGCAACCTCACCATCGCTTATGATTTCGCGCCCGGATGGACCTTCACCACGGTCAATGGCTATCGCAGCTTCAACAGTAACGAAGTGTTCGATGCCGACGGCTCGCGCGCCTTCTTCCTTGAATTTGCCGAAAATGCATTTGGCTATCAGCTGAACCACGAATCGCGCTTCGCGTATAAGGACGATCATTTCCGCGCTGCCTTTGGCTGGAACTTCTTCCACGAAGACGGCCAGCAGGTCGTGCCTTTCTCAAGCAACGAAGCCTCGTTCTTCACTTGCGCTGCGGCCAACACGCGTCCGGGCTGCGTTCTACCCAATGGCACCGTCCCGGCGGAGGCTGGCGCACTGACGCTGTATCAATCCGTGTTCGGCAATATCGGCAAGAACGATACTTATTCGGTATTCGGCGACGTGACGTGGATCGCCACCCCGCAATTGGAGCTGACAGCCGGCGCGCGCGTGCAGATTGAACAACGTAATTCGGGCTTTTTCGCCACCGTTCCGCGCCCGCGGCTCAATCCAATCGCTGCGTCGCTCATTCCCGGTCAGGTCGATACCGCCGGGCAGACCTTTTTCGTTCAGGACAGCTTTGCCGCCGTCCTGCCGCGCTTCAACGCGCTGTACCGCGTGACAGACAATATCAACGTCTTTGCCACCGTGTCGAAAGGCCGCCGGTCGCCAGTGGTGCAGGTCGGCGCACGGGCAACCACCGCCGGTCCGGTCGCCGCATTCACACCGGTCGCTGAAGAAGTCGTGTGGAATTATGAGGCTGGCCTGAAGGGCAAAATCGGCCCCGTTTCAGGGTCGATCGGCGTTTATTATCAAAATTACAGCAACTTCCAGGTCAGCGTGGTTCAGCCCAACGGCACCACGCTGACGCAGAGCGCCGGTAATGCCAACAATATCGGTGTTGAGGCCGAAGCCAATTGGCGCGCGACGCGGTGGCTGAACATCTTCGGCAATATCGGCTATATCAATGGCGGTATCAGCCGCGACAGCGCGTTCTCGCCAGCCTTTGCGGGCGCGCGTTTCCGTCTTCAGCCTGAAGTGCAGGCATCCGCGGGGTTCACTGTCGATGCCCCGCTCGGCGGCGGGATGCGGTTGTTTGCGACGCCGACGCTGACATATCGCAGCCAGATTTTCTTCGAGCTGCCCAACAACCCGCTGATCTCGCAGCCGGGCGTCACGCTATACAATGCGCGTGCAGGCGTGAGCTTTGCCGACAACCGATACGAAATTGCCGGCTTTATCCGCAATGCCACCAGCGAGCGGTACTTGCTCGATGCCGGCAATACCGGTGGTGCCTTTGGCATCCCCACCTTCATCCCCGCCGAGCCACGCTTTTATGGCTTCCAGGTAACGGCGAAGTTCTGAACCGACGGGCAGCGGGCGGGGCATTGGCTCTGCCCGCCTTGCCACTGCATCCGCCGCCGCCATCATGGCGTGAGCGGCTAGATTTCAGAGCCTTTTGTGATCATACTGATCCACTCTATTCCGTCACCCCTGGCTTGACCCGGGGTCCCGCTGCTGGCGGGCGCGGGCAGAACCGGGACCCCGGATCAAGTCGGTACATATCCCCTTCGAACATGTGCTTCCCCGGCGAAGGCCGGGGCCCAGTCGAGATGCGATCGGAAACTGTCGCGGTGCGCCCATTCAGTTGTCTGCGATCGGGGCCCCGGCCTTCGCCGGGGAAGCAGCACTTCCTTTTATGTCTGAAGGGGATAATCGCCAATCAAGTCCGGGGTGGCGCGTGAGCTGGAATGATCACAAGCCGATCTAGATCACCGGGCGAGCAATTCTGCCCATCTCCAGATATTTCTTGCGTCGCGCCGCGCGCACGGCGCCTGCGGGCATCCGGCCAAGCGTTGCCAGTTCTTCGGCCAGCGCCACGCCAACGCGCTTGATCGTCAGCGCATGATCCCGGTGCGCGCCGCCTGCGGGTTCATAGACGATACGGTCGATCACCCCCAGGTTCAGCAATTCGACCGCTGTGATCTTCATCGCCTCCGCTGCATCAGCCGCGCGGTCGGCGCTGCGCCACAGGATCGACGCGCACCCCTCGGGCGAGATCACCGAATAGACTGAATGTTCCAGCATCAGCACCCGGTTCGCCGCCGCCAGCGCGACCGCACCGCCAGAGCCGCCCTCCCCCGCAATCAGCGCGATGATCGGTACGCCGAGCGACAGGCAGCGCTCGGTGCTGCGCGCAATCGCCTCGGCCTGCCCGCGCTCCTCGGCGTCCATGCCCGGGAAAGCGCCGGGCGTGTCGACCAGCGTAATCACCGGCAGGCCGAACTTGTCGGCCAGGTCCATCAACCGGATCGCCTTGCGATACCCCTCGGGCTTGGCCATGCCGAAATTATGCTTCAGGCGGCTCGCGGTATCCTCGCCCTTGGCATGGCCGATCACCACCACCTTATGCCCCTGCAGCCGCGCCAGCCCGCCCATCAGCGCCTGATCATCGGCAAAGGCCCGGTCGCCGCCCAGCGGCATGAAATCATCGAACAGGCCCGCTGCATAATGGCTGAAATGCGGGCGCATGGGGTGCCGCGCCACCTGCGTGCGCTGCCACGGCGTCAGCCGGCTGTAGAGAAACGCCAGCTGGCGCTGCGCCCGCTCCTCCAGCTGCGCCGCCTCACGGGCGTCACCACCCGCCTCGCGTACCGCGCGCGCGCTGTGGGCAAGCGCCTCGATCGCTTTTTCGAAGGGCAGATAGTCGCTCACCCTAACCCCTTAAACCGTCATCGCCATGCCCCGGTAGATGCGCGACCGATAGCGCGAATCCTCGGCGTCGGGAAGCGGGGCGCCCACCAGCAGCACAGCGCGGGCAAAGCGCTTCACTTCCTCCAGATGCTCGTCGAGATTGCGCGGCTCTTCGGATTGCACCCGCCGCGTCAGGTTGATCTGGTTGACCGGCACGTCATGCACCAGCCGCTCATTTTCCACCGCCAACGTGGCGGTAAAGGCGTGGAGCGTCGTCTTGATGAAGTTGGCGAGCGCAAAGGCCGGGCTCTTGTCGCCCATCGGCACATCGGGCGAGGCGAGCACCAGCTGGCAATCATCATAGAGCGATGCTTTGCGCGAAACACGGAAATGGTTGGTGAGGTTGCCCGCCACAACGCTGCGGAACTCGTCCGGCGTCAGCGGGTCTTCCAGCTCGAACAGCTTTTGTGGCAGTGCCTCGAACGGCGTCGAGAGGATCGTCGTCGGACGACCCCAGTGTGACATCGCCTGGTCCATCGCCGCTTCCACATTGTCGCCGCAGACGATGGAATCGAGCGCCGCTGCCGGCACATCATCCAGCGCTGCCTTCAGCGCATCGAACCCTTCTGCCGTCCGCGTGATCAGCACCACCCGCGCGACATGGCATTCGTTGATGAAGGCGCGCGCCGTCTCGGCGATGTAATCGATCAGATGCTCGCCGATGATCCACACCGTCTTGCCGCGCATCTGATCCAGCCGTTCCTGCTTGGGGCTGCCGAACAGTTCGCGCTCGGTGGTCGATCGCTCGACCGACAGCCCGCCAGAGGGCATGAAGGTCTCGCCCGAAACGGCACGGTCGGCCAGGAAAAACACCGTCGCCTGCGCCACATCGGTCTCGGTCGGCATCTTGCCGAGATGGAGCTTGGAGAGAACCCCGCTGCCCACCTTCTTCGCCTCGACCGCGATCTTGTCTGCGGGCAGGAACGGCACATCGGCGGGCGGGCTGCGCAACAGCCAGCCGCTATTCGCCTCGGGCGTATCGGGCCGGTCGGCCCAGCCCGGCGCATCGAGGAAATACCCCCCCTGACGCAACCGCGACACGAGCGCAGCGGCGATCAGCGGCGTCATCAGATATTGGTCGAAGCTGCACACCCCGTCGCCCTCGCGCGCGCAGGCCAGCGCCAGATCGCGGATTTCCTTGGGGTTGTTGGTATCATGCGACATGCGCACGGTATCGTTGCGGGCAAGCCGCGTCAGCAGCGCCTCGACCCGAACACCACGCCTGAGCGCCTTCACCGATGCCGCATGAATCGCGTTGAGGCGCTTATTCTCCAGAATGAGCTTGCCGCGCCGGTCGAACAGCCCGGGCTTGCCGCCGGTGCCCGCGAGCCGGTCACCATCGACCGGCCCCGGCGCGATCGCGTTGAACTGCACCTCGGGCCCGAGATAACGCGACATCGCCTCCACCATCGCCCGCTGGCCCGATTTGGAAACGGCATAATCGGCACGGTTGGGATAGGCGACCGCCAGATATTTCTCGCCGCCGAAATAGGAGGAGACGTTGAGCACATAGCCCGAGCCCTGCTTCTTCATCATCGGCACCACATGGTGCATCATGAAGTAATTGGAGATCAGATTGGCATCGAGCGTGTAGTTCCAGGCATCGACGCTCATGTCGACGACCATATCCTCTGCGCCCGCGACGCCGGCGTTGTTAATCAGATAATCGATCCGTCCAAATGCCTTAAGCGTCGCATCGACCGCGCCCTTCAGCGACTCGAAATTGCTGACATCGACATTGGCCAGCGTCTGCACGCGCCGCTCCACGCCGGCAAAACCGATATCCTCCAGCTCGCTGACGATCCGCGCGCGCGCCACCGCCAGCTCGCTTTCGCGCCGGGCGACCATCATCACCTTGGCGCCCGCCAGCGCCAGCAGCCGCGCAACCTGCCCGCCAATCCCAGCAGAGCCACCGGTGATGAGCGCCACCTTGCCCAGATGCAGCCCAGTGATGTTCTCGCTGAACCCGGGCATGGCTTTGCGCGATCCCGTCGCCTCGCCGATATTGCCGGGCACATAGAGCGTGATCTCGCGGATCTTGCTCTCTTTCAGCAGGATGCGCGCCGCATGGCCCGCAGTGAAGCGGGTGTTCTCGGCCTCGGCATTGCCGAAGCGGACGATCTGGTTGCCCCATTCCGCCTGTCGCCGTCGGCCATGCCCCACATCGATCTCGGACTCATCCCGCCAGATGCGGATCAGCTGCTCGGTCGCTGCACGCAGCATCTGCGCATAGACGTCGCCCTTGCCGTCGGCGGGGTTGGTGAGGAACACGAAGCGCGGTTCCTGCAGCAGATTGTCGTTGCGCTTCCAATAACGGCTGAGCGTGCGGGCGAGCGCGATGTTGCCCGCCAACTCCGCGTCCATGAAGCGCTCGACATCCTCGTCGCTCGCATCGACCAGATCGCCGACGAGCTCGCCCGGCCCCAGCACCGGCATGAACATCGCGCCGGTAATCGGCGTATACTCGCGCGTATAGCCATCAAGCGCTGCCTCCATCGCGGCGGACTCGGTGCGGTTGAAACGGATAATCGTCAGCCGGTCATCGGCCCCTTCCGCCTTCGCCCGGGCCTGCGCGATGGCGACGTCCGCCTGCCGGGTCAGCCCCAGCAGCACGCGCGCTCCGCACGCGATCTGGATATTGGCGATCTCGAGCGCCTCTTCCCAGCCATCGCCCGCCGCGATCAGCACGGCGAGCCCCGCCCCGTCCATCGACCGCATCGTCGGGCGCGACAGATAGGTCGCGCGCTCTTCCTTGCGCACGGTCATGCCGTGCGTCACTTCGAAATCATGGCCGTTATACGCGGCGGAGTCGTCGCTCCCCAGGAACACGCAGGTCGTGGCGATGTCGGCGGGCGTCGGGAAGGTCTTGGCCTTGGCATTGTCACCCGTCGCCCGCTCCAGCGACATCATGTCGAAAAACTGGTTGGCCGTGGTCCCGGCTTCGTCGCCGCGCATCGTATCCATCGTCGCGAACACGCTGCGGATTCGCTCGCTTTCGATCGGCCCGGGAAAGACGAGGTTCACGCGGATGCCGCGCGGCCCCAGCTCCAGCGACAATTCGCGCGAAAAGGCGTTCATCGCCGCCTTGGGCACCACATAGGCAGTGCGCGCATAATAAGGCGTGCGCGAGAAAATGGTGGAGACGTTGATGATCGATCCACCCTCCCCCATCGCGGAGGCCGCCGCGCGCGAGACGTTCCACGCGACGCCAAAGATGTTGCGAATGGCATCGCCCACCGTCTCGCTATCGGTCGATCCGCCCTTTTGCAGGGCGGCCAGTTCATCGGCATCGAGCGGCAATTGCTCGATCGGCTGTTTGGGCCCGGCCGAGCCCGCATTATTGACGAGCACGTCGATCCGGCCAAACCGCTTGACGATATCGGCAATGCCCGCGCGCACTGATTCCGGATCGCCGCCATCGAGCGCGACCGTCGCCAGCCGCGCCGCATCAACCCCCGTCTCTGCGCGGATGGCCTCCGCTGCCGCATCGGTGCGCGCGGGCGTGCGGCCCGTCATCACCACGGTCGCGCCTTCGGCGAGATAATGGCGAACGATATGCCCGCCCAAATTGCCCGCCGCCCCCGTCACAACGGCGATCTTGCCCGCCAGCCTGCCGCCGGTGGTTGGAGTTGGTGTGGTCGTCGGCTTGGCCATCATTATGCTCCGGTTCTTGGTACTGAATTTCACTTGAACCCCTCCCCTTCAGGGGAGGGGCAGGGGTGGGGGCTGTCCGTCTCACCGAGCCGTCGCGCGTGGGGACAGGCCCCCCCCCCCACCCCCCCCCCCAAAGGGGGGGGGGGTGTGGTAGGGCCCCCCCCGACCCCCCCCCCCCCCCCCCCCGCCGCGCCACCCCGCCGCGCCCGC
>CAZXBM010000009.1:0-79144 GCA_964638495.1 uncultured Stakelama sp. | reverse complement strand
CGAACAAGGGCATGGGCAGCAACTTCACCGTGCGCAAGATTTCGTTCGGCGAAGGTGTGGAGCGCGTTTTCCCGCTCTATTCGCCTAACATCGATTCGATCGAAGTCGTCCGCAAGGGCGTCGTGCGGCGCGCCAAGCTCTATTATCTGCGCGGTCGTCGCGGCAAGAGTGCGCGTATCGCCGAACGTCGCGATCCGCGTCCGGCCAAGGACAGCACCGCCGCCGAATAAATCGGCAGCGCCGATATTCTCCAACAAGGTCAACGCCGTGCCTGGCTCAGTCAGGTGCGGCGTTTTCCATTTCGGCCTCTCTTGTCGGCCAAACTGTATTATGTATATAATACACGATGAAGATGTGGGGGAATGCGGCCAATGAGTGATGCGACGATAGCGCGGGCGATCGAGCCTGATGGCGCACCGCGCATCGCGATCATGGATATCCTGCGCGGCATCGCGATCCTCGGCATCCTGTTCATGAATATCAACGATATGGGGCAATCGCTCAACGCATCGTCCGACGATATCCGACATTTGGGCTGGGCACCTGCCGATCAGGTCGCTTGGTGGGTGCGCGAGATTTTCGCCAATGGCACGGCGCGTTGCCTGCTGGAAATGCTGTTCGGCGTTGGCATGGTCATCCTGACAGACCGGTTCGCGACGGCGGCGGGCGGATTGGCCGTGCTGAAGCGCTATTATGTGCGCAACATCGTGCTGTTCCTGTTCGGCGTAGTACACATGTACATCCTGCTGTGGCCGGGCGACATTTTGCATAGCTATGGCCTTGCCGCGCTGGTTGCCGTGCTGTTTCGCGAGCTGAGGCCGCGCTGGTTGTTGACCATCGGCCTCAGCATGGCGCTCTTCCAGCTAACGATGGGGGGATATTTCGGCTATTATCAGGCGTTGGAGCGAAGAGCGCAGACCGTTGCGATCGAAGCGAAGGTGGCGTCCGGGCAGCCCCTTACTGCCGCCGAGACCAAAAAGCGGCAGGACTTCGCCGATGCAAAGGTGAACCGCGATCAACGGCGAGCGGATTCCAAAAAGCTGATCGCCAATGAGGACAAGGGGCGTTCCGGTGATGGGGTGAGCTGGATTTGGACCCAAATTCTCGTGTCGTGGGACCGGTTTCCCAGCATGGACGAGTTGTTCACGATCTGGGAGGCGGCAGGCACCATGCTGCTGGGTGCGGCGCTCTTCAAATTGAGGATCATCCAGGGGCACCGATCGCATCGTTACTATCTGGGCATGATGCTTGTCGGTTATGTGATCGGTGGGAGCCTGCGGGCGATCGGCGCATGGGAACAGGCGCAGTTCGACGATGCGCCGCACATCATCTGGTTTACCAGCGAGGGGGCGCGGCTGCTGATGACGATTGGCCATATCGCGCTGGTGCATGTGATGATGGGATCAGCCTTTGGCCAACGCCTGTTGCAGCCGTTCGCGGCAGCGGGGCGGACTGCCCTGTCTGTCTATGTCGCGCAGACCTTCATTACCTTGTGGGTGATTTTCCCGCCCTGGGGCTTGGGTCTCTATGGCCAGCTGACATGGGCACCGCTGATGGTGTTGGCGCTTGCCGTCAATGCGGTGCTGCTCATCCTCGCCAACATCTATGTGCGCTACCTCGACATCGCGCCGGTTGAATGGGCGTGGCGATCGCTGATCGAGCAGCGGCGGCTGCCATGGCGCAGGTCCGGCACGCCGGTAATGGCCCCGGCGGCGGCACTGCCCGCCTGAAACTACGTGCCCGATCAATGGCCTTTACCTTGTCGCGTGCCATCGCGATAAGCGGCGCAATGCCCGCGACTAGCGGGCAACCTGGTCGGGATTGGGGAGATGCGGCGTGCGGAAATCTATGGGGGTGCGAACGGCGCTGATTGGGCGCGCGTTGGCGGTGGGCCTCGCTTATGGGGCGATGGGCGGCACTGCGATGGCCGCTGATGCTCCCGCAAGCCCGCCCGGCTTGTCGCTCAAGCGCGTCTTCGCCAGCCCCGATCTCTCGGGCCCCCAGCCGCGTGCACTGCGCCTGTCGCCGGATGGCACGCTGCTGACGTCGCTGCGCGCGCGCGTCGATGAAAAGGAGCGGTTTGACCTTTGGGCGCTCGACACCAAGACGGGCAAGGAGCGGATGCTGGTCGATTCCAAGAAGATCGGTTCGGGTGCTGAATTGTCGGAAGCGGAAAAGATGCAGCGCGAGCGCGCGCGCATCGGCGGATCAAAGGGCATCGTTGCTTATGACTGGGCGCCCGATGGCAAGTCCATCCTCGTGCCGCTCGACGGCGATCTGTTCCTGGCGACGCTCGACGGAAAAGTATCGCGCCTGACCGAGACCAAGGATGGCGAGCTCAATCCCACGATCAGCCCAGCGGGTGGCTATGTGAGCTTCGTCCGCGACCAGAACCTATTCGTCCAGCCGCTGACAGGTGGCGCGGCGCGGGCGCTGACAACGAGCGGTGCGGGCACCGTCCACTGGGGCGAGGCGGAGTTTGTGGCGCAAGAGGAAATGGACCGGCGCACCGGCTATTGGTGGGCACCTGGCGACACGATGCTCGCAGTCGAGAAGTTTGACGATGCGCCGGTCGGCGTCGTGACGCGCGCGGCGATCGGGGCAGAGGGCACCAAGGTCTATGATCAGCGCTACCCGGCGGCGGGCACGCCCAATTCACTGGTCGAGCTCTATGTGATGAAGCCCGACGGTTCGGCGCAGGTGAAGGTCGATCTTGGCCGCGATACCGATTTCTACCTTGCCCGCGTCGACTGGACGCCGGATGGATCGGCCTTGCTCGTCCAGCGCCAGAGCCGCGATCAGGCGACGCTCGACATGCTCAAGGTCGATCCCACGACGGGCAAGGCGACCGTAATGTTCACGGAGAAAGCGGGTGCCAAGAGCTGGATCAACCTGACCGACGCTTACCGTGTGATGAAAGATGGGAGCCTGATTTGGGCTTCGGAGCGCAGCGGCTATCGCCATCTGTATCGCTTCGCCAAGGGTAAATGGACCCAGCTGACCAGCGGGCCGTGGGTGGTCGAATATCTTGCCGGGGTGGATGAGGCCAAGGGCCGGCTCTATTTTGCGGGCAACAAGGATGGCGTGCTGGAGCAGCATCTCTATTCGGTCGATATTGCGCATCCGGACCGGATCACGCGGCTGACAGAACTTGGCTGGTGGACTGGCGGTAGCATGGACGATGCGGCGACCCGGATGATCATTGGCCGCTCCAATCCCAATCAGCCCACGCAGGTCTATCTGGCTGATGCAACGGGCAAGCGCCTTTCATGGATCAACGAGAATGCGCTGAAGGAGGGGCACCCCTATTACCCCTATCTTGCCAGCCATGAGCAGCGGACATTCGGCACGCTGAAGGCTGCCGACGGGACGACGCTTTATTGGGAAATGATCACCCCGCCGCTTGAGGCGGGCAAGAAATATCCGGTGTTTTTTCAGCATTATGGCGGGCCTGGTACCGGCCAACAGGTGACGCGGAGCTGGAACGGGGCGCTCGCGCAATATATCGTCGACCGCGGCTATATCTATTTCCAGATCGACAATCGCGGCTCGTTTAACCGGGGCAAGGCGTTTGAGGATCACATCTATCACGCGATGGGCACAGTCGAGGTCGAGGATCAGCTCGCCGGTGCCAAGTTCATCAAGCAGCAGCCCTTTGTCGATCCAGACCGCATCGCCACCTATGGCTGGTCCTATGGCGGCTATATGACGATCAAGATGCTGGAGGCGAACCCAGGCGTCTATGCAGCGGGCATCTCCGGCGCGCCGGTGACCAAATGGGAGCTGTACGACACGCACTATACCGAGCGCTATCTGGGCGATCCGGGCAAGGACCCGAAAAGCTATGAAAGCTCCAACGCACTGGGCGATACCGCGAAGATCACCGATCCCCTGTTGCTTATCCACGGCATGTCGGACGACAATGTGGTGTTTGAAAACTCGACTGCCTTTGCCGCCAAGATGCAGCGGGGTGCTCGGCCGTTCGAGATGATGTTCTACCCTGGCAACACCCACCGTGTGGGTGGTCCTGGTGTGAGCGAGCATTTGTGGGGCACGATCTTTGACTTTCTCGACAGGCGGATGCCAGCGAAGAAGTAATCGCATCACCCAGGGTTCGATTGACGCCTATCGACCGCTAACATAGCCTCCTGCCGATTCCTTGGGGGGCGGCATCATGACAACGACGACATTGGCGCCGGTGCGCGGCAAGGCGCGGATCGACGTGTTGGACATGATGCGCGGGTTTGCGATCCTGGGCATCTTCTTCATGAACATCCCGTTCCAAGCGGCGTCTACTAGTGCGCAGTTCGCAGACATCCGCCTGCTGGGCTGGACGCCGATCGATCAGGCCAGCTGGACCGTCATCCAGATATTGCTGGAAGGCACGCAGCGGTGCCTGCTGCAATTCCTGTTCGGGGCGGGCATGATGGTGATCGCCAGCCGGGCGATGGCGCCCGACGGCCCGGTCGCCATCGCCGATCTGTATATGCGCCGGACGATCTGGTTACTGGTGTTCGGCGCAATCGACATCGCGGTCGTGCTGTGGGTTGGGGACATCTTATCGATTTACGCGGTGGCCGGATTGTTCCTTTTCCCGTTCCGATCACTAGGGCCGCGCCTCTTGCTTGGCCTGGGGCTGGCATTTGCGCTGTTCACCGTAACCGATGGCGCAATGAGATACGCCGAGCGCACCGATCTGGTCGCGCGCGTGGAGCTTGCACATCAGCATCAGGCGTCACCTGCCGCGCTGACGACCGCAGATCGCGCCGCCTTGTCGGAATGGCAGGACAAGCAGCGCCAGCTAAAGCCGTCAGCCGACACGACCAAGAGGATCGCTGAAGAGGCCAGGGCGCATAACGGCTCCGCCTACACCTATGCCAAGCTGCTTTGGGGCCAGTGGGTCGAGTATTTCTGGCTCGGCGGTTTTTTCTGGTTGCTGGTGGCCGAGGCGTTCTGCGCGATGCTGATCGGGGTCGCGCTGTGGAAATGGGGGATCATCCAGGGGCAGCGAACCGCGCGCCTTTATCTGGTGCTGATGGTGATCGCCTATGGGTTCGGTATCGGGGTTCGCTGGGTGGGGGCACAGGAAATCCTGACCTTCTCGCTTATACCAAAGACGATCTGGATCACGGCTGAATTTGGGCGGCTGGCCGTCGGCCTTGGCCATCTTGCGTTGTTCAATTTGCTGGTCAAGACGCGCGCTGGCTGGCTGCTGCTCTCGCCGCTCCGTGCGGCCGGGCGGACGGCTTTCTCGCTCTATTTCATCGAGCAGATCATTGGCATCCATATTCTATTCTCGCCCTATGGCCTCAACCTTTGGGGGCGCTATGGTTGGGCCGAAATGGCGGGTATCGCCGCGATGGTCTTTGTCGGTCTGCTGATCGTCGCCAATATCTGGGTACGGTTCTTTGCGATGGGACCGCTCGAATGGCTGTGGCGGAGCCTTTCCTACTTGAAATGGCAGCCGTTCCGGCACCCACCGCGCCCGGCCGACTGATTCCAGACTGGACAAAAATGCGCCGAGGCGTATGCGACCGGCTCGATTATCGTCGAGAGTAAGTGGAGCGGTTATGGGTTATCGGATCGTGGTCGTGGGTGCGACGGGCAATGTCGGGCGCGAAATGCTCAACATTCTCGCCGAGCGCGAATTCCCGCTGGCGGACGTGGCAGCAGTGGCCTCGTCGCGCAGCCAGGGGACCGAGATTGATTTCGGCGATAGCGGGCGGATGCTCAAGGTGCAGAACCTGGAGCATTTCGATCCGGCTGGCTGGGACATGGCCTTGTTTGCGATCGGCTCCGAAGGATCGCGCCTGCACGCGCCGCGCTTTGCCGCTGCCGGCTGCACCGTGATCGACAATGCGTCGCTCTACCGGATGGACCCGGACGTGCCGCTGATCGTGCCCGAGGTGAATCCCCAGGATATCGACGGTTACCGCCGCAAGAACATCATCGCCAATCCCAATTGCTCGACCGCGCAGATGGTGGTGGCACTCAAGCCGCTGCACGATTACGCGACGATCAAGCGTGTCGTCGTCTCGACCTATCAGTCGGTGTCGGGCGCGGGCAAGGCGGGGATGGACGAGCTGTTCGAGCAGAGCCGCAATATCTTTGTCGGCGACAGCGCCGAGGCGCACAAGTTCACCAAGCAGATCGCCTTCAACGTGATCCCGCATATCGACAGCTTCCTGGATGATGGCTTCACCAAGGAAGAGTGGAAGATGGTGGTGGAAACGAAGAAGATCCTCGACCCCAAGATCAAGGTCGTCGCCACTTGCGTGCGCGTGCCGGTGTTTGTCGGCCATTCGGAAGCGATCACGATCGAGTTCGAAAACGAAATCTCTGCGAAGAAGGCGCAATCGATCCTGCGCGAGGCGCCCGGCGTGATGCTGGTCGATAAGCGCGAGGATGGTGGATATGTAACGCCCGTCGAATGCGTCGGCGACTATGCGACCTTTGTCAGCCGCGTGCGCGAGGACCCGACCGTCGACAATGGCCTGGTGCTGTGGTGCGTCAGCGACAATCTGCGCAAGGGGGCCGCGCTGAACGCGGTGCAGATCGCTGAGTTGCTCGGGCGGCGGCATTTGAAGAAGGCCGCTTGACAGGGTGGCGGGATCGCAAGTCCCGCTACTGACGATTTCCGGACGCTTCTTTCGCGCGATTCTGACCGACCGTGTCGAGGCGGTGCTTGCGCCGCCGGGGCCGGGGAGTGCTGGGCGGTATCACCGGATCGGGCAGCCTGCGCTATATGTGACGTGCGATGCTGACTGGGCCCGTATCGCGGTGTCTGGCTATATGCGCGAGGACGGCCTGCCGCGCATGATCGTGCCCGTCGATCTGGGTGATGCCAGGGTGCTCGACCAGCGCGACGAGACGGCGTGCATGGCGCTCGGCATTGACCGGGAGCAGTCCAACACGAACTGGCGCAAAGAGCTTGCCGCCGGTCGCGAGCCACCCTCATGGCGCAATGCCGACAAAGCCCGTGCCATCGGTGCCGATGGCATGATCGACCGGTCGCGGCATATTCCGGGTGGCTGGCACGTGGCGTTGTTTCGGTGGAACCTGCCCGGCGCGCCAGTGGTAACCATTGCGGGCGCACCGTTTCCGGCTATTCTCAGCGATAGCGACCAGCATTGGGGATGAGCATGAGCGACGCGATCGAGGGTGGCTGTCGGTGCGGCGCATGTCGCTATACGCTGTCGATGGAGAAGCTGCCGCCGGTCTATGCCTGCCACTGCCAATATTGCCAGACATGGTCGGGCAGCGCGTTTGCCGAGCAGGCAATGATCCGCGCAGAGGCGATTATCGCCACGGGGCCCGTCGTGGAGTATGCGGCTGATCGGCCAAGTGTTGGCGTCTCGACGCAGCATGTGTGCAGCATCTGCCACACGAGGCTGTGGATAACCAACACGGTCTGGCCGGCGATGGCGGTGGTGCGCGCCGGGACGCTCGATGCAGCCGAAACGCTAAGCCCGCTGATGCACATCTGGACCAAGCGCAAACAGCCCTGGCTCGTGATCGACCCGGCTGTGCCGCAATATGATGAGAATGCGCCGCCTGCCGCTTTCATGAAGCTGTTCGCGTGACGGCGATCGCGATCCACCATTTTGCGGGTGCCGATGGGGCTGACCTTGTCTGGCGCGAAATGGGCGAGGGGCGGCCTGTGCTGCTGCTGCACGGCCTGTTTTCGGATGCCGTTACCAACTGGATCAAATACGGTCATGCCGCTGCCATTGCGGCGAAGGGCTTTCGCGTGATCATGCCTGATCTGCGCGCGCATGGGGACAGCGCCAAGCCGCACGATGCCGCCGCCTATCCGCTCGACATTCTGGCGCAGGATGGACTCGCGCTGATCGCGCATTTGGGGCTCACCGACTATGATCTGGGCGGCTATTCGCTCGGCGGTCGCACCACCGCGCGGATGCTGGCGCTGGGGGCCACGCCGCGCCGCGTCGTGATCTCAGGCATGGGCTATGAGGGGCTGACCTCGACCGGCAAGCGCGGCGATTTTTTCCGCAATGTGCTGACCAATCCCGGCAGCTTCGCCAAGAGCAGCCCCGAATGGTTTGCCGAAGCCTTTCTCAAATCAAGCGGTGGC
Organism: uncultured Stakelama sp.; assembly: GCA_964638495.1. Taxonomy (GTDB): domain Bacteria; phylum Pseudomonadota; class Alphaproteobacteria; order Sphingomonadales; family Sphingomonadaceae; genus Sphingomonas. The sequence goes on along the minus strand of CAZXBM010000009.1, from coordinate 71,049 downwards.
GACCCGAAGGCGCTGATCCATATCCTCGATACGTTCGTCAATATGAGCGAGGCAGCGCTCGCCGCGATCGAACAGCCGGTGCTTGTGGTCTCAGGCGCGGACGATTCCGACAATGGCTCTGCCGAGGCCCTTACCAGGGCGTTGCCCAACGCAACCTATCGGGTCATTCCCGGCAACCATATGAGCACGGTCGTCAAGCCCGAGCTGGGGCAGGCCATCGCCGATTTTCTCGCGCCTTGACCTGACGGCCAAGCCCTGCTCCCTTGCGGCAACCGCAAAGATTGCCGAAGGAACACCCATGATCCGCCACAGCGTATCGACCGTTGCGCTCGCCCTTGCCCTGGTGGCGAGCCCCGCACTTGCCCGCGACAAGAAGGATGGCAGCCCTGCACCTGCCAAGGAAGCCGCCGCCACGGTGCAGGGGGCGGATGCCTTTGTTACCAAAGCCGAACAGACGCTGACCGATTTTGCGATCGACGCAAACCGCATTCAGTGGGTCAATGCCACCTATATCACCGACGATACCGATGCATTGGTTGCCAACAGCAATGCTGAAGGAACCGAGCTGTCCGTGAAACTGGCGCTTGAAGCGGCGGGCTTTCAAAAGCTCGCTGGCCTGTCGGGCGATACGGCCCGCAAGCTCGATCTGCTCCGTGGCGGCATCACGCTGCCCGCCCCCACGACGGCAGGGGCCGCAAGCGAACTGGCCACCATCACCACGCGCATGTCGTCGCAATATGGCAAGGGCATGGGCACGCTTGACGGTAAGCCGATCAACGGCAGCGACATCGAGGCGGCAATGGGCACGGTGCGCGACCCGGCCAAGCTCAAGGAAATGTGGGTCAGCTGGAACGACAATGTCGGCGCGCAGATGCACGGGGATTATGCCCGCAGCGTCGCCATCGCCAACAAGGGCGCGGTTGAGCTTGGCTACAAGGATGTCGGCGCGATGTGGCGCTCAGGCTATGACATGAGCCCTGAGGCATTTGCCGCGCTGACGGAAAAGCTGTGGCGCGAGGTGGAGCCGCTTTACAAATCGGTCCACGCCTATACCCGCTGGAAGCTCAACGAAAAATATGGCGATGCCGTGCAGCCCAAGACCGGCCCGATCCGCGCCGATCTGCTGGGCAATATGTGGGCGCAGGAATGGGGCAATATCTATGATCTCGTCGCCCCCAAGGGGGCGGGCGACCTGGGCTTCGATACCGGCGATCTGCTGAAGGAAAAGGGCTATGATCCCGTCAAGATGGTCAAGACGGGGGAGGGGTTCTATTCCTCACTTGGCTTTGCGCCGTTGCCCGATAGCTTCTGGGCGCGCTCGCAGATTGTGAAGCCAGCGGACCGCGATGTCATTTGCCACGCCTCGGCCTGGGACCTCGACAATCAGGACGATATCCGCATCAAGATGTGTACCAAGGTGAATGGCGACGATTTCGTCACTATCCATCACGAGCTTGGCCATAATTATTACCAGCGCGCCTATAAGGGCCAGCCCTTCCTCTACAAGAATGGCGCGAATGACGGCTTCCACGAAGCGATCGGCGATTTCGTGGCGCTGTCGATCACCCCGCAATATCTCGTCGATATTGGGCTGCTCGATGCCGCCAAGGTGCCAAGCGAGGACAAGGACATTGGCCTGTTGCTGAAACAGGCGATGGACAAAGTGGCGTTCCTGCCCTTTGGCCTGCTGGTCGATCGTTGGCGGTGGGGCGTGTTCTCCGGCGTCATCAAGCCAGCAGGCTATGAAGCGGCATGGAACGCGATGCGGCTGCAATATCAGGGCATAGCCCCGCCTGTTGAGCGCGATGAAACGCGGTTCGATCCCGGCGCCAAATATCATGTGCCGGCGATGGTGCCCTATACCCGTTATTTCCTGGCGCGGCTGCTGCAGTTCCAATTCTACCAGGCGGCGTGCAAGCAGGCGGGTTGGACAGGGCCGCTGCATCGCTGCTCGTTCTTCGGCAACAAGGAGGTCGGCACCAAGCTGAATGCCATGCTCGAACTCGGCCAATCGAAGCCGTGGCCCGATGCGCTGGAGGCCTTTACCGGCAGCCGGGAGATGTCCGGCCAAGCATTGGTGGATTATTTCGCGCCGCTCAAGACATGGCTGGACAAGCAGAATGAGGGCAAGCCGACCGGCTGGTGACGCTTCTCAGGAGGTAGGCACACCAGTCTTGGCACACGCTCAGGCGGGTTGTGCATTGCGGTGCGCCCGAGACCATGCTAGGCGCGCCGCCTTCCAACGTCCGGCTGGTCGGTAACCAGCCACTGACAAAGGCACGACAATGAAAAAGAACACCCATCCCGATTATCACATGATCACCGTTCAGATGACGGACGGCAGCAGCTATCAGACGCGCTCGACCTGGGGCAAGGAAGGCGATCTGATGACGCTCGAAATCGATCCGTTGGCACACCCTGCCTGGACCGGGGGCAACTCGCGCATGCTCGATGCCGGTGGCCAGGTCGCCCGCTTCAACAAGCGCTTTGGTGGTCTCTCGCTCGGCAAGAAGTGATCGCCCGGATGTGAAGGTGGCGCGTCGTTAACGGCGCGTTAGCCTTACCCCGATAGGCTTCCTCATCTAATCGACGAGGAGTGCCATGTTCGCCGCTGAATTCGAACCCGCAGAAACGACCGGACGCCGGCGCAGCCCACGCGCGCCGGTGTCGCTTGATGCGCGGATCGGGCGCGGCGGGCTCGATCGCACGCTTTGCCGCGTCATCGACCTTTCTCGCTTCGGCGCGCGCCTGCAAACCTACTCGGCGCTCAAGGTCGATTCGTTGATCTGGCTGACGCTGCCACAGGTTGGCCAGGTCGCCGCCAAGATTATCTGGTCCGACGATTTTGCGGCGGGCTGCCAATTTCAGACCCCGCTTGAACAGGAAACGTTCGACGCATTGGTTGAACTGGACCAGGTGCGTAATGGGCGTGAGGGATGAGTCAACTAACAGACCATCTCTCTTAGTCGTTCTGTGCCTTGGATGCACTAACCTGGATTGATGACGGTTCTTGCACCGGTAACTTACTCGACCCTAGCGAGGGTCGCGGGGACCAAGCGGGTTGGTTTACCGGGCAGCGATCTCGACGTCTCGCATCAAGAATTTTCGGCAAATTTGACCTGTCCCTGCGACGACTATTCCTTTCAGTATCGGGAATCGGCGCGTGCGTCTCGGATTGCAGCGCGTGGATAATAGCGTAGCGACCAACAATGTTGCAAATTCCAGAGCAATTGAGGGGCCGCAGTATGCTGCAGATGGGGACTATTTAACCGGACCGGTTGGTCCTGCTTGCTTGCTCCAGAGCATACGACCGCTGAGCGTTGCACCCCCTCGCATTATCCAATCGTGGCCCGCCAAGTGACCCACCGCGCCGACGAGGTTTGAACGGTGGCAGCGTCAAGAGCCAAATTCGATCCCGCGTTGATCTGTGTCTGATGGCTTTGTCGACCGAATTGCTATCAGCATACGAAAAATATTGCATCATACTGGTTTTTCACAGAGGTTTCAGGCCGGACACCGCGTGGTGATCTCAACGAACTTATGTTGAGGCGCCAGCCAGACTTGCCAGCAATTGACGTACAATCTCTGCGACAGTCTATTTGATAACTGCCGTGGAAGTTTCCCGTCTAGATAAGCATATGCAGCATCTCGAATCTATCATTAACAGCAAACGGTGGTAATCGTACGACGATTAAACTGATATTATTGATTGACGCTTCAACGGACCTGACGATTGCTTATGCTATTTAAAAGGACAATGCGTATTCATGAAACAGACTATCGCGCCATTTTGCAGTCAACCATGGACTACCTTGTATGTACAATGGGATGGTCAAGTAACCCGACCATGTATTAGGGGGCCTCAAAACATGGGAGCGCTTGATGCAATTACAGACATTCGAGATCATTGGAACGGTGCTGCGTTTCAAGGCGTTCGGCAATCAGTTTCTGCAGAGGCGAACATGAATGTGGCTTGTCGAAGCTGCTATGCATTCCGGTCTCGAACAATCGACCATATCAACAGTTTTGGACGGAATATTGGCGGAGATTTTGGATTTGATAAAGTCTCTAATTACTATGACGTTTATGATTCGTGGCAGAATGGAACTCTGGCGCCTAATACCGGACCGATAGTCATCGTTATGGATATGAGTGCAAAGTGCAATATTCGATGTCAAAAATGTTTTGTTTATCATTCGGACATGCAGTACGAACTTGGACACATGTCTAGTGCGGTGTTTGATAAGATAAGTCCACTATTTCGGACTGCTTTGGAGGTCATTGGCCACGAAAATGGTGAATGTATGCTTAACAAAAGATTTATCGAAATGGTTACTGAAATAAAAAATAATGGCTGCAGATTCATGTTCAATACGACCGGTCAGCTAATAGACGATGTAAAGGCTGTTCAACTAGTGGAGCTTGGCGTTGATAAAATAATGTTTTCAATAGACGCAATAGAACCTGAAACCTATGCTTATCTGCACAAAGGTGGAACTTTAGATAAGGTCCTATCCGGGATCGAAGCAATAAATCGAGAAAAAGCCGCTAGAGGGGTTACGCAGCCTCGACTAGGTTGGTATTTCGTTGCATGCAAATCCAACATTGATCAACTCGTTCCGGCTGCAAGGCGCGCTGTGGAATTGGGTTTTGGCATAATGTTTGTCACACACCTAAATAAGCCAACGGGCGAGCAGTGGCGTTCCTATTTTGATTTTTACAAACAGGAAAGTCTGTTTGCCGATCCGGATCTACAAGCACTTTATCAATCTTCACTAGAGGAGGCGCGTTGTCTCGCTACCGATGCTGGCCTCGAATTTTTCTCGGGTTCGGCAGACGCTTGATTACTAGCTAATTATTGTACAGATAATTCACAGGTTGCATGAAGAAATGTCGAGCTTTTTATCTCTATTCCCCAAACTGCGGCATGCGCGCATAGCTATCGTTTAAAGCTCTGCCTGATCAACTGTCGTTGGCAGTAGCACTTCTTACCGGCATATCGCGCCAAACTAACCGCTCAGCCATGATCTGAAAAACCATGTCAGGCTGTTCCCTGTCAATGATGTCTGACGCCATCAAACCGTACCAAACGAAAACGCTGCGGGAAAAGTGTTGAGCAAGCAGGTCGACCATAAACTGGGCTGTAGAATCGCGGAATATTACTGCGCGAGGTAAATCTACATGGTCTGTTTCGTATATTAGGGTCTCGTAGTCAAATCGCTGATACAGGTCAGCATCGGTTCGCCTAGTTGAAGGAAGTGCCAATTCTAACTTAACGACTGAATCCAACGTAAATCGCCCAAAATTGGCTCGGTTTCGATAGTCATCACATTCGCTGGGCGGCAAACGCTGGTATAGGTCGCCGTCGTAACCGACCATGGTTGGCGTCAAGGCGGAAAGAGGGATGGGGAATAAACCCAAATCTTGGGCGATTTCTCTATACATGAAATAGCTACCGAGCCAATTAGGATGTGTATCGCCCCGAAAGTACAAGGGACCGAACGGTTTAGCGGACTCGATGGCCTTCAGCAGATAGACAGCAGACGTCAATGATTGAGACGGGCGAGACGGACTATCTTGCCATTGTCGAAGGGGGTCTGGTAAATACTCACGGTAAGCTACGCTTTTTTCTGGTACGATATATTTTTTATAACCTGGTAGCGTAGCTTTGCGCTCGGCCATTACAACGTTGGCTCGGTTTATCTCGTCAGCCGACCAAGTCTCGAGGCCAAACTGTTGTGCAAGCGCATTCGCCCCATTGCCGATGGTGAGAAACAGCCAACCGCCACGGCCTTCGATCGATTTTCGCCCCATAGCTAATTCATCAAGTATACGGTCTGATGGCTGCATGTCACAACGTCCCCAAGAGCACCGTAAATTATCAGCGGGCGGAACTTTTCCTAGGTAAAAAAGCGAAATGCCCAATCCTCCCGCTCATTGACAACGTTTTCCGGTCACGATGTGGTGCAGTCGCGATTTCAGGAACGTTAGAGAACAGGTGCCTTCGTAGGAGCATAGCCAATTAATTTGCACACCAATTGGCGGACAGGGTGGGATTCGAACCCACGGTGAGCTTGCACCCACGGCGGTTTTCAAGACCGCTGCCTTAAACCACTCGGCCACCTGTCCGCACGGGACATCGCTTACGTCGAGTGTGATCTTTTGTGCAATAGCTGTGTCGCAGGGGGTTCATGTCAGGCGGGTGCTGTGGCAAACCCCGAACATGAAGAAATTTCTTCCGGTGCCGCGTTTTCGGGTTCCTCGGCGTTTTTCGGCTGTTGTGGCTGCGATGTCGCTGCTTGGGTTGGTCGGTGGCGCCGCTATTGCGCAGGACGATGCGGGATTTCAGGCGTATGTTGCGACACTTGCAGCGCAGGCTGAGCGAGAAGGCGTCAGCCGCGCGACGATTGATGCGGTGGTGCCGGGGCTGACGCTCAACCAGCGTGTTATCGATCTTGATCGGGCGCAGCCGGGAAGCAACGCGAATGCGCCGATCCCCGATTTCGAACCCTATCGTGTGCGGCATATCGATGCGGCACGGATCGATCGCGGTCGCCAGGCCTATCTGGCGCAACGATCGCGATTGATGAGCATCGAGCGCGATACCGGGGTGCCGGAATCGGTGATGGTCGCCATTTGGGGCCATGAGACCAGTTATGGCAGCGTCACAGGGAGCTTTGATCTGCCCAGGGCCTTGGCCACACTGGCTTATGAGGGGCGTCGCCGTGACCTGTTCGCGGCGGAATTTATTGCGACACTGCGCGTGCTTGATCGTGGCGTGCCGCGCGAGACGCTGAAGGGAAGCTGGGCTGGTGCCACGGGTAACCCGCAATTTTTGCCATCGGTCTACCTCCGGTTGGGGCGCGATGGCGATGGCGATGGGCGGATCGATATCTGGCGCAGCGAAGCCGACACGCTTGCCTCGATCGGCAATTACTTCGCCGATGCGGGGTGGCGGGCGGGTGAGCCATGGGGGCTTGCCGTTGCCGTGCCGAGCAATCTCGACCGCAACGATATCCGTAACCGGACGACCGCCCCACGCTGCGCGCGCGTCTTCCAGCGGCATAGCCGGTGGAAGACGATGGCTGAATGGCGCGCGCTTGGTCTAGCCCCGCTCGACAAGCCATGGCCTGGCGATTCGGTGTTGGCGACGCTGCTCGAGCCCGATGGTCCGGGCAAGACCGGTTATCTGCTCACCGGCAATTACCGCATTATCCTCGATTATAATTGCTCAAATTTCTATGCGCTTTCAGTGGGGCTGCTTGCCGATGCGATCGAACGTTAACGACTGGCGGCTGGTTGCGCCGCTTGCCTTGATCTGTGCAGCGGCACCGGCCATCGCGCAGGATGACGGCGCGCCGCCGCCCAGCACGGGTCCGGCCGGTACCTCACAAGCGACGCCAGGTGCCGAACGGTATGACGCGGTGGGCTATGCCGAGCCATTTGCAACAGAAGCCCGGCCCGGGGCCTTTACTGGCGTTCACAACACGCTGCCGGCGGGAAGTTTTGCCGAGGTGACCGCGCTGGATGGCGGCAAGACAATTATCGTCATCATCGTCGATCGCGGCGTTGCAGCCGGCCGGATCATCGCACTGTCGCCGGCTGCGATGGCCGCGCTTGGCGGCGACGGTGCTGGATTCGTTGGCGTACGGGTTCGCCGCGTGAACCCGCCTGGGGCTGACCAGCAGGCGTTGCGCGATGGGCAAGCCGCGTCGCCGCGTATTGATGCGCCGCCGGTATTGCTGACAGCGCTGCGCAAGCGATTGCCCGCGGCCCCGGCGCGCACGCTGGTGCGGGTACCAGCCAAGGCTCCATCAAAGGCGCCGGTCAAGGTGCCACCCAAGGCAGCATCGCGCGCGGGTGCGAGCTATGCTCAGCCGGGGCGCCCAGAGACACCACCTGTCACCAAGGCACCCCTCGCGACCGCCGCAGGCCCCGGTTTCTATGTTCAGGTGGCGGCACTTTCCAATGCGGCGCGTGCGACGGCGCTTGCCAATGATCTCGGTGGATCGGTTCAGCCAAGCGGCGGCCTATATCGTGTGCGGCTGGGGCCGTTCGATAATGTCGCAGCCGCCAATCGCGCACGTGACGGGGTGGTGCATCGCGGCTATGGAGGCGCGCAGATCATCAAGCCATGATCCCAACCTCCAGAGTCACGGATTTCGATCACCCCATGAAGAAGCTCGCCATCACCTTCGTTTCTGCTGCTGCCCTGATTGCTGCGGTCCCCTTGTCCGCAGCGCCCACCTTCACGACACCGGCCCCGGTTGCCTTCATGCAGGATCTGTCATCGGGCGCGGTGCTCTATTCAAAGGATGCAGACCGGCGAATGCCACCTGCCTCGCTCGCCAAGATCATGACGGTCTATGTGGCGTTCGACATGATCAAGCGGGGTGAGCTAAAGCTCGACACCGAATTTACGGTGCGGCCCGAAACCTGGCAGAAATGGCATGGTCCAGCCGCAGGATCGACGATGTTCCTCTCCGTCAACGAGAAGGTGAGCGTCGCCAACCTGCTTTATGGCATCATCACGCTTTCAGGCAACGATGCCTGTGTGGTGCTGGCCGAGGGGATTTCGGGCACCGAAGAGGCGTTCGTCTCGCGGATGAACGACTCTGCGCGCAAATTGGGGCTGACCAATAGTCATTTCGGCACTTCCAATGGTTGGCCCGATGGCGGCGTTACCTATGTAACGGCGCGCGACCTGTCGAATCTGGCAACGGCCACGATCCAGAATTTTCCGGCCCTGTACAAGAAGTTCTACTCGCGCCCGAATTTCACCTGGGGAAAGACGCTTGGCTCGGGCCAGGCAATCACGCAGGCCAATCGCGATCCCTTGCTCGGGCGCGTCGCCGGGGCGGATGGGCTGAAGACCGGGCATACCGATGAGGCAGGCTACGGCTTCACGGGTTCTGCCGAGCAAAATGGACGGCGGCTTGTGATGGTCGTGGCGGGCCTCACCAGCTTCAATCAGCGAATCGAGGAATCGGTGCGCTTCATGGAGTGGGGATTCCGCGCCTGGCAGGCCAAGCCGATTGTTGCCAAGGGCAAGATCGTTGAGGCGGCCGAGGTGCAGGGCGGCAGCGTGTCCAAGATCAATCTCGTCGCGCCTCGCGACCTCACCGTGACCCTTCCGGGCGGCGCGGTGCCCGAATTGCAGCTACGCGTGGTTTATGACGGTCCCATCAAGGCCCCCTTCAAGGCTGGCCAGCATATTGCCGATCTGAAGGTGATATCGCCCGGCATGGCCCCGCAGTTGCTGCCGCTGGTTGCTGAAAAGGATGTGGAAGCCGCTGGCTTTTTTGGGCGTGCATGGGCCGGGTTCTGGTCATTGTTCGGCATGTGAGCGGACGGTTCATCTCGCTCGAGGGCGGTGAGGGTGCCGGTAAATCGACCCAGGCCGCTCGGCTCAAGGCGGCGCTGGAGGCGCGCGGCATCGACACGCTGGTGACACGCGAACCAGGCGGCACCGAAGGCGCTGAAGCCGTCCGCGGCCTGTTGATGCAGGGGGCTGTCAGTCGCTGGAGCGCGCATAGCGAAACATTGTTGTTTGCGGCGGCGCGGGCCGATCTGGTCGAGAAGCTGATCAATCCCGCATTGCGGGCGGGGACATGGGTGATCTGCGATCGCTATGTCGACAGCACACGGGCCTATCAGGGCGTCGCCGGCGGTATCGACGATGCGGCGATCCTGGCGATTCACCGCTTTGGATCGGGCGGGCTGTTGCCTGACCGGACGTTCGTGCTCGAAGTGCCGGTCGATAAGGGGCGTGCCCGTGCCGAGGGACGCGATGGCGCCGCCGCAGACCGATTCGCCGCGCGGGGTGACCATTTTCACCGCGATGTGGCCGCCGCATTCCGGCGTTTTGCCGCCGCCGATCCGGCGCGATTCAGGATGATCGACGCATCGGCAAGCGCCGACTCGGTGACTGAAGCGCTGCTCGATGCCATGGGTGATCTGCTGCCATGACGCTGCCGATTGGTAACGCGGCAGCCCATGACGCCTTTCTCGCCGCAATGAACGGGGAAGCGCTGCATCACGCCTGGCTGTTCACCGGGACGCAAGGGGTTGGCAAGGCCAGCTTCGCACGCATCGCGGCCATGCGCATGCTCGCCCAGGCGGCGGGTGCATCCGGACTGGAGCCGGGATTCGACGTGCCGGTGGACTCGCCTACCCGGGCGTTGATCGCTGCGGGTTCGCATCCCGATTACCGCGAGTTGACGCGCGCGCCGAAGGACGCTGACAAACCGGGGGAGGACCTCGCGCGCAGTATTCCAATTGCGCAGGTGCGCGCACTCCAGCCGATGTTTGCAACGACGCCCTCGATGTCGCCGCGCCGGGTCGTGCTGATCGACGCGGTTGACGATCTTGAGCGGCCTGGCGCGTCAAACGCCTTGCTCAAAAATCTGGAGGAACCACCGGCGGGCACCATTTTCCTGCTGATCAGCCACTCGCCGGGCCGATTGCTGCCAACAATCCGCTCTCGCTGCCGGCGATTGCGGTTCGATCCACTGAGCGACGCCGACATGGAAACGGTGCTTCGCGACCGCCTGCCCGAGGCTGGCGAGGTCGAGATTGCGGCGTTGATCAAGGCGGGCGATGGCTCACCGGGCCGCGCGCTTAGCTATGCCGGGCTCAACATGGGGCCACTCGACGCCGCCATGACCAGCATCGTCACGAGTGGAGATCGCAGCAATGCCGAACGCGCGTCGCTCGCAAAATCGCTGGCGCTAAAAGCCGCCCAGCCGCGATACGAGGCCTTTCTCGATCGGGTGCCGTCGTTCATCGCGGATCGTGCGGCCAATCGCGAAGGGGAGGCGCTGCGGACGGCGCTCGACGCGTATGATTCAGCCCGCGCGTTGGCCGTTAGCGCGCGCGCATTATCGCTCGATGCACAGGCAACGGCGTTCGAGATGGCCGGTATCGTGGCGCGACTGGCACCTGCCCGGTGAGGCTTTAATCAAGGCGGGCGATGCTCTAGGGAGCAGTCATGGCCGACCCTTTCTACATCACCACCGCGATCAACTATCCCAATGGCCGCCCGCATATCGGGCACGCCTATGAAGCGATTGCTGCCGACACTATTGCGCGCTTTCAGCGCCAGGCCGGGCGCGACGTCCGCTTTCAGACGGGTACCGATGAGCACGGGCTGAAAATGGTGCAGGCCGCGCGTGATCGCGGCGTGGAGACGCGTGAACTGGCGACCGAGATGTCCGGCTATTTCAGAGAGATGGCCGACAAGCTCAACATCAGTTATGATCGGTTTATTCGGACCACCGATGAAGACCATTATGTCGCAAGCCAGGCGCTATGGCAGGCGATGGCCGACGCGGGCGACTTGTATCTTGATCGGTATGAGGGGTGGTATTCGGTCCGCGACGAGGCGTTTTACGACGAGAAGGAACTGAGCGACGGGGAAGGGGGCGCAAAACTCTCCCCTCAAGGCACGCCGGTTGAATGGACGGCCGAAGAAACCTGGTTCTTCCGCCTCTCCAAATATCAGCAGCCATTGCTCGATCATTACATTGCCAACCCCGATTTCATTGCCCCTGAAAGCCGCCGTAATGAGGTGATGCGCTTCGTCGAGGGTGGGCTCAGCGATCTGTCCGTGTCGCGCACCAGTTTCGATTGGGGCGTGCCGGTGCCGGGCAGCCCCGGGCATGTCATGTATGTGTGGGTCGATGCGCTGACCAACTACATCACGGGCCTTGGGTACCCCGATACCGAGGGGGAATTCGCGCGGCGCTGGCCGGCTGATCTCCATTTGATCGGCAAGGATATCGTGCGGTTTCACGCGGTGTATTGGCCGGCCTTCCTGATGTCGGCCAAGCTCGCGCTGCCAAAGGCCGTGTTCGGGCATGGTTTCGTGCTGGCGCGCGACGGCAGCAAGATGGGTAAATCGGCAGGCAACGCCGCTGATCCGCTTGCGCTGGCCGAGGCGTTTGGGGTCGATGCCCTGCGCTATTTCCTGCTGCGTGATATCAGTTTCGGGCAGGATGGCAGCTATTCGCCCGAGGCAATCGTAACGCGCGCCAATGCCGATCTGGCGAACAGCTTCGGCAATCTGGCGCAGCGGACGTTGAGCCAGATCTTCAAGAATTGCGACGCCTATCTGCCGGCGATCCACGGCCATGTGGAGGCAGATGCAACGCTGTTCGAGCTTATCGACAAGACGGTCAGGGAAACGATGCCGCGCGCCTATGAAACGCTCGCCCTGTCGCAGGCAACCGAGGCGTGGATTCAGGCCGTGTTCGCGTGCAATGCCTATATCGACGAGCAGGCACCCTGGACGCTCAAAAAGACCGATACCAACCGGATGGAGACGGTGTTGGCCACGCTCTATATCTGCATCGCACAATTGGCGGTGGCGATTGCGCCGGTGATTCCGCAAAGCGCGGCCAAACTGCTCGATGCGATGGGGATCGATCCAGCACTCCGCACGCCGGCGGGCATTGGATCGCACTGGTATTCGCCGCTTGCCGAGGGCGGGTTCCAGCTTGATCAGCCGGTGCCGCTCTTCCCGAGACTGGAGCTGCCAACGGACGATGCGGCATGAGCTTCATCGACAGCCATTGTCATCTGAATTACAAAGGCTTGGCGGAGCAACAGCAGCAAGTACTTGAACGCGCACGGCAAGCTGGCGTTGGCACCATGCTGACGATTTCGACGCGCGAAAGCGAATGGGACGACGTCATCGCGATCGCCGAGCGTGAGGCCGATGTGTGGGCGACGGTGGGCATTCATCCGCACGAGGCAGACAGTCACGCCCATATCGATACCGCCAAGCTGATCGCGCGAGCGGCCCATCCCCGTGTCGTCGGCATCGGGGAAACGGGGCTCGACTATTATTACGACCATAGCGACCGCGCGCAGCAACAGACCAGCTTTCGCGCGCACATTGCCGCATCGCGCGAAACCGGCCTGCCGATGATCGTCCACACGCGCGACGCAGAGCAGGACACCGCTAACATTCTGCGCGATGAGATGGGGAAGGGGGCTTTCCCCGCCGTGATCCATTGCTTTACGGCGAGCGGGGAATTTGCCGACATCGCGCTGGAACTTGGCTGTTACATCTCGATTTCAGGGATTGTGACGTTTAAAAACGTCAAGGATCTGCAGGAAACGGCCGCACGGTTGCCGTTGGATCGGCTGCTGATCGAAACCGACGCGCCCTTCCTGGCACCGGTGCCGCACCGTGGCAAAACCGGGGAGCCAGCGTTCGTTGCCGACACGGCGCGGTTCCTGGCGCAGTTGCGCGGCATGACGACCGAAGCACTGGCCGAGCACACATCAACCAATTTTCACCGGTTGTTTACCAAAGTTGCGGCATGAAGGTGCGAATCCTGGGATCGGGCACCTCGTCCGGCGTGCCGCGCATTGGCAATGACTGGGGGGCATGCGACCCCCAACATCCGCGCAATCGGCGCACCCGGGCCTCGATACTGGTTGAGACGACAACGACACGGATCCTGGTGGATACCAGCCCCGACATGCGCGAGCAGTTGCTGGCGGCCGGGGTGAATGACATTGATGCGGTGATCTGGACGCATGACCATGCCGATCATTGCCACGGGATCGACGATCTGAGGCAGCTTTATCACGCGCGCGGCGAGCCCGTTCGTGGCCTGGCCCGCCAGCAAACGCTCAAGCATCTTGTCGACCGGTTTTCCTATGCCTTTAGCGGCCGTGCCGGCTATCCGCCGACCGTGTCGGGAGAGCCATTGACCGATCAACTCGTCATCGGCGACATCGTGATTTCCGTTACAGACCAACCGCATGGCGTGATCACCAGCGCCGGTCTGCGGTTCGAGGCAGATGGACAAACATTTGGCTATGCTACTGATTTTCATATAGTAACGGCAGAAATGGAAACGCTGTATGCCGGGCTTGATCTGTGGGTGGTCGACGCGCTGCGGCGTGCGCCCCATCCTAGCCATGCCCATCTCGACTATACATTGTCGGCCATTGCGGCGCTCACGCCCGGCCTAGCCGTGCTGATCCATATGGACCAATCGATGGATTATGCGACACTTTGCGCCGAACTCCCCTATGGCGTGGTGCCGGGCTATGACGGAATGGAGCTTGGCCAGTGAGCGGCGATACGGGTTTCAATGCAGTGATGCTGCTGCTGATGCTGATATTCCCGCTGGCATCGCTTGGCGCCCGGCGACTGCCGATCAGCGCAACGCTGAAAATGGCCGCGATGTGGCTGGCGATCTTCGCCGTGGGGCTCGTTGCAGTCACCAAGGCGCAGCGCAACGGCTGGCGCTGGAGTGATGTCAGCGCCGGGCTTGGCTTGAGTGACCAGATGGTCGTCGGCCAAACGGTGATTATTCCGCGCGGCCCGGATGGTCATTTCTGGACGACCGTTGCCATCAACGGCAAGCCGCAGCGGATGCTGATCGACACCGGTGCGACCACGACGGCGATTACCGAACAAACGGCGCGAGCCGCGGGCATAACCGTTGACGACAATTTCGGGCAGATCATCGAAACCGCCAATGGCACCATGGTCGCCAAACGCGCCACTGCCGCGACATTCGTCATCGGGCCGATCAAGGCGCATGATCTGGCGGTCAGCGTCGCACCAGGCTTTGGCAGCGACTTGATTGGGATGAACTTCCTGTCCGCACTCAAGAGCTACCGGGTGGAGGGTGATAGGATGATCCTGGAACCCTATGGCAGCGATCCTATTTAACATAATGTATATTATCGCACTCAGCTGTCTCGTAACGAAGGGGGCCCCTCATGGTTGATCGGCTGGTAACCATCATGGCGCGGCTGCGCGACCCGCAGCGTGGGTGCGAATGGGATCTCGCCCAGGATTTCGCGTCGATCGCGCCGTACACGATCGAGGAAGCCTATGAGGTTGCCGACGCGATTGAGCGCGGTGATCTGGGCGATCTCAAGGACGAACTTGGCGATCTGTTGCTGCAGGTCGTGTTCCACAGCCGCATGGCTGAGGAAGCTGGGCATTTCGCGTTGGGTGACGTGGTCGATGCAATCAGCGACAAGATGGAGCGCCGGCATCCCCATATCTTTGGCGAGGCTGGCGGCGGCCCTCACCTCTGGGAACAAATCAAGTCCGAAGAGCGCGCCCGCAAGGGCACTGGCGACACTGGTGCGCTGGACGGCGTGGCGCCTGGCCTGCCGGCACTGATGCGCGCGGATAAGCTACAACGCCGTGCTGCCCGCACCGGTTTTGACTGGCCAGATGCCGTTGGCCCGCGTGCCAAGATTGATGAAGAAATCGCCGAGATAGAAGCCGCCAACGGGCCCGACGCGCTGGAAGATGAGGTGGGCGATCTGCTGTTTGCCGTCGTCAACTGGGCGCGCCATCTGGGTGTGGATTCCGAGACGGCACTTCGCCGCGCTTCAGCAAAATTCGAGCGCCGGTTCAGGGGGATGGAAAGCGACGCAGGGTCTGCGTTCGAGGCAATGCCGCTAGCCGATAAGGAAGCGCTTTGGCAGCGGATCAAGTCCCGCGCTGGTTGAACCGCTCATAATCGCGCTCGGCCAGCCGCACTTCATACAGCGCGCGCTCGCCGTCTATTTCCGTCGCCAGCACGTCGCCATGCGCGTGCAGCCATGCAGCCCCCGCGCCATCGGATGCAGCCAGCGTCAGGTGATATCGGCGGTGCTGCTCCGTCAGCATTGCGGAAATGCGCGTTACCAGGTCCGCCACCCCTTCCCCGCTCAGCGCCGAAATCGTCTGCACATCAGCTCGCCGCGCTGCTTCTGCCGCGAGATCGGCGCGCGCATCGCCTTCCACCAGGTCCAGCTTGTTCCAGGCTTCGAACCGCGGGGTGGTTTCCGCCACGCCGATCTCGGTCAGCACCTTTTCGACATCGGCGCGCTGCGCGTCGCTGTCCGGGTGCGCGATGTCACGCACATGGATGAGCAGATCGGCCGAGACGACTTCCTCGAGCGTTGCCTTGAACGCGGCGACCAGCTGCGTCGGCAGATCGGACACAAAACCAACCGTGTCCGACAGGATTGCCTTGTCGATACCCGGCAGCGAGATTTGCCGCAGCGTTGGGTCCAGCGTTGCGAACAGCAAATCCTCCGCCATGACGTCAGCCCCGGTCAGCCGGTTGAACAGCGTTGATTTGCCGGCATTGGTATAGCCGACCAGCGCAATGACCGGCCATGGCGCGCGCTGCCGGCGTTCGCGGTGAAGGCCACGCGTGCGCGACACGGACTCAAGCTCTCGCCGAAGCCGCGCCATTCGGTCACGGATAAGCCGCCGATCGGCTTCGATCTGGGTTTCGCCGGGGCCGCCGAGAAAGCCGAAGCCGCCGCGCTGGCGCTCAAGGTGCGTCCAGCTCCTCACCAGCCGACCGGCCTGATAATCAAGATGGGCGAGTTCCACCTGGAGACGCCCTTCTGCGGTCGCCGCGCGCTCGCCGAAAATTTCGAGGATCAACCCGGTTCGATCAATGACCTTGGCGTCGAGTGCGGTTTCGAGATTGCGTTGTTGCACCGGCGTGAGCGCCGCATCGAAGATAACGAGCCCCGCCTCCTCCATCTGGGCCGATGCCGCAATTGTCTCGATCTGCCCGCTGCCGATCAACGTCGCTGGCTTGGCGGCGCGCACACGCACGGCGACGCGGTCTGCCACGACGATGCCGATGGCAGCGGCCAATCCGGCCGTCTCGGCCAGGCGAGCGTCGGCGTCACGGGCATTCAGTCCATGTTCGGGCAGGACGACAATGGCACGGGCACCACGAGCGAATTCGCCCCGGTCACGTTCAAAGCCAGTGGTCAATCGTCGCTCGAATCTATTGTTTCTTCTGCCAAATTCAGCGGATGGCTCGGCTGAATTGTCGATACCGCGTGCTTGTACACCAGCTGCGCCATGCCGTCGCGCTGGAGCAGCATGCAGAACAGGTCGAAGGCAGAAATATGCCCCTGCAGCATCACACCATTAACGAGGAACATCGTCACTGAGTCGTTCGACTTGCGTACGGCATTCAGGAAAATCTCCTGCAGCAAAGGCTGCCGCTTCTGCGCTTCACCAATCGTATCCAGGATGGTTTCCACATCGACCGGGCCAGACGGCATGATGGTGGAGATCGCGTGCTTGTAGATGAGCTGCGATTGGCCATCGCGACGCAGCAGCACGGAAAAATTGTCAAACCAGGTGACGATCCCCTGCAGTTTCACGCCCTTGACGAGAAACATCGTGACGGGCGCTTTGGAACGACGAAGCGCGTTCAGGAACAGATCCTGAAGCGAGGCTTGTTTATCGGCCATCATTGGCATCCTTTGTTCTTGGCGGGGGCTGCCCCGCAATGCGCCGTTTCCCGGCGTCGGATTGGTACGTGAAACGCGGGGATAACGTACGACGGGTTTTGGCCGCCGTCCATATGCCCGGCAATATGGCTCAATCGTCGCGTGTCTCCGTGATGCCCAACAGCTTCAATTTGCGATGCAGCGCCGATCGTTCCATGCCGATAAAGGTCGCAGTGCGCGAAATGTTCCCGGAAAAGCGCCGTATTTGAACGCGAAGATACTCGCGCTCAAAGGTTTCGCGCGCCTCACGCAAGGGAGCGCCCATGATGGCGTTGCCGCCGCCGCCCGTCAGTTCGCCCGGATCCCCCAGGATCTCGGCCGGCAGCAAATCAACGTCGATCCGGCCGATCCGGTCGCCGGGTGCCAGGATAACAGTGCGCTCCACCACGTTGCGGAGCTGGCGCACATTGCCGGGCCATTCATAGGATTGTAGCGCGACCATCGCATCGGGCGCGACTTCCGGCGTCGGTACCCGGCGCTGCGCCGCATAATGCGCGATGAAATGCTCCACGAGCGCGGGAATATCCTCGCGTCGTTCGCTCAGGTCGGGGATTTGCACAGGCACGACGTTCAAGCGGTAATAGAGATCTTCGCGGAACCGGCCTTCGGCAATCGCCTCTGTCAGGTTGCGCGCCGTTGCGGACACCACGCGGACATCGACCCGTACCAGCCTTTGGCCGCCGATGCGGGTAAAGCTCTGGTCGGTGAGGACACGCAGGATTCGCGCCTGCGTCGCCATCGGCATATCGGCAATTTCATCGAGAAACAGGGTGCCGCCATGCGCTTGCTCGAGGAGGCCGGGGCGGACGATATCGCCCCCCTCCTCTACTCCGAACAATTCCTCCTCGACGCGTTCTGGCATCATCCGCGCCGCGCTGACGACGATGAAGGGCGCGCTCGCCCTCAGGCTCCAGCCATGCAGCAGCCGGGCAGCGACCTCCTTGCCGACCCCCGGCCCGCCCATGATAAGCACGCGGCTGCCAGTCGATGCGACACGCTTGAGTGTAGCGCGCGCGCCGTTGATCGCGCTCGATGTGCCGGTCAAATCATCTTCTCGCCCCGCCGATGCCCGTAGCGAGGCGATTTCACGCTTCAGCCGCTCCGTTTCGGTGGCACGTTCCACCAGCAGCAGCAGCCGTTCAGCCTCGAACGGCTTTTCGATAAAATCAGCAGCGCCGCGACGAATGGCGGAGACGGCAGTGTCGAGATTGCCATGCCCCGATATGACCAGGACTGGGATGGTCGGATCGCGCCGCTTCATCTCGTCGAGCAGCTCAAGCCCGTCGAGGCGGCTGTCCTTCAGCCACACGTCGAGCAATACCAGCGAAGGGCGGCGCACCGCGATGGCTTCCAGCGCGGCGTCGCTGTCGGCTGCGGTCCGGGTTTCATAGCCTTCGTCTTCGAGAACACCGGAGACCAGCTCGCGAATGTCGCGCTCGTCATCGACGACAAGAATGTCGATCGCCATTAGTTGTTCCGATTTCTTGTAAGGGCAGTAGGGCGGCTCTCTTCCGAGTCCGCTGGATCGGGTTCAGCCGCATGTTCAATACTGGCGAGCATGGCCGCGTCGAAGCACATGGTCACCACGGCACCACCGCCGGGGGCATCGGCAAAGGTCATCGTGCCGAAATGCTCTTCCACGATCTTTTTGACGATCGCGAGGCCGAGCCCGGTGCCGCGCGCCCGGGTCGTCATATAGGGCTCGACGATACGATCGCGTTCCAGCGGCAGGCCAACGCCCGTATCGGCGACGCTGACGGAAACCTGGCGGCCATCATCTGAGGCCGACAGCGTCATGGTCACGTCGCCAGTTGCATCGTCGCCCCGCGCCTCGATCGCCTCGACGGCATTTTTGACGATATTGGTGAGCGCCTGGCCCATTTGTCGGCGGTCGCAGACGAGCGTCAGCGGGGGATCATCGTGCTGGAGGGTGAAGTTTACGTGGCTATGCGCCACTTCGTGCAGGAACAGCGCCTGACGGCCAATGTCGATGAGCGATTCCTCACGAAAAATCGGCTTCGGCATCCGCGCGAAGGACGAGAATTCATCGACGATCCGACGGAGATCGCCAACCTGACGAACAATCGTGCCGGTCAGCCGCGCGAAAGTGCCGTCGTCCTGGCTGATCTGCTTGGCATAGCGACGCTGCAGACGCTCGGCGGCGAGCTGGATCGGCGTCAGCGGATTCTTGATTTCATGCGCGATACGGCGCGCAACGTCAGACCAGGCAGCACGGCGTTGGTCGAGCAACTGCTGGGTGATATCATCAAAGGTTAGCACTTGCCCCGCCTCGTCGGCCGTCACCTTCACCGCTAGCGTGCGGGCCTCGCCCCGCGCCGTGATCTGAACGACCGCCTCGCGCGCGGCACCGTTGAGCAGCGCATCGAGATCAATCGACACACCGGCAAGCGGCTGCCCGACGAGGCTCTCACCATCTGCCCCGAGCAAATTCATCGCCGAGCGATTGATCAGGCGGATCGACCGATCATCGCCGATGGAGATGACGCCCGCAGTGACCCCGGACATCACCGCTTCAATGAGCGCCCGGCGACTGTCGAGCTGGTCATTTGCCGCGACAAGCGCGCTGGTCTGCTCCTGCAACCGCTGCGTCATGGCGTTGAAGGCATTAGCTAGCGTGCCGACTTCATCCTCGGTGCGTGGCGCGGTGACGCGTGCCGTCAGATCACCACGCTCGACGCGACGGGCGGCTGCGACAAGCTCGCCCACCGGCTTCACAAGACGATCCGCCACTGCAAGCGCGATCCACACCGAGATGCCGACGATAAGCAGCGAAATTAGCAGCAAGGCCGCATTGAACTGCAGCTGGAGCGACCGCGACTTGGTGAGCAACGCGCGATAATCCTCAACCAGCGCCTTGCCGCGTCGCAACAGCAGCGATGTCTGCGCATCGAACACACGCGTTACGTAAAGATAATTATCGGTGCCATAGGCCAGCTGGGCAAGCGCGCCCGGCGCCTCAAGGCTTTCGACAAGGATGCTCTTCTTGCCCGCCTTCAGCTTGGCAACCATCTCGGCGGTGACCACCTTGTTGAGATCGCGATCATAGGGGTCGACAAGGGCAAGCGACACCGGATGGCCGTCGGACGTCAGATGAACAATGATCGCTTCCGATAACTCGCGCTGATAGGTTTGCAGAAACAGATCGCGCGTGAAATTCTTGCTGTCGATGGGGTTCACCTGCAGCGACGTCGCCAGATCGCCGCTCATCGCCACCACTTCGCGATCGACCCGGTCAAGTTCGTCGCGATAGTTTTTCTGGCCAATGGCGGCAGCGTCCTCAAACATGCTGCGGGCACGGTCGGAAAACCAGAATTCGACGCCATATTGGAAGAGAAGCGACGCGAAGATGACGACCAGCAGCGTCGGCACGGCAGCGATCACCGAGAACAGCGCGACCAGCCTGACATGCAGCCGACCATTGCCACCGACCGGCGACAGCGCCGCGCGCCGCATCGCGATCCGACGCCCCAGAAGCACCAGCAGCGCGATCCCCGGCAGGAGATTGGCGACAAGCAGCAACGCGACCAGCGCGGGCGTCAACAGCCTTTGAGATGAATCCTCACCCGTGATGATGAAATAGCTCGCCACGGCGATCGCTATGGCACCAAATAGCACGCACCATTCGATGAATGGCGTGACGGAAAAGCGCAGTTTGTTGGTATTCAGCCAGGCTGACGGGGCGACAGCGTCGATCATCGTTGCTTTTATACAACACAATCGTTGCATCTAAAACACATAAAGCATCAAATCGACGTACGCAAAGGGCGTGCGGTCGTAGCTGTGGCGTCAATCAGCCGCGTCATTGCCATCGGCATCGATGCCGAGCGTGTCTAGCCGCTTGCGCAACGTATTGCGATTGATGCCCAGCGCACGCGCCGCGCGCAGCTGATTATGGCCATGCCGGGCAAGAACCGCCTCGATCAACGGCCGCTCCACTTCGCCGATAATGCGGTCATAGAGGGTGCCATCATCCATCGCTGCGGGGTCCGTCCGCGCCAGCATATCGAGCCGTGCACGAACGGCCGGGCCAATACCGAAATCGACCGGCATCGCGGCCGGCACGGTACTTCCCGCCCCGAGCACCGAACGGACATCTTCGCCACCGATCACATCGTCACGGCACAGAACCGCCAGCCGCCGCATGATGTTTTCCAGCTCGCGGACATTGCCTGGCCAGTCATGCGCTTCGAGCAACGCAATCGCTTCCTCGCCCAGTTGCTTGCGCGGCAGGCCCTGCTGGGCGGCGCTCGCCAGAAAATGCCGCGCGAGCAGCGCGATATCCTGTCGTCGTTCGCGCAATGCGGGCAGCGCAATCGGCACGACATTGAGACGATAGAACAGATCTTCGCGAAATCGCCCCTGTGCGACAAATTGCGCCAGATCGCGGTTGGTTGCCGCCACGATCCGGACGTCGGCGCGGATCGACCGGGCACCGCCGACCGAGGTGAACTCGCCTGATTGGAGCACGCGCAGCAGCCGGGTCTGCGCTTCCATCGGCATGTCGCCGATTTCATCCAGAAACAGCGTACCCCCGGCAGCCTGCTCGAAACGACCGGCGCTGCGGGCCTGCGCACCCGTGAACGCGCCGCGTTCATGCCCGAATAACTCGGCCTCAATCAATTCGCGCGGAATCGCCGCCATGTTGATGGCAAGAAAGGGCGCAAGCCTGCGCGGCCCCAGATCATGCACGGCGCGCGCCACCAGTTCCTTGCCCGTGCCCGATTCCCCGGAGATCAGCACCGTGAGATCGTTCGACACTACCCGCGCGATCACCCTGTACAAATCCTGCATCGCTGGTGAGCGACCGATCAACGGCAGACCATCGCCTAGGGGATCGCCAATTGCAGCAACAGCCTGCCCGCGTTCGAGGGCGCTGCGCACGGCCCGCGCCAGCGTATCGAGATCGAATGGCTTGGGCAGATAATCAAACGCCCCGACCTCATTGGCGCGAACCGCTGTCGTCAGCGTATTTTGCGCCGACAGGATGATGATCGGCAGTTCCGCATGCGTGGCCTTCAGGGTGGCCACCATGTCAAGACCGTTGCCATCGGGCAGGACGACATCAGTGATGATCAAATCGGGCAGTGCGTGGCGCAAATGCGCCTGCATTTCTGCCAGCGTGCTGACCGTCTTGACGTCATGGCCTGCGCGCCGCAACGCCTGACCGACCACCGTTCTGATGGCGGCATCGTCATCCACGACGAGGATCATGCCATTCATGCGGTCGCCCCCGGCAGCATGACGCGGAAGATTGTTACCTCCGGATTGCCCTCGCGCGCATATTGCACGATGCCGCCCATGTCGCGGACCAGCTTGTCGACCAAGGCGAGGCCCAGCCCCTGCCCCTCCGGCTTGCCCGATACGAACGGATCGAACAGATGATCGGCGATGTCCGCCGGTGCGCCGGGCCCGTTATCGATCACGCACAGCTCAATAGGCAGCCGTCGACGCGGCTTCGCGTTGGTAGCGGGCGTGGCCATGCCGTGTCTGAACGCTGTGGTCAGGATGACCCTGCGGTCTGCCTGATGGTGCGTGGCCTCGCAGGCATTTTTGAGCAGGTTCAAGGCAACCTGCAGCAGCGCATCACTATCGACCATCACCGGCGGCAGCGACGGATCAAAGCGTTCCTCGATCGTGATTCCCCGCCCAAACCCCGCCATGGCCACCCGGCGTGCATGATCGAGCAGCGGATAGATATTATGTGCTGCCGGATTGAGCGGGCGGGTATCGGTAAAATCCTGCATCCGATCGATCAGGGCAGCGATACGATCGACCTCCGTTACGATGAGCGTGGTAAGTTCGGGCGTGTCGGCGCCATCGGCCAGCAACTGCGCCGCGCCCCTGATACCCGACAACGGGTTCTTGATCTCATGCGCCAGCATCGCTACTGCCCCAACCGCCGCGCGCGCTGCGGCGCGATCGGCCTGGCCGAGCCGCTTTGCCGTTGGCCCGCCGTGCAAGGTGACGATGCGCCAGCCCGGGTGATCGGCCACCATCGCCTCGACAAAATCGACGCGGACCCTGCCCCCGCGCAGCGTCTCGATAATCGTATCGAACGCCGCGAACCCCAGGCCTGCGCGCCGGTCTGCATAGCCGGCGGGCGGCAGCAGCACATAATCGATGGGATGCCCCTGCATGGCGCGCTCGGATATGTTGAGCAACAGCTCGGCCTCACTGTTGGCGTAGCCGATCTTCCCCTTGGGATCGATCAGGACGACAGCGACGGGCAGCGCGGCCAGCAGTTCGGCGAAATGTGGCCCTATTCCTGGCGTCGCCACCGGGTGTCAGGCAGCTGCACGAATGCGGTAAGGCGCATAGAATTCCGCGAGCATGCCAAGCACGACCTTGGGGTCTGCCTGCTGGTTCACCCGATTGCGGAATTCGGCCGATCCGTGCAGCCCGCGCGTATACCAGCCGATGTGCTTGCGGGCGAGATTGACGCCGGTTTCATTGCCATACAGCGCAAGCATCTCTTCATACTGTGCTATAATCGCGTGATATTGTTCGTCCAGCGAGGGATCGGCCAAGCGCCGACCGCTTGCGAACCACTCCATGACCTGACCGAGCAGCCACGGGCGTCCATAGGCTCCCCGGCCGATCATCACGCCATCGGCACCCGATTGGGCAAGCGCGGTTTCGGCATCTTCGATCGAGCAGATATCGCCATTGACGATCACCGGCAGCGCCACGGCATCCTTGACGTTGCGGACAAATGCCCAATCGGCACTGCCCTTGTACATCTGGCAGCGGGTGCGACCGTGAACAGTGATCAGCTTGATACCCAGGTCCTCGGCGATCCGGGCGAGTTCGGGCGCATTGAGGCTGTCATGGTTCCAGCCCATCCGCATCTTCAGCGTGACGGGCACGCTCACCGCCTTGACGGTCGCCTCAATGATGCTCGCCGCCAGCGGCAAATCGCGCATCAGCGCTGAACCCGCATCCCCATTGACGATTTTCTTGACCGGACAGCCCATGTTGATGTCGATGATCGCGGCACCACGATCGGCATTGAGCTTTGCCGCCTCGCCCATTTCGCGCGGCGAACAGCCTGCGAGCTGCATTGAGATTGGCTCTTCTACGGGATCCCACGCCGCCTTTTGCAACGACTGGCGGGTTTCACGGATCATCGCCTGGCTGGCAATCATCTCTGATACGTTGAGGCCCGAGCCATAGCGCCGCACCAGCCGCCGGAACGGCATGTCGGTCACGCCGGTCATCGGCGCGAGCAGCACGGGGCTGTCGATCCGCACCGGACCGATCTGGATGGGAGCGAGTGTCGTCATGATCTGCCTGAAAAACAGGCAGCCCTTACCGGGCATGCCTGCTGATGGCAAGACTGGCGAGCCGCATTGCGTTGCGCTAGGCGGTGGCAATGACGTCCCCCCTCCCCACCATACCCCTTCCTGCCGCACCCCACATCGTCGCCCTTATCGTGGCTGCCGGCAGCGGCACGCGCGCAGGCGGCGTGATGCCGAAGCAGTTTGCGCGGGTCGCCGGCAAGCCGATGATCGCCCACAGCCATGCCGCGCTATCCGACCACCCGCGCATTGCCCGTGTAATCGTGGCGATCGGCGAAGGGCAGGATGCGCTGCTCGACGACGCCATCGGACCGGTGGCGCGAATAACGGGAGGCGCTGCCCGCCGCGATTCCGTGCGGGCCGGACTTGAGGCGATTGCGGCGGACGGTGGGGCCGATATGGTGCTGATCCACGATGCAGCTCGCCCATTTTTGAGCGCCGACGTGATCGATCGGCTGATCGACGCGTTGGCTGAAAGTGGCGGTGCAGTGCCGGTACTGCCTGTCGCCGATACGCTGGCGCAGGGCATTGAAATTCTGGGCGCAACGGTGCCGCGCGACGGGGTGTTCCGCGTACAAACGCCGCAAGCCTTTCGCTTTGATGCTATATTGGATTCACACCGGCGCTGGCCGGCAACCGAAGACGCGACCGATGACGCCCAGATGGCGCGGCGCTATGGTCATGAGGTTGCCATGGTCGAGGGGGATGTCATGCTTGAAAAGGTAACCTATCCGGCAGACTTTGCGGCGGCGGAAGCACGCCATGACGTCACCTTCATTTCGCGCACCGCGATCGGCTATGATGTCCACCGGCTCGAAGCGGGCGAAGAATTGTGGCTGGGCGGCATTTTGGTGCCGCATGACAAGGGACTGTCGGGCCATAGCGACGCCGATGTCGGGCTGCATGCGCTGACCGACGCCCTGCTCGGCACCATTGGTGCCGGCGATATCGGCGCGCATTTTCCCCCCAGCGATCCGCAATGGCGCGGTGCCGCATCGTACCAATTCCTCCAGCACGCCGCACATCTCATTGCTGAACGCGGCGGCATCATCGATTTTGTGGACCTGACGTTGATCTGCGAGGCCCCGAAGATTGGGCCGCACCGCGAAGCGATGCGCGCGCGGATCGCTGCCTTGCTCGCGCTTGAGCCGGATCAGGTGAGTATCAAGGCGACCACCACCGAGCGGCTCGGCTTTACCGGGCGTGGCGAGGGTATTGCCGCGCAAGCCGCCGCTACCGTCCGGGTGCCGGCGAAGTGAGCTCGCTGCGCTGGATCGGCGCGCTGGCGCTGCTGGCGGGCACAAGCGCGGCGACGGCGCAAAGCCTGCGCGCGACGATCGCC
This sequence comes from uncultured Stakelama sp., assembly GCA_964638495.1. Classification (GTDB taxonomy): domain Bacteria; phylum Pseudomonadota; class Alphaproteobacteria; order Sphingomonadales; family Sphingomonadaceae; genus Sphingomonas. The sequence continues at coordinate 45,093 of CAZXBM010000009.1, read as the reverse complement.
CTGCCCTGCGTCAGCCAGCCCGAGGCCGAGGCGCTGGTCGCCGCCGTCGCGCCAGAGCTGATCACCGAGATGGGGCGAATCTGCGCCAACAGTCTGCCGCCGGGGGCGTTGCTCCGCCAAACCAGTGGACCGTTGATCGACAGATATCGTGCGGCGTCAGACCTTGCGTGGCCGCAGGGGCGCGGCGCGATCGCCAAGATCGTCGGCCCTGATGTCGGCGCGTTGCTGGGCAGCGACCTGGCCCGGCCATTATTGTCCACGCTCGTCGCGCCAGCGTTGACGAAGACGATCGAGCCCGCCGATTGCCCGGCGCTTGACCGTATCTTGACGCTGGCCCAACCATTGCCACCGCGCAACATGGCGGGGCTGTTTGTGTCAATATTGCAGCTGGTCGACGCCAAGCGGATCAAAAAGGGCGGCAAGGCAACGTTGCCGATCTGCGCGGGTGAATCGAAAGCGGGACTGGCGGGACGATGACGATGGAAACGATCCTGCCCGCCGAGCTTGTCGCCGCCGCGCGCCGCGTGGTGGAGGCCAACATCGCGGTCGGGCGCAAGATCACGGTAGCAGAAAGTTGCACTGGGGGTCTCGTTGCAGCCGCCATTACAGAGATTCCAGGTTCTTCTGCCGTGCTGGATACAGGTTTTGTCACCTATTCAAACGAGGCAAAGACCGCCCGACTCAAGGTTAGCGAAGATGTGCTCGACACCTTTGGCGCGGTGTCGGTCGCCACAGCGTGGAGCATGGCGCAAGGTGCGTTGGAGGCGAGCGGCGCCGATGTTGCCGTTGCCATCACCGGCATTGCAGGCCCGGGTGGCGGCAGCGAGAAGAAGCCTGTTGGCACCGTGGTGTTCGCGCGGGCGGAGAAAGGCGGCAATCCTGCCGATGTCGTTGCGGATCGCCGCACCTTTGGCGATATCGGGCGCGGCGGGATTAGGCTTCAGGCGGCGCTTTGCGCGCTTGAATTGCTGCTCCCGCCAGAACCAACCCCGCCAGCATAAAGCACCGCCGCCCGTTCCTCAAACGCGCCAATCATCTTGCGCAGCGCGCGGTCGAACACCTGCCCGGCCAGCATTTCGAACACCCGGTTCTTGAAGGCGAAGTCGACCGCGAAATCGACAAGGCACCCGCCCTGCCCGTCCGGCCGAAATCCCCATTCGTTGCGCAGATATTTGAGCGGGCCATCGAGATATTCAACATGGATGCGCGACGCGCGAGTCTTCGACACTTGCGAGGTGAAGCTCTCCCGTAGCCCCTTGAAGCCGACGATCATATCCGCGACCATGAGCGTCTCGCTGTTCGAGCGAATGCGGATGGCAGTCACCCAGGGTAGAAATTCGCCATAACGGCCGACATCGGCGACCAGATTGAACATCTGCTCGGGGCTGTAGGGCAATCGCCTGGTTTCAGTGTGACGAGGCATCAGGCGCGAGCGAGCTGTGCCTCCCGGGCGGCGCGCAGCCGAGCAAAATCGTCACCCGCATGGTAGCTGGAGCGGGTCAGGGGCGAGCTGGCGACGAGCAGGAAGCCTTTGGCGCGCGCAATGCCCGCATAGGCATCAAAGGCGGCGGGCGTTACAAAATCCATCACCTTGGCATGGCGCGGGGTTGGCTGGAGATATTGGCCCATCGTCAGGAAATCGATGTCGGCTGAGCGCATGTCGTCCATCACCTGATGCACTTCCAGCCGTTCCTCGCCCAGGCCGAGCATCACGCCGGATTTCGTAAAGATGGCGGGATCATGCCGCTTCACGCTTTCGAGCAGCCTTAGCGAGGCATAGTAGCGCGCGCCCGGGCGGATCGTGGGGTAAAGACGCGGCACTGTCTCCAGATTGTGGTTGTACACATCCGGCCCAGCCTCGACGATCGATTCAACGGCAGCCTGCGCCTTGTTGCGAAAATCGGGCGTCAGAATTTCAATCGTGGTGGACGGCGTTGTTCGCCTAAGCGCCTGAATGACCTTGACGAACTGGCTGGCACCGCCATCGGGCAGATCGTCGCGATCAACCGAGGTAATGACGATATGCTCAAGACCCAGCTCTGCGGCGGCGTCCGCAGTGTGCTGCGGCTCGAGCGCGTCGACCGCGCGCGGCATGCCGGTCTTCACGTTGCAGAACGCGCAGGCGCGGGTGCACGTGTCGCCCAGAATCATGACGGTCGCGTGCTTCTTGGTCCAGCACTCGCCGATATTGGGGCAGGCAGCTTCCTCGCACACCGTGTTGAGGTTGAGCCGCCGCATCATTGCCCTGGTTTCGGCAAAACCAGCACTGGTCGGTGCCTTGACCCTGATCCAGTCTGGCTTGCGCTGGCGTTCGGGCCGCGCGAGCGGGAGCATGTCGTTCATGCGCGTTACATAGCGTCGCCCGACACGGCTTGCCAGCCCTAGCGCGCGCTTGCACAAGCGCGGCATGCCTGAATTCAAGAAACTGCTCGACGGGTACCAGCGCTTCCGCAGCACCGATTGGCCGCGTGAGCGGGCGCGCTGGGCTGAATTGTCCGAGGGGCAGCGGCCGGAAGTCATGGTCATTTCATGTTCCGACAGCCGGGTCGATCCTGCGCAGGTCTTCAATACATCACCCGGCGAGATCTTCGTCGTGCGCAATGTTGCCAATCTTGTGCCCCCTTTTGAAGCCGACGCTGCGCGCCACGGTGTGTCTGCGGCCGTCGAATTTGCGGTCACCCAGCTCAATGTTCGCCAGATCGTGGTCCTCGGCCACGGATCATGCGGCGGGGTCAGCGCAGCGCTGTCGCGCAGTTTCGAAGGGCGAAAGCCTGGCGATGGCGGCTTTATCGCCCACTGGGTTGATCTGCTGGACGAAGCACGGGACCGGATCATTGCCGAGCATGGCACTGGCCCGGAAGCGGCCCATGCGTTGGAGCTGGAGACGGTGCGGGTCAGCATCGCCAATCTGCGCAGTTTTCCGTTTATTTCGCCGCGCGAGCAAGATGGCCGGCTGGTGCTGCGTGGTGCCTATTTCGCGATTGCAGACGGCGTGCTGCATGTGATGGACGCGCACGGAGAATTCGCGCCTGCCTGACGCGATCTGCTTGCGTGGTGGCACTGCCGCCGCTACCCAGCCGCTTTAATGCAACCGTCCGATCATCGCCCCGCGTCCCTCATCCCGGGCCGCGCCGTGTTTCCGCACCGGCACTTGACCGGCATTGACGGGCTGCAACCGCATGAGATCATGTTCCTGCTCGACGAGGCGGAGCAGTGGATCGCCGTCAATCGCCACCGCACCAAGAGCGAGAAAAGGCTGGACGGCCTGACGCTGATCAACGCCTTTTTTGAAAACAGCACGCGCACGCTGCTGTCGTTTGAAATCGCGGGCAAGCGGATGGGCGCGGATGTGGTCAATATGCATGCTGCCCAATCGAGCGTGAAAAAGGGTGAGACCCTGATTGACACCGCAATGACGCTGAATGCGATGCGGGCCGACATGTTGGTGATCCGTCATCAGAGCTCGGGTGCGGTGAAGCTGATTGCCGACAAGGTGGATTGTCCGGTGCTCAATGCCGGTGATGGGCGGCATGAGCACCCTACCCAGGCGCTGCTCGATGCGCTGACGATCCGCCGGCGACGCGGTAAGATTGCCGGACAACGCATTGTTATCTGTGGCGATATTCTGCATAGTCGGGTGGCACGGTCCAATATTTTGGCGCTGACGGCACTAGCCGCCGAGGTCCGCGTCGTGGCACCTGCGACTCTAATGGCCGCCGCTATCGAGCGCATGGGCGTGACCCCCTTTGCCGATTTCGATGCAGCGCTGGAGGGGGCAGATGTGGTGATGATGCTGCGCCTGCAAAATGAACGAATGGACGGTGCGTTCATCCCGTCAACGCGGGAATTTCACCTGCGCTACGGCCTCAATGCCGAAAGGCTCCGGCGCGCCCAGCCGGATGTTCTGGTCATGCATCCCGGCCCCATGAACCGGGGGGTCGAGATAACCTCCAGCGTCGCCGACGACCCGAGTCATTCGGCGATTACCGAGCAGGTGGAAATGGGCGTGGCGGTAAGGATGGCATGCCTTGACGTCTTGACGCGCAGCGCGCGTGGCGTGGCGGGATGGTCATGAACTGCCTCGCCTTTACCAACGCCCAACTGGTGCTGCCCGATGGCGAACGCCCCGGCGCACTGCTGGTGGAGGGAGACCGGATCAAGGCGGTCGGCACCATCGATGTTCCGGCGGACACACGCACGATCGATGTCGGCGGCAAGCTGCTGGCGCCTGCGATCATCGATTTGGGCGTTTTCGCGGTTGATATGGCGGCGTGTCATGCAGGCGGTATCGTGCGCATTGGCCTGATGCCGGATCAGTCGCCGGTGCTCGACGATCCGGGCATCGTGCAGCGATCGGCATTGATTGGTCGCCCGGACTTGTGGATCCACCCCATTGCGGCGGCGACGCGAGGCCTGGCGGGGCGCGATCTTGCCGAAATGGCGATCAACAAGCAGGCGGGTGCCCGCGCGGTCGGCTCCGGGCGGGGCTGGATCGCTGATTCAGGCGTGATGCGCAAGGTTCTGGCCTATGCGCGTGACATCGACCTGGCGGTGATTTCCCATGCGGAGGACGGAGGGCTTTGTGCCGGATCAGTCGCGACCGAGGGAGAGACCGCGACCCGGCTCGGGCTCCCCGCCGCCCCTGCCGTGGCCGAAGCACTCGCCATCGCGCGCGATATCGCGCTGGCGGAAGACACGGGTGCGCGGCTGCATGTGCGGCAAGTGACCACGGCAGAGGGTTTTGCCCAGATCAGGCGCGCCAAGGCGCGCGGGGTGCGCGTGACCTGTGGCATTACCCCGGCGCATCTGTTGCTTTCTGACATCGCGATGACCGATTTTCGCACCTTCGCGCACCTCTCGCCCCCGCTGCGCGCCGAGAGCGATCGTCAAGCGGCGCTGGTGGCGATTGCCGATGGCACGATTGACGTGCTGGCATCCGGGCATGACCCGCGTGGCCCTGAAGAAAAGCGCCTGCCCTTTGCCGATTCGGCCCCGGGCATGGCGGGCGCGCAGACATTGCTGGCGCTGGGTCTTGGTCTGGTGCGTGACGGGCTAATTACGATCGAGCGGTTGTTTGCGTTGCTGGCGGCTAACCCCGCGCGCGTGCTGGGGCTGGAAGCGGGCATTATTGCACCAGATATGCCAGCGGACCTGATCGTCATCGATCGCGATCGTCCCTGGCAGATCACCGCCGAGGGGATGGCGGGGATGGCAGGCAATACGCCGTTTGACGGCCTGCCGACCCAAGGCAGGGTCGTGCAGCTCTTCAAGGGCGGCACAAGCCTGCGATAGGCAGGGTCAGCGCGAGGCGAGCTGCCGGGGGCTCTTGGCCCAGCTTGCGACCTGATCGCCAGCGCCGGTCCGGACAAAGCAGCTGCCGCCCTTTGCACGATAGCTATTGCACAGGCCTGTGGCGTCGTTGCGGGCAAATCCCCCCACCGACAGGCGGTAGAAGCTGCCAGCGGCGGTCTTCACTGGCGAGCCCGATGGGCTGTGGCCGGCCAACCGGGGCAGACGCCGCGTCGCCCGCGACCAGCCGTCTTGCGCGACGCCAACACTCTCAAACGCCCCGAGCTGGACATAGAAATTGCCGCTGGCGGGTGCGGTGGCGACGGCTGCAACCGACGCTGGTCGCGCAACGGCCACGACACGAGCCGGAACGGCCTTTGTCTTGGCCCGATAGGCGACATAATTGACCGGCAACGCCTGCACGACTGGCTGGCGGTCACCAAACACGATCCGGGGGTGTGCACCCTCAGCCGTCGCGACCGCAACCGGTGCGATTTCCGGCATTTTCGCCTCGTCAACCGTGGCGGCAACCTCAGCCGCGAGAGCGGGTTCTGCGGGCGCTACGGCAACGGCGACAGCCTGACTTGGTACGCGGGCATTGAGCGCGAGCGCCACCGGCTGGCCGCGATCCTCCACCGCGCGCACCCCGAGCAGCGTTGCAACCTGATCAGACGCGACATTGGGCCGCGCAAACACTGCCCACTGCGCCATCCGCTTATCGAGCTCAGCCGGATTTACGTCGACAGCGGCGACCGTCTTGGCGTCAAGCCAGCGATCAGACAGGGCCAGCGCGAGCGCCAGATTCTGCCGCGTTTTCGGGTTCGAATTCGGGCCGCGGGCCGCAGCGGTCAGCACGTCAATGGCGGTGTCTGGATCGCCAGCCAGCGCGAGCGCCAGGCCACGATCTGCGACATCGATGATTTCTGCATGTTCGTCGAGCGTCCTGCGTGCCGCAGCCCAGTCACCCGTTGCGGTCTGGGCGAGGGCAAGGCTGAGCGCGGTTGGCGCATCGGCGGGTGATAATGAAAGCGAATCGGTGAAGGCATCGCGGGCAGAGGCGAACCGACCGGCCTTGAGATAGGCATTCCCGAGCAGTGCGCGATAGCTGGCATCCTGCGGGCTGTGGCGAACGGCGCTCTCAGCAAAGGCGACCGCCTTGCCGATCTTGCCCCGCGACAAGGCTGCCCGCGCCTTGGACGCATCGCTTGCCGCCTGTTTCAGGTTGCTCGCATCGAGCGCACTGGCAAACGCCGCATCGCCGTTGGCTACGGTGGTGCCAATTGCGGTACCTGCCAAGATCAGGGCAGAGATGCCCAGCGTCAACATCGTCCGGCTCGTCATCAGATCAGCCCCCATTGTCCAAGTCATTGCCAGCCCCAGCTGACAGCCGATTGGCCATCACTTCCACCTCGGGCAAGGTCTTCAAAAAACTATCGAGTGCCTCGGTTACCAGCTGCTGCGCCGATTGGTGACGAAGCACACTGGCGAGCCGAAGCCGCAAATGACGCTCGCCGTCGAGCCGCAAGGTAAAGGCGGACTTCGACTTCATGCCGCGATCGCTGCCACTGCGGGTCGAGCGGCGCGGAGAAGAGGGCGTATTGCCGGTTTCAATGGCGGGCGGTGCGGTGACGGCCGTTGCGACCGGCACGGGCGGCGGCGCAACGGGTGCGGTTGGGACGGGCCCTGCCGCCACCTGAAGCTCTTCGCTCAGCACCTGGCGCTCGCGCAGCACCGGCGGCAGCGTCACGGCGGTCGGTGGCGGGGAGCCGGGCTGGCTGTCGTTATGGCCCATGTCGTTCCAACCGAGATCGTCGATCGCGTCCGACACGGCACCGAAGCCGGAATAGCCCTGAGGCCGCATCGCTGGCTTGGCCTGGCCCTTGCGCGCCAACAGCCCCGATGAAAGCGCTGCAAATGGTTTGGGTTGACCCATCATCGCCGCCACCTCAGCTTACGACCCGGCGGCCGAAGCCACCGGCCTGGCGCACCTGCGGGAGGGCCCCGGCGGCCTGCGGCGCGCTGAACACCGTGCGTCGAAAATTCTTTTCGAGCCGATCCGAGATATACGCCCAAAGCGCCTCGATCTCGCCTGCGGAGCGGCCTTTTGGATCGACCTCCATCACGGTGCGGCCATCGATCATCGAGGCCGCGAAATCTGTGCGATGGTGAATGGTGATCGGCGCAACAGTGCCATGTTGCGACAGCGCGACGGCGGCTTCGCTGGTGATCTTGGCCTTGGGCGTGGCGGCATTGACGACGAAGATCAGCGGCTTGCCGGCACGGTCGCACAGATCAATGGTGGCACCCACTGCGCGCAAATCATGCGGGCTGGGCCGCGTCGGGATGACGATGAGCTCGGCGACGGCGATCACGCTCTGGATCGCCATCGTAATGGCCGGTGGCGTGTCGATCATGGCCAGACGGAAGCCCTGCTGGCGCAACACCTCCAGATCAGCAGCGAGCCGCGCCACGGTGGTTTGGGCAAAGGAGGGAAAGTCGCTTTCGCGCTCATTCCACCAATCAGACAAGGATCCTTGGGGGTCGATATCGATCAGCACGACGGGGCCACAGCCTGATCGTTGCGCCTGAACGGCGAGGTGCCCCGACAATGTGGTCTTGCCGGAACCGCCTTTTTGAGAAGCCATCGCGAGAACGCGCATTATATCCCCGGTTTTCTGTTTCCGGGTGATGAAATGCCATGGCTAGTGATAAGAAGTAGTTAACCCGACACCATGGCTGCGGGTTTTGATAGCCGATTACGGTGCCTGCAGGGCTAACCAATTTCTTCCCATTGTTGCACAATGGGCATTATTGGCTGCGGGTGGGTTAACGACGATGGAGCGTGGCGGGATGCGGATAGTGACCAAGGGCAGCATTGGGGCGATTGTCGCCGCCGTGTTGATATCCGCCGCCATGGTACCGGTCATGGCGAGCACGACGCCAAAATCGGCCGAGAATGTAAAGGCAGGCGTGGATGCGTGGAGCCGCGGCGAGTATAAAAAAGCTGTCGAGGCATGGCGACCCGCCGCGATTGCTGGCGATCCCGATGCCCAGTTCAACCTTGGCCAGGCGTATAAGCTGGGTCGCGGTGTTCCTGTGGATCTGGCACTGGCTGAGGAATGGTATCGCAAGGCCGCGCTGCAGGATCATTTTCAGGCGCAGGACGCCTATGGGCTGACGCTGTTTCAAAACAACAAGCGCGCCGAGGCAGTGCCGTGGCTCGAACGATCAGCGAAACGGGGCGAGCCCCGCGCGCAGCTGGTGCTCGGGACGATGCTGTTCAACGGCGACAGCATCACCAAGGATTGGGTGCGGGCCTATGCCCTGCTCAGTCGATCAGCGGCTGCCGGGCTGCCGCAGGGTGCCAAGACATTGGCCCAGATGGACCAGTATATTCCCGCCGACACGCGACAACAGGGCATTGCCCTGGCGCGCGAATATGAGGCGATGGCGGAGCGGCCTGCAGATCTGCCCGAGGTTGCGGGTGCCGGATCGACTGGCGTGCGCAGTGCAGAGCTGCCGCCATCGACCGCTAGTGGTGAGGGTGATCTCCGCCCCGCGCTCAAGCCAGTGTCACCACCCGGGGGCAAGGGTTCTTCGGCGGTGACTGCACGACCAGTAAAGCCTATGGTCGCGCCACCGCCAGCGACAGTCGTGCCCAAGGTTGCGGCGATCAAGCCGGTTGTAGGCGCAGGGTGGCGCGTCCAGGTCGGCGCATTCAAGGAGGAAGCCAATGCGCGTGGCCTCTGGCGTGGCCTGCAGGGCAAGATCAGCACGCTCGCCGCGCTCCAGCCATTTTATGTGCGCAGCGGGCTGATCACCCGCCTTCAGGCCGGTTCGCTCGCCAGCAAGGCGGAGGCGGAGCGGGTTTGCGGCGAGATACGCGTCAAGGCGGCGGGCACGCCCTGCGTGATCGTCGCGCCCTAGGCGTCGATCCAGTCGCGCCGGGGGATACCTTGCGCATAGAGCAAGGCGGTCAGATCATTATGGTCGATCCGCACCGAGGCCGCCGCTGCGACCACCGGCTTGGCGTGATAGGCGATGCCAAGGCCTGCCCGGCGGATCATGGCGAGATCATTCGCCCCGTCGCCGACCGCCATCGTCGCTTCAGGCCCGATCGATTGTGCGCGCATGGCGTCAAGCAATGTTGCCTCCTTGGTGGCTGAATCAACGATTGGCCGGGCGACCGTCCCATCGAGCTGCCCGTTGGCGATTCCGAGCCGATTGGCGATGGCGCGGTCGAATCCGATCGTCCGCGCGACAGGTTCCGCAAAGCGCGTAAACCCGCCCGACACCAATATCGTCGTGGCACCTTGCGCGCGCATCGTGCGGATGAGCGGAATTGCGCCCGGCATGATCGTCACGCGATCAGCAAGGCAGCGCTCAATGATGGTCTCGTCCAGGCCCGCCAGCAACGCCACACGCGCATCGAGCGCTTCGGCAAAATCGAGTTCACCGCGCATCGCCTGTTCAGTGATCGCGGCGATCTGCGGTTTTATCCCGGCATAATCGGCCAGCTCATCAATGCATTCGACGGTGATCATCGTCGAATCCATATCAGCGACCAGTAGCGTCTTTGGCCGGTTGAGTGCGCCCTGCACGACGATGTCGACGCCGGCAAAAACGCCCTCCAGCGATCGGCGCGCGACATCGGGCGATTGGCCGAACATGATATCGGCGGCATGCCCTTCATCGATCCACCCCGAACCAACGGGCACGCACAGCGCCTGTGTCAGCCGATCGAGCGCTTCTGAAATTTGGCCTGCATTAAGCCCGTCGGCTGCTATCAGCGTTGCAATGAACATGGTCGCATCCTCCGGTATGCCGCGCGTGGCGCTCATCGCAGGGCCGACGGCCAGCGGCAAGTCCGCGCTTGCCATCCGGCTGGCAGAGGCAATGGGCGGCGTGGTGATCAATGCCGATTCCGCGCAGGTCTATGCCGATCTACGGATCGTGTCCGCGCGGCCATCACCCGAAGATGAGGCGCGGGTGCCGCACCGGCTATTCGGCCATGTCGATGCAGCGCATGCCTATTCAGCGGCGCAATGGGCGCAAGAGGCGGCGGTCGCGGTCGACAGCGCCATCAGCGATGGCAAGCTGCCGATTCTCGTGGGGGGAACGGGGCTATACCTGCGCACGCTGCTTGACGGAATCGCGCCGGTACCCGCGATCGACCCTGCCATCCGGGCTGAAATACGGGCCATGAGCGTGGCAGCGGCGTATCAACAGCTTGCCGCGCTCGATCCAGCGGCGGCCGCACGTTTGGCACCTGCGGATACGACGCGGGTCGCCCGCGCACTCGAGGTGATCCGATCGACAAGCCGGCCCCTCGCCGACTGGCAGCGCGCACGAACCGGCGGTATTGGCGAGCGGATTGACCTCGTCCCGCTCATCCTGCTGCCCGATCGGGACTGGTTGATCGACCGGTGTGATGTGCGGCTGAAGGCCATGTTCGATGGCGGTGCTGAAGAGGAAGTCCGTGCGCTGCTGGCCCGGTCTGACATTCCCCCGGACTCACCGGCGTTGCGCGCCATCGGGGTTGAAGACATTGCCGGTTGGCTGCAGGGGCGTTGGAGCCGGGACGACGCCCTGAGCCGCGCCCAGCTGGCTACGCGGCGTTATGCCAAGCGCCAGTTCACCTGGTTTCGGAACCAGCCGCCCGCCCAATGGGAACGCACTGGATTGCACGACACCGCCGCGCTGTTCGAGCATTTCCAGACGATGACGCGTACCGGTGATGATTAGCGCAAACGAATGGCGCCAATGCAGATAATGCAGCGGTGCGACACGAGTGCTCAGGCGACGCTGTTCTCGCGCTCGATCTCGCACCCTATGGCGGCATCGGGATAGACGTCAGGCTTGGTCGTGCGGACGCGCACGAGCCGCACCCGCGGATCAACCAGCGCCAGCCCGGCAATCGCCTCGCACAGCGTTTCCTGCAACGCGAAATGGCGGCTCTGGACGAGCGCGATGATGTCGCGCCGCAAGAAATCATAGTCCACGACCGCGCCAATCTCGTCGACGAGAGCGTCTTCCTGATAGCGGCAGTGCAGCCAGACATTGATGAGCACCCGTTGCGGTGCCGCCAATTCGCCGGGGTGAATGCCGATGCTCGTCTGCAGCGACAGGCCTTCCAGCATGGTGGTGAAGTCAGCCATGGGCGGCCTCTCGCGTTGCAAACATCACATCGCGGTGCCGCTGAAGGAACCGCTGACCATTGTCCACGAATAGAGTTTGCCCGGTTATCCCCCGGCAGCTGAGCAGGAATTCGACAGCCCCGGCAATCTGCGACACGCCGATTGGTCGACGCAGCAAGTTCTCGCTCGAGACCACCGCAAATTCGGCCTCGCTTTGATCGAAACTCGGCAATGACAGCCCCGGGGCGACCGCGTTGACAACGATACGCGGCCCCAGTGCTTGCGCCAGCATGTGCGTGGCCGATGCGAGCGCCGCCTTGCTGCACGTGTAGGAAAAAAAGTCGGGGTTCATATTTGCCAGCTTCTGGTCGAGAATATTGACGATTGCCCCCGCCGGCAGATCATCCTGCGCCGCCATTGCGGACGCGAGCAGCGCTGGTGCCGTCAGGTTGACCTCCATGTGCCGCGCAATTGCCTTCCCATCGGCAATCGGTGGCGTGTCATACTCGAAAAGCGAAGCGCTGTTGACCAGTCCGCGAACCGGCTGCGAAAATGCAGCACGGGCAGCCGTCATTATCGTCGACGCAGCATGGGGATCGGCCAAATCCGCCTCGACCGCCACGGCGTGGCCGGTGGCCAGGCTTGCGATCAGATCACCTGCATCGAGCTGTCCATCGCCGTCCTGAGGCGCGCGCTGGTGGATCACGACCTGCCAGCCCGTTGCGGCCAGATGACGAACAATGGCCGCACCGATTCTGCGCGCGCCGCCCGTGACGATAACGGTGCCCGGCCCCTGCCCTATCGCCGTCATGAGCCCCTCCTCAAACGCCCATCAACATCAGCACTTCCTTGCGGCTGCGCTCATCGTCGCGGAAAACGCCCATCATGCGGCTCGTCGTCATGGTGACGCCGGGCGTGCGCACGCCGCGTGCCGTCATGCAGGCATGGCTCGCCTCGATCACGACGGCGACACCGAGCGGTTTCAGATTATCCCAGATGCAATTGGCCACTTCCGCCGTCAGCCGTTCCTGCACCTGCAACCGGCGGGCATAGGTGTGGAGCACACGCGCGAGCTTTGAGATGCCGACGACCCAGTTGCTGGGCAGATAGGCAATGTGCGCCTTGCCGATAATGGGTGCCATGTGATGTTCGCAGTGCGACTGGAAAGGAATATCCTTCAGCAGCACGATTTCATCATAGCCCCCGACCTCTTCGAAAATGCGAGAGAGATGATAGCTCGGATCGTCGCCATAGCCGGCGCAATATTCCTTCCATGCCCGCGCCACGCGCTGCGGCGTATCGACCAGACCCTCTCGCGTGGGATCGTCTCCGGCCCACCGAATCAGCGTGCGGACGGCTGCAGCAACGTCTTCTGGCACCGGAATTTTTGCCGGTGGCGCAACAATATCGCCATCGTCGGCATGATCGGCTTCAATACTCATTCCATCTCCTTGCCCGGCGATTCGGCGGGGACGCTACGTCAACCGCCACTTCACCCCAAACCAGTTCCAATATGAAACTGTCTCATTTGAGCAACATCCGCGCAAGTCCGCAGTTTTCATTGTGCCGCCCATTGACGCAACGAATTGATGAACGGTAGATTCAACCCATCATTTGTCACAACAACCGAAAAAAGCTGGCACCGATCAGCAACGGTTTGGGAGGGGATTTATCCGATGAAGAAATTCGAACTGCTTGCCGCATCCGCGATTGCTCTGCTCTATGCCGGGCCAGCGCTCGCTCAGGATGCGCCTGCCACCCCGGCTGCGGCGCAAGAAGCTGCAGCGCCAGCAGACGATGAGACCGAAGACACCGACATCGTCGTGACCGCCAGCAAGCGCGAGACGACACTGCTCGATACCCCGATTGCGGTTTCGGTGACGACCGGCGCGACCATTCAGCAAGCCCAGATCCGCGATCTGATCGATCTGCAAACCGTCGTCCCCTCGCTTCGCGTGTCGCAGCTCCAGAGCTCGGCCAACACCAACTTCATCATCCGTGGCTTCGGCAACGGAGCCAATAACGCCGGCATCGAGCCGTCGGTCGGCGTGTTCATCGATGGCGTGTACCGGTCGCGTTCCGCCGCGCAGATTGCCGACTTGCCCAACCTGAAGCGCGTCGAAGTGCTGCGCGGCCCACAGTCGACGCTGTTCGGCAAGAACGCGTCTGCGGGTATCATCAGCATCGTGACGGCCGAGCCGAGCTTCAAGTTTGGCGGATCGGGCGAGCTGACCTATGGCAACTACAACGCTTTCATCGCCAAGGGCGACATTTCGGGGCCGATTACCGACACTGTGGCATTCGCATTGTCGGGCAACTACAACCGCCGCGACGGCTATACATTTGATGCAGGCCTCAACGATCAGTCCAGCGAGCGCAACCGTTATGGCTTCCGTGGCCAATTGCTGTGGCAGCCAAGCGCGGACCTGAAGTTCCGCATCATCGGCGATTATGATCTGATCGACGAAAATTGCTGCGCCATCGCCAATATCATCAACGGCCCGACGGGCGCGATCATCAATGCTCTGTCCCCCGGTGGCCGTGGTATCGATGCGCAAAACCCGTTTTCCTATGTCACTTTCAGCAATTTCCCATCGGCCAACAATATCAAGAATTATGGCGGATCGATCCAGGGGGACTATACCTTCAGCAACCTGACGCTGACCGGCATCACAGCGTATCGCAAGGTCGATTCATTTACCAATCAGGACTCCGATTTCACCGGTGCCGATTTGATCGGCACCAACAGCCAAGATCTGAACATCGATACGTTCACGCAGGAACTGCGCCTCACGTCGAATTTCGAAGGGCCATTGAACTTCCTGCTCGGTGGCTTCTATTTCAACGAGAAGATCAATCAGCGCAACGCGATCACCTTCGGGTCGGCGTTTCGCGCCTATGGCGATCAGCTGATCCGCGCGGGCACTGGTGGCGCGCTCAACGTCAACACGCTTGAAGGGACCTTTGGCGCGCTTGAAGGCGCACCGACGCGCTATCTCAACAGCTTCTTCCGTCGCGGCGACGGCTTGAATGAAACCTATCGGCTGACCGACGAATCCTTCTCGATCTTCGGCACGGTGGATTTCAAGATTACCGATCGCCTGACGGCGACGGGTGGCATCAACTACACGGACGATCGCAAGCGCTTCGCTACCAACAACTTCAGCACCGACGTTTTCGCCAACATCAACTTCAACGCGCCGCAATATGCGCCTTTCCGCAATCAGTTGCTGTTCGGCGGTGCGCTTGGCTCGACGGTGGGCTCGACACTCGCCCTTGGTCGCTCCGCGACCCAAGCCGAAATCGGGGCGTTTGCCGCGGGCAACCCGGCAGCATTTGCGGCCATTTCTGCAGGATCGCAGGCGTTTGCCACTGCCAACCAGAACAACCCGGCGGCCAATCCGCTCAATGGCTTGCGTGGCCTGCAATTCCTGCCGCAGTTCCAGAATGTGCCCAACTCGGTTGAGCCAGGCCGCACCGGTGATACCAATTTTTCCTACACCGGCCGGCTCGCCTGGAAGGCAACCGATAACATCAGCCTTTATGTAACCTATGCCACGGGTTTCAAGGCAAGTTCGATCAACCTCTCACGCGACAGCCGGCCAACGGCGGCGGATGCGGCCAGCCTCCGCGCTGCAGGTCTTGCGGTGGTCAACCTTTCTTCCGGATCGCGTTTTGCCGGCCCGGAAAAGTCGCAAGTCTATGAAGGTGGCATCAAGGGCCAGTTTTCGCAGGCGGCATTCAATATTGCGGTGTTCAAGCAGTCGATTGCCGGCTTCCAGGGTAATATCTTCACGGGCACCGGCTTCATCCTCAATAACGCCGGTTCGCAGTCGACCTTCGGTATCGAGTTCGACGGCAGCGTGACCCCGGTGAAGGCGCTGACGCTGAATACCTCGGTGATCTATCTCGATCCGATCTATGACTCGTTCACCAATGGTTCCGCCTTCAACTCGACATTCAACGTCGTGGCCGCAAACCTGACCGGCCTGCGTCCGTCCGGCATTCCCGAATGGTCATTGTCGGTGGGCGCAACCTACAAGCATGAGGTATCCAATAACCTCAAGCTGCTGATGCGTGGCGATTATCAGTATTCAAGCCCGGTCATCATCTCGGAGGGTGCACCGCAGTTCACGCGCGAGCAGCAGTCGCTCAACATGTCGGTTACGGGGCAGTTCAGCAACGGTATCGAGGTCTCGGCATGGGGGCGCAACATCACCAATGCGCAGTATCTGACGTCGATCTTCCCGTCGGTCGCGCAGTCGGGGAGCCTGTCGGGCTATCCCAGCCAGCCGGTCACCTATGGTGGCACGGTGCGGATCAAGTTCTGATCTGCGGATCAAACGCCCAAGAAAAAGGGCCGCCGGATACCACCGGCGGCCCTTTTTCGTTGTACCGACCTATGCCTTCAGATGCTTTGCGTGCCAGGCGATATGGTCGGGCATGAAGGTGCTGACGAAATAATAGCTGTGGTCATATCCCGGCTGCATCCTGATTGTCGCTGCCATGCCAGTCGTCGCGCAGATATCGGCAAGCCGCTCGGTCTTGAGCTGCTCGGCTAGAAAGCTGTCGGCGTCGCCTTGATCGACGAGCAGCGCGGGCAATCGCGCGCCATCCTCGATCAGTGCGCACGCATCATAAGCGCGCCACGCCTGACGGTCCTCGCCAAGATAGCCACCAAGCGCCTTTTCGCCCCACGGACAATGCATTGGGGAAACGATTGGGGCGAAAGCGGAAACGCTGCGAAAGCGGCTTGGGTCGCGTAGCGCGATGGTGAGCGCCCCGTGCCCGCCCATCGAGTGACCGGTGACCGATTGACGGCTCAGATCTGCTTGCGGAAAATGGGCAGCGATGAACGCGGGCAGTTCCTGCTCGATGTAAGACCGCATGCGATAATGCTCGGCCCAGGGTGCCACTGTCGCGTCGACATAAAAGCCGGCTCCCTGGCCGAAATCATAAGTATCGGCATCGGGAACTTCGTCGCCGCGCGGCGATGTGTCAGGCGCGATCAAGATAATGCCATGCTCCGCACAGGCGGCGCGGTATCCGCCCTTGTCGGTCACATTGGCGTGGGTGCAGGTGAGACCCGACAGATACCACAGCACCGGCAGCCGCTCTCCCGGGGCATGCGCGGGCACGAAGACCGAAAAGGTCATGGGGGTGCCGGTCTCTCGCGAAAGGTGCTGGTAAATGCCTTGCGTGCCGCCATTGGCGCGGGCGGTGACGATCGTTTCCATGCTCATCAATCCATTCCTTCGTCAGACCAAGGCCGCAAATGTCGCCTGTTGCCCATTGGCAGGCCGCGTTACGCAATGCGACCGCCCCTGACACATCGGCTCAGACGCATGCAAGTAACCTGCTTGGCCCGGGCAATCGGGCGGTAATCGTGCAGTTTGGTCGATAAAGTGATCTGCTTCACGCACCTTATGCGCTCAGGTGCGTGACAATCGCGCAAAGGCAGCGCACAAGCGAACCGCGCAAACCGAGGCGCACAACCTAATGGCCGGAAAAATGTCGGCTACGAACGGGAGGATATCGATGGCAAAAGAACCAACGGCGACCAAGACAGCGGCTCCCAAGACTGGCGGGATCCATGCGCCTGTTCAGCCGTCACCCGAACTGGGGGCGATCGTGGGGAATGATCGGCTGCCGCGTAGCGAAGTGATCAGCAAGGTATGGGCTTATATCAAGCAGCACGACCTGCAGAACCCAGCGAACAAGCGCGAAATTCTGGCTGATGCAGCGCTGGAAAAGGTGTTCGGCCGCAAATCCGTCACCATGTTTGAAATGAACAAGTACATCGCGGCCCACGTAAAAGCGTGATCGCGTGATCAACGGGCACTCTGGAGCGATCTGTGCTCCGGGTGCCCGCTTGTCGCTGGTGATGCGCAGCGACCATTCACTGCCCAAGCTTGATGTCTGACGGGTGGATGCGTGACGGGCCGAGGGGTGATGGTGCCCCCGAGAGGAGTCGAACCTCCGGCCTGCGGTTTAGGAAACCGTCGCTCTATCCTGCTGAGCTACGGGGGCACGTCCATCTCGCCTAAAGAGTAGCGCCAAAGCGGTCAACGCCGCTGGGGTTAATTACGCATCGACGGCGGCACAACGGGGAAGAGTAACGGCGCAATCGGTACGCCTTCTTCCGCCAGTTCCCGCGCCTCGGCCGCGCTCGTTTCGCCGTGGATCGGTTCGACGGGCGCATCGCCCAGATACATCGCACGTGCGCGATCCGGAAACGCCCTGCCGACCCATTCGGATGTTTCGAGCGCCTTTGCCTGTGCCGCCGCCATGGCATCGATCAAGCTTTGCGGATCGCCATTTGCTGCCCTACAGGTTCGGTTTCCCTTCGCTCCGATATTGGGTGCCATCACCGCCTTTTGCACCTGAACATCCTGGCAGATCGGGCAATGGATCAGTTGGCGCACGCGTTGGTCTTCATAAGCAATTGAGGAGGCAAACCGCGCCTCGAAAACATGGCCGCCCTCACAGCGCAGATCGAAGACGATCATCAGACCAGCGCGACAGTTGGTATCGGCCGGCGGTGGGCAATGACAGGAATGCGCGACCGCACTTCTGCCACCCGCGCTAAATCCACAGTCGCAAAGCCCAGTCCGTCGCCACTGCCCATATCGAGCAGCACTTCGCCCCAGGGGTCTATGACGAGCGAATGACCATAGGTTGCGCGGCCATCCGCGTGCGTGCCCGTCTGTGCGGCTGCAATCACGAACGCACCGGCCTCAATCGCCCGTGCGCGCATCAGGATGTGCCAATGCGCTTGCCCGGTCGGTTGCGTGAAGGCAGCGGGAATAGCGAGCGCCTTGGCACCCGCATTACTGAGCGCACGATAAAGATCAGCGAAGCGGAGATCGTAGCAGATGGAAAGGCCCAGTGGTCCAACGGGTGTGGTCACGACAACTGCCCCCTCCCCCGCGCGATAAGCAGCGGATTCGCGCCAGCTTTCGCCGGTTGGCAAATCAACGTCGAACAGGTGCAATTTGTCGTATCGGGCCCGGATTTCCCCGGTGGAATCGATCACAAATCCCCGATTGACCAACTTGCCGCCAGCACCCCGCAGCGCAAGCGAGCCCAGATGAATCCACATGCCGTGTCGCGCCGCTGCCGATCTGGCGGCCGCCAGCACCACATCGTCGTCCTCCGAACGGATAACCGATTCGGCGCGCGCGCGGTCGCGATCGAGCAAGCCGGTCATTTCCGGGGTAAATATCATGGTGGCACCGCCAAGCGCGGCTTCCGAGATCGCCGATTCCACCGTCTGCGCATTGCCAGCCGGATCGATGCCGCTCGTCATCTGGAGCAGCGCGATGCGCGTCATGATGTCAGCAAGGCATCCAGTTTGCCGCTATGATCGAGCATCGCGAGATCATCCGATCCACCGACATGTTGCCCATTGATAAAGATTTGCGGCACGGTGCTTGCGCCATTGGCGCGCGCCAGCATTTCGGCCCGCTTTGGTCCACCCAGGGTGATGTCATATTCTTCAACATCCACCTGCTTGGTGCCAAGCAGACGCATCGCCCGAGCGCAATAAGAACAGAATGCCTTGGTGTAGATTTCGACCTTTGCCATGGCAAATAATTGTGGGTCGGTTCTCCGATTGTCAATGACCCGATCGACGATTGATATCTGCAGCCTATGGTAATTCGGCACTTTGCGCCTCTGCATCCAGCACGCGCGCCCAGCACAGGATCGTTATTTTTTTTGCGCCTGCCTTGCGCAGCTGACGCGTGCATGCGCCGGTCGTTGCGCCACTGGTGTAGACATCGTCGACCAGCACGATCGATTTGCCGTCCAGCCGCTGTCTGGCATCGGCATCCGGTGGCAGCGCAAAGGCGCGTGCGACTGCCTTGGCGCGCGCCTGTCGACCAAGCCCCTGGAGGACCGGTGTGGCGCGGTGTCGGCGGAGAGTCGTCAGATCGCAGGCGATGCCCGAGGCTTTGCTCAACGCCTGCGCAATGAGCGCGGCCTGGTTGAACCCGCGTGACCATAACCGCCATCGATGCAAGGGCACCGGGATCAGCAGGTCGGCATCGGCGGGGAGCAGCCGGGCCATTTGCCGGGCAGCGGTTTCGGCATAGCCGGTGCGATTGCCATATTTCAGCTTGAGCACCAGCGATCGCGCCTTGTCGCCATAGGCAACGGCGGCGCGCACCCCGCCATGCAGTGGCGGATCGGCCAGGCATTGCGCGCATCGTGCATGCGGTCCCCGCTCGAACGCGAAGGGCAGATTGCAACCAGCGCACCATGGCGGCGTGATGAAGCGCAGGCCTGACCAGCAAACCGCACAAAATTGATGATCCTCATGCGTTATCGCGCCACAGCCCGGGCAACGCGCGGGCAAGGCGGCGTCTGCAATCATTCTGATCGGCGCCAGCCACTGCATGCCCTCCCTTGTTACAAGCCACGCGCATTGGCACAAGCGCGCGAATGACAGCGCCCCTGATCTTCGATCGCGCCGCCCGCCGCTTGCGCCGGGAACGAGCGGCACCAACCTATGGGCAGGCCGATTTTCTGCGCCGGTACATGCTCGACGGGATGGCAGACCGACTGGCTAGCGTTTCGCGCGATTTTACCGCCGTCCTCGATCTTGGCTGTTTCGATGGGGCTTTCCCGGCACCACCCGGCGCACGGATTGCACGGCTTGATCCGGCCTTTGGCTTTGCGTCTGCCGCCGGTCAGGGCGTGCAGGCCGATGAAGACCGATTGCCGTTTGCTGACGCCTCTTTCGACTTGATCGTCTCGGCGGGCGTACTGGACAGTGTCGAGGATATCCCCGGCGCGCTTGCGCTGGCGCGTCGGGCGTTGAAGCCGGATGGGTTGTTTCTGGCCGGTTTTGTTGGCGCGAACAGTCTGTCGACCATGCGCGGCGCATTGCGCGAAGCCGAAGCAGAGCGCCCTGTGGCGCGGATCCATCCGCAGATCGATGTCCGCGCGGCGGGGGACTTGCTGATGCGCGCCGGTTTTGCGCTCCCCGTCGCCGATGTCGAAACGCTGACCGTGCGGTATGGAAACCTATTTTCGTTGATGCGCGACCTGCGTGCAATGGGCGCGAGCAACATCATGCCAGCAAGACGGATGATCAGCCGCGACTCGCTCGCGCGCGCAGCGGCGGCATTTGGTGCGCGCAGCGATCCGGATGGCCGAACGGCCGAGCGATTCGACATTATCTTCATGACCGGATGGGCCCCTGCCCCCTCCCAGCCGCAACCAGCGAAGCGCGGGAGCGCGACGCATTCGCTGGCGCAGGCATTGCAGCCGAAGCCCTAGACCAGCGCCTCGATAAGACCGATCAGCGGGCGATCCGCTGGTGCCATGGGCAATGCGTGCATCTCGACGGGGCGGAGCCAGCGTAGGGCAGCGGCCTCGATCGCCTTGGGCTCTCCCTGCCATTTCCGGCAGACGAACAGCAGGAGTAATAAATGGCGATCGTCGAGCGCCACGCTGGAAAAGCTGGCGGGCGCAAGGCAGGCCTCGCTGATCACGATGCCCAGCTCCTCCTCGATCTCCCTGACGAGCGCTGCTTCCGGCGATTCGCCCGGTTCCATCTTGCCGCCGGGGAACTCCCACAATCCTGCCAATGCCTTACCCTGCGGACGCTGCTGGACGAGAATGCGCCCATCACGATCAACAAGGGCGATGGCGACGACTGGAAAAAGGGGTAGCTGCGCGTTGACGCCTGGGTCTTTTGTCATTCGTTAACTTTCAATCTTTAACTCTGAATGCCCTTATCCTGCCTTGGCGGTGCACAGATGCTAAGACTGATGCTAAGATTGCTCGCCGATCGCAAGGGCGGAACCGCCATTGAATATGGCCTGATCGTCGCCATGATCGTCATCGCCATGGTTGCTGCGCTGAGCCAGCTTGCTGACACCACAACCGCCCTGTGGGGCAACGTCAACAGCAAGATCGAGGCTGCCCGCTCGGGCCAGTAACAATTTTATCAGAAAAATTGCGACTTAAGTCTTTATCAACCTCCTAGCGATAATTCTGATGGGGCTAGGCCGGTTCCCCGGTCAGCCGGGTACTGAAGCTACAACCATTGGAGACCGGAAAATGCAGACCATTCGCAAGTTCATCAAGAACAACAAGGGCGCGACGGCTATCGAATACGGCCTGATCGCAGCGCTCATCGCCGTTGCCGCCATTGCAGCAATGCAGGGCCTGGGCAACCAGCTGAAGACAACTTTCAGCAACGTTACGTCGAACATGAAGGCTTCGTAAGCTTATCCCAGTTTGCTTACGCGAAAAGGGCGGCGAACGATGTTCGCCGCCCTTCTTTTTGAAGGGGTGTAATCAAGGTTCATCCCCTACCAACGATGCTGCGCAACGTTCGTGGAGCGATGGCCATCGAATATGAGCTCATCGCTGCATTGATTACAGTAGCTGCGATTACAGTAGCTGCCATTTCGGCAATGCTGGGGCTTGGCAACAAGCTCAAGACGACGTTCACCAACGTGTCTTCGAACATGAAGGCCATCTGAAGTCTTGCAATTGATCGACTTTATAGTCGCCCGATTGCGAGGAATTTTCGACGGCGGCGGGCGATCAATGCCTGTCGCTCTTCCGATGCGAGCGCGCCCAGCGCACTCTCTATCGCGTTGCCCAGCGCAGCAATGGCTGCAGCATGATCACGCTGCGCCCCGCCGAGCGGTTCCGGCACGATCGTGTCGATCACGCCCAGCGCCTTCAGGTCTTGCGCTGTTACCTTCATCGCTTCGGCGGCGTCTGCAGCCCGATCAGACGTGCGCCATAAAATGGACGCGCAGCCTTCCGGCGAGATCACCGAATAAACCGCGTGTTCGAACATCAAAACACAGTTGCCGGCCGCCAGCGATACCGCCCCGCCCGATCCGCCTTCACCAACAATGGCGCTGATCATCGGCACGCCGAGTGAGAGGCACCGCGCCGTGCTGCGCGCAATCGCCTCGGCCTGCCCGCGCTCTTCGGCCTGAATGCCCGGAAACGCGCCCGACGTATCGACCAGCGTAATCACCGGCAGGCCGAAACGGTCCGCCAAGTCCATCAACCGGATCGCCTTGCGATAGCCTTCGGGCTTGCCCATGCCAAAATTGTGCCGCAGGCGACTGGCTGTATCATCACCCTTTTCATGACCGATGACGACCACCCGGCGGCCACGAAACTGCGCGAGCCCGCCCACAATCGCCTGATCGTCTCCAAACGCGCGGTCACCGGCCAGCGGCATGAAATCGTCAAACAACCCAGCAACATAATGTTTGAAATGCGGTCGGTCGCCATGGCGCGCCACCTGCGTTTTCTGCCAGGGGGTGAGTCGCGCATAGGTGTCGCGCAACTGTCGATCCGATTTCGCCTGCAGCCGCGCGATGTCCGCACTCAGGTCCAGCGTCCCTGCCGCCGCGGTTTCGCGCAATTCGTCGATCCGGGCCTGCAGCTCGGCGATCGGTTTTTCAAAATCTAGGAAACTTGCCATCAGGCCGCGTCGGTTAGGCTTGCCGACCTGGAAGGTCAACGAGCGGATGGCGTGCATTGACCAATGCGACCAGCCGCGCGCTATCGATATGCGTGTAAATCTCGGTGGTGGCGATGTCGGCATGGCCGAGCATCATCTGTAGTGCGCGCAAATCGGCCCCGCCCTCAAGCAGATGCGTGGCAAATGCATGGCGCAGCACGTGGGGGCTTACTCGATCGGGCGGAATGCCCGCCTCCACCGCGAGCGCCTTGAGCAATTGATAGAGCCTGATGCGCGAGAGATGCTTCTTGCCCCCTGGAAACAGCCACAGGGCGTCGATCGCCAGTGTATCGCGCCAGGCGGCCACCGCAGCGCGGGCCCGATCCGAAATCGGCACCAGTCGCTCACGCCCGCCCTTGCCACGGAGAATGAGGAAAGGACGATCGGGCGAAACCGCATTGCGCGGCAGCCCGACCAGTTCACTTGCGCGCAGGCCAGAGCCGTAGAGCAATTCGACCAGCGCCGCGAGCCGCAGCGCCTGATGGCCATGCGCGGTGCTGGTCAGCTTATCATCGATCGCTGCGAACAACCGATCGACATCGGCATGGCCAAGCGATTTGGGGAGTGCTCGCACGCTGCCAGGCCGGGGGAGCGCCGCGCCGGGATTGTCGGTGCGATGCCCTTCATCCGCCAGAAAAGCATAGAAGCGTTTGAGTGCCGCAGCTTTGCGCGCGATTGTCGTCCGTGCAAGCGGGGCCCAGACCTCCGTTAGTCTTACCAGATCAGCCGCTGATGCGCTCGCGAGCCGTTGATCGAGTGCGGCCGATGCCAGCGACAAATCGCTGCGATAGGCGGCCAGCGTATTGCTGGCAGCCCCCGCCTCTGCCGCCATCATTTCAAGAAAGCGCTCGATCAATGGCGTGTCGTGGATCGCGGTCAAAGCCGGGTGAGCGCCTCCACCGCGACCATCCGCGCCTGCCCTTCCATGCCCACCCGCTGGAGCGCTGAGACGATGTGATAGACGGCCACGGGCGATACACCGCGCCAGTTGTGCGTCTGCATGCCCACCGCCGCGAGCAACAGGACGGTCGCAGGCTGGTTGGCGGCTGCGGCCCGGTCGATCGCACGGGTCCAGCTATTGGCCATGGCAAAATCGACGGACAACGACCCGCCGAGCGTCGTCGCATCGCCACCGGCCATTCGCCCCAATCCGGCGAGCCCCGCCAGCAACATCTGCGCCTTTAGGCCATTGGGGTCGTTGGCGCGGCTGCGATAGGCATCGACATCACCCCGGCTGACCGACCGGCCACTGTCCACCAGCGCCAGCATCGCCCAGCCTTCGCTGCCGCGCACGACCTGGTCTTGCCAGCGCAGCGCGGCGCGTTCGAGCCCTGACGAGAGCATCGCGGCGATCAAGCGATCGGAATCCGGCGAATCGTCCATTGGCTTGATCAAGGCAGCAGCGCGTGCCGTCAGCACAAGACGGGCATATTGCTCAGGCGTGGTGCGCGGTTCGCCCCATAAAGTCCGCAGCGCGACCAGCCGCGCCTCCCGGTCAGGATCGGCATAGGCCGTGCGCAAATCACGCGCCACCGCCACTTCGGCACCCGCCTGATCCTCGTCGCCTTCGATCTTGCTGTAGAGGTCAACCAGCGCTGCATTGGACAGGACGCCTTGCGCCGCGGCAAGCTCTGCCGATGCGGCGCGCAGGCGCTCGAGAAGCGTGGGTGACTGCGCCCGCCAATACTGCACCCGGGGTGACGCGGTGCCGAACAACGGGGCCGGAATATCGGCATGCCCGGCCATCCCAAGGCCGTAGCGCCAGATCGTCAGCCGATCGACGCCCTCCCATTCGATGGTGACCGATCCGCCCTTGCCGCCAGACCCGACGAGTCGCTCCGCCAGCAACAAATCAATCCCGCGCGCCGTGCCATTGCGGCGTGCTGTGCGAATGCGTTGATTTGCACCCTGGGTATCGCCCGATAGCGCCGCGCAAATCGCGCCAGTCAGCACCCAGGCGCGATCGTTCGACACCCTGCTGGCCGGCTCGACGACCGGGCAGACCATGGCCATATCGGCGGTTGCCAAGGCGGTCTGCATTGCCGCTTCGAACAGCTTGGGCGTGTATTGATCATTGTCGATGCTTTGCACCATCGACCGTGCCACCAGCGACTCGCCCATCCGCAGCAACAACCAGGCGCGTTCCGCCGCGAAATCTGCGCCGTTGACGTTCGTCGGCGTCATGACCTTTGAGGCCAGCGCCTGGCGCAGCCCAATCGACACCCAACGCGATGCGATGGGTGCCTTCAGCCGCCCCATCAACGCTTCTAGATATCGACCATCGGCCGAGCCAAATGCACCGGCGTCGAGCCCGCCCTCGGCAATGCCCACCACACCCGCCAATCCAGTCGACCGGCGCGCATAATCGGGCAGTTCATATTGCGCGAGCTGTTGCGGATCGATTGGCAGGGGCGTGCCGGCATCATCGGGCACCACGCCGGCCACGTCGGTTGCTTCACCCAGCACGCTTGGCGCCGGGCGAGCAGCGCCCTGAACAGGCGCTGGTGTGGCGTTCTGGCTAGGCCCTGATGGCGTGGGCGTCGGGCTCGGACTGACGACCGGCTCACCAAAACCGGGTGGCAAGATCGATTCCGGCTTTTCCTGGCCAATCGCGGGAATGCCCAGCGCGACAAGCCCAAGCGCCAGCGCGCCGACGCCTGCCTTATTTCTGGAGGGACGCAAGCGGCACGACCTTTTCGACACGGGTCAGTGGTTTTTCACCATTCCGGCTAGCCAATGCGACCATCCCGCCGACCAGCAGGAGCAGAATTACAGCGATGATGACAAACGGCAGCGACAGCGAACGGGACATGAAACAGACCTTGCAAGCGGATTCGGTAATGAGTGGTGCCGCGCCTTTTGCCCGAGCGCCCTGCTCGCTGTATAGCCCTGTAGATCATGTTGCAAAATCACCTACCCCAGAAGGCATGGAACGGGATGCCAATCGTTCTCATCGGCCTGATGGGCGTCGGCAAATCCACCGTCGGTCGGCGGCTAGCGGCGCGCTTGTCTTTGCCGTTCGTCGATGCCGATGCCGAGATCGAGACTGCCGCCGGCATGACGATTGCGGACATTTTCGAGCGATTTGGCGAGGGCGAATTTCGCGATGGCGAACGGCGCGTCATTGCCCGGTTGATCGACGGCACGCCCAAGGTGATTGCGACCGGCGGCGGCGCGTTTATCAACAGTGAGACGCGCGCGTTGATCTTGGAACAGGCAGTGGCGGTTTGGCTGGATGCGAACCCCAGAATTCTGGCGGAACGCGTGAAGAAGCGCGACACGCGACCGTTGTTGCGCAATCGCGACCCCATCCAGGTGCTCACTGATCTGGCCAAGGTGCGCAACCCCATCTATGCGCTGGCGCCGATCCATGTCTCCAGCCAGCAAGCGCCGCATGAAGCGACCGTGAATGCGATTCTGAAGGCCATCGGTGCTGGACGCTGGGAGGCCTGATGCGGATTGACGTTGAACTGGGCGAACGGGCCTATCCCGTGCTGATCGAGAACGGTCTGCTGACGCGCGGGGGAAATGAACTCGCGCCGCTCGCGCGTGGGCGGGGCATGGTGATCGTCTCCGACACCAACCTTGCGCATCACCAGGCGATCCTGTGCGAATCACTGCGGGCAGCCGGCGTGCCGACCACGGTGGTCAATCTACCACCGGGCGAATCGACCAAGAGCTGGTCGATGCTTGAGCAGCTGACGGATCGGCTGCTCGAGCTGGGCGTCGAGCGGGGCGATCATGTCATTGCGCTGGGCGGCGGGGTGATTGGCGACCTGGTTGGCTTTGCGTGCGCAATCCTGAAGCGTGGCTGCCGCTTCGTTCAGGTGCCGACCACACTGCTCGCGCAGGTCGATTCATCGGTGGGGGGCAAGACGGCGATCAACAGTCGTGAGGGAAAGAACCTGATCGGCGCTTTTCACCAGCCAGCCATGGTGCTGATCGATCCAGATACGCTTGATACGCTCCCGGCGCGCGAGGTGCGCGCGGGCTATGCCGAGATCGTGAAATACGGGCTGATCGACGATGCCGATTTCTTCGCCTGGTGCGAAGCGCATGGCAGTGCGCTGATCGCAGGCGACGCGGCGGCGCGGATAAAGGCGATCAGCCATAGCGTGGCATCCAAGGCACGGATCGTGGCGGCGGATGAGCGCGAGACGAGCGGCCAGCGCGCGTTGCTCAATCTTGGCCACACCTTTGGCCATGCGCTGGAGGCGGCAGCGGGTTTTTCAGACAAGCTGCTGCATGGTGAGGCGGTTGCGGCCGGCATGGCGCTCGCCTTTGCCTATTCTGCAGAACAAGGATTATGCACGCCAGAAGAAGCAGCGCGTGTCGCCGCGCATCTTGGTAGCGTAGGGTTGCCCAACGGGTTGGCCGCCAGTGGCGTCTCAGCCAGCGGCGAGGCGCTGGTCGATTATATGCGTCACGACAAGAAGATGGCGGCGGGAACGCTCCCGTTCCTGCTCGCTCGTGGCATTGGCCAGACGTTCGTCGATTCCTCGGTCAGTCTTGCAGACGTCGCCCGGTTTCTGGACCAGCCGGGGCGCTGAGCCGGATGCGAAGCAGGCCGGGTGTCATTCCCCCTGCCCTGCGTCATCTCGCTGCCCAATGGCGCGCCAGCCAAGCCATAGCCAACCGGTGATCAGCAACAGGCCGCCGACAGGCGTGACGATGCCAATCAGGCGTGGCAGGCCTGCCGCCAACAGATAAAGCGATCCGCCGAACAGACCGCCCCCCACGACAAACAGCCAGCCCGGTCCGCGCGCATTGATCCGCATCGCGATCAACGCTGCAATTGCGTGGACCAACTGATAATGCGCACCGGTCTTCAGCAACTCGGCTGCCGCTGCCGGAGCGCCATGCGCACCAAAGGCACCGGCACCCACCGCCATCGCGCCGGATAGCGCCGCGAGAAGCATCAACCGGTTCACCCCGGTTCTTCCACGGCGGCAGCGGATGGCTGGTTGGTGAAAATCTGGTTACGACCGGCATGCATATCATTGGCATCGGTCTGTGCCCGCAGCCGTGCGTCATCCCGTCGGCGATACTCGTCTTCGGTCCGCCCGATCTCTTCTGAATCAACGCCCAGATTTTGCATCGCCGCCCGCGCCATGACGACGGCGGATTCCATCACTTCGCGCACGGTGCCAGCCACCGGTGCACTGGCCATCTTCATGATGCTGCGCCGATCATAAGCGCGCACGAAGATCGCGCAATCGGGGAAGGTGTGGTGAACGGCTTCGAGCATGTCGGCGTCGATCACATCACCGTCGATGCAGAACAGGAGCAATTGCGCGTCAGCCGCGCCGGCCTGGCGCAGCAGATCCATCCGCGTGCCATCGCCGTAATAGACCTTCATGCCAAAGGTGCCGGCTGTGGTAATTGTCTGAGGATCACGGTCGATCAGCGTGACTGATATCCTCTGTCCCGCCAGCATCTGCGCCACTGTCTGCCCGAAGCGGCCATAGCCGACAACAATCGCACTGGCCCCGTCCTGATGCGGGGTCTCGAGCCCTTCGCCGCTGACAGGCGGCGGGGCCCGAAAGCGGCGGGTGATGATCATCAGGAACGGTGTGGTCGCCATCGACAGCGTAACGACGGCACCAAACAGGCTTGCCGCCTCTGGCGCGATCAGCAGCGCGTCCTTCGCCTGAGCAAACAGCACAAAGCCAAACTCGCCACCCTGACTCAGCAGTAGGCCAAGCGCGAAAGCGGGGCGCCAGTTCATTTTGAAGAACAGGCCAATGCCCATCATGATCACGGTCTTGGCAGTGATGAGCAGCAACGCCATGCCGACCACGAACAGCGGCCGCTCCGCGATGGCCTGCAGATCAAGCATCATGCCCACGCTCAGGAAGAACAGCCCGAGCAGGATCGATCGGAATGGATCGACATCGGCCTCAAGCTCATGCCGATAGGGGCTATCCGCCAGCATGACCCCGGCGATGAACGCCCCAAGCGCCGTCGACAGGCCAAGCGCCTCCATCACGGCGGAACTGGCGATGACGGTGAACAACGCAGCGAACACGAACATCTCGCGCTCGCCAAGATTGCCGATCAGGCGAAACAGCGGCCTCAGCAGAAAACGCCCTGCCGCCACGAGTCCGATGATCGCCAGCACGGTGTACAGCCCGAGCAACCAGCCGGGCGGCGCATTCGCCACGGCTGGGGCACGCGAGAGCGCCGCAACAATGGTGATCATCGGGACGATCGACAGATCTTGAAAAAGCAGGATGGAAAATGCACGCTCGCCAAACGGGGTGCGCAGCCGCCCGGCCGATTGCAACATCGGCAAAACCTGTGCGGTAGACGACAGCGCAAGCGGCAGGCCAACCGCAAGCGCTGCTGCGGGGGAAAAACCGGCAACTACCCAGACAATTGCGCCGACAGCCGCCCCACACAGGCAAACCTGCAGCAACCCCAGAGCGAAAATATCCTGCCGCAGCCGCCACAGCCGAGCCGGGTTGAGCTCGAGCCCGACGAGGAACAGCAGCAGGGTGATGCCCAGTTCGGCAATGCCCATTTTCTGTTCGGCATCGCCGACCAGGCCCAGCACCTGTGGCCCGACGACGGCTCCTGCAACGAGGAAGCCCAGGGTCGCACCCAGCCCGAGCTTGCGAAACAGCAGCACGAAGCCAAGCGCGAAGCCGAGCAGGATCACGCCGTCGCGCAGGGTCGATCCTGTCATCGGCTTTTCCCCGCCATGTCCGCTGCTGTTGCGGCCGCTTCGAAGGCCAGACGGATCGATGCATGGCGGGCGGTGTGCGGGCGGGCGGGTTCAAAAATATCGAGGCCCGGCCAATCGGGCACATCACCTTCACCGCCAAGCCAAGCAGCAAGCGAATCGCGGGCCTGCGCGAGTTGGATCGCGTCTTTTCCAACGGCGTGCGCTGCCATCACGGTCGACGATGCCTGACCCAGCGCGCAGGCGCGCACCATCATGCCGATTTCGCGCACGCGGCCATCGGCATCCAGATTGACGTCAACGGTAACCCTGCTCCCGCATACGGGCGATCGCAACTCGACGCTGCCCATCGGATCGACCAGCCGGCCATCGACGGGCGCTGCTGCAGCAAGGCGCAGGATCTCCCGGTTATAGAGCGGCGCATTCATGGTGCGGCGTCGGTTGCATTGGCGGCGGCAGCGTCATTACCGTCTGTGGTGAACATAGCCTCTCCGCGCCGGCGGCGATCGACGAAGTCGGCGATGCCTTTGCTCGTTTGGCTGAGGATGGGATAGGTCCGCGATTTCGTGATCCAGTCGGGCCGCCCATTGGCACCACCGCCGATCGTGTCCGTCACCAACACGATCAACAGAAAGCCGAGGCTGGCCAAGATGAGGCCCTTCAAGCCGCCAAACCCAAAGCCAAGCGCTCGATCTAGCGGGCCGAGGATGGAGGTGCGCGTGCGCGCGCCGACCATGTTGGCAACCAGGCGCCCGCCAAAATAAATCGCCCCCGCCACAATCGCGAAAGCGAGCACTGCCGCTCCAGCCGTCGTGCCGACCACGCCCGCCAACAGGGAAGTCACCGTGCCGTGCAACAGCTTCAAGCCGAAGACGATGAAGATCCAGACCATCAACGACAGGACTTCAGTCACGAAGCCGCGCACCAGCCCCATGATCGCCCCGCCACCAACCAGCAGCAATACGATAATGTCCAGCGCCGTCAGTCCCATATACCCGTCCCTTGTTCCCTCTGGCGGGAAATGGTGTGTCGATCGCCTGATCGCTAGCCACGCCCGAGCATATGGTCAACGAAACTGCCAAGGTTCTTGAAGCCGGAGAGCTTGAGCGGCTGCTTCTCCCCCGACAGCGCCGCCGGCACCAGCGCGCGTTCGAAGCCGAGCTTGCCCGCTTCCTTGAGCCGCAGGGCCCCATGCGCAACCGGCCTGATTTCGCCCGAAAGCGCCACCTCGCCAAAGGCGACCGAATCGATCGAGACCGGCCGTTCGCTGAGCGCGGAGATGAGGGCAGCGGCCACGGCAAGGTCGGCAGCCGGGTCCTGCACGCGGTATCCGCCGGCAATGTTGAGATAGACTTCCGAACTCGAAAAGCTGAGCCCGCAGCGCGCCTCCAGCACCGCAAGGATCATCGCCAATCGCCCCGAATCCCAGCCGACGACCGCGCGGCGCGGCGTCGCACCGCTTGCCAGGCGAACGACGAGCGCCTGGATTTCGACCAGCACCGGCCGCGTCCCTTCAAGCGCTGGAAACACGACGGTGCCGGTCACGCCCTCATCACGCTGGGTGAGGAACAGCGCCGACGGGTTGGACACCTCGGTCAGCCCCTCCTCCACCATCGCGAATACGCCGATCTCGTCGGTGCCGCCAAAGCGGTTCTTGATCGCGCGCAGGATGCGATACTGGTGGCTGCGCTCCCCTTCGAAGCTCAGCACGGTATCGACCATGTGTTCGAGCACGCGCGGGCCGGCGATGCTGCCATCCTTGGTGACATGGCCGACCAGCACCACGGCGGTGCCGCGCTCCTTGGCAAAGCGGATCAGTTCCTGTGCCGAGGCGCGCACCTGGCTGACGGTGCCCGGCGCGCCTTCAATCAGGTCGCTATGCATCGTCTGGATCGAATCGATCACCACCAGCGCAGGCGGCCTGGCCTGCGAGAGCGTCGTCAGGATATCGCGCACCGAGGTGGCGGCGGCGAGCATCACCGGTGCCGTCCCCAGCCCCAGTCGCCGCGCGCGCAGCCTGACCTGATCGGCGGCTTCCTCGCCAGAAACATAGGCGACTGAGTGGCCAGCCAGCGCCAGCTTCGCCGCCGCCTGGAGCAATAACGTCGACTTGCCGATGCCCGGATCGCCACCGATCAGCGTCGCCGATCCCTCGACAAAACCGCCGCCGAGTGCGCGGTCCAGCTCGGCGATCCCCGTCGGCAGCCGCTCAGGCAGGGCGATCTCGCTGTCGAGCCCCACGAGCTGCAGCGCGCGGCCACCGCCCTGCAGATTATGCTTGGCGGCAAAGGGCGTGACTGGCCCGGTCGCTTCCTCGACCAGCGTGTTCCACTCGCTGCAATCAGCGCACTGCCCTGCCCAGCGATGCGACACCGAGCCGCAGGATTGGCAGACATAGCGCTTTTGTGGTTTTGCCATGGCCGACGGCTAGCAGAATGAGAACGAAAAGGGAATATCGGTTCTGTGCGCCACTACAGCGTTGCCGCGTTTTAGGGTGTGATTGCCCAAGAGCTGGTGCATTTCGGCACGTAATCAGATACCGGGAATCACCAGCCCCCGCTGCACTGCCGGCCGGGCCAGCGCCCGTTCCAGCCAGGCGGTCACATTGGCAAAGTCGGCCAGCCCGACCAGCTCGCCCGCGCCGTAAAAGCTGTCGATGGCGCGCACCCAGCCGATCATGGAGATATCGGCAATAGTGTACTCATCGCCCATGAACCATTGCCGCCCCTCAAGCACGACATCCATGACGCCAAGAATGCGCTTCACTTCGGCGACGAAGCGCTCCTGCGGGCGTTTGTCTTCCCATTGCGCGCCGGCGAATTTCACGAAGAAACCCATCTGGCCAAACATCGGCCCGACGCCACCCATCTGGAACATCAGCCACTGGATCGTCTGAAAGCGCGTCGCTGGATCGGTCGAGAGAAACCGGCCCGATTTATTGGCGAGATACAGCAGGATCGCGCCGCTTTCGAACAGCGCAAAGGGCTTGCCGTCGGGGCCATCGGGATCGAGGATCGCGGGTATCTTGCCATTGGGGTTCAGCGACAGGAATGCAGGATCATGGCTTTCATTGGCCATGATTCGCACCAGATGCGGCTCATAGGCCAAGCCGGTTTCCTCCAGCATGATGGAGACCTTCACCCCGTTGGGCGTCGGGAAACTGTAAAGTTGCAGCCGGTCTGGATGCTGCGCAGGCCAGCGGCTGGTGATGGGAAACGCGCTGAGATCGGCCATGAAAAGCTCTCCGGTGCAGGATTGTGTCTCCCAAGATAGTCATGCCGCACGCGGCGCGCTATGGCATCGGCAATGAAAGCGACCGACCTCCGTATCGCCCTGTTCAGCGGCAACTATAATTACACCCGTGACGGCGCAAATCCGGCGCTCAACAAGTTGGTCGGCTATCTCCTGTCGCAGGGCTGCAAGGTACGGGTCTATTCGCCGACGCTGCCCGTGCCCGCTTTCGAGCCGACCGGTGATGTTGTCTCTGTGCCGGCCTTCTCCATCCCGACGCGCAAGGAATATCTCGTTGCGCGCGGCATTCCGGCGTCGGTCCAGCGCGATCTAGCGGCTTTTGCGCCCAACATGGTGCACGTCTCCGCGCCCGATATCCTTGGTCACCGCGCGGTAACCTGGGCGCGACAGCGCGGCATTCCCGTGGTCGCATCGGTGCATACCCGCTTTGAAACCTATCTGAGCTATTACAATCTTGGGTTTCTCGAGCCCGGTGCGCTGGCGCTGCTCCGCCGTTTCTACCGGCGATGCGATGCGATCATGCCGCCGTCACAGTCGATGGCTGACCTGCTCAGCGCACAGCGGATGAATGGGGATATCGCGATCTGGTCGCGCGGGATCGACACCGGCATCTTCACACCCGCCGCGCGCAGCCTGCCCTGGCGCCGCGAGCTTGGCATCCGCGATGATGAGATGGTGATCGGCTTTCTGGGGCGGCTGGTGCTGGAAAAGGGGATCGACACCTTTGCCGCTGCCATCAGCGCGCTCGCCAAGCGCGGCGTGCCGCACCGGGTGCTCGTTATCGGCAAGGGCCCGGCGCAGGATTGGTTTGCGGAGCAAGTGCCATCGGCGGTGTTTGCCGGTTTTCAGGCAGGTGCAGACCTTGGCCGCGCCGTCGCCTCGATGGATATGCTGTTCAACCCGAGCGTGACCGAGACATTCGGCAATGTGACGCTTGAGGCGATGGCCTGCGCGGTACCGGTGGTGGCGGCGATTGCCACCGGCAGCTCAAGCCTGGTCGAGCACGGCGTTACCGGACGATTGGTGCCGCCTGAGGATATTGAGGGCTTTGCCGACGCGTTGCAGGCCTATTGCAAAGACCGCGATCTGGCCGATGAAGACGGCCTTGCCGGCGAAGCGCGCAGCCGGGCCTATGGCTGGGACGCGATCAACCAGAAAGTGCTCGACAAATATCTGGAGGTCGAGGCGCGGCGGAGGCAATAGCCCGCCGCGCCCTGCCATCAATCGAGCCGCTCGATCTTCTGCGCGGCATCGTCAATCAGCGCGACGATCCGGTGAAGCGTCTCGACATCCACGTCGCCGTGGCTGAAGCGATGCATCAGCACCGACCGCAAATTGCCCATGGCGCGACGAACCGATGCACTATCGGTGCGCTGGCGTTCGGCCCCCAGATCGGTCAGCCGCGCCATCAGCGCTTCGACCTCCTCGGCGCGCTCGGCGAGATGCGCCGTGCCAGCCTCGGTGACGGCGAATAGTTTCTTCGCGCCCTCGGCCTTTTGCTCGTCGATCTGCCCCATATCATCGAGCAGCGTAATAGTCGGATAAACGACGCCGGGGCTTGGCGCATAGGCACCACCGGTGAGCTCTTCGATCTCGCGGATGAGATCATAGCCGTGGCGGGGTTGGTCCGCGATCAGCTTGAGCAGCACGAGCCGCAATTCGCTGCCGTCGAACATCCGGCCGCGCCGACCACGCGGCCCGCCGTGCATACCCTGCTGATCGACCTCAAAGGTAAAGGCGAACGGTCCCCAGCGGCGTGATCCGCGTGGTCCGCAGTGGCGATTGCCGTAAGCATGAAACATTTGAGCGCTCCTTATACGATTTGATACAGCGAAGATATATCTTGAAACGATTGATACAAGAGTTGCTGTAAAAAATTCTGGCGTGCTTATCTTGGGGCATGGTCGATCTCTTTGCTCCCGCTGAAAGCACCGGCAGCCCGCTGCCCGACAACAGTCCGTTGGCTGATCGACTGCGTCCCGCGCACCTGGACGCGGTGGTTGGGCAAGAGCATTTGACCGGGCCCGAGGGCGCAATCGGCCGGATGGTCGCGGCGCGACGGCTGTCGTCAATGATCCTATGGGGGCCGCCCGGCACCGGCAAGACGACGATCGCGCGCTTGCTCGCTGACGCGGTCGGTCTGCGCTTCGCTGCGATTTCAGCGGTGTTTTCCGGCGTGGCGGACTTGAAGAAGGTCTTTGCTGAAGCGCGCGATCATGCACGGATCGGCACCCGGACATTGTTGTTCGTCGATGAAATCCATCGCTTCAATCGCGCGCAGCAGGATGGCTTCTTGCCCTATGTCGAGGACGGGACGGTCACCCTCGTCGGCGCCACGACCGAAAATCCTTCCTTCGAGCTCAACGCCGCCCTGCTCAGCCGCGCCCAGGTTTTGATCCTCCAGCGGCTGGATGCCGCCGCGCTTGGCCTGCTGCTCGATCGTGCCGAGGCGATCGAGCACCGCCCCCTGCCTCTCACCCCCGATGCCCGCGCAGCGATGATCGCGAGTGCCGATGGCGATGGGCGCTTCCTGCTCAACCAGGCCGAGACGCTCTATTCGGTCGACCTGCTCGAGCCGCTTGATCCAGCGGGATTGTCGGCGTTCCTCCAGCGCAGGGTCGCGGTGTACGACAAGGACCGCGAGGGGCATTACACGCTGATTTCTGCCCTGCATAAATCGATGCGGGGATCAGACCCCCAGGCCGCGCTCTATTACCTGGCGCGCATGCTGGTGGCGGGGGAAGAGCCTCTTTACGTGCTGCGGCGGATTACCCGTTTTGCCAGCGAGGATATCGGGCTGGCTGACCCGCAAGCGCTGGTCCAGTGCCTCGCCGCCAAGGATGCCTATGACTTTCTCGGCTCGCCAGAGGGCGAACTGGCCATAGCGCAGGCCTGTCTTTATTGCGCCACCGCGCCCAAATCGAACGCCGCTTACACGGCCCAGAAGGCCGCCTGGAAATCAGCGCGCGACACCGGCTCGCTCATGCCGCCAGCGCACATCCTCAACGCGCCGACCAAGCTGATGAAGGATATCGGCTATGGCAAAAACTATGCCTATGATCATGATACCAAATCGGGCTTTTCCGGGGCGGATTATTGGCCGACCGAGATGCGGGCAGAAACCTTTTATCGCCCGACCGACCGGGGGTTTGAAAAGCGAATTGCCGAACGAATGGTCTATTGGGAGGGATTGAGGAATGCGGCTGGGGACTAAGTTGAGGACTAGACTGGGCACAGCGATGCTGGTGACGATGGCAGTGCCAGCACTCGCGCAGCAAGGGAAGCAACCCGCCCCTTATGATCTGGCGATCGCGGCGGGCTATAAGGCCGCCTTTACCTGTAGCGGCGTGTTCATCGCGGGGCGGACGCAAGCGCAACTCGCGCAGGACGAACTACACGGCATCTACAACGAGTATGAAACGCTCGTCCCCAAGCTGACCGCCGAAATCGACCGGGGCAATGGCAGCGTTCGGGTGCCATACTCGCCAGACATGCCGCCGCGTGTGGCCGAATGGAATCCAGCAACCGGCTGCATCACCCAGCCCATCGGCGCGCTCCCTGCGCCGCGACAAGCGCCTTTCCTGCCGGTGCCGCTGCCCGCAGGTGGCAATCCAGCGCCCTGGCCCAAGGGTGATGCGCTGCCGCGTATCGCCCAGCCCCCGCTCGCCCCGGTCGCTGCCGCGTTTGATGGCATGACCTATGGCAAGGGGGCCAAGACGACGGCGGTCGTCGTGCTGCGCGGCAACAGCCTGATCGCCGAGCAATATGCGCCGGGATTTGGCCCCTATGTCGCGCAACGCACCTGGTCGGTCGCGAAAAGCATCACCGGCACGCTGGTCGGTATGGCGGTGAAGCGGGGCGCGCTCAAAGTGGACCAGCCCGCGCCGATTGCCGCCTGGGCTGATCCGCGCGATCCGCGCTATGCGATAACGCTCGATAATCTGATGCGGATGGCCAGCGGGTTGCATAGCGACACCGCCGGCAACCGAACCGATCCCATCTATTTTGGCGGGACGAGCGTCAGCGAAAATGTCGTACAATGGCCGCTTGAAGCGAAACCTGGCACCCATTTTCGCTACGCCAATAACGACATTCTGCTCGCCATGCTCTCCGTCCGCGCGGGTCTGGGCGAGGAGCGCTACCGGCTTTTCCCGAAAGAGGCCTTGTTCGCCAAGCTTGGCATGGCGCACACGGTCGCTGAGACCGACTGGAAAGGGAATTATGTTTCCTCGAGCCAGGTGTGGACGACGGCGCGTGATCTGGGGCGGTTCGGGCTACTATACCTCAACGACGGCGTCTGGAACGGCGAGCGACTGCTGCCCGAAGGCTGGGTGAAATATGCCACCTCCCCTTCCGAGCCGCAGCCTTTAACGGGCTTTGGCTATGGTGCTACCTTCTGGCTGATGAACAAGGTGCCGGGCGTGCCAGCCGACACCTACTCCGCCAACGGCAATCGCGGGCAATATGTCGTGATCGTGCCGAGCCGCCGCATCGTCATTGTCCGTCGCGGCGAAGATCCGGGCGGCGGCGGCTTCGATATCGGGCGGTTCACCGCAGACATCCTCGCACAGGTCAAGCAATGACCGAGCCGCTGCGTTGCTGGGACGCGGTCGTCACGTTCGCGCTGAGCTTGCCCAATACTGAACTGGCGTCCGCTTATGGGAAGCCCGCCGCAAAAACCGCCAGCAACCAGCGCGCGTTCGTTTCACCCAGCCGCGAACCCGATTCTTTTGTGCTGCAGATCGATCACGATACCAAGGCGATGTTGATCGAGACCGATCCCGACAGCTTCTGGCAGACCCCGCATTATCACGGCTGGCCAAGCCTGTTGGTGCGGTACGACAGTGCCGATCCCGATCGGGTGCAGGCGATGATTGAACGCGCGCGAGATCAGGCCGCCGCCAAACCGCCTGCCAGGCCGCGCAAGAAGGGGGCATGACTCATTTCACCCAATTCGCCGCAATCGATTGGTCAGGCGCAAAGGGAAAGCGGCATCGCGGCATTGCGCTGGCGATTTGCGACGCAGGGGATGCAGCCCCTCGTCTGCTGACGCCACCCGACTCCGTCTGGTCACGGACTGCCGTCCTCGAATGGCTCCACGCACAGGCCAATGAGCCACTGCTGATCGGGTTCGATTTCAGCTTTGCCCCACCGATGATTGAGCGCGGTGCTTACCTCCCCGGCGAACCCACGCCTGACGCTGCTCGCCCCTTTTGGGCCTATGTCGATGCCGACAGCGATGACGAGGATCTGGGCGCAGCATCCTTTCTCGAGCGGCGTCGCGGTGCGCATTTTTACATGGGTGCGGCAGACGGCCACAAGGCCAGCTTCATGCATTTTCGCCGCTGTGAGGCGCAATATAATGCCGCCGGCGGCGGCAAACCGTCGACGGTTTATGATGCCATCGGCGCTGCGCAGGTGGCCAAGGCAAGCTTTGCCGGCATGCGTCTGCTCCACCAGCTGGGCGATTCGCTACCGGTTTGGCCGTTCGATCCGGTACCGGCATCGGGCGCGCTCGTGGTTGAAATCTATACCGCCATTGCCGCCCGCACGGCTGGCCTGCGCAAGGGAACCAGCAAGCTGCGCGGCGGGGTGGCGCTGGACGCCGCCCTCACCCACCCGGCCATCGGCAGCAAGCCGCACGCCCCGCTCGACCGCTATGACGATCATGCGACCGATGCGATCCTCACCGCTGCATGGCTGCGCGCGCACGCTGCCAAGCCACATTTTTGGGCACCATCAGGCCTTTCGCGTGACATTGCGCAAAGCGAGGGCTGGACCTTCGGCGTCGTCTGACGCATGGGGCTTTTCCGAATGCCGGTTTAGCTCAGCTGGTAGAGCAGCGGTTTTGTAAACCGAAGGTCGCGGGTTCGATTCCTGCAACCGGCACCATTCCCCTTGCCGATGCGTTCATGCCCGGTCGATAAGGGGGCGATGATCAAGATCGCCAGTTACAATATCCACAAGGGCATCGGTACCGATCGCCAGCGCCGCCCAGACCGCATCCTGGACGTACTGCACGAAATAGACGCAGACTTGATCGCGCTGCAGGAGGCCGACCTGCGCTTTGGCAGCCGGGCGAGCGTTATCCCTGCCCTGCTCATCGACCAGCACAGCCCGTGGCAAGCCATCTCCTTTGGCGCGCGGGCTGCAAGCATCGGCTGGCATGGCAACACGATGCTCGTGCGAAAATCGGCCGCCCTGGTCGATTGCGAGCGGATAGAACTGCCCACGCTCGAGCCACGCGGTGCCGTAATGGCCGATGTGCGCATCGATGGCCGGGCAATCCGGGCGGTCGGCATGCATCTCGACCTGTCCGGGCTGTGGCGACGACGCCAGGCGCAGGCCATCATTGCGCATGTCGCCAGCAGCGCAACGCATCGCCCCACGGTCTTGATGGGCGATTTGAACGAGTGGCGCGCATCATCGGGCTGCCTCCATGATTTCGGGCGGCATTTTACCTTCGCCGAAACGGGCCCAAGCTTTCACGCACGCCGCCCTATCGCGCGGCTCGACCGGATCATGGTATCGCGGGATTTGCGCGTAATTGACTGTGGCGTGCACCACAGCAAATCGTCGCGCACGGCGTCTGATCATCTACCGATCTGGGCTGTAGTGGAGGAGGCGTGAGATGATCCGGGAAAAGGAACTGCGGCTCGCGTTGGTCTGTTATGGCGGGATCAGTCTTGCCGTGTACATGCACGGTATTTCCAAGGAAATCTGGCGCCTTGCGCGCGCCAGCCGTGCCTTTCACGCCGGGGAAGCCCCCGCCGAGGGTTGCCAGGGCGTCTATTGCGCGTTGCTGCAGGAAATTGAGGACGAGCACAAACTTCGGTTGCGCATTCTGGTTGATATCATCGCCGGCGCGAGCGCGGGCGGCATTAACGGGGTGTTTCTCGCCCAGGCCATCTCCACCGGTCAATCCCTGGAGCCGCTGACCGATCTTTGGCTCGACTCAGCGGATATCGAGGCATTGATCGACAAAAGTCAGGGGCCCAGGCATCGCTTCTCAAAGATTTGGGCCCTACCCATCGCCTGGATGGCGCAACGCCGTGCAGGGGACCGGATCAACGAGCTCGTCGAATCGAGCGCGCGGGCCGAGGTGCGCGCCAAGCTGTCAAAATTCGTGCGATCCCGTTGGTTCGAGCCACCTTTCGGGGGCGCGCGATTCACCCACCTGATGCTTGACGCGTTCGATGCCATGGTCGCCGCACCTGCAGGCGAGCGGCTGTTGCCTGATGGCCAACCACTCGATCTGTTCGTTACCGTCACCGATTTCGCCGGCCATCCTGAGCAGCTCGCGCTCAATTCGCCGCCGCAGGTGATTGAAACCGAACACCGGCTGATTTTTTCCTTTTCCGATCATGGTCGCCGCGATCATACGCTCGCGCACCCCGGCGAGCTGACCTTCGCGGCGCGCGCCACGTCTAGCTTCCCCGGTGCGTTTCCGCCGTGCACCGTGGGCGAACTCGATACCGTGCTGGCACAGCGCAACGTTGCGTGGCCTGGCCGAGAACGCTTCTTGAAGCGGGTGTTGCCCCGCCAACATGCCGCCAATGCCGCCGACAAGGCCGTGCTGATCGATGGGTCGGTGCTGGCCAACGCCCCCTTCAAGCCCGCGATCGATGCCCTGCGCGAGCGACCGGCCCGTCGCCAGGTCGACCGGCGTTTTGTGTATATCGATCCATTTCCCGGCGGGAAAATCGACACCGGCACCAAAAAAGACGGCGTACCCGGCTTCTTCCAGACCATCATCGGCGCGATCTCCGAACTGCCCCGACAGCAACCCATCCGCGATAATCTGGAGGCGATCACCGAACGATCACAACGGATCGAACGGATGCGGGAAATCATCGCCGGGATTCGACCTGAGGTCGAACAGCAGGTGGAGGCACTTTTCGGCTACACCTTGTTCCTCGATCGACCGACGGTCGCGCGGCTCGGCACCTGGCGGCGGCGGGCGCAGCAGGCAGCAGCAATAAAGGCCGGTTATGGCTATGCCGCCTATGGCCATCTCAAGCTCGCAGGCGTGATCGAGCAGATTGCCCAACTGCTCTACGCAGTCGGTGGGGAGCAAGGGCACAGCCGGTTGATCAGTATTCGCCGCCATGTCGCCGCCACAGTACATGCGCAGGGCATGGACGATATGGGACCGACCTTTTCAGGTGGCACCAATCCAGCGACTATCGCGTTTTTGCGGTCATATGATCTTGGCTTTCGCATCCGCCGCCTGCGGATGATGGCCAGGCGCCTGTCGGATCTTGAAATCAGCTTTGCCGAAGATGAAATGGCGGGGCTTCGCGACGCGATCTACACGTCGCTTGCCGCCTATCTGGAATGCAAGCGCAGCGAAACCCACATGGCGCTGCGCAGGGAGGTGCGGGCTTTACGCGGCGATGCGGGGCCATTGCTCGAACGATTGGCTGAATCACTCAACCTGAAGCCGTTGGACGACGAAACCGAAGCGCGGCTATCAACCGCCTTGGCCCAGGCCACCAAAGAGGTGCGGCGGCCGATGCTACTAGCCTATCTTGGCTTTCCGTATTTCGATGTCGCCACGTTACCGCTCCTTCAAGGCGAAGGACTGGACGAATTCGACGCGATCAAGGTTGACCGGATCGCCCCCGACGATGCCGTCGCCATCCGCAAGGGCGGCGCGCAGGCGACGTTGAAGGGCATCCAATTCAACAGCTTTGGGGCTTTCTTCAGCCGCGCTTACCGGGAGAATGATTATCTGTGGGGGCGGCTGCACGGGGCTGATCGGCTGATCGACATCGTGGTCTCCACGCTGCCGGCCAATATGCGGATGAAACCCGGCAGGATTGCCTTGATCAAGCGGGCAGCGTTTGTTGCCATCCTTGACGAGGAAGAGCCAAAGCTGCTGGCGGTTGCCCCGCTGATCGCATCGCTGCGCACGGAAATCGGGTGAGGCTGGCAAAACCGGCGCGAGCACCCTAAACCCGTCGCTGCAAGGAGCACGCAATGCAGTTTCTCAAGACGCTCTTCTGGTTCCTGCTCGCGGTGGTCGTCGCCGTGTTTTCAATCGGCAATTGGACGACGGTGCCGATCAAGCTCTGGGCGGGACTTATTGCGGACGTCAATCTGCCGCTGCTGCTGATTCTGACATTTCTGAGCGGACTGCTGCCCGTGCTGTTTTATCATCACGCCGTGAAATGGCGCCTGAGGCAGAAATTGACGACGGCAGAACGCGCAATGACCGATTTGCGCGCCGCAACGAAACCAAGCTCGTATCCATCGGCTGGGCCCGATGCTGCTCACGCGACACAGGATGTGGCTGCGCTGGCCGGCACCCCGTCGATCCCGCAGCCCGGTGTGGCATGAGGATCGCATGAGCAGAACGCGGATCTTCGTTGCGCTCGATACGCCGGACCTCGGCAATGCAAAATCGCTGGCGACGAAAGTCAGGCATCATGTCGGCGGGATAAAGTTGGGGCTGGAATTCTTCCTTGCCAACGGCCCTGCGGGGGTTCGCGAGATGGCCGGGCTGGAATTGCCGATTTTTCTCGATCTCAAGCTCCACGATATCCCAAACACAGTCGCCAAGGCGGTTCAGGCGCTGCGTGGGCTCGACCCAGCGATCCTGACGGTACACGCCGCCGGTGGGCGGGCGATGATGGAGGATGCCAAGGCGGCCGCCCCGGTGGGCACCAAGGTTGTGGCGGTCACCTCGCTGACCAGCCTGGATGAGCCCGATCTCCACAGCATCGGCGTACCCGGCACGGTTCACGATCAGGTGCTGCGCCTTGCTGAGCTTGCGATGGCTGCAGGTGTGGACGGCATCGTTTGTTCGGGCCAAGAAGTCGCCGCCGCGCATCGATTGTGGCCCAGGGGCTTCTTCGTGGTGCCCGGCGTTCGCCCGGCAGATGGCGTTGCGGGCGACCAGAAGCGCGTCGTGACTCCCCGCGCCGCGCTCGATGCCGGCGCATCGATCCTCGTTATCGGTCGGCCGATCACCCAGGCGGCAGACCCCGATCTCGCCGCGCGCGCGATCGAGGCGACGCTGTAAAGCGTCGCCAACAGCATCAGTGACCGGAAGCTCTCAACACCTCATACGCCCCAGGAAATCACGAACTGGCAAAGCGCGCATAAACCCCGGCCAAGTATATGCCGAGCACAAGCGCAACTGACATACTGACCTCGCGTGGCAAGCTGGTCAGCGCAAGGCCATAGGCCAATGGCGCGGTGATCAGCAGCACCAGCACCAACCCCTCAATCACGGCGAGCGACTTTGACGTCGGCGGTTTGGAGACCAACGCCACAATCGGTAAGATTGCCATCAAAACTCTCCTGCAGCTGCAGATTGCGCCGGAAGCACCCAAAGGCTCGATAATTGTACGCCGGCGCCATCAAAACGCAAATTTTCCGGTGGCGCCATACTCAAATGAGCAGCAAATTTCCGCGCCCTCACGCCGGCCGCAGCATCGACCAGAAGCGCGGACCGCCCTTGGGCACGCACCACTCGTCGGTCACGCGAAAGCCGAGCTGCTGGTAAAAGCCGATATTCTTCTCCAGCGGGGTTTCCAGATAGGCGGGGAAGCGCCCGTCGACCGCGCGCTCCAGCCCGGCACGCACCACCCGCGCGCCATGCCCCTTGCCCTGATGCAGCGGATCGCACCCGGCAATGTGGAGGTACCAGAAGTCGCCCGCCGGCAGATGCGCGTCGATTGCCTTGCCGACGGCCATCCCGCGCCCGATTGCGGTCCCGAAGCAGGCCAGCATCGGCAACAGGCTGGAGATCATCTCCATGACACCGGTGTGCGACTGGCCGGGCGCGCGCCACAGCGTTGCCGCCTCGCCCTTGTCAGTAACCAGCCGCATGCCGCGATTGGCATCGGTGTCGAACAACAGCATGAACAGCTTGGGTAGGCG
This sequence comes from uncultured Stakelama sp., assembly GCA_964638495.1. Lineage (GTDB taxonomy): Bacteria > Pseudomonadota > Alphaproteobacteria > Sphingomonadales > Sphingomonadaceae > Sphingomonas. The sequence goes on along the minus strand of CAZXBM010000009.1, from coordinate 1,334 downwards.
TTTTGATCGATCCACGGCGTTGGGGAATATCCAGCAAATCGCCGGATCGTCGAAAAAGGCACGGGCAAGCATCGCGGCAATGGTCCGCCGCTGATCGCTTCTGGCGATGTTGACGGTCACGCTGCCACCGGCCCAAAGGCGAAGGTGAGGATGGGAAAACCCTGCTTCGGGTGAACACCCGGACTGACCAGCGTCATCCCCATCTGCGCGTAAAAAGCCTGGGCACCCAGATTTTCGCCATGCGTCCACAGCGTAAACCCGCCGGGCATTGCCTGTTGCGCCGCGGCCATCAGCTTCGCCCCAATGCCTCTTTGATGCGAATCAGGCGCAACGAAAATCTGTTCGAGCACGGCGGCCGCGGGATCGATCGCAGCGAATCCGGCCACGGCCCCATCAACTTCTGCGACAATGACGCGCCATTGGCCCGACGTCACCTCAAGCTCCATGCGCGCAAGCAACTCGTTATATGTGGGTTGCTGGGCAAGCGAGATGGCGGTCGACAACCACCCGTCCAGCCAGAGCGTGGCGACCGCAGCGAGATCGCCGGGCTCGCACGCCCGGCAGATCAGGCCATTATTGGCAACGTCGCGGTCAGGCGGCGTCGCCGGTCTTTTCCTTCTTGGTATAGACGCGGATCGGCTCCTTGCGGCCCTCGATCACGTCCTTGTCGATCATCACCTCATCGACCCCGTCCATGCCCGGCAGGTCGAACATCGTGTCGAGCAGGATGCCTTCGAGGATCGATCGCAACCCGCGCGCGCCGGTCTTGCGGTCGATCGCCTTCCTGGCGACGGTCACCAGCGCATCGTCGGTAAAGTCGAGCTGGACATTCTCCATGTCGAACAGCTTTTGATACTGCTTCACCAACGCGTTTTTCGGCTCGGTCAGGATCGTGACGAGCGCGGGCACGTCAAGATCCTCAAGCGTCGCGATCACGGGCAGACGACCGACAAATTCGGGAATCAGGCCGAACTTGAGCAGATCCTCTGGCTCGACCGATTTCAGCACTTCACCGGTGCGCCGTTCCTCGGATGCCGCGACATAGGCGCCAAAGCCGATCGACTTGCCCTGCAAGCGATCCCCAATGATCTTTTCGAGGCCCGAGAACGCACCGCCGCAAATGAACAGGATGTTGGTCGTGTCGACCTGCAGGAATTCCTGCTGCGGATGCTTACGGCCGCCCTGCGGCGGCACGCTTGCCGTCGTTCCTTCCATCAGCTTGAGCAATGCCTGCTGCACGCCTTCACCCGACACGTCGCGCGTGATGGAGGGATTTTCGGCCTTGCGGCTGATCTTGTCGATCTCGTCGATATAGACGATGCCGCGCTGCGCCC
>CAZXBM010000008.1:17179-83336 GCA_964638495.1 uncultured Stakelama sp. | reverse complement strand
CGTGAGGTTTGACGGAACAACGGCATAGCCGATCCGGCCTGCATAGGATCTATTATGATCGCGCGCTGGACTTTGGTTCTCCCGATCCTGCGGACCCGGATGTCACCGCCCGGGTGCTAACGATCCTCCTCACCAGCGAATACTGAAATGTACTGGCTCCGACCTTGGTCGGGGCCACATGCTTATGTTGGGGTCACATAGGACCCGGCAGCCTGTCTGTGCGGCGCCGGCTCACCAGGCGAAATGCCGGCGGCGTGCGGTGCCGGTCGAACGCTAACGCTCGCCCACTGTCCGGACGCAAAAGTCTGCTTGAGCAGACTTGAGCCCGTGAGAGTGGTCGCAGAACCGCATCCAGGGGTCACGACACGGAAGTGAGTTCTACGTACGCTAAGGTCGAACTTAATGGGTCCCGAAACCCGTTTCGGAACGGTTCTGGTCGGCAACTCGTGGAATCCGGGGAATGCGGGACATTTCACCGCTGACCGCCATACCAGCGTTTGACGGTCAACGTCAGCTTTCGCCTATTTGCGACCGTTGCTCGGGGCAAAGATCATGCTAAACTGAGACGCTTAGTAAGGAGATCAGTGATGCGTCCGGACCTGATGATGCTTGGTGCCAGCCTGCTCGCAAGCGCGACCCCCGCTATGGCGTCGACCTCTTTCCCCAACAGCCTTCAAGCTCAATGGACCGACGATCTGTCGAAATGCAGCGGTGAGGATACCGTAGGCATGCTTGTAGGATCGAAGCGCATCAACTTCTATGAGGCTGAAGGAACGCCGAAGTCGGTCCGCATGGACAACGACGGCGTTATCACCGCTGAGCTGGCATACCGCGGCGAAGGCAAAACTTGGACCGAAGCGAACCGCTATGTGATTTCAAGCGACCGGGCATCTGTTCTGGTCACTGCGCTTGGCCGTACGTTTACCCTGAAACGCTGTGTTTAAGCTGAGAAGCGTGGTGGATGAGACGCAATTTGTGAGGTTTTCTTAAGGACGTTTGTCACTTACTACTGCCCAACGGCAGGAGGTAATGGTTATTGGGCACGTTGCCGGGGTAGCCCCGACCGTAACAAATCTGTAAGATGCAGCATGGCCAAATCCGAACAGTGGATCGCGAGAGAGCGCGAGCAACGCGATGTGTCGGGCTGCCGCTGGGGCATCTACGCGCAGCGAACAGGTGAATGGTTACCGGTATTCTACCATTCGAAAATTGAGGCTCTGGCTGCGATCAAGGGATTACAGATGGCCGGCAAGGCGTTGATCGGTTAGCCATCTGCTGAGCTAGGCAACGGCAGCTGATACAACGCTGGCTTCTGAAAGCGGTCGGACTCGAATCAACCAAAGCCGGTCGTTCGGTATTCGTTGTTACTAGCGTACGTAAATCTCACTTTCGGGTTATGATCCCACCCATTCATCGCCTCTGTATTGAACTCAATACGGGGCAGCGGTAACTTTCCGGTCGTCATGTGAGAGGAGAGGTCGCCCGTGGCGAAAGAAGGGCAGGGGAGTGACGTTAGGCGTTCAGCCTTTTTGCAGCTTCGGGTAACCCCGACGATGCACACGGCGATCACGCGTCTCGCCCTCGATCACGATAATCTGACCTTGCGCGCGCTCGTGATGAACGCGCTCAAGCAAACCTACGGTCTCGATGTTCCCGACGAGGAGCTTCGTGACCGGCGCGGCCGCCAGCCACGACCCGCGAACCTGAAGGAGACAGACCATGGCTGAGTATTTTTCGCACCATCCCGATCATGCGATCGTGTTTGCGTTCGCGTGTTTCGCGCTCACCGTCTATCTCTTCCGCTACGTCGGACCCAGATTCGGCGCGCGCGGCGACTGGTCGGCGCGGGACCATTATGAACGCAGCCTCCGCAATGGCGCCGACGACTATTGAGCGCGGTTGCACGACACGAAAGACAGACGTGAAGACCATCGTGATCAGTCTTCTCAAAGGGGGCGTCGGCAAGACCTTCTTCGCGACCCATCTCGCTTGGTATCTCGCCGAGCAGGCGGGCCGGCGGGTCGCGTTTCTCGATCTGGATCCGCAAGGCTCCTCGACGCGGCGGCTCGCCAAGGAGCGAACCGGGCTGTTCTCGGCCGACCTGTTCGATCCCGACGAAAAGCTTGTTCTCGAGGACGCGCCCGGCATCACCGTGTTCGGCGCTGATCCGCGCCTCCAGATGGTCAAGGCGGCACAGGACGTGCATGATTTCATCGTGCGCTTTCGGGGCTTGTCCGCGCATTTCGATTATTGCGTCATCGACACTGGCCCCAAGTGGGACGAGCTCACTTTGAGCGCGATGGCGGTCGCCGACGAGGTAATCGCGCCGGTCCAGGTGGCCGAGGATTCGCTTGAATGCGCCAAGATGCTGCTGACCGCGCTCAAAAAGGCTGAGGCTGCGCGTGGCGGGCGCAAGGTCAATTTTCTTGGGCTTCTGCCGTCGATGGTCAACGCGTTTGACAAGCGTGACATGGACAATGCGGTTAAGCTCACCCAGGCGGTCGGGCCGGCGATGATGTTCCCGGCGTTCGTCAAGGCGCGCCCGACCTACAAGCATTCGGCCGAGAACCATCATGCGGTCTGGCATGAAAAGGGAAGCGGCGCGAAGGCCGCCGCAGACGAGATCCGCTCGATCCTCGCCGAAGTGGAACGGCGGGTCGAAGCGCGTGCGAAGGAGACCGCCTGATGGGTAAGTTCGACCAGCGGGCCGAGGAGTTCGGGATGCTGATGGGTGCGCACGACAGTGCGCGCCGCGTCGAGGACTTGCCGCTCGACTGGCTGATGCCCGATCCCGGCAATCCGCGCACGCATTTCGATGAGGCTGAGCTGGCCGAATTGGCCGCGTCGATCGAAGCGCGCGGCGTGCTGCAGCCGGTCATCGTTGGCCCAAAGAATGGCGACGGCAAACATGTTATCCGTATGGGCGAGCGGCGCTATCGAGCCTCGCTTGCGGCGGGGAAGAAAACCATCCCAGCGATCATCGAGGCGGGGGATGGGGGTGACACGCTCGCCGACCAGATCGTCGAGAACGATCAGCGTGCCGGCCTGTCCGCCAAAGAGCTGGCGCGTGGCGTCGAGCGCATGCTGGGCGAGGGAAAAAGTCAGGCCGAGATCGGCAAGGCGCTCGGCCGGTCGAAGCAGTTTGTCTCGCTCTATGCGGCTTATGGCGAGATGGAGCCCTATCTGAAGGACGCGATCGACAAGGCCCCGATCCGCGTTCTTTACGACCTCCATCGTGCAGCCCGCGCGCATCCGCTTGAGGTTCGTGCGTTCGTCGGCGGGTTCGGCGACAAAGGCGTCACGCTTGCTGAGGGATCGAAATTCGTTGCGTCGCTAAAGGCTCCTGCCGAAAGCGCGCCGCTGGTTGCCAAGATTGAGCCGGCCTCCGCGCCTGTGAATGTGACACCGACGGTCGCCAAGGGCAGGGGAGGGCGGGCTGCCTCGTCTGTTCAGGCGAGCCCGTTCAAGGTCATGTTTGCAGGCCGCGCCGGTCGGCTTGTCCTGCCCGATCGGGTGCGCGTGGTGTTCGATGATGGCGAAGAGGGCGAGGTCGCATCGACCGACCTTTCGTTCGGCTGAGCGCTCGCCCACACCGACCCCTCACTCCGCGTCCGGATTTCGATCTTTTCAGATCATGTGATGGCGGCATCCCTTCTTTCAGGGATGCCGCCATTTTCATTTCTACGCGAATTCCGGCTTGCTTGCGGAAGGGACGAGGCGTTTTTGAGGCAGGGCCCAAGTCTGCTTGAGCAGACTTTAAGACGAATGGTTTTAGGTGAGGGCCGGATAGGCTTGGCGCCGGGATTGTTTAACAATATGATTGGGCATGGCTTTTTTCGGCCTTCGCCTGCCGGACGATCTCGCGGCGCGCTTCGATGCGATGGCGGCCTCCCATGGCGGTCGGTCCGCTGTGCTGCGCCAACTCGTCGATCGCGCGCTCCGGGCAGGGGATGACAGTGTCGTCACCGCCGAACCGCGCGAACGGACGACCGCCCGTGTCGAGGTTCGGCTCTCCGCCAGCGATATCGAGCGGCTGGATGCCGCAGCGAGGGAGCGTGGTCTCAAGCGCACCGAATGGATCGTCGCGCTCTTACGACGTCGGCTCTATGGCAGGTCGCCGCCGCCGCGCGCCGACCGCGTGCTGATCGCGCAATCCTGGCGCGAGCTCAACCGGATCGGCATCAACCTCAACCAGGCGGTACATGCGCTCAACGCCGCGACGATGGTGGATTCCCGTCTCGACCTGGCACGCGAGGCCGAGCGTGTCGCATCATTCCAACAGGAGATCGACGCTCAGTTGCGTGCGCTGGGTCGCGCTCTCGCCGGCGACGTCGCCTATTGGGATACACCGGCGTGAGCGACGACGACGACATCCTGCCGCTGCCCAGTCTGATGGAAGCCTGGCGACCGCCGACTGGCGGCAAGCGCACGCTGAAGGGGGCAACGCTGCGGGTTCGATCGGGCGGGCGGGGCAGGGGAGGGGGCGAGACCGCGCCGACTATGTCGCAGGCCGAAGCGCGCGCGAAGCTCGAACGGATCGTACGCAAGGCGCCCGAGGTCATGGTCAAGATCTCGGGCAAGCAGCGCGGGGCGGCGCATCTGGGCGAGCATTTTGGCTATATCTCGCGGCACGGAAAGCTTGAGGTGCGCAGCAGTGAGGGTGAGATCATCACCGATGAGAAGCGGCTAAAGGCGATCGCCGCGGACTGGGACATGCTCGACCACGCGATGAACCCGACCGGCCGGGATCGTCCGACCTCGATGTCGATGGTGCTTTCGATGCCGGGCGACACGACCGACGCGGCGACCATTCATGACGCCGTGCAAGCGTTCGCCCGGGTCGAGTTCGAGGGTCAGTTCGCCTATATGGTGGCACTCCACACGGACACCGACCATCCGCACGTTCACCTGACCGTCGCCACCCAAGGGGAGGACGGGTCGCGGTTCAATCCGCGCAAGGCCGATCTCCATCATTGGCGCGAGAGCTTCGCGCACGAACTGCGCCAGCGCGGGGTTGCGGCAGAGGCGACGCCGCGCCGCGCGCGCGGTCACGTCCAGAAGCGGGTGCGCTCGTCGGCCCTGCATCTCGAGGCGCGGACGGCGGGGCAGGGCAAGGGGCTCGATATCACCCGCCTGACCGAAGAACGCGCGGCCGAGTTCGCGCGCTCGGTCGATCCGGAACGCCGACCGGAAGACGTGGCGGCGCTCGGACGCCAGAGGTTCATTCGCGGCGCCTATGCCCAGGCGGCCGCTGCGCTCGCGGTGACGGGCAAGGAAGACGATCTCGAACTCGCCAACGACGTTGCCAGCTTCGTAGCCGCCATGCCGCCCGCTGTGTCGCGACGGCTGGAGCGTGCACGCGAGATCATGATGGCGGAACGGGCATCTGGAGGCGCAGTCGAGCGCGCGCGCGAGGTTGAGGAGGGCGCTGCGACCCCCGATCGTCAGAAGTCCAAGCCGCGCGATCGCGATCGTTAACGAGGTCGGCTGATTTCCAACGGCCGATCAGTTCTTGTCGTGGCGAGCGCTCGCCAGTTCGTGGAGACCCAATACCCACTGCGCGATGACGGCGGCCTGTTCGGGATCGGTCTCGTTGGTCGCAGCGCCATAGACACTAAGGGCGCCGGCAAGCTCATCGATCGTCGCAATGTTCGCGCGCTCAAGAAACGCGCCGACAATGCCGAGCGTGCCACCGATGGCCCCGATCACAGGATCGTTTTCAGACCGATCCATCAGTACCAGACACGATTGGCTGGATCTCCGGTGGTGGGAGACCCCACGATGTCGATGCATCGGCTCATACCTCAATCCGTTCGCTCAGTACGGCATCCGTCGATCTGCTGCAGACAGCCGGCGGCACGCCCAGGATTGTGAGGCGTGCCGGCGTTGGAACCGGGTGTTCGAAACCTGAAACGAGACAGGCGCGGCCGCCTTTGGGCCGGGTGGCCTTGGACATACGCGTCCGCCACCCGGTCTCCACAGCTGGGACCGGCTCTCGTTTCGAAGGTTTCGACGCCTCCGCCCACGTCTCCGCAGGCAGGGCCAGTTAGGCCAAATTTGGCCATCAACGCAATCGCGAAGGCGAGGCGACTGTCAGGCGCTGCCTGGGGCAGCCAAACTGACTCTATGCAGCACGATGAACTGATTCACCTCGTCGGGTGATTTTCGTTCGAACATGATGGCCTGTGCCGACCAACCCCGCTCATTGCAGCGTCAATCTCCGAACGGCTGCGCGTGACAGAAATGACTTCGCCTGCTGTGGGGCGGAGCGACTGCTTCCGAGGTAATTTGGGTAGGGGGGGAACCGGCTGCGGGCGGCCGACTATGGGTCGATTTGCCAAAATACAGCGGACGTTGCTTCGAAACGGCTTGTCGTTAGATGAGCGCTCGAGCCTGCCGCTAACCGGGCAATTCTGCCACCCGAGAAAGGAGGTAGCGCAAAAAAGATGAGACGGCGGCATAGGATATGTCCAATTTCAATCAGCTTTGGCCTGTCGGATCCTGGGTGTATGGGCGCTGGCGGAGGACACGCGTTTGCGGATTGCGATTGTCGATGAAAGTGCCGCACGCGCAGCGGTGATTGAGGAAGGCCTGCATGATGCTGGGCTTAGCGATGTCACGATCTTCGTCGATCGCCGTGGCATCGCCGCACGACTCGAGTCGTTGTCGCCCGACGTTGTGCTGATAAACCTTGCCAATCCGCACCGCGATGAGCTGGAGGAGCTATTCGCGCTTTCGAAGGCGATGGCGCGGCCGGTCGCGATGTTTGTCGACCAGAGCGACGTCGCAGGGATCGAGGCGGCGATTGATGCGGGCGTTTCGGCCTATGTGGTTGACGGACTGAAGAAGGAGCGGATCCGGCCGATCCTCGAACTCGCGATCCGGCGTTTCCGGGCGTATTCGCGGCTGCGTACCGAACTCGACGAAGCGCGCGGCGCGCTCGCCGAGCGCAAAGCGATCGACGAGGCCAAGGCGCTGCTGATGAAGAAGCGCGGGATCGACGAACCCGCCGCTTATGCCGCGCTGCGCAAGGCGGCGATGGATAGCGGGCGGCGGATCGGCGACGTTGCGGACGCGATCGTCACCGCCAACCGGCTGATGGGGGATTTATGACGACCACGCCGTTCCGCATCGGTTTTCTGCCGCTGGTCGATGCCGCCTTGCCGATTCTCGCGCGCGAGTTCGGGTTTGCCGAAGACGAGGGGATCGCGCTCGAGCTGATCCGAGACATGAGTTGGGCGACGGTCAACGATCGGCTGCTGTATGGTCACAGCGATGCCGCACATTTGATCGCGCCGCTGGCGATCGCGACCATGCTGGGGCTGGGGCGGCCGGCGACGCCGCTGTCGGTGCCGTTCGTGCTGGGGCTCAACGGCAATGCGATCACGCTGCGGCCCGATCTTGCGGCGCAGGTTACGACGGTCGGTGCGCCGGGAAATGTCGCGGCGATCGGGGCGCGGCTTGCGAGTGCGGCGCGCGGCGCGCGCGAGCGCGGCGAACCGCTGCGTTTCGGTGTGGTGCATCGTTATTCGAGTCATAATTACATGCTGCGCTACTGGCTGATCGGCTGCGGGATCGACCCCGATCGTGATGTCGCGATCGTTACCGTCGCGCCGCCCTTTGCCGCCGATGCGCTGGCGGCGGGGGAGATTGACGGCATTTGCGTCGGCGAGCCGTGGAACAGCGTCGCGGTCGATCGCGGCGTGGGGGTGATCGTCGCGGTCACCTCGCAAATCTGGCTGCGCGGCGTCGAGAAGGTGCTGGCGATGCGCACCGAACGGATGGAGCAGGATCCCGACCTCACGCAGCGCCTGCTGCGCGCGCTGTACCGCGCGGGGGTGGCCTTCGTCGATCCGGCGCGTCGCGAAGAAATTGCCGCGATTCTCGCCGGCCCCGACTATCTTGATGGATCGGCGACGCTGATCGGTCACGCGATTTCGGATCGGATCGTCTTCGCTCAAGGGGCGACGCCGATTGACGTGCCCGACTTCATGTTCCAGCACCGCGAGGCGGCCAATTTCCCGTGGGTCAGCCAGGCGGCGTGGCTCTATGCGCAGATGTGCATCGCCAGCCACGCGACACCCAACCCGGCCGATTACGACGCGGCGCAACGCGTTTTCCGTCCCGACATTTACCGTGCCGCGCTGCGGCCGCTCGGTGTGCCGCTGCCGGGGGCAAGCTCGAAGCTCGAGGGCGGTATCGTCGAAGCGCTCGGCGTCGGCACTACGCAGGGTCGTCTGATCCTCGGCGCCGACCGCTTCTTCGACGCCCGCAGCTTCGATCCGGCCGACCTCGCAGGCTACTTGGGCGGATTCGAAGCATAATCTGCCGCGCTGCAGAAATTTGTTGCGTTGCGGCGCGAATCGAGGCAGCTTTCGTTCATCGTCGAGACGCTGCAACGGGGTAGCGTGTTCGGCATCACCAACAATTTGGCAAAGTCGCCGTCGCGTCTCGCATGATCGAGCGCCGCGGCGGCTTTTTTGCGTTTGCTCGAGGGGGATCGGGACGATGACGCAGTTGCAGAGCGAGTTTGACGCGGGGCTGGTGGGTACCAGCACGCGACCCAAAGCTAAGCCGAGCGGACCGGGCGCGACCGGCTTCTGGCAGAGCGGGCATCGCCCGACGCTGATCGCCGCCTTCCTCTATTTCGATCTCGCTTTCATGGTGTGGGTGCTGCTTGGGCCGCTCGCTCCGATCATCGCCAAGGAACTGGTGCTTTCGCCCGCTGAAAAAGGGCTGATGGTTGCGGTGCCGACGCTCGCTGGCGCGATCCTGCGACTGGTCAACGGCGTGCTGGTCGACAAGATCGGGCCGAAGACGACCGGCGCGATCGGCCAGATCATCGTCATCGCCGGCCTGACGATCGCCTGGCTGTTCGGGGTCCACAGCTTTGAGGGTACGCTCGCGCTCGGCGTCGTGCTCGGCTTTGCGGGTGCAAGCTTCGCGGTCGCGCTGCCGCTGGCCTCGCGCTGGTATCCCGCCGAGCATCAGGGCAAGGCGATGGGGATTGCTGGGATGGGCAATTCGGGCACCGTGCTTGCCTCGCTGTTCGCGCCGCTGCTCGCTAAGGCGTTCGGGTGGAACGCGGTGTTGGGTCTCTCGGTCATTCCGCTAGCGATTGTGTTCGTGCTCTACATGGTGATGGCGAAGGACGCGCCCAGCCAGCCTGCGCCCAAGCCGTTTGCCGCCTATCTGTCGGTGCTCAAGGAAGCCGACACCTGGTGGTTCATGCTGTTTTACGGGGTCACCTTTGGCGGCTTCGTCGGTCTCGCCGCCAGCCTGCCGGTCTATTTCACCGACCGGTTCGCACTGACCCCGGTGATGGCGGGCTATTGCACCGCGGCGTGCGTCTTCACCGGATCGCTGGTTCGGCCGATCGGCGGCGCGGTAGCGGACAAGATCGGCGGGATCAGCACGCTGACCGCGGTCTATCTGCTGGCGGCGCTTATGCTCGTCGCGATCAGCACCGCGCCGACCTCGCTAGTGCTGTCGCTCGGCTTGTTCCTGCTGGTGATGGCGACGCTCGGCTTCGGCAACGGCGCGGTGTTCCAGCTCGTGCCGCAGCGCTTCCGCGCGGAGATCGGCGTGATGACCGGGCTGGTCGGGTTCGGCGGCGGCGTGGGGGGCTTCTACCTCGCCTCGTCGCTCGGGTTCGCCAAGCAGTGGACCGGCAGCACGTCCTCCGGCTTCCTGATCTTCGCCGGACTAGCGGTCGTCGCCCTGCTCGGGATCCTGAAGGTCAAGCGCCAGTGGCGTGGCAGCTGGACCGCCGCGAGCGGAGCGCGGATCTGATGCGCGCGCTTTCGCTGCTCGCACTGGGAGGGCTGGTGGCGACACCGGCCCTTGCCGACCCGCTCAAACTCACCCCGCTGATCGATGCCCGGCTGCGCTACGAACATGTCGAGCAGGCTCCGCTCGCCAAGGATGCCGGCGCAGTCACGCTCAGGATTCGCAGCGGGTTCGAGGCGACACTGAACGATTTCAGCTTTCTCGCCGAATCCGAAGCGACGCTGGCGATCAACCCGGCGTATAATAGCGGGCTCAACGGCAAGACCGCCTTTCCGATCGTCCCCGATCCGCAGAATGTCGAGCTAAACCGGCTGCAGCTGCAATATCGCGGGTTCAAGCAGACCGTCGTCACCGCCGGGCGGCAAGCGATCAACCTCGACGACCAGCGCTTCGTCGGCGCGGTCGCATGGCGCAACAATGAGCAGACCTTCGATGCGGTGCGCGTCGAATGGGCGGCGATCAAGAACCTCAAGGCCGATGTGACCTATGCGAACAACGTCCGCACGATCTGGGGGATCGACGGCGGCAACCGCTTCGGTCCTGCAAAGCTTGCGGAAATCGGCGGCGACAACGTCCTTGCCAATCTGGCGTACAAGACCAGCCTCGGCACGCTGACGGGCTTTGCCTATCTGGTCGACCAGGACCAGCGGCAGGTGTTCGTCAATTCGAGTCAGAGCTATGGCGGGCGTTTCGTGGGCGCCTTTCCGCTGAGCAAGACGGTCAAGCTGACCTATCTCGCGAGCTTCGCGTCGCAGAGCGACTATCACCGCAACCCCAACCGCTATCACGCGGAATATTATGCCGGCGAGCTCGGCCTTGCCGTCAGGGCGCTGTCGCTGACCGGCGGGTATGAGGTGCTCGGCGCGGACCAGGGTGTCGCGGTCACTAGCTTCCAGACCCCGCTCGCCACGCTTCATAAGTTCAACGGCTGGGCGGACAAGTTTCTCGTCACCCCGCCCAATGGCCTGCGCGACGCATATGGATCGGTCGGTTATGGCTGGAAGAAGATCGCCGGGTTCGACGCGATCGGCCTGATCGCGAGCTACCATCGCTTCGACAGCGACCGGCTCGGCCAGCATTATGGCAACGAGATCGACGCCCAGCTCAGCGTCAAGAAGGGCAAATACACCGCGCTTCTCAGATATGCCGACTATCGCGCCGACCGCTTCGCGACCGACATCAAGAAACTCTGGCTCTCGCTGGATTGGGCCTTCTCATGACCAAACCGCATCTCATCGTCATAGGCAACGGCATGGCGGGCTGCCGCGCGGTCGAGGAAATCCTCGCGCGCGATGCGGACCGTTATCGCATCACGATTTTCGGCGCCGAGCCGCATGTGAACTACAACCGCATCATGCTCTCGCCGCTGCTCGCCGGCGACAAGGTGTTCGATGACATCGTGATCAATGATCTCGCCTGGTACGCCGACAATGCGATCGAGCTGGTGGCGAGCGACCCCGTCGTTGCGATCGACCGCAGGATCCAGACGGTCACCGCGCGGTCGGGCCGGGTCGAAAGCTATGACAAGCTCATCCTCGCGACGGGGTCGGACCCGTTCATCATCCCGGTGCCGGGGCATGATATGCAGGGCGTCGTCACCTTCCGCGACATGGACGATGTCGGCGCGATGCTGCGCGCGGCGGACGCGGGCGGAGACGCGGTGGTGATCGGCGGCGGGCTGCTCGGGCTCGAGGCGGCGCATGGGCTGTCGCTGCGGGGGATGAAGGTCACCGTGCTCCACATCATGCCGACGCTGATGGAGCGTCAGCTCGACGAAGCGGCGGGCTGGCTGTTGAAGGCAGCGCTCGAGGCGCGCGGCCAGACGATCCTGACCGGTGCCGACACCGCCGAAATCCACGGCCAGGGCAAGGTCGAGGGCGTGCGCCTTAAGGACGGGCGCGACATCCCCGCGTCGCTGGTGGTGATGGCGGTCGGCATCCGCCCCAACGTCAAGCTCGCGCGCGCTGCTGGCTTGGCGATCGGGCGCGGGATCCATGTCGACGATCATCTCGTCACCTCGGACGCCAACATCCTCGCGGTCGGCGAGTGCGTCGAGCATAATGGCCTGGTTTACGGCCTGGTCGCGCCCTTGTGGGACATGTGCCGCAGCCTCGCCGACGGCCTCGTCGCGACGCCGTCGGGCTATACCGGCTCGGTCACCTCGACCAAATTGAAGGTCTCGGGGATCGACGTCTTCTCCGCGGGCGATTTCTCGGGTGGCGAGGGCTGCGAGGACATCGTCATGCGCGATGCTTCGCGCGGCATCTACAAGCGCGTCGTGGTGAAGGACGATCGCGTCATCGGCGCGGTGCTCTATGGCGATACGCAGGACGGCAACTGGTATTTCGACCTGCTCAAAAAGCAGCAGGATGTCGCCGAGATCCGCGATGCCTTGATCTTCGGCCAGGCGTTCGCCAGCGGAGGAGCGGCATCGGCAAACCCTAATGCGGCAGTCGCGGCTTTGGCGGACGACGCCGAGATCTGCGGCTGCAACGGCGTCAGCAAAGGCAGGGTGGTCGGCGCGATCGCGGGGGGCGCGTGCACACTCGATGCGGTGCGCGCCTGCACCAAGGCCTCGGCCTCGTGCGGGTCGTGCACGCCGCTGGTCGAGGGGCTGCTCGCGATCACGCTGGGCGACGCGTTCGACGGCGAGCGCACTGCGCCGACCGTTTGCAAATGCACCAGCTTCACGCATGAGGACGTCCGCCGTCTGATCCTCGAGAAGCAGCTCAAGGCGATCCCGCAGGTGATGCAGGCGCTGCACTGGACGACGCCCGATGGCTGCTCGTCGTGCCGCCCCGCGCTCAATTACTATCTGCTGTGCGCATGGCCGGGCGAGTTCATCGACGACAACCAGTCGCGCTTCGTCAACGAGCGGATGCATGCCAACATCCAGAAGGACGGTACCTATTCGGTCGTCCCGCGGATGTGGGGTGGCGTCACCAACCCGAAGGAATTGCGCGCGATCGCCGATGTTGCCGAGAAATATGAAGCGCGAATGGTCAAGGTGACCGGCGGCCAGCGGCTCGACATCTTCGGGATCAAGAAGGAGGATCTGCCCGCGGTGTGGGCCGATCTTAACGCCGCGGGCATGGTCAGCGGCCATGCCTATGCCAAGGCGCTGCGCACCGTGAAGACGTGCGTCGGTTCCGAATGGTGCCGCTTCGGCACACAGGATTCGACCGGGCTCGGCATCAAGACCGAACAGATGACCTGGGGCAGCTTCATGCCGCACAAGTTCAAGATCGCGGTGTCGGGCTGTCCACGCAATTGCGCCGAGGCGACGATCAAGGATTTCGGCGTGATCTGCGTCGACAGCGGCTACGAGCTGTCGATCGGCGGCAATGGCGGGATCAAGCTGCGCGGCACCGATTTCCTGTGCAAGGTCGCGACCGAGCAGGAGGCGCTCGATCACTGCGCGGCGTTCATCCAGCTATACCGCGAGGAAGCACGCTATCTCGATCGCACCGCGCCGTGGGTCGAGCGCGTCGGGCTCGACTATATCAAGGCGCGGATCGTCGAGGATGTCGAAGGCCGCGTGGCGCTGACTGCGCGCTTCCATTTCTCGCAGCGCTTCATGCAGGACGACCCGTGGGCGAAGCGCGCGGCGGGGGAGGATTACAAACTTCACCAGCATCTCGCCGAAATCCGCCCGCTCGCGACGCCTTCGCTGGTAGCGGCATGAGCGCGGTCGGCGAATGGCTGGACATCGGTCCGGTCGATCAGCTTCCCGCGCTCGGTGCGCGGACGCTGCCGGTCCGCGGCGGCCGCGAGATCGCGATCTTCCACACCGCCAATGGCGAGGTCTACGCGCTCGCCAACCAATGCCCGCACAAGCAGGGGCCGCTCAGCCAGGGAATCGTCCACGACACCACGGTGACCTGCCCGCTGCACAATTGGCGGATCTCGCTGGTGACGGGCGAGGCGCTTGGCGAGGACAAGGGGTGCGTGCCGGTGATCCCGGTCAAGATCGACGGCGGCCGCATCCTGATCGGCCGCGCGGCGGCGCTGGAAGGCGTGGCTTGACCACGGTTAAGACCACCTGCGCCTATTGCGGCGTCGGCTGCGGCGTGCTCGCCACGCCGACCGGCGCGCGCACGGCGACGATCGCGGGCGACCCGGACCATCCGGCGAATTTCGGCAAGCTGTGCTCCAAAGGCACGCATCTCGGCGAGACGATCGGCCTCGAAGGTCGCCTGCTCCACCCTATCATCGGCACCCGCCAGGCCAGCTGGGACGATGCGCTCGACCATGTCGCACAGCGCTTCAACGCGACGATCGCCGAATATGGCCCCGACAGCGTCGCCTTCTACGCCTCGGGGCAGATGCTGACCGAGGACTATTACGTCGCCAACAAGCTGATGAAGGGCTTCGTCGGCACTGCCAATATCGATACCAATTCGCGCCTGTGCATGGCGAGCGCGGTGGCGGCGCATGTCCGCGCGTTCGGCGAGGATGTCGTGCCGTGCAGCTATGACGACCTCGATGCCGCCGACCTGATCGTGCTGGTCGGATCGAACACCGCCTGGTGCCATCCGGTGATCTGGCAGCGGATCGAGGCGGCGCGGTCGGCGCGCGGTACCAAACTCGTGGTGATCGACCCGCGCCGCACCGAGACCGCCGAACGCGCCGACCTGCATCTTGCGATCGCGCCAGACAGCGACGTCGCGCTGTTCACCGGCTTGCTCGCGCACATGCGATCGAGTTGGCGGCTCGACGGCAAGGCGCTGGCGGAGCGCGTGCACGTTCCCGACGGCTTCTGGAAGTCGCTGCCGAAGCCGGATGTCGCGCGAGTCTGCGACATCACCCCCGCCGACCTGCAGGCGTTCTACGATCTGTTCGTGGATCACCCGCGCACGATCACGCTGTTCAGCCAGGGCGTGAACCAGTCGACCAGCGGGACCGACAAGGCGAACGCGATCATCAACCTTCATCTCGCCACCGGTCGCATCGGGAAACCCGGCGCGGGGCCGTTCAGCATCACCGGCCAGCCCAATGCGATGGGCGGTCGCGAAGTCGGCGGGCTCGCCTCGACGCTCGCCGCGCATATGGGGTTCTCGGATGCCGAGCGCGACCGCACGCAACGCTTCTGGCAGTCGCCGACGATCTGCCCCGGCCCCGGACTGAAGGCGGTCGACATGTTCGATGCGATGGCCAAGGGCAAGATCAAGGCGGTGTGGATCATGGCGACCAACCCCGCCGTCTCGATGCCCGATGCGCGGATGGCGCGCGTCGCGCTCGCCAACTGCCCGTTCGTCGTCGTGTCGGACTGCATCGCCGAGACCGATACGCTGCGCTTTGCGCAGGTGAAGCTGCCCGCGCTCGGCTGGGGCGAGAAGGACGGTACGGTTACCAATTCCGAACGCCGCGTGTCGCGCCAGCGCGCCTTTCTCGCGCCTCCGGGCCAAGCGCGCGCCGACTGGTGGCAGATCGCCGAGGTTGCACGGCGGATGGGCTTTGCCGGCTTCGATTTTCCGACCGCCGCGAGCGTCTTCCGCGAATTCGCCGCGCAGACCGGGTTCGAGAATGATGGCGCGCGGCTGCTCGACATTTCCGGCCAGGCTGCGATCTCCGACGCTGACTATGCCGGCATGGCACCGTTCCAATGGGGCGGCGCCTCGCCTTTCGCCGGGCGCGCTTTCCCGACCCCCGACGGCAAGGCGCGGCTCGTGCCCGTGGTCCACAACCCGCGCGACGATGCCAGCCGCGCCTATCCGTTACGCCTCAACACCGGCCGCTACCGCGACCAGTGGCATACGATGACGCGGACCGGCCTGTCGCCCAAACTCTCGCAGCACCGCCGCGAACCGTTGGTCGAGGTCCATCCCGACACCGCACAGCGGGTCGGCCTGTCCGACGGCGGCCTCGCCCGGGTCGAGACGCCCAACGGCGCGAGCATTTTCCGTGTCGCGATCACCCCCGACCAGCGTCGCCGCGAGCTGTTCGTGCCGATCCACTGGACCGACCAGACCAGCGCCGGTGGCCGCACCGGACTGCTCCCCGGCAAGGATCGCGACCTCGTCTCGGGCCAGCCCGGCTTCAAGAACACTCCCGCGCGCGCCGGATCGTACAAGCCTGAATGGACCGGCTTCGTCGTGTCGCGCGAGCGGCCGAGCGCGACCGATTGCACCTACTGGACACGGATCCGCACTGCTCACGGCTGGCTGATCGAACTCGCGGGGGAGGGCAATCCCGCCGCGCTCACCGCGCTGTTGCCAGCCGGGGAGCGCGCCGAGATGATCGACGCGCGGCGCGGCGTGGTGCGCGCGGCGGTGGTTTCGGACGGCCAGCTGCAGGCCGCGCTGTTCGTGTCGCGGGGCGGCGGCCTGCCGCCGCGCGACTGGCTGCTTGACCAACTCGGGGTACCCGACGCGTCCTCGTTCGAAGTGCTCGCCGGCCGCGCCGCCACGCCGGCGCCCGATCGCGGGCCGATCGTCTGCGTTTGCTTCGACGTCGGGCTCAACACGTTGCTCGCCGCGATCACCGGCCAGCGGCTGGTCAGCATCGAGGCGGTCGGCGCCGCGCTCAATGCCGGCACCAATTGCGGGTCGTGCCGTCCTGCCATCGCCAAATTGCTGCCCCTCCAGGAGAGTGTCCATGTCTGAGCTCATCGCACCCGGCGAGGTCTGGCTGGTCGGCGCCGGTCCCGGCGACCCCGACCTGCTGACGCGCAAGGCCGAGCGGCTGATCGGTGCGGCGAGCATCGTCTTTTACGACGCGCTGGTCGGGCCGGGGGTGCTCGACCTCATCCCGCCGCACGTCCGGCGCGTCCCGGTCGGCAAGCGTTCGGGGCGGCATTCCAAGACGCAGCCGGCGATCGACGCACTGCTGGTCGCGGCGGCGCGCGCCGGGGAGCGGGTGGTGCGGTTGAAAGGCGGCGATCCGTCGATCTTCGGCCGCGCGACCGAGGAGATCGAAGCGCTTACCGCGCACGGCTTTCGCGTCCGTATCTGCCCCGGCATCACCGCAGCGAGTGCTGCGGCCGCCAGTGCCGGCGTGTCGCTGACGCTACGCGGGTCCGCGCGACACGTGCGGTTTGTCACCGCACATGTCCGCGCCGGCGCACCGCTGGAGCTCGACTGGGCGGATTTGGCCAACCCTTCCGGGACAGTGGCATTTTACATGGGGCGGGCCGCTGCCCCCGATATCTCGCGTCAATTGATTGCACACGGGCTCGACCCCGCCACGCCCGTCCTGATCGCCGCCGATGTCAGCTTGCCCGAGGAATGTCTGGTTCACGCCCGGCTCGATTTGCTTGCGCTGGCGATCAATCGGGCACCCGGTGCTGGCCCTACCTTGATACTGGTGGGCGAAGCGGTGGGCGTGCCGCCGACGGTGGAGGCTATCCGCCGCGAGGCCGTGGCCGATACCGATGGATGATCTTTCCTTTGCCGCAGCACCATCCCTGCTGCCTTGTGCCGCGGCGCTCTCGTTTGACACTGCACTTCGTTACATGACCGAGGGACTCGCGCCCTTGGGCAGCGAAAGGATCGATGTAGCGCAAGCAGCGAACCGCGTTCTGGCCGAAAACCTGGTCGCTACGCGCGCCTCGCCAGCGCGAAAGCTGTCAGCAATGGACGGCTATGCGATCCGTGACGTCGCCGCCGGTGTCGGTACAGCGGTGTTGCACGTTATTGGACAGGCAGCGCCAGGGAATCCGTTTGACGGGTCGGTCGGCCAAGGCGAAGCTGTCCGGATCTTTACGGGGAGCATCGTGCCCGATGGGGCGGACCGCGTCGTTCCGCAAGAATGTGCAGTGCCTCGCCAAAGCGACATTGCTGTTCCGACACGCGCCGAGGCCGCCAGCCACATTCGACCCGTCGGGTCTGATTTCACGGCGGGCACGATCTTGCTTCAGGCCGGACGTTCGCTCGATCCGCGTGGTGTTCTGGTCGCCGGTGCCGCAGATGTCGCGAGCGTGGCAGTTCGGCGAAAGCCCCGCATATTTATCCTCGCGACCGGCGACGAACTGCGACGAGCGGGCAGCGTCGCAGCGGATGGATTTTCTGTCCCCGACAGTGTCTCTCTGGCCGTCGCCGCGCTTTCGGCAATTTGGGGGGCGGAAGTTGTCGCATCGGCAATGGTGCCCGACGATATCGGGTCAATCGAGCACGCGGCGCGCATAGCGATCGAGAAAGCCGACATCCTCGTCGTAACTGGCGGTGCCTCGGTCGGGGACCGCGACTTTTCCAAGCCCGCGCTGGAGTTGCTGGGGCTGCAAGTGCTTTTCTCGAAGGTCGCGATGAAGCCCGGCAAACCGGTCTGGTATGGCCGCGTTGGCGACCTCCATGTGCTGGGCCTTCCCGGCAATCCGACGGCGGCACTGGTCACCGCAAGATTGTTCCTCGTGCCGCTGCTTTGCGCCTTGCTCGGTCGAGCTGCGAACGCAGCATTGCCTTGGCGGCCTCTACCGCTTGGTGAGCCATTGCCCGCCAACGGCGATCGCGAAAGCTTTCTTTGCGGCAAAGCGGAAGGTGGGTGCGTTAGCGCCATCGACCGGCAATTCGCTTCCGGCCAGGCAAGCATCGCCGCCGCAGAGTTTTTAGTCCGCCGCGCGCCCCGAGCGCTACCGAGCGCGAGCGGCGATCCGGTGATGGTCGTGGATTTCTAATGGCCAGGACGGACCGGCCACGCACGCTCGGTGCAATCATCGCTGGTGGTCGGTCGTTGCGGTTTGGCAGCGACAAGGCGGTCGCGCTCGTTGATGGCCGACCGATGATCGCGCATGTCATCGATGCGCTGAAACCGCAGGTAGATATGCTCGTCATTTGCGGCCACACTTGGCCCGAGACCCACATGCTGGCTGACCTTCGCGAAGGCCGGATCGGCCCATTGGCAGGACTGGAAACCGCGTTGCGCTTTGCTTCGCAACGCGGCTTCGATGGCGTTCTGTCGGCACCGGTTGATACGTTGCCACTTCCTCTTGACCTCGGAAAGCGTCTCGCTGGGCCGAAACCGGCAGTCCTGTGCCACCAATATTTGATCGGATACTGGCCCGTCCAATGCGGACCGCTTCTGACCCGGCACATCGACAGTGGGGCGCGCTCGTTATCTAGTTGGGTGGCGCGCTGTTCTGCGCGTCCGATCGATGAAACCTCTGAGTTGTCTAACATCAACTGCGTCAGTGATCTTGAAGGCTTTAGGTCGACGGACTGTCCCGAGTGTGATATTTTTTCGGAACCAAAATCAATTGCTGTCGATGCGTAATCGACCAAGCTCGTCCAAAATCATCAATGAATGAGCGTCTGGTTCCGAGATACGGACAGCTCGTCGTGGATGTCGAAATCTGAGTCCTGCGATTTCGAGGCTGCGCGGCGTCAGCGTAAGACAGATCGGTCGCTCGTGACCCCAAGATCTGAAGTTTGAGCGCTGTCTGTCACGAACGTTGAGGCATAGGGAAGATGCTTAATCCCTTATGTTCAATGTGGTTTTCGTACTATCGTGCGCTGCCATATAGCTTGAGGCTATTGAATCGGTAGCTAAAGGGTCTCTCCCCAGCAGCCGCAATATGAGGCATAAGGATCGCTGGAGTAGCATACGTCTGCCCGGGTCCGACCGACGGCGGCTAGGGCGCTCGGGCACTTTGCAAAACAGAGCAATATAATTAAGAGCGATACCCGGGGACGATAACGATGGAAATGCAGCAGGTCCGGTACTTCATCGCGGTGAAGGACACGCTCAATTTCACACGGGCGGCAGAGCTGTGCAACGTCAGCCAACCGTCACTGACCCGCGCGATTCAGATGCTCGAAAGCGAGTTTGGTGGCCCGCTGTTCAACCGCGAACGCGGCAATACGCACCTCACCGAGCTTGGCCGGATCATGGAGCCGTATTTGACCGCGGTTGCGGGTCAGGCGGCGGAGGCGAAGAGACATGCGCTGGCGTACGGCAAGCTGGACATGGCACCGCTCAAGATCGGAGCCATGTGCACGGTTGGACCGGCGATCATTTCCGATCTGATCATCAAATTTCGCATGGATAACCCAGGTGTTGAATTCGTCGTCAGTGACTGCACCGCGCAATCGCTGACCGACATGCTGATCACTGGCGACTTGACATTGGCGCTTTTTGCAGCGCCGGGTGGGCTCGACGACCGCTTCCACGCGCTCGAATTGTTCGAGGAAGACTTCGTCGTCGCGGTCGCGCGGAATCACCGTCTGGCCGCCTTGGAGACGGTGCGCGGTGCCGATTTGCACGGCGAGGCGTACGTTAATCGGACGAACTGCGAATATCTGGATTTCGCGCGCAGCGAGTTGCTTGAACGCGGCGTAAAAACCCGTCAGGTCTTCTCGAGCGAACGCGACGATTGGGTTCAGGGCATGATCAAGGCCGAGCTCGGTTTCGGTTTCTTCCCGGAATTTAGCGTTACGGATCCCGCCTTGGTAACCCGGCCGCTGGTCGATCCGCATTTCACGCGGCGGATTCAGCTCGTGACGGTGCGCGGGCGACCGCACTCGCCGGCGGTGGGAGCTTTCGTTGCGGAGGCACGCAGTTTCATGTGGCCGGAGCGCCGCGAACGGGCGACGCGACAGCGCTGGACCGACAAGGCCCGCGAGCTATTGCACCTGCGCTAGCCGCAGACGGGTGCCGAGCAGGGTCGCGAGCGCCAGCGCCAAGGCAACGCCGACGATGCACGCACCCCAGCCGAAGCGATCGAATACCGCACCGAGAATCGCGGTGCCCGTTAACCCGCCGGTGAAATACGCGGCGAGATAGACGCCGCTGGCCGCAGCGCGGTCGCTCGCTGCGCGACTGACAAACCCGGTTGCCGTTGCCTGTGCAAAGAACGTGCCCGCACCGACCAGCGTCATCCCGGCGAGGACCAACACAAGCTGCCCCGTGACGAGCAGCGGCAGACCGAGCGCGGCGGTCCCCAGCCCAGCGATCAGCGCGGTGCGCGTGCCGAACCGCGCTGCAACGCGACCCGCCTGGGGGGTCAGCAGAATCGAGGGTATGAACACGCAATAGACCAGCCCGACGTTCATCATGCCGAGCGCGAGCGGCGGGCGGACGAGCACGAAGTTCACGAAGGTGAACACGCCGATGAACGCGAACAAAATACAGAACCCGACGCCGAACCCGGCAAGCAGCGGTGGTGTCGTCAGACCCCGCAGCCGCTGGCCGAGCGGCGTCGTCATGCGTGGTTCGGCGCGCGCCATCATCGGCGCTTGCTGGATGGTACCCCAGGCAAGCGCCGCGCCGAGCAGGTTGAGGCCGGCGAACAAATAAAAGTTCGTCGCCAGCCCCAGATCGCCAGCCACGGCGGCCGCGATGAAGCGGCCGACCAGATTGCTGGCGACGTTGCCGGTGATATAGGCGGCGAAGGCACCTGCCTGATCCTCGGCGCTACAATGCTCGCCGAGATAGGCCAGCATCAGCGAAAAAGCGGTCGACATGCACAGCCCTTGCGCAATGCGTAGCCAGCTGAAGATGGTCAGGTCGGGCGCGTGTGCGAGCAAAGCCGTCGGGATGGCGAGCAACACGAGGCTCGCGACGATCCCGATCCGCCGGTCGATATGCTGACTGAACAGCGCCACCAGCAGCCCGGCGATCGCCATGCCGAGCGTGCTGGCGTTGACCGCGACGCTCATCGCCGCTGGTGTGACGCGGTACGCGTGGGCGAGGATCGGCAGGATCGCCTGCGTCGCGAACAGATCGACCACCGTGAAAAACGCGGTGAGCCCGATGATTAGCGCGCGCAGGCGCGCGTGGGCGGCAGCGGACGTCATTGTTGATAAACCTCCGCTGCCGTCGCGCTCACATCATGTGGCCGTCTTCGCCGACCTTGAGCAGGTCGGACGATAGCAGGATCGCGACACCCTTGCCGGTGTTCTTCCACCAATGCGAGGTAGTGTGCAGCTCGGGGGTCGATTCACCGGCGCGGTGAACGATCGGCGCGGAGCAGCTGCTGGCATATTCCGTCACGGTGCCCTGTACGACATAGATGATCGCCGGGCGTTCGCCATGGCTGTGCCACGGCACGACGCCGCCGGGCTGGATGACAAGACGGCGCATTCTGAAGCTGCGTCCGGCAATCGCCGCCGGCTCGCTGGCGACATCGATCGTTGTCAGTACAGTGTCGGTGACGCCTTTGGCGGGCGTCTTGTTCTCGGGGCGCAAATTGACGCCCGATTTGCCCGCCGGGCACTGACCGGCCTGGGCGATGCCCGGTATAGCGGCAGCGGCAACAGCGGCCGCCGCGAGCAGGTATAGCTTGGTCGTCACATGATTTCTCCTTCGACGCTGACGCGGTCAGCCAACACGCGTTTCAATGCCGGTTCATGACCTCAGAAGGAAATACCGCTTCGCTAATGGTTCGATAGCCGTGCGCTATCAAACCATTAGCGAAGCGGTATTCGACGCGGGACGGCCGATGCGAAATATGACGGCAACCCAAATTGAAGGATGCACCGATGGCCGATCGCCCCAAACAAAGTTCTGAACCGATGCCAGCATCCGCGCCGGCTGCCCCGACCCGCGACGCCGCCGAAATCGGGCTTCGATCGATCGAAGCGGTTGCCGGCATGACCCGCCAGAACATGGAAACGATGCTGAGCGTCGCACAAGGTGCGGTCCGGAGCTTCGAGACGATGACAACTGAGCTTGCGGCGTTTTCGCGCGCCAGCGCCGAACGCACGACCAATGCGCTGCAAGCGATGACGGCGGTCACCTCGCCTGGCGACTTGCTCAAGATGCAGGCCGATTTTTCGCGCCAGCAGATGGAGGCGGCGATGGCCGAGATGACCAAATTGTCGCAGGTCATGATCAACACGGCACGCGAGTCGCTGGCCGTCTCGATGGACAGCGTAAAGCCGCGCGGCGATGACCAATGAACGCGCAGGGTAACCCGGAATTGGTTGTTACCGACCTCCTACGCCCGCTGGCGATGAAGGTCGCCCTGGTGACCGGATCGACGAGCGGCATCGGCCTTGGTGTCGCCAGAGCCCTTGCCGCGGCGGGTGCATCGGTGGTGCTGAACGGTTTTGGCGACCGCGACGAAATTGCCGCATCGAAAGAAGCGATTGAGCGCGATTTTGGTGTGACCGCGAGCTATTCCGACGCCGACATGAGTTCGCCAGAGGCGACGGCGGCCATGGTTGCGGAAACCATTTCCGCTTATGGTCGGCTCGACATCCTCGTCAACAATGCCGGCATTCAGCACGTCGCGCCGATCGAGGAATTCCCAACGCAGAAATGGGATGCGATCCTGGCGATCAACCTGAGTTCGGCTTTCCATACGATCCGCACCGCTTTGCCAACGATGCGCGCGCAGGGCTTTGGGCGGATCATCAACGTCGCCTCGGCCCATGGACTTGTCGCGTCGCCATTCAAGAGCGCCTATGTCGCCGCCAAGCACGGCATTGTCGGGCTGACGAAGACTGTCGCGCTCGAATGTGCCGAACAGCCGATCACCTGTAACGCGATCTGCCCAGGCTATGTCGCGACGCCGCTAGTCGAGGCGCAGATCGATGCCCAGGCCAAGGCGCACGGGATCAGCCGCGAAAGCGTCATCCGCGATGTGTTGCTAGCGCAGCAGCCAAACAAGCGCTTCGCCACGGTCGAGGAAATCGGCGCGCTGACCGTGTTCCTGTCGGGCGATGCCGCTGGGTCGATCACTGGCACGGCCATCCCGGTCGATGGCGGTTGGACCGCACACTAATAGCTGATCCGTAGCCCCTCGTGGCGCGCGACCGCATTTGAATTTCAAGGAAAAAGATCGATGAAGATCGGGCAGTATCAATTGCAAATTGCCGAAGGCGCGGCGGACTCGCGAACCGCGATTGCCGCCTTGCGATGGGCGCTGGTCGTCATCTTCCTGTGGTTCGGCGCCATGAAATTCACTGGCTATGAGGCGATGGGGATCGCTCCGCTGGTCTCTCATAATCCGCTGACGAGCTGGCTGATGCCGGCATTCGGCGTGCAAGGCACCAGCAACCTCATTGGCACCGTCGAGCTCGCAACGGCGGCGGCACTGGCGGGTGGCAGCTTCATCGGCGCGCTTTCGTTCGTCGGGGCGGCCATGGCGTGCATGACGTTTTTCGTGACGCTGACTTTCTTTGCAACCACCCCGGGCGTTGCCGAGACCAGCCTGGGCGGTTTTCCAGCGATCTCGGTCGCCCCCGGGCAGTTCCTGCTCAAGGATCTGGTGCTGCTCGCAGCGTCCTTTTGTCTGGCGCGGTCATCGCTGCGCCGCGTCTGACACAGCACTGTTTTACAAGGATTGATTATGCCTGAAATGACAGACCACACGACACCGCCACCGCCAAAGTTCGACAAGTCGAAGCTCGGTCAGGTCGTACTGGTATTGCAAGGCGGTGGCGCACTTGGTGCCTACCAAGCCGGCGTCTATCAGGCGCTCGACGAGGCGGGAATCGAACCCGACTGGGTGATCGGCACATCAATCGGTGCGATCAACGCTGGAATCATCGCGGGTAACAAGCCCGAGAACCGCCTGCCGCGGTTGCAGGAATTCTGGACGCGTATGCGCCACGGCGCGCTTACGCAGATGGCGTCGGCGATACCAGGCTGGGGCCCATTCGCCGCCAATGCAATGACAGCAACGTCCGGGGTGAAGGGGTTTTTCGAGCCTAACCCTTGGGCGATGATGACGGGCTGGCTCTCCCTCGCGCCGGAAGCGACTGGGTTCTATTCGACTGCACCGCTCGACAAGACGTTGAACGAACTGATCGACACCGAACTCTTGCAATCCTGCTCGACCCGGCTGACCGTCGGAGCCGCAAATGTCCAGTCGGGCGAAATGCGCTATTTCGACAGCCGCGACGGACCCTTGTCGGTACGGCACATCATGGCGTCGGGCGCACTGCCGCCGGCTTTTCCAGCGGTGCGCATTGATGGCGAATTATACTGGGATGGCGGCATCCTTTCCAACACGCCGGTGGAGGCGGTGTTCGATGATAATCCACGCCGCTCGGGCCTGGTCTTCGCCGTGCACATCTGGAGCCCAAGTGGCCCCGAGCCCGACAGCATCCAGCGTGTGCTCAGCCGCCAGAAGGACCTGACCTATGCCAGTCGCGCGTCCGCCCACATTCTGCGGC
This sequence comes from uncultured Stakelama sp., assembly GCA_964638495.1. Lineage (GTDB taxonomy): Bacteria > Pseudomonadota > Alphaproteobacteria > Sphingomonadales > Sphingomonadaceae > Sphingomonas. The sequence continues at coordinate 58,491 of CAZXBM010000008.1, read as the reverse complement.
AAAAGCAGATCCACAAGCTGCGCCACGTCATCGCAGAGCTCGCCGGAAAACTGACAGACGAACAGCGGGCCGAAGTGCCCGGCCTTGCGGGATACGGTTGCCTGACCCGCATGCATGTCGTTCGGCTGCTCGCACCGCCGCTGGCTGGCGAGGATCATAGCAAGGACATCGATTTCAGCGCTGAAGGCATCTCGGCGCGGTGGGCGGCCGGCTATGCCGACACCGTTCGCGTCCTCGCGCAGAAGCCCTGGACGCACGAGTTCGACCCAATGGAAGGCCTCATCCTGCATGAGGCCGAAGCCGGAACAATGATTAAGGAAGGATGACGACCATGTTTTCGACCCTCACGCGCCTGACTGGCGTGGCACTGCTGGCATGCGTTGCGATGCCCGCATCCGCTCAGACCGACGCGCCGGCACTCGCGACCGCGCCTGCCAAAGGCGTTTTGCGGGTCAAGAGCCACTATCCGTTCGACGAGACGGTCAAGCGGATCAAAGCGGACATCGCCGCAAAGGACATTCGCTTCTTCGACGAGATTGACCAGTCGCAATTGGGTGCCGGTGCCAAGATTGCGCTCCGGCCGTCCAAGCTCTTGATCTTCGGCAATCCGCCGCTTGGCGTACAGTTCCTGACGTCGAACGCGGTTTCTGGTCTGGATTGGCCGGTGCGCATGCTCGTCGCGCAGGACGCCGATGGCAGCGTGTGGGTCGCATGGACCGATTTCGCGTTCATCGCCGACCGCTACAGCATTACCGACCGCGATGCTGCGTTCAAGATGGCAAGCGAGGTCTCTTCGTCGATCGCATCCAGCGTCACCAAGTAAAACACGGTGCCACGGATCGTCATTGTCGGCGGAGGCTTTGCCGGGACGACCCTGGCGCGCCGCCTGATCGGCCGAGTGCCGGTCGACTGGGAAGTCATGCTGATCAGTGAAGAGAGCTATACCACCTATAATCCGTTGCTCTCGGAAGTCGTCGGAGCCTCGATCTTTCCAGAACATGCCGTCGCACCGTTACGCGAAGTCATCGGTGCCAAGGGCGGCGGCAGGTTCGTTATGGGCGCGGTGACGGCGGTCAACGTTGCCGAGCGCAAATTGACCTGCTCGACCCTGTCGGGTGAGCGCGAATTCGACTTTGAGCATCTCGTGTTCTCATTCGGCAATCGTGCGCGCCTCGATCTGATTACCGGGATGGCGGAACATGCGCTGACCTTGAAAACGGTGGGCGACGCACTTCACATCCGTAACGTCGTGCTGCGTCGCCTGGCGATGATGGAGCTCGAACCTGATCCCCTCGCACGTGCCCGGCTTGGTCACTTCGTCGTGATCGGCGGCGGCTTTTTCGGCGTCGAGGTTGCGGGTGCCCTGATCGACTGCCTCAAGAGCATCGCGCATTATTATAGCCGCGTTGATCCTGCCGAGCTTCGCGTCAGTCTGGTGCACAATGTCGCCCGATTGCTTCCGGACTTACCGGTGGCGCTCGGCGCCAAGGCTATGGCTGCGTTGCACCGACGCGGCGTCCGTTTCAGGCTCGGCGCATCGGCCACTTCGATCGATGCGGAAGGACTGATGCTCGGCGACGGGTCGCGCCTCGATGCGTCGACCGTCGTGGCGACGATCGGCACTGCCCCCAATGCGCTGATCGAACGCCTCTCGCTGCGGACAATCGCCGGCAGGATCGCCGTTGAGCAGTCGCTCGGCGTGGCAGGCATGCGTGCCATATGGGCGATGGGGGATTGCGCGCACGTCATCAATGCGATCGACGGCAAGCCCTGTCCACCGACCGCTCAATTCGCGGTACGCCAGGCCGAACATCTTGCGGGTGCGCTGCTCGACGCGATTGCCGGAAAGGTGCCGCCGCCCTTTAGCTATCGCCCGCGCGGATCGATGGCGGTCACGGGTCATCTAAGCGGCGTCGCGCAGGTTCGCGGAATCCAACTGTCGGGGCTCGCGGCGTGGTTGCTTTGGCGCGCTTACTATCTCTCGCAGCTGCCGACTTTCAGGCGGAAAGTCAGGCTCTACGTCGAGTGGACTTGGGGGATGTTTTTCCCATCTGATATCACCCATATCCGGTTCAATCGCAGCGGCGATGACGCAGCGCCGCACACTCCCGCCAATCTGCCGCCCGAACCCCAGGCTGTACCAATGCCGCTGGAGGCGCTGCGATGAATTCGCGCGAAATACGTCACCCACGCGCGGCGCTCGTCTGCTCATTAAGCGGCCAACGCGGCCTCATGCGCCCGCGCAGCCGCCGGCCAGACCTGAACGAAAACACCCCATGACCGGGAGCCAAATATGTCGCGCGTCGCAATCGTAACCGGCGGAACGAGGGGCATCGGCGAGGCCGTCAGCTTGGCGCTGCGTGATCTCGGCATCACCGTCGCAGCGAATTTCACGCGCAATGCGGAGCGTGCGCGCGACTTCGCCGCCCGCAGCGGGATCATGACCTTCCAGTGGGACGTCGCCGACTACGACGCTTGCCAAGCCGCCGTGCAGGCGGTCGAACGCGAAATCGGCCCGGTCGACATTCTCATCAACAATGCCGGCGTCACGCGCGACAGCTCGATCCTGAAACTCACGCCCCAAGCGTGGTCCGACGTCATCGACACCAATCTCACCGGCTGCTTCAACATGGTCAAGGCTGTGTTTCCGGGAATGCGCGAACGAACGTGGGGCCGGATTGTCAACATCGGCTCGATCAACGGCCAGGCCGGGCAGTTCGGCCAAGTCAACTATTCCGCGTCGAAAGCGGCGATCCACGGCTTCACAAAGGCATTGGCGCAGGAAGGCGCGCGTGCCGGGATCACCGTCAACACCGTCGCCCCGGGCTATATCGCCACCGACATGGTTGCGTCGGTCGCGCCGGAGCACCTCGAAAAGATCGTTGCGAAGATTCCCGTCGGCCGTCTAGGCGAAGCACATGAGATTGCGCGCGGCGTTGCCTTTCTTTGTGCTGAGGAAAGCGGATTCGTCACTGGATCGACGCTCAGTATCAACGGCGGGCAGCATATGTATTGAGACGATCGCTGTTGCGGAGAAAGGGATTGTGACTTTGGTGGTAAGGGACGTGTCTCGATGAGCCCGAATGAAGGCGCAATGGTGGGATCGGCGACCAGCGCGTCGCTTTCGATCCCGATCCTTTTCGGGTCGGTGCGGCACGACCGCGCGGGCATCCGCGCCTGCCACTGGGTGATGGCGGCGCTGAAGGCGCGCGGGCACACCCCCGTGCTCGTGGATGCGGCTGCGATCGGCCTGCCGTTGCTCGATCGCATGTACAAGGAGTTTCCGCCCGCTACCGCGCCTGCGCCGCTCGACGATCTTGCCGACTTATACCGTCGCGCCGACGGGTTCCTGATCGTCAGCGGCGAATATAACCATGCAGCGCCGGCTGCGCTCAAAAACCTGCTCGATACCTTTCTCGAAGAATATTTCTGGCGACCATCCGGAATCGTGTGTTACTCCGGCGGCCAGTTCGGCGGTGTCCGCGCCGCGATGCAACTGCGCATGACGCTCGCCGAACTTGGAATGTCGAGCGTACCGAGCCTCATGCCGATCCCGCGTATCGCCGAAGCGATCGACCATGAGGGCAATGCCGCAACACCTGGACTCGACGCCTCGCTGGCGCGGTTTCTCGACGAGTTCATTTGGTATTGCGAGGCCCTCAAAGAACGACGAGAGCGAGACATTCCTCGTTAGCACCGCGCGCCGTGAGTTAGCTTTTGTTCAATAACGTCACACTTATCAAAAGTTTACAGCGTCAATTACGCCTCGCCATAGGCATCGTCGGCTTTGGCATGGTTATCCTAAAGCTGGTCCCCAGTGTCGCTGGTAGTCGTGTGATCGACGCGTGGACCGGCCAATTGGGTACGACGACGGGGCTATGGCGGGACCGACAACTGGAATCGCTGCCGGCCTCAATCGCTAAATCTTGTCGATCGACTCGATTTCAGCCGTATTGCCGTCCCATCGAAATTTGAACCTGACCTTGTCGCCGACCTTCAGCCCGCCAAACTGTTCCTCTTTGCCAGCGAATCCCATCGTCATCGCCGGCCAGCTCAGTTCAGCGATTGGGCCGTGGGCCAGTGTGATCTTGCCGGTGTCGGGGTCGATCGCGGTAATGGAGCCCTCCCCCGATGCGGATTTGGGCTCGGCCAGGGCGACAACGCTTTTTGCAGCATTGCCGGTCGCCTGGGTCGTCGGGGCTGGACTACTGCAAGCCGCAGCCAGCAACAGGGGCGCAAGAAACGCAATTGTCTTCATATCAATCCTCCTTGATTGTCGGGGGTGGGTTGTGATCGACGCCGTCGCATCAGCAGATATCCAGCGGGAATGACCAGCATCGACAGGAACGGCGCGGTGAGCATCCCGCCGATCATTGGCGCAGCGATACGGCTGGTGACCTCGGAGCCCGTGCCCGTTTCGATCAGCACCGGGAATAGCCCCGCCAGGATCACCGCGACCGTCATGGCCTTGGGCCGCACGCGTAGTAGCGCGCCTTCGCGCACCGCTGCCTCGACGTCAGTAGGGGACGGGTCGATGCCGCGATCGGCGAGCGCGTGCTTGAGATAGATGAGCATCACCACCCCAAATTCCGCCGCCACTCCCGCCAGCGCAATGAACCCGACGGCGGTCGCCACCGACTGGTTATAGCCAAGCAGCCAGAGCAACCAGAACCCGCCGGTCAGCGCGAACGGCAACGTCGCCATCACGAGCAACGCCTCGTCGAACCGTCCGAACGTGACGTAGAGCAGCACGAAGATGATCAGCAGCGTCGCCGGCACCACCACCGTCAGCCGCTCACGGGCGCGCGCGAGATATTCGAACTGCCCGGTAAAACTCACACTGATCCCCGGCGGCAGCTTGACGTCGCGGGCGATCACACGCTGAAGATCGGCGACGATTGAGGTCAGGTCGCGGCCGCGCGCATCGACATAGATCCACGTCACCGGGCGCCCGTTTTCGCTTCGTAGCATCGGCGGGCCTTCGCTCGTGCTTATCGTGGCGACGGTGCCGAGTGTCACCTGCTGCCCGCCAGGTGCCAGAAAGCGCAGGTTGCGTAGCGCGTCGGCACTGTCGCGTAGCTCGCGCGGGTAGCGCACGCTGATCGGATAGCGCGCCAACCCTTCGACCGTCTGCCCGACGGTCTCCCCGCCAATCGCGCTGGAGACGATCGACTGGACATCGGCGATGTTCATGCCGAAGCGCGAGGCTGCGAACCGATCGATATCGACATCGATGTATCTGCCGCCGGTCAGTCGCTCGGCGAGCACTGACGACACATCAGGCACGGTTTTCGACACGGTTTCGATACGTTTGGCGGTCGCGTCGATCTGGGCGATGTCGGCACCGGCGACCTTGATCCCGATCGCGCTCTTGATGCCTGTGGCGAGCATGTCGATCCGGTTGCGGATCGGCGGAATCCAGAAATTGGCAAGGCCGGGGACTTTTACCGCATGATCGAGCGCATCGATCAGCTTGTCGGGCGTCATGCCTGGCCGCCATTGGTCACGCGGTTTGAACCGGATCGTCGTCTCGAACATTTCCATCGGCGCGGGGTCGGTTGCGGTTTCGGCACGACCGGCCTTGCCGAACACGCTGTCGACTTCGGGCACCGTCTTGATCAGCCGGTCGGTCTGCTGGAGCAGTTGCGCAGCCTTGGCGGTTGATATGCCGGGCAGCGCGGAGGGCATATAGAGCAGATCCCCCTCATCGATTTGCGGCATGAATTCGCCGCCCAGTTGCGACAATGGGAACAGGCTGGTTGCAAACACGAGACCTGCAATCATGAGGGTCCGTTTCGGGTAGACCAGCACCCAGTCGAGCGCGGGCCGATAGATTGCGGTCAGCACCCGGTTGATCGGGTTGGCGCTTTCAGCGGGGATGCGGCCCCGGATGAGATAGCCCATCAGCACCGGCACCAATGTCACCGACAGGATCGCGGCGGCTGCCATCGCATAGGTTTTCGTGAAGGCGAGCGGCGCGAACAGGCGACCTTCCTGCCCCTGCAGCGCGAAGACGGGGATGAACGACAGCGCGATGATCATCAGGCTCAGGAACAGCGCGGGGCCGACTTCTGCCGCCGCCTCAGCGATCACGGTCCAGCGGGCTGGCCCCTTAAGCTCGGAACCGGGATTGTCCCTTGTCCAATGCTCCAGATGTTTATGCGCATTCTCGATCATCACGACCGCGGCATCGACCATCGCGCCGATCGCAATCGCGATCCCGCCTAGCGACATGATGTTGGCGTTGATGCCTTGCGTCCGCATCACGATGAACGCCGCAAGAATGCCCAGTGGCAGTGTCACCACCGCGACCAGCGCCGAGCGGACGTGCCACAGGAACAGCGCGCAGACGAGGGCAACGACAATGAACTCCTCGACCAGCTTGCTCGTCAGATTGTCGACCGATCGCCCGATCAGCGCCGAGCGGTCATAGGTCGGCACGATCTCGACGCCCGGCGGCAGGCTGGCCTTCAGCGTTTCGAGCTTGGCCTTGACCGCGCTGATCGCTGCGCGGGCATTCGCGCCCGACCTGAGCACGATGATGCCGCCAGTGACTTCGCCTTGGCCGTTCAGTTCGGCGACCCCGCGGCGCATGTCCGGCCCGACCTGGACCGTGGCGACATCGGCCAACGTGATCGGTACGCCGCCCGCCGTCGTCCTGATCGGCAAGGCACGAAAATCGTCTAGATTGGCGAGATAGCCGCTCGCGCGGACGATGTATTCAGTCTCGGCCTGCTCGATCACCGAGCCGCCGGCCTCCTGATTACCGCGCTTGATGGCGTCGATCACTGCGTCATGCGGCACGCCGTATGCGATCAGCTTGTCGGGATCGAGCACCACCTGATATTGCCTGACCATCCCACCGACAGCGGCGACTTCGCTGACGCCGGGGATGGTCTTCAGCTCATAACGCAAAAACCAGTCCTGGAGGCTGCGCAGCTGCGACAGGTCGTTGCGACCGGTGCGGTCGACCAGCGCATATTCATAGATCCAGCCGACCCCGGTTGCGTCCGGGCCGAGCTCGGTCTTCGCACCCGTCGGTAATTGGGCCTGCACCTGACTCAGATATTCCAGCACCCGGCTGCGCGCCCAGTAGAGATCGGTGCCATCCTCGAAAAGCACATAGACTAGGCTGTAGCCAACGAACGAATAACCCCGGACGACACGCGCGCCGGGCACCGACAGCATCGTCGTCGCCAACGGATACGTAACCTGATTCTCAACGATGCGCGGTGCCTGTCCCGGATAGTTGGTCCGGATGATGACCTGCACGTCGGACAGATCGGGCAGCGCGTCGATCGCGGTCGATCGGACAGCGATGACGCCCGCCGCCACGACCAGCAAGGCGGCCAGCAAAACGAACAGCCGCTGCCCGATCGACCAGCGGATGATCGCGGCGATCACTTGGCCTTGCTCGTTGGGGCGGCGCCGATCGCGCGAACGGGAATGCCCGTCAGGCTCGCTTCGGAATCGAGCAGAAACTGCCCCGATGCGACGACCTTTTCGCCCTCACCGAGCCCAGCGAGCACTTCACTGCGCCCGCCGCTTTCGCGCCCGATCTGCACTTCGGCGGGATGATAGCGGCCATCGCCCGCCGCCAGCATCACCACCGTGCGTTTGCCGGTGCGGATTACGGCTTCGGTCGGGATCAGCAGCGCGCTGGTCTCGCTCTGGCCCAACGAAACGCGCGCGAACATGCCGGGGCGGAGCCGCAAGCCCCGGTTCTGCAGCTCGACCCGGACCGTGACCGTCCGACTTTCGGACTGCGCGGTCGGCAGGATCGCCTGGACGCGCCCGGGAAAGCGCTCACCGGGAAAAGCCGACAGAGCGGCCGTCACCGCCGCACCGGGCCGAACATCGCCGATCCGCGCCTCAGGCACGGCTGCATCGAGCCACACCGTGCCCAGCCCGACGATGCGCGCGAGCGGCTGGCCCATCGCGAGCGTCATGCCGGGGCGCACATCGAGCGTGTCGATCACCCCGCCCGACGGCGTCGTTACCGTGGCCACGTCACGCACCCGGCCGCTGCGCGCGACCGCCGCGATCAGCCCTGCGGGCATCCCCAACAGCATTAGGCGCTGCCGCGCCGCCGATGTCAGCGCGGCATTGCCGGTGCGCCGCACGGCCAGATACTCGCGCTGCGCCCCGCCCCATTCGGGTACCAGCACATCAGCCAGCGGCGCGCCCGCGACCACTAGGTCACCCGGTGCTCGGCCATAACCGCGCTGGACGAAGCCCGCGGCACGTGCTTGCACGATGGCGACGTTGCGCTCGTTGAACGCGATCACGCCAGTCACATCCTGCCCGGTAGCCAGCGTATCGCGCTTCGCCGCGACGATGCGCACGCCGAGATTTTGCATCGCTGCCGGGTTGATTGTCACCGATGGCGGCCCACTAGCGCTGGCGCCACCAGCGCCTTCGTCGGCGAATTTGGGGACGAGCTCCATGTCCATGAAGGGCGACTTGCCGGGCTTGTCGAACTTTTGGTTCGGAAACATCGGATCGTAATAATAGAGCGGTTGCTTGCCTGACGTTGCAGCAGCAGACGGCGTCGCGCCTCCCGATGGCGATGCATAGCGACCCGCGACAAAGCCGATGAGCGCCACACCGGCGAGTGCTGCGGCGAGTTGCGACGCCTGAAGCGATGTCATCTTCATGGCCGTTCCCCCTGATAGGTAAGCGTGATCCGCACGCTGTCGCGCGCGACATCGGCTTCGCGGTCGAGCAGGTCGATCTCGGTTTCGGCCAAGCCGATCGCTGATTGCAGTGCGATGCCAAGATCGATCCGCCCCGCGGCATAGCTGGCACGGTCGAGTTCAGCACGTTGACGGGCGAGCGGCAGCAGCGTCGTTTGCCCGCGCTCGAAGCGCTCATGATGCATCCGGTGATCGGCAAGATCACTATCGAGCGCGGCGATCAGCTCGCGTTCGGCATCAAGCCGGTCAAACTGGGCACGCGCCATCTCGCTGCTTCTAGCGGCGATGATCGGGTCTTGCCGCCGCTTTGCGAAAAACGGCAGGTCGATCTTCACGCCGATGCTGGCAAAATTGCCGAAGCGTGGTTCCCGATTGCCCAACGACGCAGCGACTTCCCAATCAGGCTGTTTTTCGGCCTGCGCCAGCCGCACGTCCGCCGCCGCCTGTCCGACCGAAGCATCCTTGATCTTCAGCATCGGCAAGGTCGATAGACCAGCACGCAGATCCGTCGCATCGACCACCATGTTGGGCGCTGGGCCGACCAATTGAGGATCGGGATCACCGGTCCAGCGTGCCAGCCGCGCACGCGCAGCGGTTATCTGCGCGACACGCTCGCTGCGGCGGTCGGCAAGTTCGGCCTGCAAACGCTGGGGCTCGATCGCCTCGGCAGGTCGCGCACTGCCGCTGGCCAGCCGAGCCGGCGATGTCACCGACAGATCGCTGATCCGTTGCCCGAGCCGATCGAGAATGGTTAGACGCTGCTCCGCATAGAACAGGTCTATCCAAGCCATCCCGGCGGCAATCCGAACGCGCCGACGCTCGGCTAACGCCTCGGCGTCGGCGAAGGTGATATCGGCCCCGGCGCGGGTGGCTCGCGCGCGGCGCTTGGCGATGTTCGGGACTTCCTGGCTAACCCCAATGACGCCCATGGTGAAATCATCACGGTTGAACCTCCCTGCATCGGGGCCGGTGATCGGAAAGTCTTGAAGCTTCACCTCTAGTTTCGGATCGGGCAGTCGATCAGCAGAAATAGCGCTCGACCGCGCGGCATCGGCCCGTGCTGCCCGCGCGGCAATGCTCGGCGCATCACGGTCTGCCCGCGCAAGCGCGTCATTGAATGTCAGCGGCTCCGCCAATGCAGGCGCTGACAAGAGTATCATCGACGAGAAAGCGAAATAACGACGCATGAAGTATCCCCCGGATACTGGTCTAGCCGCAAATCCGGCCAAAACGGAAATGAGGCCCGCCCCGAAAGGCGGCCCTCAAATCTGTTCGCAAAGTACCTCGCCGGTGTTCAAACCGAAAAGGCACCGTCGAGGGTCAGCTACCCTTGGGCATCGACGCGGCGCTGGCCATGCGTTCGATTGCCATTGTGCTGCCTGTGGGGGATCCCGGGATCCATGTCACCGTGCCGCGAGCACCGGGGCCCACACGCCAGTGACCGGCTTTGGTCGCAATTTTCTTAGGCGCAGCTACCCGATCCGCCACGCGGCGTGGGGTGCTGCGCGGGCCGGGCGTATATTCCCAGTGATAGCCCTTATCGGCGCGGGCGGCGGCAAAGGACGGGGCGGCCCCGGCAACGGTGGCAACAAGGGCGGCCGCAGCGAAAATGATCTTGGAAAAACGACTCATGATATAATCCTCGAATGCATGCCGGTCCCGCCGCTCAAGGGTCGGGCCGGTCGATGTCTTGATCCTTGCGTAGCCCGGCCAATGCCTGCGGCGTTCGCATCCGAAATTGGGAGCCCGATAGCGGGCGTGGGTCAGACGATCGTTCGAGGAGGTCGGTCGAGGCCGCTGACGATCTTGGCGATCGTCAAGCTGGCGGGACTGGTGGTTGGGAGGCTGGGAGGCGCAAGGGCCAACCGAACCGGCACCTGGGGCGGCGTGACCATCGCTGTGGCACAGGTCGCATCGCACGCCTGAAGGCAAGCCTTGTGCTTCTCGTCACAGCATGAGCCCTTTTTCATGCTGTGATCCATCGACGCCATCATTGGCATCGAATCGGCGCACATCACCTGCGTGGCGAGCGCCGGCATCGGCGCCGCAAAGGCAAACAAGGCCAGAACAAGGATGAGCAAGCGCTTCATATCGACAATTACGTATCACATGCTGCGGCGGTTACACCAGTAAGAGATTTTCCGTTTGCTAACCCGATTCATTCGAAAACGGCCATGGACAGGGCGATGACTATCATAAACGCTGCCGGGGTGATCTGCCCCCTTCTGAGTGGTCCAAAATTTCTGTTATTTTGGATCATGAAGGAGTTTGGAAATGAGCAAGAGGCACAAGCCGGAAGAGATTATCGGCAAGCTGCGTGAGGTAGAGATCGTGCTGGCGCAGGGTGGCACCACGGCCGACGCGTGTCGGCGGATCGCGGTTACCGAACAGACCTATTATCGGTGGCGCAAGGAGTATGGCGGTCTGAAGACCGACCAGGCGCGGCGGATGAAGGATCTGGAGAAGGAGAACCTCCGGCTCAGGCGGGCAATCTCGGACCTGACGCTCGACAAGCTGATCTTGCAGGAGGCCGCCCGGGGAAACTTCTGAGCCCCGCGCGCCGACGGCGCTGCATTGATCATGTACGAACCGAGCTGGCAGTATCCGAACGACGGGTCTGCCGGGTTCTTGGCCAGCATCGATCGACGCAGCGCAAGGTACCGCGCGGGGCCGATGATGAGCTGGCGCTCACCGAAGACATTGTGGCCTTGGCGCGGCAATATGGTCGCTACGGCTATCGTCGGGTGACGGCGTTGCTGCGCGATGCGGGATGGACGGTGAACCGCAAACGCGTCGAGTGTATCTGGCGGCGCGAGGGGCTGAAGGTGCCGCAGAAGCAACCGAAACGCGGACGGCTCTGGTTAAACGATGGGTCATGCATCCGGCTGCGCCCCGAATATCCGGGGCACGTCTGGGCCTATGACTTCGTCGAAGGCCGCACCCATGATGGCCGCAAGTTCCGTATCCTGACCATCATTGATGAGGCCAGCCGGGAATGCCTCGCGCTGATCGTGGCGCGCCAGCTCAAACACGAAGACGTACTGGCGGCTCTGGCCGAGTTGTTTATAGCACGCGGGCCGCCTGCCAATATCAGGTCCGATAATGGCAGCGAGTTTATCGCGACGGCGGTCCAGACATGGTTGGCGCGGATCGGCGTGACGACGCTCTACATCACCCCGGCATCGCCATGGGAGAACGGCTACAACGAGAGCTTCAACGGGTCGCTTCGCGACGAACTACTCAATGGCGAGATCTTCTACACGCTCACCGAAGCGCGGGTGCTGATCGAGGCGTGGCGGCGGCATTACAACACCGTTCGCCCCCATAGCAGCCTGGGCTATCGACCGCCGGCCCCGGAAACTGCTTCGCCGCCATTGCCGCCTTCCGGTTCCGCTACGCTCCACCTCCAGGCGGCAATGGCAACGGAGGCAACAATGCACTAACAATCAACACGGACCACTCAGTGGGGGCCGGTCAATGTCGGTTTGCGGCGGCCAAGAGCCTTAAGGCGAAGGTCGGCCATTACCGGCTCGGGGATCAACTTGACCGCCGCCCATATGCCGAGGGGTACAATCAACAGGTCATCAAGATAGCCAAGGATCGGGATAAAGTCAGGAATAAGGTCGATGGGAGAAAGAGCATAGGCGGCAACTGCGGCGGAGAGCACTTTGGCATACCAAGGAACCCGAGCGTCGCGTGCAGCCAGCCATAGCGCAAGGACGTCACGCTTCAAGTTACGCGCCCAGACTTTCAGGCGCTCAATCGTAGTAGACTCATTCACTCGCCTGCGTGTGGCGCACTGCGCTGATGTCGGCAATAGTTGGGCAGCCAACCGTCCGGAAGGGGGTGTGAGCTTTTACCCGTTCTTGGACCGCCCGGATGACCAATGCAGAAATTTGTTCATGAAGGCGGCAGTGGCAGCTAGACCCCCCAACCTCGGTCATTCGATCCGATTATGCGTTTCCTTGAAAAGGAACGATTGTTCGTGCGTCGATCGAACGAGAGCTACCGAACCAGGCCGGGTGGTCAAGCGGGTCAGGATTTGCTCAGCTTGACGGAGATCTTCCGCGCTTAAATCAAAATCTGTTATGATTGGAATGATTACCAATACAAAAGACTTATCATCGGGACTACAGTAACGAGAATAATACTTGGCCATTTCCAATTACCGAGAAAGTCGAAGTAACCAAACCTGACGCCGGATTGGACAGCCAGTTTTGTTCGCTTGGCATAGATATAGGCACCGCTCCCCGCCATGCCGGTCAACAGCAGCCCGAACACGACCCAAATTATCCGCGTGGTCAGCCCACCAAAGGTCCCGAAATGTAATGGGTCGGCGGTGTGAACGATCCGCTCCCCGATCCCCATCATATGCGCGACGCGCTTCCCGACAATCCGTCCACTCGTTGGGTCCACGAACACCGCATTGGTCCTTTCGCGCACCAGCCATGCGCGCCACTGACCTTGAATAATAGCCGGATTGCCTGGCTTGAACGGCAGGTAGATGGCGGTGATGGCGAGTCCTGGCATTTCGCGTTTTGAGAGCGCAACCCAGCGATTGATGACGGTACCATCGATCGCTTTGTCGGTAGATTGCGAGGCGACGATCGGTGCGGGTGATTCAAGGTCAAGCCCGGCGTGCTCGACAAAATACCATATCGACGTGATCCCGATAACGGCAACAAACCAAAGCGACCACAGCCCCGCAAGCCGATGCAGATCGCCCATCCAAGTCCGCGCATTACGATCCCACCGCGGCACCCGGAAAAGGCCGCGCCAGAATTTCTTATAGGCAATGATACCCGTCACCATCGACATCACGAGTACAAAGCCGAGCGATGTGACGACATAGACCGGTATGCTACCCGGAACCAAGAGATAGTAATGCAGGCCGCGCATGAAATCCTGGAAGCTGCGTCCATATTCATGTCCGGTGACGCGCGACGTTCCAGGATCAACGTAGATCGTAAAGTCTTGCCCGTCGTGGTCGGTCGCTGACACTGACTTTGCAAAATAGGGTGTGTCGCTTCGGTCGAACGTGCCGATGCCGCTCAGTCGCGCATCAGGGTGAGCCGCTTGTGCGGCGTCCCACATCCGGCCCCAGTCGACATCGCCTGTTACCGCGCTTGCGCGCAGGGCGGGCTTAAACAGCCATTCGATCTCGTGGCTGATCGTTGCGATTGTACCGGTCAGGCATATGAAGCCCAAGAAAAGGCTGAGCTTTAGGCCGACGATCGAGTGCAGCCAAAAAAACAGCGGCACCGGCTTGCGGCGCGCTGCGTTGTGGAGGTCGCCAAGACGATCAGAAACGACTGCTGACACCCAACGTCACCCTGCGGCCTGCCGCCTGCATGTAAGTAAAGCCGCCTTGCCCCTGAACCTGGTTCGCAACGCTGATGTACCGTTTATTGAAGAGGTTATCTGCTGCCACGTAAAGTTCTATCGGACCGAGCCTGTAGCCGATGCTGCCGCTACCGAGCGTTACAGCATCGGTGTCGACGAAGCCGATCGCCTGTTCGGTGGGCGTAAAGTAGGACGACGCACCATAATGCGTTAGCTGGAAATTGAGCGACAAGGGTTTCACGGGACGCCACTGCGCCCGACCGGTGATGCGCAACGGCACTGACACATCCGTGCCATAGGCGATGAATCGGTTGAGGTCTTCGTTGAACACGCGCCCGCGCTGCAACGTGAACACGCCGGAGAGAGTGAAGTTGTCCGCTGCCTGCCAGGTCGCGTTGGCTTCGAAACCATGAAAGCGCTCGGGTACGCGGAGCGGGATCAGCGGGCAGAATGTTTCGCCTGCGCAGCTGGGATCAGGCTGAACCTGTGACGAGGATTCTGAACGGGAATAGTAATAGGCAAGCCCAAAACGGACCGGACCGACGAGGCCGCGCAGGCCGATTTCATATTGGTCGGAAGTTGCTGGCTCGACAGTGATTTGCGATGGGTCAATCGCGCCACGGGCTGCCCGTCCGAGCTGCGTAAGCTCCGCACCCTGGCTGAAACTTCCATAGAGCTGAATGGAATCCGTAACCGCGAATACGGCGCCAACATTCCATAGGGTGAGGCTGGAATTGCCAAAAGCGCCGGGCGTTGCCGCACGGGGCAGCGCTGGATTGAACCCCTCTTCTTCGATCGCGCCGCGATATAATTCATGTCGGACGCCCCCGGTGACAGTCAGTTTGCCGATGCCGAATTCCACCTGGCCGAGGGGGGCAAAAGTGTTGAGATAGAAAGCCGGCGTTATGTAGCCAGACACCGCTTCGCCGTTCGCGGCATCGACAATGAACCGTAAAAAGTCATTGCGCGTAAAGTCGAAGCCGTAGGTCGTCTTCAGGCGGGCGTTGCCAAGGCCATAGCTGCGCGTCAGCGCCGAGCGGAAACCCAGCCGACTATTTTCCCGGTTCGACGCGAAAAAGTCGTTCCCGTCCGCCGCCGTGAAAAAATTGTCGCGCTGCTTGATCGATTGGTCTTGATGAAAGAAGCTGAGCGAAACGTCATGGCCTAGAAGATCGGGATGGCGATAGCTAACCGCCATCGTCACGTTGCGGTCGCGGCCCTGGCCGACCTGCGGATGGGGGGCGACTTCAACAATGTTGGCCAGACCGGAGACGGCATCGACCGCGCCATCCGGATAGAATTGCGGACCGACGTCTTCAGTGTGGAAGGTGCCTGTAAAGCGCAGTTCCTGGCCAGCGCTCAGATCAAGCCCAAACGATGCGAGCAGGTCGACCGATTCATAGCCAGCCGAGAATACCGGCAGGCCCGTTGCGCTCCGAACGCGACCACCGTCTGTGTAGGCCGCACCGACATAGTAATCGAAGTTACCCAGTTTTTGACCGGCGCCTGCGTAAAGATCGGTTGTGAACGTGTCATCGCTATTTGCGGTGTTGAAGCTGGTTTGCGCGGTCGTGTCGATTTCCAGCGTTTCACTTTTTGCCCGGCGCGTGATCAGATTGATGATGCCGCCTGGGGCTCCCGAACCATATAGCGCTGTTCCACCGCGAACGACTTCGACGCGTTCGACCGAGAATGGGGAGATGGTGAACGGGCCGGTGCACGAACCGGGACGCAGATCCTCATTCACTGGCACGCCGTTGATCTGAAATGAAGCAGCGCGGCCACGGATAGCGCTGCTGCAACTACCTCTCGTCTCGCTGTCCTGGACACTCAGGCCGGGGACGACAAACTCCAGCCCGGACAGAATGTTGCGATTCTGTCGAAGTTGGCTGTTCACCGTTTCCTCATCGACCACAGAAACTGAAATGGGCAGTTGTTCAATGGTCGAACGTGAACGGGTGGCCGTCACAACGATATCGCTTTTCCCCGAAACGTGATCGGCTGGGGGCGTCGTCGTTTGTCCAGAAGCGATTGTCGGCACGACCAATGCGGTAGCCCCCAACATGGCGAGCAGCCTCTTGCGAATCATTCTTAACTCCCATTGTTGGGAGCGCAGCTAAATGATTTGCAAATCGTTCGCAATAGCATTCTGTAGGAGGCTAGGCTGCGGGCTCGTCGTCAACGGTTCAAGATTGGCGTGACGCAAATGGCCGCTTAGCAACTGCCACAGCTGAAATTTGCTAGTTTGCAATCGGTCGGCAGCGACGATTTGCCCGGATAGGGTCGCAGCTATTCAATAAGCTTGCTGCAACAGATTTTGGCGGCTCCCTATAGTTCTGAATAGTAGTCGAGAGAAATATTAGGAACATCCGGTCGCCGATCATCGCCGGCAACGTGCTCATTGTCAGTTAACCGCCAACGGCCCGAAACAAAAAAGCGGGTGGCAGACTCCACCTATATCTGGACCCGCCGAAGACCGGCTGTACTTAGCGGCTGTCATCGACCTGTTCTCACGCTGCATCGTCAGTTAGTCGATGAGCGTTGCGATAACGGCGCAACTGGTCAACGATGCACTGGTCATGGCTATCTGGCGAAGTGCGCGAGCGTGCGGTCGCCCGACACTTGGGCCCCTCCTTCGGCGCGGTGAGGCAATAACGGGCAGACCGGCCGCACGCCTTCGCCACGCATTTTCATCCCGAGCCCCTGGTGCGTACTCAGCGCCGCCCGGGCGATCGGTCCGCAAGGCATGCGGCATCGCTCGCGACGTCTGGGCGGGGCCAACGTCGCGGCGGTCGTCGGTGCAACCGACGCGCAAGGCAGGCCCGAGGGCAGCCCGTGGAGAAGCCTCCGGGCCTCTGGCGCACACGCCCGGCGAAGCAGTTTGCTTTTTTTAGCAACAGATTTTAATCGCTAATGCGAACTACTCGCAGATAATCTCAGGGGACGTACGTTGGTTAACTTTATAAATGCCGTGCCGCTGGCTGCAATCGCTGTGACCATCTCGTCGCCGGTGCTCGCCCAAAATGTCGCCGACGATAATGTCGCCGACGTAAAAGCACCGGAAATCATCGTGATCGGAAACGCTGAGAGCCTGCTCGACATCGCGGGTTCAGGTTCGATTGTCACGCGCGAGGATCTAGATCGGAGCCGCGTCCTGACGGTCAACGATGCGTTGCGCCAAGTCGCTGGCGTCTTTCCACGGGACGAGGAGGGGACGGGGGCGCGGCCCAACATCGGGATCAGGGGATTGAACCCGACTAGGTCTTCCAAGGTTCTGTTACTCGAAGACGGGATCCCGCTGGCCTTCGCACCATATGGCGACAACGCCAGCTATTATCATCCGCCGCTGAGCCGGTTTGATCGCATCGAAGTTTTGAAGGGCGCTTCGCAGGTGCGGTTCGGACCGCAGACGATAGGCGGCGTCATCAACTATATCACGCCGCGCGCTCCAGAGACGTTCGAGGGCAAGCTGTCGCTGCAGGGGGGCAACCGAAATGGCCTCGGCGCGGACGCGCAGATCGGCGGGCCGGATCTGGGCGGACGCGCTTTCGTCACCGCCGATCAACGCCAGGCAGCGGGGAGCAGGGACAATCAGTTGCTCCGGTTCACCGACCTGTTCGCCAAGGGCGAATGGGATTTGTCGCCAGATCAGCAGCTAGTTGTAAAGGCAAGTTGGTTCCGTGAGCGGTCAGATATCACCTATTCAGGGGTAACGCGCGCAGAATTCGCGGCCGCGCCACGCGGCAATCCGTTCCCGCGCGGCAGTGACACATTTTCTGCTGATCGCTATGGCCTTTCGGCAGCCCATCGCTGGACACTCGCTACTGGAATCAGTCTGCGCACGGTGGCTTATTGGCAACGGTTTGATCGCGACTGGTGGCGACAGTCCTCGAACTCCACACAGCGCCCCTCCGATGCGTCGGATCCGCTATGTGGCGGCATGGCCAACCTGTTGACCGGGTGCGGCAACGAGGGAAGGCTTCGAAACTACGATACTTGGGGTGTCGAAACGCGAATCTCGCTGGGGCATCGCGACGGTCTGGGGCTCGGCTTTGGCGGACAGACCGAAATCGGCATCCGCTATCATGATGAACGACAGCGCCGTCGCCAGGTAAACGGCGACACCGCCGCTTCCCGGGTGGCTGGGAGTGGCGTCAATGCCGGCCTGCGCGAAAATCAGCTTCGCAATGCGTCCGCATGGTCGGGATTCGTGCAGTCCACACTTGAGTTCGGAAAGCTTGCGATCATCCCGGGCGCGAGGGTTGAAGCAATCGATTTTCGTCGCCGCAACTTGCCCATTGACGTTCTGATCGGTGGCAGGCCGTCGGGCGGGCTGACGACCGAGACCGCCGGCACAAGCAAGTTGCAAAAGATCATCCCCGGGATCGGGGCGACATTCGATATTGCCGATGGCATCATTGCTTATGGCGGCGTCCATCGCGGTTTCGCGCCACCGCGGGTGGAAGATGTCATCACAAGCGCCGGAGGTTCTGTCGATCTCGACGCAGAGTTGAGCTGGAACTGGGAACTAGGCATGCGCGGGACGCTGGTTCGTGGACTGTACGCGGACGCAACCTTCTTCGTGATGGACTTTGAAAATCAGATTGTGCCTCAATCTGTCGCCGGGGGAACCGGGGCCACGTTGACGTCGGCAGGCCGCACGTTGCATCGCGGTGGCGAGTTCTCGTTAAAAGCGTCGAGTTCGGATGCGGGACTGACCAGCGAGACCGATTTCTTTGCTCGTATGGCTGCGACCTGGGTGCCGACAGCGCGCTATGCATCGACCCGTATCGCCACGGCACCGTGCCTTGACGGCGGGGCGGTGGGAACGATGGTGGCGACAGGCAGCGGACCTGTGGCGTGTGGGCTCGCCCGTAACGTGCAGGGCAACCGGCTTCCCTATAGTCCTCGCGTTCTGTTGAGCGCAGCGGTCGGCATTGCCCGTCAGGGCTTTACCGGCCAGATCGAGGTCGTTGGTCAATCAGCAATGTTCGCTGATGACGTCAATCTTTTGGCCGTGACGCCCGACGGCCAGCGAGGACGCATATCCGGCTGGACGACGGCAAACCTCGCACTCAGCTATGGCCCTCCCAAGGGCAAATGGGAGATTTTTGCCAGCGCGCATAACGTTTTTGACCGATTGACAATCGTTGATCGTTCGCGCGGCATCTTGCCGGGCGTTCCGCGCACGGTGCGTCTTGGCGTGTCGCTTCGCATGTAAGCTTGTGAATAAGACGCGGGCGAGCACGCGCCAGCCTTACCATTGCGCGTCTCTCCCGCGAACGGTCGGGACTGTTGAAAAAGTCAGCTGCTGCTGGGTTTGTGAGTCGGCCCCCGGCTTCGACGTGTTTCCGATCCATACGGATCGGGAGCAACGGCAATGATGGGCGAGCAGCAACAGGGCGGCAAGGGCGCGAGCTGGCGCGCACTCGCGGCGATGCTGCCCCGCGATCACGTTCTTCGCCGGATCGACCGCCTGTTGGACATGGACGAGCTGCGCGATGCGCTCGCGACGCATTACAGTCCCCGGGGCCGCCCCTCGGTCGCGCCCGAGCTGCTGATTCGCATGGCGCTGATCGGTCGCCTTTACGGCATCACGTCGGAGCGCCGGCTGTGCGAGGAGGTCCGCTTCAACCTGGCCTATCGCTGGTTCTGCCGACTGCCGCTGGGCACCGACGTGCCGCACCATTCGACGTTCAGCAAGAACCGTCATGGCCGGTTTCGCGACGCTGGCATTTTTCGCCTGTTATTCGAGCAGACGGTGCGGCGCTGCGTTGAGGCCGGGCTGGTCGTGTCCAAAGACGCGGCGATCGACGCCTCGTTCGTTGCGGCCGATGCGAGCTGGCAGCGCAAGATGCGCGATGGCGACATGGATACGCCCCGACTTCCCCGCCCGGTGCGCGAGTGGCTTACCGATCAGGCGAACGCCGCGCCGCAGGAGTATGGGGTGCCGCGTGGCAAACCGGCGGCGATGTCGCGTACCGATCCGGCATCGGCGTGGTCGGCGCGCACGGTGCGGGGACGCTTCGGCTATGCTTTCAACGTGCTGATCGACACGCCGGGAGGCGTGACGATCGAGGTAGAGGCCAGTCCCGCCCGCTTTGCAGCCGAGGTGGACGCGGGAAGGACCATGCTGGCGCGAGCGGGCGATCGGTTCAATTATCGTCCCAAGCGTGTTGCCGCCGACACCGCTTATGGCAGCGCGGCGTTTCTAGCCTTCGTCTGCAACCGGGGAGCGATGCCTCACATCCCGGTGCTCGAACGCGTCGAGCGGAGAAAGGGCATATTCCCCCGCGAAGCTTTCACCTTTGATCGAGAGCAAAATCGCTTCATCTGCCCCGAGGGCAAGGTGCTCTTGCATCGCGGCTTCGACGGCCAAACCGGGATCCACGTCTACCATGCTCTTTTCACCGATTGCCGTGCGTGTCGGCTACGGCGAAAATGCACGACCTCTCAATATCGTCGGGTGTCACGTATGGAAGATGAGGACACGCGCGACCTTGTGCGCGCCGAGATGCAGACGCCCCTTTTCAAGCGATCGATGCGGCTACGCCGGGGCGTCGAGCGCCTGTTCGCCGATGCTAAGGGTAAGCGGGGGCTGAGTCGTCTCCACCTTCGCGGGTTGCGCGGTGCGGAAGAGGAATTTCTGATCGGGGCGGCCATCGCCAACTTGATGCTGCTCGTGCGCCCCGCGGATCGTCTTGCCCGGTCGCGACGTGCGCCCCCGGCTCCAGAGAGATTTAGCCCGATAGCAAAGTTGAGCCGGGGTCGAAATGAACCGACCCTCCTGCGCGACCTGTCGCTGAACTCCTAAGTTGCGCGACAGCCGATCCGGTAACGGTTTTCCAAGCGCGGCGGTGTCGCAAATGTCTGTTGTTAAATCTCTGCCTTTCGATGCACATTCGCGACATGCTGATCGGCTATGCCCGCGTCTCGACCGACGACCAGAACCTCACCCTTCAACGCGCAGCATTGAAGGAGGCCGGCTGTCGCCGAACCTTTGATGAAAAGGTGTCAGGCGCGAAGCGCGACCGGCCCGAACTGGCGCGGATGCTCGACCAAATCCGCGACGACGACGTGGTGGTGGTGACGCGGCTCGATCGGCTCGCGCGATCGACCAGAGACCTGCTCGATATCGCCGAAAAGCTGAACGACGCGGGCGCGGGCCTGCGCTCCCTGGCCGAACCGTGGGCGGACACGACCTCGCCTGCCGGGCGCATGGTGCTGACGGTGTTCGCTGGCATCGCCGAGTTCGAGCGCGAGCTGATCCACCAGCGCACCAGCAGCGGGCGGATCGCCGCCAAGGCGCGCGGCGTGCGGTTTGGCCGACCGTCCAAGCTCACGACCGATCAGATCGCGCTGGGCGAGCGCCTGATCGGCGAAGGCACGTCCGTTCGTGAGGCGGCCAAGCTCCTCAAATGCCACCACGCCACCCTCTATCGGGCGCTGTCCGCTCCCACCGCATAGGCTTTTTCAACAGTCCCGGTCGATTGCCGGAAGGTGTCCACGACCGGCAGGTAACTCAACCCAAAAAGGGCTGCGGCGACTCTTGAACCTGTCTCTTATTTTCGTTTCTCGCACGATCCTAGGCCAGAATGAGTTTTCGGAGACGGCCTTGCTCATTGGCTATAAGCGCATGTCCACATATTTATGCAAAGGCGATGAACAGGTGATTTCAGTCTAAGAACTTGCATATGGAAGCTCTGGCTTCGCTGTGAACTTTAAACGGAAACGCCTGCACTCTCGCGCCCGCCGCGACCAGAAGGTGACCATTGTCAAGGATCCGAGCAATGTCAGTCCGAGGCCCGATGCCGTCATCACGATCTGGTAGGTCCGACCGCCCACCTTCGCCGCGTGAACCGGATATGCAAGGTTGAACAAGCGTGAACCCTTGGGCAGGGTTAGCGCGTTTCGATTCTCCACCAGTCGGCCATCCGCCGGATCGAACCAGAAGATGGTATGACCGTTTGGCAGCCATTCCATCGCTTGCCGCGCCCGTATCGTTAAGAGACCGCCAGTTTTCGCGGGAAGTGCAATTGTTCTGATTTCTGCGGTCGGGTAGCGAGCCCTTACCTAATCGATCAGCGCGCGCCAGTCGATCCGCCCAAGCGGCCCGCCGACCGCCTTTGGCGGGGCTGTGGCCGCCGCCATAGCGGCTGGCGATGAAAAGGGAGTGAGTAGCAGCGTTGCCACCGGGCGCAGCGTCATCATCGCGCCTGTCAGCATGGAGAGAAACAGCAGCGGCGCGACGATAATGCCGATGTCGCGATGGTGACGAACGATCGCCGCGCGCGACAGCCGCTTGGGCCACAGCCGGAATTCGAATTTCCGGCGCGTGCGCCACCAGAGGATCACGCCGGTCACGACAAAGCCTATCCCGATCAGCCCCAATACACCGCCGAGCATGTCGCCGGTCTCACCCATCAACAGGTGGTGGTGGATGTCGAACAACCAGACTCTTGGCCCATCTCCAACTGTGGTCGTTGGTGCGTTCGACCGCGCCACCGGGACGCCCACGCCGTGATCGCGGGCAGCACCAGCAGCGTAAGTGCGGTCGAGGTGATGAGTCCGCCAATGACCACCGTGGCCAGCGGCCTCTGGACCTCCGCGCCGGTGCCGGTCGCGAGTGCCATCGGCACGAACCCGAGGCTGGCGACCAGCGCGGTCATCATCACCGGCCTCACGCGTTCCATTGCGCCGTCGATGATAGCCGTTTCCTCGTCCGCGCCGTCTTCGCGATGCTTGCGGATCGCGCTCATCATGACCAGACCGTTGAGAACCGCGACACCGGACAACGCGATGAAACCCACCGCCGCCGTGATCGAGAACGGGATGCCGCGCAAAAGCAGCGCGAATACACCGCCCGCGAGCGCCATGGGTACCGCACTGAACACGATCGCGGCGGGCACGAAACCCCCCAGCGCCATGTAGAGCAAGCCGTAGATCGCGAGGAAGCAGATCGGCACCACAATCATCAGCCGCAGCCGCGCCGACTGTAGGCTTTCGAACGTCCCGCCCCATGCCGTATACATGCCCGGCGGCAAATCGAGCTTGCCGATCCGGTCCTGCGCCTCGGTCACGAACCCGCCGAGATCGCGGCCACGCACATTGACCTGGACGACCACCATCCGCTTGCCGTTCTCGCGGCTGATCTGGTTGAGCCCCTGCGTATAGCTGAACCGCGCCACCTCGCGGAGCGGGATCGAGCGCGCGACTTGCCCCTCCATGGCGGGGA
Organism: uncultured Stakelama sp.; assembly: GCA_964638495.1. Classification (GTDB taxonomy): domain Bacteria; phylum Pseudomonadota; class Alphaproteobacteria; order Sphingomonadales; family Sphingomonadaceae; genus Sphingomonas. Next base: position 35,217 of record CAZXBM010000008.1, on the reverse strand, counting down.
GCATGACCGGGATCGCGCCAAGCGTCTCTAAATCATCGCGTTGTGCGTCGGCGAGCCGAACGACGACCGAGAAACGCCGGTCGCCTTCGAACAGCAATCCTGCCTCACGGCCGCCGAGCGCCGCGGCCACGGTGTTCGCTACCTCCTCGACCGACAGGCCGTAGCGCGCCACCGACTGCCGATCGATTTTAACGTCGAACGTCGGCGCGCCATCGGTTTGTTCGGCGCTGACGTCTGCGGCGCCCGGGATCGCCCGGAGCGTGGCCGCGATGCGTTGCGCCTGCTGAGTCATCTGGTCGAGATCGTCGCCATATAGCTTGACCGCGACATCCGAGCGCACACCGGCGATCAGCTCATTGAAGCGCATCTGGATCGGTTGCTGGATTTCGGTGCGATTGCCGATCAGCGGCTTCATCTTTGCCTCGATCCGCGCCAGGATATCGGCCTTGCTACGCACGTCGGCTGGCCATTGGCTCTCGGGTTTGGGGATGACGTAGGTGTCCGATGCGTTCGGCGGCATCGGATCGGTGCCGAGATCAGCATTGCCGTTCTTGGAGAAGACTAGCGCGACTTCTGGCAGCGTCTTCAGCGCATCCTCGATCCGCAACTGCATCTGCGTCGACTGATCGATCGAGGCCGAGGGCACGCGGAAATTGGTGACGGTGATATCCTTCTCGTCGAGCTGCGGCATGAATTCCTCGCCGAGCAAGCCAAAGCACAGCACCGCTGCGGCGAACACGCCCGCGCCGCCTGCGATGAACGGCAGAGGCCGCGCCACCGCGCGCGCCAGCATCGGGGCATATTGCTCCTTGAACCAGCGGATCGGCATGACTTCGGTCTCGCTCACCTTGCCGGTAATGCACAGCGCGATCATTGCGGGCACGAAGGTCAGCGACAGCACGAAGGCGGCGGTAAGCGCCACCATCAGCGTGATTGCCATCGGCGCGAAAGTCTTGCCCTCGACGCCCTGGAAGGTGAGCAGCGGCACGAAGACGAGGAAGATGATGAGCTGGCCATAGACGGTCGGCTTCACCATTTCCTGCGACGCCTCCATCACCTCACCCAGCCGCTCGTTGCGCGTCAACAGGCGGCCTTCATGCTCCTGCCGTTCGGCAAGACGCCGGAGCGCATTCTCGACGATGATGACCGCGCCATCGACGATCAGCCCGAAATCGAGCGCGCCCAGACTCATCAGATTGCCCGATACGCTAAGGGCGTTCATCCCCGCCGCCGTCATCAGCATCGTGATCGGAATGACCGCCGCGGTGATCAGCGCCGCGCGGATGTTGCCGAGCAGCAGGAACAGCACGACGATGACGAGCAGCGCGCCCTCGGTCAGGTTCTTCTCGACCGTCGCTATGGTCGCGTTGACGAGCTTTGATCGGTTATAGACAGGTTCGGCGAACACATCGGTTGGCAGCGAGCGGTTGACCTCGGTCAGCTTCTCGCCCGCGGCGTTGGCGACGATGCGGCTGTTGCTGCCGACCAGCATCAGCACCGTTGAGATGACGGCTTCGGACCCCATCCGGCTGCCCGAGCCGGTACGGACCGCGCCGCCGATCACGACCTGCCCGACATCGCGCACGCGCACCGGCGCACCCCCGCGCGTCGCGACCACCGCGTCCTGAATATCGTCGATCGATTTCAGCCTAGAATCGGCGCGCACAAGAAAGCTCTCGCCCGCGCGCCGCACATAGTTCGAGCCCGCCGACATATTCGCCCGTTCGAGCGCGTCCGCCAACTCCGTGATCGACAGACCATAGGTGGCGAGCGCGTTGAGATTGGGCTCGATTAGATATTGCTTCACATAGCCGCCGTTGGAGTCGACGCCTGCCACGCCCTTCACGGTGCGCATCTGCGGGCGGATGATCCAGTCCTGCACGGTACGCAGATAGGCCGCCTTGGCGAGATCGGTGGTCAGCCGCTCTCCCTCTGGGGTCAGGTAGCTGCGGTCGGATTGCCAGCCAGGCTTGCCGTCGACGATCCTAATCCCCTTGCCGTCGGGATGGCGGAACGCGACCGAATAGAAGAAGATTTCCCCCAGCCCGGTGCTCAACGGGGCGAGAATGGGCTGGATGCCGACCGGAAGGCTGTCCTTGGCTTGGGCGAGCCTCTCGGTGACCTGCTGGCGCGCGAAGAACACGCTGGTCGAATCAGTGAACACGGCGGTCACCTGGCTGAAGCCGTTGCGCGAGAAGGAACGCGTCATTTCAAGCCCCGGAATACCCGCGAGCGCGGTCTCGACCGGGAAGGTGACCTGCTTCTCGATGTCGACCGGCCCCAGCGTCGGCGCGAAGGTGCTGATCTGAACCTGACGGTTGGTGACGTCGGGCACCGCGTCGATCGGCAGCAGCGTGATTTGCCACGCGCCGAACGCGACGACCAGCGCGGTGAGCGCGACGACGACCCACCGCATCCGCACCGAGAGCGAGAGGATGCGCGCGATCATTCTGCGGTTTCCTTCTCGATTTCGCCCTTGAGCAGGAACGCGTTGGTCGTGGCGATCGGCGTGCTCGCGCTGAGGCCCGACATGATCGCGACCATGCCGCCGCTGCGACTGCCGGTCTGGACCGTCTGCGCCTTGAAACCCGCGCGGGTGCGCACGAACACGACGCTGCGGTTGCCAAGCGTCTGGACCGCGTCCTGCGGCACCATCACGCCCGAACGCGCCACGCCGCCGCTGGCGAAGATGCGCGCCTGAACCGATTGACCGGGGACGAGCAAACTGCCGCCCGCGCTCGGTTCGATGATAATCGTTGCACCGCGCGTGTCGCGATCGACCACCCCGGTCGCCGAGCGGACCCGGCCAGCAATCGTCTGGCCGTCATTGGTGGTGAGTTCCACGCGGTCACCGGTGCGGACGCGCGGGGCATCGGCCGGCGGCAGGCTGGCGGTAATCTGCAGCCGCGACGGATCGGCGACGCGGAACAACTCGGTCTCTGCAGCGACGAACTGGCCAAGGCTGGCGGTAGCGGCGGTGATGCGGCCGCTGACCGGGCTGACGACCGCGATCGAGCGGCCATCGGCGGCGAGCCGCACGGCGCCAGCCGCGGCACGTGCGCGGCCGGCATCTGCTTGCGCGACCGCGAGATTGGCCTGCGCCGTCTCGTAATCGGCCCGCGCCGAAACGCCTTGCGCGAGCAGCGACCGCTCCCGCGCCAGCTGTTTCGAGGCAAGCGAAACGCGTGCCGAGGCGGCGGCGCGATCGGCAGCGATGGTCGACGCGTCACGGCTTTCCACCAGCGCCAGCGTATCGCCTACGCGGACCGCGTCGCCGATTCGTTGGAAGATGCGCGTAACGGTGCCCGGCGCGCGTGCCGTTAGCACGGCTTCCGCGTCGGGCGTCGCCTGCACCATAGCAGCGGCGGGGATGGCCGCGTCGAGCGCACCGGCGGCGGCAGGCGCGACCCTGATCCCCGAAATCCGGATGCCGTCGGCACCGATCTCGACCGCATCCCCGGCGGTTTTTGGCGCCTCGGCGGTTTCGGGCGCGGGCGGCGCGGGTTGGGTCAGGCGAGCCGCACCGAAGCCGAGCGCGGCGGCAGCGACCAGACCGATCGCGGCACCGGTGTATAGGCGTGTCTTGTCGTTCATTGGACCGGGTCTCCGGTGATGGCCAGGCCGTTCAGGCTGGCGAGTTGGGCACGGGCATCGAAACGGGCAGCGGCAGCATCGGCGACGACGCCACGCGCCAGACCCAGTCCGTGGCGGGCGACGAGCAGTTCGCTCAAGGGCGATTTGCCCGCTTCATAGGCGATGCGGGCAAGCCGATAGGTTTCCCCGGCCGTCGCCATCGTCCGTTCTGCGGCGATGGCGCGGGCGTCGGCGGCTTCTGCCAGCGCGACGGCGCTGCGAACATTGGCGGTCGCTTCAAGCCGTGCCGCCGCCGCCCTTGCCTCCGCCGCGCGCAGGTCAGCGTCGGCTGCGGCGATATTGCCCCGGTTGCGATCGAACAGGCGCAGCGGCAACGAAATGCCGGCGACCAGCGCGGTTGCACGGTCCTGATCGAGCCTTCGCACACCGATCTGGCCAGTAATGTCGGGAATCGCACGCTTGCGCTCGGACGCTGCACGTTTTGCGGCAGCCTCCCGATCGGCCAGCGCGGCAAGATAGCTTGTGGTGCCGAGCGGATCGACCGGCCCATAAGCGGCGCGTGACATTGGCGGATCGAGCACAGAGTCCGAAATGCCGGTGAAGGGGGTCTCCACCCCGGCCAGCGCGGACAACCGAGCGAGCGCCGCCGTGCGCGCCGCCCGCGTGCTTTCCAGCACGGCCCGGGCGGCGTTGAGTTCGGTTTCGGCTTGCAGCGCGCGGAGGCGGGCTTCCTTGCCTGCTTCGACCAGGGCGCGGGCGAGTTTCAGGTCGGCCTCGCCCTCCTCGACTTCATCCTCGGCAATCGTGATGCGCCGATCGGCGAGTTCGACGGCGGCATAGGCCCGCGCAAGATCATGGGCAAAGGCGACGCGACCTTGCAGTCCTCGCGCCCGCGCCGCCGTCACCCCGGCTTCGCCAGCGGCGATGCGCGCAGATCTTTTGCCGCCCAGCTCGAACGGCTGGCTATATTGCATCGTCGTCTCGGTCCGGTCGAACCCTGCATAGGGCGACGAGCCCGCGAAGTTCTCAGCATAGACGCTCACGGATGGATTGGGGCGCGCCCGGGCTTGCTCGGACAGGCCCGTCGCACGATCGACGTCGGCCGCCAGCTCCTGGAGACGGGGAGATTGCTCGGCTTGCTTGAGTAACAGAGCGAAAGGTGGCGCGGGGTCTGCCCACGCTGGACCCGCCAGCGTCACGCTCGCGAGTCCGCCGAACAGCGCCGCAAGGCGCCGTCGGCTGATAAAGTCGGTCATAGAGATGTGATCCTTGCACGAGTTGGACTCGGGCGCGCCCCCAGCGCGCGGCAGGGATCAGGCCTTTGGTGGTCTCAGTAAAGATGTTGGATCGATGCCAGCTTTAAGGGCTGAACGCGGCACCGACCAGTTGGTCGTGAATGACGCCTCATAGATCGGGGCGACGGCTGTATCAGGCACTGCGAGGCTCTGCCCGACCATGTGCGCTGTAAGGTGCACGGCGCCATCGGGATCGCTCGAATCCTGTTTCTCATGCTCGTGTGCGACAGAAACGGCGTGGACCGCGTCGTCGTCGTGAATGCTGGCATTGTGCCATGTCGATACGGCGCTCATCGTCATCAAGGCGAGCAGAGCGAGCAGGAACCCCCAAGGGGCGGATCGGGGTCGGACGAGCGCCACACTGGGTAGTGTATGCGGAGTGCTGCGCTGCGGCAAGGGAAACGCGCTCACGCCTTAGGCCAATCGGGGTGACGCTTGTCGATCACGAAGGCATGATCCCCGCGTTCATGCTCTTTCAGGTGCGGGTCGTCAGCCGACAGGTCTCCATGATCATGCGCTACGACGTCGGGATCGTTCGCCGGCCACAGCCGGACCGCCGCTAGCGTGCCAACAGCAGCGATGGCCGCCATCGCGCCAAACGCTGCCGCCATGCCCACCCGCGCGCCGAGCTGGCCAACCAAGGGGTACGCGATGAGCCAGCAAACGTGGCTGAGCGCGAACTGCGCCGCGAACAGCGCGGGGCGATCGTCGGCATTGGCCGACCGGCGCAGCAGCCGACCCGAAGGCGTAACGCTTGCCGAATAGGCCAGGCCCATGACGATCCATCCTGCGATCAGCATGTACCAATAGCTGTCGGCCGTTCCCATGGTCACGGTGACCAGTGCCATCGCGGCAAGTGTTAGCGTCAGAAGAGCGGCAGCGATCAACATTACGGTGCGGTCGGCAACACGATCGAGGATGCGCGGCAACGTCAGGGCGGCGGTGATCGACCCGCCCCCGAACGCCGCCAGCGTCAGCGCGACGTCGCGCTGGCTGAGGCCGAGCCCGCGCACGATCACCACCGTGTTGACAATCACCATCGCGCTCGCCGCCGCCGCCGCCAGCGTTAGCGCGAGCAGGCCGCGCAAGCGCGGCGTTTTGAGGTAAATGCGCGTGCCCCGCGTCGTCTTGTCGTAGATGCCGCCCGCGTCCTCGACCGGCTTGGGTCGCGGCAAGGTGGTCGACACCACCAGTAGTGCCGAAGCGACGAAGCCGATCGCGGTCCCGGCGAACAGCCAGTGGAAGCTGATAACCGTGAGCAACGCCGCCGCGAGGATCGGGCTGGTCAGGCTTTCCATGTCATAGGCGAGCCGCGACAGCGACAGCGCCCGCGTATAGTCGCGCTCTTCGGGCAGCACGTCAGGGATGGTCGCCTGGAATGTCGGTGTAAACGCTGCCGACGCCGACTGCAGCGCGAAGATCAGGACATAGACCTCCCAGACCTGTGTGACGAACGGCAGGCACAGCGCGACGGCGGCACGGATCAGGTCCATCGCAACAAGCAGCGCGCGCCGGGGCACCTTGTTGGCGAAGGAACCAGCGATCGGCGCGACACCGACATAGGCGATCATCTTGATCGCGAGCGCGGTGCCCAGCACAGCGCCCGCGTCACCGCCCGCGATGTCATAGGCCAGCAGACCAAGCGCGACCGTCGCCAGCCCCGTCCCGATCAGCGCAATGATCTGCGCGAGGAATAGGTGGCGATAGGTGCGGTTGGCGAGGACTGCGAGCATGGGCGCCCCTATCCACTGATCCTGGCCGCCTGTCTATCCCCCATGGGGGATATGATGGACACGTGCTGCATGACGTGTCAGGAACTCAAAATGGCCCACACAGCGCACTCCAGCCACCCCGCGATCGTCAAGCGCCTTAACCGGGCGACCGGCCACCTTCGCAGCATCGTGACCATGATCGAGGAGCAACGCCCATGCGTCGACATCGCCCAGCAGCTTCAGGCGGTCGAGAACGCGATCGCCAGCGCGAAGCGCGCGCTGATCAACGATCACATCGACCATTGCCTGGTTCACGCGGAGGAAGGCGAAGGGCCGCAGCAAGCGATCGAGCAATTTCGGGCGATCTCCAAATACTGGTAACGGTGAAGATCTGCATTTAATGCGTTTATGCTCAAGTCTTGCTCTCTGCTATCAGTCAGTCGCGCCGGACCGACGATGTGACGCGAGGCACTTCCGGCACGTCTAGTTTCGCCGAGAGGGGCCATCCAGCGATCGCTTCTGGAATGGCAACCAACTTCCAATTTTCGCAAATCCCCGTGGCCGGTGGCTTTCGACCAAACTCAAGCCATTCCCTAATCTGCGCGTAAGCGACCGCCTCTCCCGCAACTGGCCTTCCTAACATCCCGCCGCCCTTTGGCAGTGCACCCAGTTTCCGACATAAGGCCAATACGCGTGACCACCGACAAGCAGTCATCGAACAATGCCAGTCGACCAGTTTGATCCAATTTGCGAAATGTGCTGAACCATCCGCCATTTATAGCGCCTCGCGAGCCGCACAGCCATGTGCCGACGGTCCACCGGCAATTGCATTCGCCCTACATCCACCATCGGCATAGGCGTTCGCATTGAGCGAGCGTTTCAAGTCGCAAGGCTACGTGGCGCAAACAATATGATGCCGGCCCCAACCAGACAGACCAGTGCACCGATAGCGTCCCAGCGGTCCGGGCGCGTGCCTTCGACGGCCCAGAGCCAGCCCAGCGACGCGCAGATATAGACGGCGCCGTAAGCGGCATAGGCGCGACCGGCGGCATCGCTGTCGACGCGCGTCAGCAGCCACGCGAACGCCGCCAGCGACACCATGCCGGGCGCGATCCAGACCGGCGATTTGTCGAGACGCAGCCACGCCCAGAAGCTGAAACAGCCGGCGATCTCGGCAATGGCGGCGAGGATGTAGACGACCGCGGTCGTCATTGCGGCAGGCCGGCCGGGGCGAGGGAGTCGATGATGAGGCAGTCGGCGACCGTCCCTTGACGGCAGTCGCCGATAAGTCGGCTGAGTTCGCCGCGCAGCGCCTGAAGGTCGGCAATTTTGCGGTCGATCTCGGTTAGATGGATCGTCGCGATAACATCGACCGCCGTGCAGGATTGCGTGCGATCGTCCGACAAGCCCAGCAATTCGCGCACTTGGTCGAGCGTAAATCCCAGGTCACGCGCGCGGCGCACGAATGACAGCCGTGCGAGATGAGCCTTTCCATAGTCGCGATAGTTCGACGCATTGCGCGCGGGTGCCGCCAGCAGGCCGATCTGCTCATAATAGCGGATCGTCTCCACCTTGGTGCCTGTGGCTTGCCCGAGCTCTCCGATTTTCATCGCTTGACCCTCTAGTTGCTAGAGGGTGCATATAGCGTGTCCCACACGCGAATCGAGTGACATGATGGCGGACGATTGCTGCTCCAGGAAAGCCGACACGATCGCGCAGCTCGGCCGCAAAGCCGATCAGCGGCGCGTGCTGATCGTCGTCATGGTCATCAATTTCGTGATGTTCATGGCCGAGTTCGGCGGCGGCGTGTCCGCGCGGTCCTCCGCGCTGATGGCAGATTCGGTCGACATGCTCGGCGATGCGGTCGTCTATGCGCTCAGCCTCTATGCACTGAGCCGTGGTCCTCGCTGGGAAGCCGGGGCGGCGCTCGCCAAGGGCGGCATCATCCTTGTCTTCGGCATCGCGGTGGTGGTCGAGATCTTTGACAAGATCGTCAACGGCGTGCCGCCCTCGTCGTCGCTAATGCTGGCGTTCGGCAGCGCAGCACTTGTCGCCAACCTGGCCTGCCTGGCGCTGCTATGGCGGTTCCGCTCGGAGAACGTGAATATGTCGAGCACGTTCGAATGTTCACGTAACGATGTCGCATCGAACACTGGCGTGCTGATCGCGGCCGGACTAGTCGGCGCGACGGGCGCCGCCTGGCCCGATCTTGTCGTTGGCGGTGTCATCGCGATCATCTTTCTGCGGTCGGCGTGGCACGTATTGTCCGAGGCGATCCCGGCGTGGCGCGAAGCCCGCCCGGTCTCGTCCGAGATTTTGCGGTGACAACTTCGTTTTCTTCACGCCACGTGCGGGACTATCTCGTTGCCCGCTTTCCTGTTAGAGCATCGTCCGTGCGACACCTGCTAAACATCCTTGCCTATTTGACGATTGCCCTCTCCCTGGGGACGACGGCGACGGCTCATGTGCTGGAACGGCCGGATGTAAGCGTTTCATCGTATGAAACCGGCGTGGACGAAGTCGCCATGGGCCATGCGCCCGGCGACTCCGATCAAGTGCCCTCCGATGGTGACAAGGGGTATCCTCATCATCACGGCGGTTGCCATGGCGACCACGTCGCAGCGCCGGTTAAGGCTACAAACACCGCACTAACGGGTGATCTTCGGCTCGCCCCGATCTTCGCGAGTCATTCCATGCGTCCGCTCTCGACGGCCAACCCTGCGCTGAGGCCGCCGCAAGCCTGACGATCCGCTGACCCCGCCGGCCATTCCGCGCGGGGGGAACTCGGTTCGTCAGGAGTCACCATTTATGTATCGTACAATCGCGGCCGTCATGGTCGCGGCGACCCTAGCCAGTACGGCCGGGGCGCAGACAGCACCGCCGCCCGGCATTCCGGCGGCGACCACTTCGTCACAAACGGCGGATACGTTCTCGCTGGAAAACGCGCTTGCGGCCGGCGGCATGCCATCGACGCCTTCACCGGCTATGGCCAATGGCGTCTCAGCCGGAGGTAGCAGCCCTGCTCCCCTCCCATCGGTCGCAGCGGCGACTGCTGGCGTCGATGCTGCAACCGCCGCACGTCGGGTCGCAGGGTTGCGACCCAATCCCGAGTTGCAGGCGCAGGTTGAGAATATCGGCGGCACTGGCGTTTATAAGGGGCTACGAAGTTCCGAAACGACGGTCGGTGTGTCGCTCCCATTGGAGTTGGGCGGCAAACGCCCGGCGCGTGTCGCGCTGGCGACCGCCCGCCTCACTAGGGCGCAGGTCCAGTCGGAAATCGCGCGAGCGGATCTCCGGCTGCGGATCACGCAGCTCTATATCGAAGCCGCCGCAGCCGAGCGGCGTGCCGAAGTGCTGAGCGAGCAGGCCGCGATCGCGAATAATGCGTTTCGGGTCTCGAGCGAGCGCGTCAAGGCCGGCGACGTCGGCCCGATCGAACAACAGCGGGCCGATGTGTTGCGCATCAACGCGCAGGTCGCGGCCGAGAGCGCCGCTCGCCAAGCACAGGCGGCGCGGGCTAATCTTGAGACATTGTTGTCGGCGCCGGTGACGGGGCCGCTCGATCGAGCCTGGTTCGAGCGGATCGATGGCTACGGGCCGCCACGGCCGATCGAGGTCGAAGGGACGCTGGCCTTGGCGGCGGCGGAAGCGGACGTGCGGACCGCCGACGCGCAAGTGCGCGTCGCACGGTCGCTGCGCGTGCCCGACCTGACCGTCAGCACCTTCGCTCGCCGATTGGAGGCGACCAACGACACTGCCGCGGTGGTTGGCATCTCGATCCCGATCCCGTTCTTCAACAACGGCAGCGCGTTCGTAGCGCAGTCGCGCTCCGAACAGACGCAGGCGATCGCGCTGCGCAACCTCGCCGTGATCGACACCCGCCAGCAGATTGCTAGCGCGCAAACCGAAGTGGCGAACGCCGCCGCGACCGCGCGGGCGGCGGGCGGACCGGGACTGGCGGCGGCACAGGAAGCCGCCCGCATCGCCCGGATCGGTTGGACGCAGGGCAAATTCGACCAGATCGCGCTGCTCGATGCCGAGCGGACCCTCTCACAGACCCGCCAGACCTACGTCGACGCGCTCGCCGCATATCATGACGCGCAGGCGCGGCTCGACCGGCTCACGACGCCGGCCCCCACGATTTCCGGAGATGATCGATGATTCAAGATAAACGCCTTCTTGGCGGTGCGGCGGCTGTCGCGATCGTCGCCGCGCTTGGCGGCTTCGGGATCGCACGCTGGACTGCGAGCGACCCTGCCGCGACCGAAGCGGCAAGCGGCAACGCCGCTGCCCCGGCAGAAGAGGAAAAAGCGCCCGACACGGTGGCGATGACCGCGCAGGCGGTCCAGCAGGCCGGCATCGCCACCGAGACGATCAATCCCGGCGGGCTCGGCGCGGAGATCGTCGCGCAGGCGACGGTGAGCGCCTCGCCGCAAGGCGAAGCGATCGTGACTGCCCGCGCAGCTGGCGCAGTCACGCGGCTGATGAAGCGCCTTGGTGATCCGGTGCGTGCCGGTGAGACGTTGGCGATCGTCGAGAGTCGGGACGCGGCGCAGTTTGCAGCCGATCGTACCGCTGCCGCTGCCAAGTCGACGCTCGCGCAAAAGGCGCTCGCCCGTGAGCAATATTTGTTCCGCCAAAAGGTCTCGGCGCGGGTCGAACTGGAGCAGGCGGAGGCGGAAGCCGCATCGGCCGCCGCAGAGGCGCGCCGTGCCAGCGTGGCGGCGGGGGCCGCGCGCGTGACATCGGACGGTCGCGGTGTCCTAGTATCGAGCCCGATTTCGGGCCGTGTCACCTCGGAGAATGTCAGCCTGGGCGCGTTCGTCCAGCCCGAGACCGAGCTGATGCGCGTCGCCGATGCATCGAAGATACAAGTAGAGGCTGCTGTCGGACCAACCGATGCGCAGCGGCTCTCGCCAGGTGATCGGGCGATTATCGAGCTGCCTGATGGCCGGACGGTGGAGGCGAGGGTGCGCGCCGTTACGCCGGGGCTAGCCAACGATACGCGTTCAGCGACTGCCGTCCTCGATGTATCCGGCACGCTTCAGCCGGGTCTCGCGGTACGCGTAAGGCTGCTCCCCAGCCGTGGCAGCACGTCAAGCGCGATCGTCGTCCCGGAAGAGGCGGTTCAGACCCTTGATGGTCGCGACATCGTGTTTGTTCGTACGCCGAAAGGCTTTCGAGCACAGACCGTGACGATCGGTCAACGCAGCAACGGCCGTGTCGAGATCCTCAGGGGACTGCCAGCAGGTAGCCAGGTCGCAACGAAGAACGCATTCCTGCTCAAAGCCGAACTCGGCAAGGGCGCGGGCGAGGAAGAATAGACCATGATCGCAAATCTCATGGCGCTCTCCGTCCGCATGCGTTGGACGGTACTCGCCCTTTTCCTAGTCATCGGCGGCCTCGGCGTTTGGCAGCTTACGAAGCTGCCAATCGACGCGGTGCCAGATATCACCACCAATCAGGTTCAGATCAACACGATCGACCCGCGTTTGTCGCCGGTCGAAATCGAGAAACTCGTTACCTATCCCATCGAAATCGCTCTAGCCGGCATCCCTGGTCTGGAAACGACCCGCTCAATCTCGCGCAACGGCTTCAGCCAGGTCAGTGCGATCTTCACCGACAGCACCGACCTCTACTTCGCGCGCCAGCAGGTTGGTGAGCGTCTGCGTCAGGCAACCGAAAATTTGCCGGACGGTGTGCAGCCGCAGGTTGGACCGGTCTCCACCGGTCTCGGTGAGATCGTCATGTATACGGTGGGCTATGCCAATCCAGACGGCAAGGGTGCCAAGAAGGTCGCAGGCCAGCCAGGGTGGCAGCCTGATGGCAGTTATCTGACGCCCGAAGGCGAACGACTAACGGACGTGGTGGCCAAGGCAAGCTATCTGCGAACTGTCCAAGACTGGATTATCGGCCCCCAGCTTCGGTCGGTGAAAGGCGTTGCCGGCGTCGACTCCATTGGTGGCTATGCCAAGACGTTCGTGGTCGAACCCGATCCGACGAAGCTGGCGAGTTTCGGCATCTCGTACAGCGAACTCGGTCAAGCTCTCGAGAACGCGAATCTCGCGGTCGGCGCCAATTACTACAACCGCGGTGGTGAAGCGTACCTTGTGCGCGTCGACTCCCGCGTGCGGACCGTCGATGAGATTAGCAATGCCGTTGCGACGACGCGCGGAGGAACACCGATTACCATCGGCCAAATAGCGAACGTCCGGGTTGGCGGAGACTTGCGCACCGGTGCCGGTAGCATGAACGGCCAGGAAGCGGTCATCGGCACAGTGCTGATGCTGATCGGCCAGAACAGCCGGGTCGTTGCCACGGAGGCCTCTACCAAGCTCGATCAGGTGGCGAAGACGCTGCCGCCGGGCGTTGAGGTGAAGGTGGTGCTGAATCGCGCGGAGTTGGTCGGCGCCACGGTGGCCACGGTCCAGCGTAACTTGACCGAAGGCGCGATCCTTGTTGCCGTGGCGCTGTTCCTGTTGCTCGGCAACTGGCGCGCGGCGGTGATCGCGGTGCTGGTCATCCCATTCTCGTTCCTGATGATGGCAATGGGGATGAACGCCTTCAACGTGCCCGGCAACCTGATGAGCTTGGGGGCGCTCGACTTTGGTCTCATCGTCGACGGCGCCGTCATCATCATCGAAAACTGCCTCGCCAGACTGGCGCACCGGCAGGAGCATGAAGGCCGACTGCTCTCGCTTCGCGAACGACTCGAGGAGACGATGCGGGCATCGCAGGAGATGATCAAGCCGACCGTCTTCGGCCAGGCGATCATCCTGCTCGCGTTCGCACCGCTGCTCACTTTTACCGGCACCGAGGGCAAGACGTTCTCGCCGATGGCAATTACGATCATGCTGGCGTTGGCGGCCGCGTTCCTGCTCGCGATCACGTTGGTGCCGGCACTGGTCGCGATCCTGATCCGCGGCAAGGTCGCCGAAAAGGACGTTTGGCTGATTCGCAAGTCCAAGGAGCGCTACCTACCGTTGCTGGATCAAGCGATTGCGCGCCCGTGGCCCTTCATCTTGGGTGGCCTGGCTTTCTTCCTGGCGGCAATTCCTGCGTTTGGCCTGCTAGGCTCGGAGTTCATTCCACAGCTCGATGAGAAGAATCTGGCCTTCGCGTCGACGCGCGTGCCCTCTGTCAGCCTTGATCAATCGCTGTCGATGGAACGCAAGGTCGAGGAGGCGGTAATTAAAATTCCCGAAGTCGCCTTGATGTTTTCGAAGACAGGCACTGCGGAAGTTGCAAGCGACCCAATGCCGCCGAACGTTTCGGATGGCTTCGTTATCTTAAAAGAGAAGGAGGAATGGGCGGAAGGTACGACCAAAGCCGACGTGGTCGCCAAGATTGAAAAGGCAACTGGTGGGCTGCTCGGCAATCTTTACGAGGTCAGTCAGCCGATCCAGCTCCGGTTCAACGAGTTGATCGCTGGCGTTCGCGGCGATGTTGCGATCAAGCTCTATGGCGATGACCTCGACAAGATGGCGCTGACCGCAAATGAGATGGTGCGGGTACTCCAGACGATACCTGGCGCGGCGAGCGTCAAAGCGGAGCAGGTCGGTGGTGCGCCAGCGCTTGACGTGAGACTCGATCGCGCAGCGATCGCGCGCCTCGGCCTCACCGTGCGCGACGTTGCGGATACGGTTGCAGCCGGCCTGGGCGGACGTGAGTCGGGGCTTGTATACGAGGGCGATCGACGGTTCGATGTCACTGTACGCGTGCCCGAGGCGACGCGTGCGAACCTCGACGACATCCGGACGCTGCCGGTGCTGCTGCCCGAGGTCGAAGGACGGCCGCGCGCTCAGGTGCCGCTCGCGCAAGTCGCGCAAATCCGGCTGACGGAAGGACTGAACCAGATCAGCCGCGAAAACGGCAAGCGCCGTGTGGTCGTTCAGGTCAATCTCGGCGGACGCGATGCGGGTTCGTTCGTGCAGGAGGCGCAGGCCAAGATCGCACAGGTGAAGCTACCGGCGGGCTACTACCTCGAATGGGGTGGTCAGTTCGAGAACCTGGCAGCAGCATCGAACCGGCTATCGATCGTGGTGCCACTTTGCTTCCTGGTCATCTTCGGGCTGCTTTACATGGCGCTTGGTGGATTCGGCCGGGCGGCGGCAGTGTTTCTGGCGGTTCCGTTGGGGCTCGCGGGCGGCGTCTTCACGCTTCTGCTCACGGGCATCAACTTCTCGGTGTCAGCGGCGGTGGGGTTCATCTGCCTCGCCGGCGTGGCGGTGCTGAACGGGCTCGTCGTCATGACAGCGATCCGGGACCGGAGCGAAGCTGGACTGCCGATCGCGGAGGCGATCCGCGAAGGCATGGCCGAGAAGATGCGGGCGGTGATCATGACGGGCTTCGTGCCGGCAATCGGCTTCGTGCCTATGGCGCTAGCGCACGGCACCGGCGCCGAGGTCCAGAAGCCGCTTGCGACGGTCGTGATCGGCGGCTTGATTGCGGCAACGATCCTCACCCTGCTCGTGCTGCCGGCGCTCGCGAAAGTGATCCTCGGGCGGACCGATAATCAAAAAGAGCAAGAGGTTGGCACGCCGCATGGCGATGAACCGGCCCCCTTAAAAGGAGAAGCATGATGGCACAACCGGTTCGGAAACTGCTGCGGATCTACACAGATGAATCGGCTTACATCGGCGACCGGAAGGTTTTCGAATATGTGGCTTCGCTGGCGCGTGATCGAAAGATGGCTGGCCTAACCGTGCTTGAGGCGCTGATCGGGTTCGGGGCATCTTCGCACGTCCACCGCCGCCATGTGCTTGAGAGTGATCGGGCCGTGGTAATCGAAATCGTCGATTTCGAGGACGCATTGCGCGCGTTCGTCGCCGCCCTGAGCGATGTACCCGACATTGGGCTGATGACGCTCGAAGCCGTCGAGGTGATCGGTGGCAAGGCAAGTAAGACGCTGGAAGGCCTGAGCCGATGAGTCTCGGCCCGGCAGGCGAATGGGATTGCGTCATGCAAGCCCCTTACGGACCTCCAGCTCCCATCAATCCCCCGTCTCATCGCGGAGGAGGCCGCCTTTGCGCGGCCTCTGGTTTCGCCGCGCCTTGGCCGGATAGGACAGGCAGCCATGAAGGAGGAGACTACTTTCGATTTCAATATGTCGGCACTGCGGGTGTGGTCGCTGATCTCCGATCTGCGGGGCTACGCACGATGGCACCCCATCTACCGCATCGCGGGCGATGCCGAATGTGGTGCCGAAATGGACGTCACCTGGCTGCTGTTCAAAGGCGACCGGAAGATGACGACGCAAATGGTCATCAACCGTCTGACCAAGCCCCAGCTCATCGGGTGGCAGATGGGCGTAAAGGGCTTGCTCACCTTCGACGAACGCTACGAGATCGAGCCGATCGCGAATGGCGTCTCAATTCACCACTCGGTCGAATGTCGGGGCATCTTCGGCGGCCTGGTCGGCCGCATGATGCGCAAGGGTCTGCGACGGACAATGCGGCTGCAGGATGCGGCGTTTCTCGCCCTCCTGCGCCGGCAATCGCGGCTGCCAGGGCGGTCCATGCGGCATCATCGGCGC
Organism: uncultured Stakelama sp.; assembly: GCA_964638495.1. Taxonomy (GTDB): domain Bacteria; phylum Pseudomonadota; class Alphaproteobacteria; order Sphingomonadales; family Sphingomonadaceae; genus Sphingomonas. The sequence continues at coordinate 19,081 of CAZXBM010000008.1, read as the reverse complement.
CCCATCAAACCACCGCCTCCTCCTCGCGGCGCCGCGAACGACGGACGGGGCGATATTCCGAACAAAGGAACCCATTATGGTAGATAGCCCTCGCCCTCTAGGGCTGCTGTGCCCGACGTGCCGCGTCGATCTCGTCATGAGCGAGCGCCAAGGCATCGAGATCGACTATTGCCCGCAATGTCGCGGGGTCTGGCTCGATCGCGGCGAACTCGACAAGATCATCGAGCGCAGCGCCGGAGACGACAGCGCGCGGCCGCTGAGCGGCGTTCGCCTCGGAATATCTGACGATCGCGGCCATGGCGATCAAGGCGGGAAGCACGGCTACGAGCGAGGCCATAAGGGTCGTCGCAGGGGCTTCCTGAACGAATTGTTCGACTGAACTGTTGTGGATCGGCCGCCGCACAACGAGTCCTTCGGGTGTCCGTGTGAGAACGGCCCGCGCCATGGGCGTGCCCCCTGTAGCGCTCATGGCGATAGATTGTGGAAAGACCGGGAGATGACGGCTCGGCGACCTACCAGCGGCCCGGTTCGATGGATCATCGTGGCAACCGGACTTGCCCTGGCGCCGGGCCTGCTCGGCTGCTCGCCAGCCACCAATCAGAGCGAGGCCAAAGCGTCGCGTGATCGCGAGCTGCCCAACTTCATCGGCGAGCATTTCTACGCCTGTCCTGATGGGTCGCGCCTCGACGTCGACTTCCTCGGCGATGGCCTGACCCTCGCCATAAAGACCAAACCGAACGCCGCTCCGGAACGGGTGACATCGCCGGCAACCGGGCAGACCTATGTCGGCCGGAATCTCACCGTGTCGATCTCAGGCGGCGACCGGATCACGCTCAAGCGCCCCGGCGCGGCGGACTTGGTCTGCAACAGGGTGCTGGCCTATCGGGATTCACCGGTCGGGGTAGCGAGCGGCCAGGTCGAAGGATCGGGCGTATGATTACACTTTCGTCATGGTGGGAAACTCTTTCCCATATCGTCAGTCTCGCGCTGGCATATGCGTTGGCGCTTCCAGTTGGGTGGGACCGGGAGAAGGAGGAACGCAGCGCCGGCATCCGAACCTTTCCGCTGGTCGCCATCGCCAGTTGCGGGTTCGTGCTGGTCGGTATCGCCATTCTCGGACGCACGTCGCCCGCCCAGGCACGCATTCTCGAAGGATTGATTACCGGCGTCGGCTTCATCGGCGGCGGCGCCATACTGAAGCACGCCGGCAAAGCATCCGGGACCGCGACCGCTGCGAGCCTTTGGGCGACCGGAGCGTTGGGCGCCGCGGTCGGCTATGGTCTTTACGACATCGCGGTGGTCCTCAGCCTTACCACCTTCCTGACGTTGCACTTCTCTCATCCGCTGAAGCGCGCCTCCCAGGATCGCACCGACCCGGCTGACCGGAAATGAGGAATGATCGTCCCTCAGAGACTCGCGCGAAATGGCAATTGCCGAAGAGCGGTAGGCAGGCCAAGCTCGCCTCTGCGCTTTCGAGCGACGAGCGTCGTTCGCGCTGGGCTCGCTGGGCTTCTCTGCTCGAACGCGACCCTCATCAGCTTATCACGCTTCGCCGTCCGTCATGGGCAGCGAGCGACGACATTGCAACGATGGGGGCGAGCCCAAGTGCCGTTGACTTGGCGTGGGCTGACCCGGTTTTTCGCGTGACGGGCCTCACGGGCTGCTCTCGGGGCGACGTGAAAGCGTTTTTCCAGCTTTCGGATGCCGCGCTGGACCGGATCGCCGCGGGGTGCTGGCGCGTCCCGCTGCGGCCAGCCTGGCAGGTCGCGGCGCGCATACGCAACGTCGCCGATCCGCGCCCTGAGAAGCTGATCCTGGTCGGCGTCATGGTCATGATCGCCAGTGTCGTCGGAGCTGCGCAATGGCTTGTGTGAGTATCAGGATCTTGACGGAGGCACATAT
>CAZXBM010000008.1:0-17079 GCA_964638495.1 uncultured Stakelama sp. | reverse complement strand
GTCGGAGCTGCGCAATGGCTTGTGTGAGTATCAGGATCTTGACGGAGGCACATATGGCACCCTTGCGGATTGGCATTGCCGGCATGTGCGTTGCGCTGGCGGCATCGGGCTGTTCCGAACAGCCTCGCAAGGCGCCGCCGACCGAACAGGAAATCCACGCCAACGACAGTGCCGTGGCGGGAGGCACGCCCGGTCGCCACCCCTATCGATGCGACGATAAGCAGACGCTTCTCGTGGACTTCAAGGATGAGGGCCTGACGGTCGAGTTGCGCAGAGAGGCGCAAGCGACACCCGTCGTCCTGACCGCGCCCACGCAGGGCCTGCAATATGTCGGCGAAACCGCAAGCGCGACCTTCTCGGGCAGCCAAATCAAGATCGAGGAGGCGGGCAAGCGCCCACTCGTGTGCAGGAAAGAGACACGCTTGTGATCGACCGACCCGGTGCTGAGGGACGCTGACGAGTGGCAGCGCTCAAATTTTCTCTGATCCCCATGATCGCGATCGTGATAGGCGCGCTTCTCGCCGGGTGGCGTACACCCAGCGAGAAGCTGGTCGCGGCGATGCAGCACCTCGCGGCCGGCGTGGTGTTTGCTGCGGCAGCGACTGAGATCCTGCCGATGGTAATGCACGGCGGTTCTCCAACCGCGACACTAATCGGCGGGACGCTGGGCGTCGCCGTGATGCTGGGGCTGAAGGCGGCGGAAAGCCGGTTCAAAGGTCCGATCGCGCTGCTCGTCGCCATCGGGCTCGATCTAGCAATAGACGGCCTCGTCCTCGGTCTCGCCTTCATCGCTGGAGAAAAGGCAGGCACGTTGCTGGCCGTGGCGCTGACCCTCGAGGTGCTGTTCCTTGCGCTGACCCTTACCAACGATCTGGCAGGCCGATATCGCAAGGCGAAGGCGATCGGCCTGACCTGCGCGCTGGCGGTGCTGGTGCCGGTCGGCGCGCTGATCGCGCAGCCGGTAGCGCTGCTGACTCCAGTATGGATCACCGGCTTCTTGAGCTTCGGCTTGATGGCGCTGCTCTATCTCGTCACCGAAGAGCTGCTGGTCGAGGCGCATGAGAAGCCGGACTCGCCGCTGATTAGCGCGATGTTCTTCGTTGGCTTCCTCGTCCTCTTGCTGATCGAGGAAATCATGGCATGACGGTTTCACCCGACGGCAAGGTCTCGGCCGAGCGGCGCACCCTTTGGATCGTGCTGCTGCTAAACGCGGCGATCGCTGCCGGGTTTTTCGTGACTGGCCTGACCGGCGATTCCAGCGCGCTGATTGCCAATGGCGTCGATAATCTCTCCGACACCGCAGTCTATGCTCTCAGCCTGATCGCGCTCAGCCAAGGGCGCACATGGAAGACACGGGCTGCAACCGTGTCCGGCGTGATGCTGCTGATTTTCGCCGGGGGTATCCTGATCGACGTCGGCCGCCGCTATGTTCAGGGCAGCGAGCCGATCGGTCCGACGATGATGGTGATGTCGTCTATCGCAGGCGTTGTGAACTACGTCTGCCTGCGCCTGCTCCAGAAGCTCAAGCAGCCCGACGTGAACCTGCGTGCCGCAGCGACGTTCAGTTTCAACGATTTCATCTCCAACGGCGGCATCCTGATCGCTGGGGCGTTCGTGCTTTGGCTGGGAACGAATTGGCCCGATCTTCTGGTCGGCCTGGCTACCGCGCTTATCGCGATCAAGGGCGGCATCGAAATCCTGCGCGATGCGCGGGCAGAAACCAAGACCAACGCGGAGACGGCGTGATGACCGAAAAGCTCGAACTCGATATCCCCGTCCTGCTGCCGGAGGTTCCCGACGCGGCCGATGCCTGTGTCGAGCGTCTCGTCTCGACGCTGAGCGCCAAACCCGGCGTCGAGCGCGCGCACGTCCTGCCTGCCGAAGGCGACACGCCGGCGAAGCTCTGCATCCATTTCGACGGGGCGGCGCTGCCGCTGCCGCGTGTGCGCGAGATGGTGCGGGCGGCGGGCGCCGATATCAGCGGGCGATACGGCCATGCGACATGGCAGGTCGAGGGGATCGGACACGAACGCCGCGCCCGCACTGTCGGCGAGACTCTGTGCCAAGTGCCCGGCGTGCTGCAGGCCGACGCCAGCGCCTCAGGCAGCGTCCGGGTCGAATATGACAAGGAGCGCGTCGACGAGGCCGCGATCGTCGCGGCGCTGGGCAAGCTCAAGGTCAAGCCGGGCAAGCGGACGGGCTCCGATCATGCCGGCGATCATGCTGGACACGATCACGGCGCAGGCGACCATGCCGGGCACGATCACGGGCCTGGCGGCCATGCCGACGGCGCGGAAAAGCACGGACCCGGCGATGGCCACGATCACGCTCACGCCAATTTCCTTGGTCCCAATACGGAGCTGATTTTCGCGCTCGCCTGCGGCACGCTGCTGGCGATCGGCTTCGCGATCGAAAAGCTGGTTGTGGGCGCCCCCGACTGGCTGACGACTGCCTTCTATGTCGGCGCCTATGTCTTCGGCGGCTTCTTCACGCTGCGCGAGGCAATCGACAACCTGAAGCTCAAGAAATTCGAGATCGATACGCTAATGCTAGTCGCCGCTGCCGGCGCCGCGGCGCTCGGCGCCTGGGCGGAAGGCGCGCTGCTTCTGTTCCTGTTCAGCCTGGGCCATGCGCTGGAGCATTATGCGATGGGTCGCGCCAAGCGAGCGATCGAGGCGCTGGCCGAGCTCGCGCCCGCCAAGGCAACGGTTCGCCGCGATGGGCAGACGACGGAGATTCCCGTCGAGGAACTCTTGGTCGGCGACATCGTGGTCGTGCGCCCGAACGAACGCCTGCCCGCCGATGGCTTCGTCATCAAGGGATCGAGCGCGATCAACCAGGCCCCCGTTACCGGCGAGAGCATCCCGGTCGACAAGGAACCGGTCGCCGATGTCGAAGCGGCGCGCACGAGGCCCGATGCGGTCGAGGCGACGTCGCGGGTTTTTGCCGGCACGGTCAACGGCGGCGCCGCAATCGAGATCGAGGTGACGCGGCGTTCCAACGAAAGCGCGCTTGCCAAGGTCGTGAAGATGGTCAGCGAAGCGGAGACGCAGAAGTCACCCACGCAGCGGTTCACTGATCGGTTCGAGCGCATCTTCGTACCGGCGGTGCTGGCCCTCTCGTTCATCCTGCTGTTCGCATGGGTCGTGGTCGACGAGCCGTTCCGCGACAGCTTCTATCGCGCCATGGCGGTGCTGGTCGCTGCGAGTCCCTGCGCGCTGGCTATCGCCACCCCAAGCGCGGTTCTGTCTGGGGTCGCGCGTGCGGCACGAGGCGGTGTGCTGGTGAAGGGCGGCGCGCCGCTGGAAAACCTGGGCTCACTGAAAGCGATCGCGTTCGATAAGACGGGTACGCTGACGGAAGGCCGTCCCCGCATCACCGATGTTGTCCCCGTCGACGGCGCGAGCGAAGAGGATCTGTTAGCGCTCGCCGTCGCGGTCGAGGGCTTGAGCGATCACCCGCTGGCACGGGCGATCGTGAAGGACGGACGCGAGCGCCTGGGGGGCGGCGACCTCCCGGCCGCAACCGATCTCAAGAGCCTGACCGGACGCGGTGTCACCGCGATCGTCGATGGTGAGACGGTGTGGATCGGCAAGGCCGAGATGTTCGGCGTGGAGGGCATCCCCACGCTGAACGCGGCCGCGACTAAGGCCATTGTAACCCTGCGCGAGGGCGGGCGCACGACCATGGTGGTGCGCAAGGGCGATAAGGACATCGGCGCGATCGGGCTGATGGATACGCCGCGCGAAGCGGCCAAGGTTGCGCTCAAACGGCTGCGCGAGATGGGCATCACCCGGATGATCATGATCTCGGGCGACCACCAAAAGGTGGCCGACGCCATCGCCAGGGATGTCGGGCTCGACGAGGCATGGGGCGACCTGATGCCGGAGGACAAGGTTGCCGCGATCAAGAAGCTCGCCGGCGAGGACAAGGTCGCGATGGTCGGCGATGGCGTCAACGACGCACCGGCGATGGCGTCGGCGACCGTCGGCATCGCGATGGGCGCTGCGGGCTCGGACGTGGCGCTGGAGACGGCCGACGTCGCGCTGATGGCCGACGATCTCGCGCACCTGCCGTTCGCGGTCGGCCTGAGCCGCCACACCCGCGGCATCATTCGGCAGAATGTGTTCGTCAGCCTCGGCGTCGTCGCGTTCCTCGTGCCCGCGACGATCTTGGGCCTGGGCATCGGCCCGGCGGTGGCGATGCACGAAGGCTCGACACTGCTGGTCGTATTCAACGCGCTTCGGCTGCTGGCCTATCGCGATCCGGCAAAGCAAGCGGCATGACGGCGGATCGCCACGACGCATTGATCGTCGGTGGCGGACCGGCGGGCCTCACGGCGGCGATCTATCTCGCCCGCTATCTGCGCCGCGTCGTCGTGATCGACCAGGGGCACAGTCGCGCCAAGTGGATACCGATCTCGCACAACCATGCCGGCTTTCCCGAAGGGATCGGCGGCAGTGCGCTCCTCGATCGGATGCGTGATCAGGCGGAGCGCTACGGCGCTTCGATCGTCCCGGGGCAGGTCGAGACCGTCGCCCGTGACGGCGAAGGCTTCGTTGCGGTGGGCATCGGGATCGATATCCACTCTCGCACGGTGCTGCTCGCCACCGGGGTCGAAAATCGGCGGCCCGCGATCGAGGGTGACGCACACCGCGACGCGCTCGATCGTGGCCTGCTGCGCTATTGCCCGATCTGCGACGGGTACGAGGCACGTGGGCAGACGATCGGGGTGATCGGCGCCGATAGCCACGGCGTCGCCGAGGCGCTCTTCCTGCGCACCTTCTCGGAAGAGGTGACCCTGATCCCGCATACCCGCACGAAGCTGACCTCGGCCGAGCGGGCCAGCCTTTGGCAGGCCGGCATCCGCGTCATCGACACGCCGATGGCCTCCATAGCTTTCGAAGATTGCGCGATCGTCACGCTGACCAGTGGCGACACTCACCGCTTCGACACCGTGTATCCGGCGCTGGGTTCGGACAGCAACAACGCGCTCGCGCGGCAGCTCGGCGCCGATCTGAGCGACGATCGCTGCATTGTCGTCGATACCAAACAGCGCGCGAGCGTCGCCGGCGTCTATGCGGCGGGCGACATCGTCATGTCGCTCGATCAGATCAGCGTCGCCATGGGCCATGCCGCGATTGCCGCGACCACTCTTCACAATGATCTCCGCAACCGCGACAGGGAAGGGACCGGCTCATGAAATGGCTGATCGTGTTCGACCTCGACGGGACGCTTGCGGAGAGCAAGCGGCCCTTGTCGGCCGAGATGGCGACGACGCTCGCGCGCCTGCTGGCCGTGGTCGACGTCGCGGTGATCTCGGGCGGCGACTGGCCGCAGTTCGACCGGCAAGTCGCCTCGCGCCTGCCGGTCGACGCCGCGCGCGAGCGGCTATGGCTGATGCCGACCACCGGCACGAAGCTCTACCGCTTCGTCGACGATGCGTGGCGCGCGATCTATGCCGAGCTGTTCGATGACGCGGAGAAAGCGAGCATCCGCGGGGCCTTCGACCGCGCGCTGTCGGAAGCGGGGCTTGCCGACGAACGCATTTGGGGTGAGCGGATCGAGGATCGGGGAAGCCAGATCACCTTTTCCGGCCTTGGCCAGGACGCGCCGCTGGAAGCGAAGGAGGGTTGGGACCCCGATCGCGCCAAGCGGACCGCGATCCAGAAGACGCTACGGGCGGCGCTGCCGGGCCTTTCGATCAACCTGGGCGGCACCACGTCGATCGATGTCACCCGCGCCGGCGTCGACAAGGGTTATGGCCTGCAGCGGTTGAGCAAGGAAAGCGGCGTGCCGTTAGATGGGATGCTGTTCCTCGGCGACGCGATTTACCCGGGCGGCAACGACTATCCCGCCGCCGAAATCGGCGTGGATACAGTGAAGGTCCGCGATGTTTCCGAGACCGCGGCCGTTGTGTCGGCGATCATTGCCTGCCTGAAGCGCTGAGCGTTGCAGCGCCAGGCCATAGGAAGTCCTAGGAGACGACATAACGAAGGTTGGAGTTGGGGTGACCGGGCTGCTGAACGTGACAGTCACTAGCGCGCCAGCGGTTGCGCAATATGCGCAGCATGGTCGAGCGACGTCCCCAGCAGGAAAACCGCCGCCAACAGGAAGATCGCGCGGCCAACGCGAAGATGCACGTATGGATTTGCCATTTAGCCGCAATGCGGACGCAGACTTTGTGCGCGCGATGGTCTTGCATCACGAAGGGATAATCGCGATGCTCGCCGGGTCGCCAAAGAGGTGATCGAAATACAACGGCGCGAGATAGCGCAGATGCGCGCCTGGCTCGCATGTCGGGGGAAATGCCGTTCGAACCACAGACTGTTTGAGGTAGGGAGGAAGGCAATGATCCTGACGATGATGATCGCCGCTGCAACAGCCGCTGCGCCGACCCCGGCACCTATGTTGGGCGTCTGGAGCCTTGGCGAAACGAAAAACTGTGCTGCCGGCCCCGCATGGGTGTTCCTTGCCGACGGATATTACGCCGAAGTCACTTTGCCCGACATTGGGCCGTCGGCAATCGGCCTCTGGCGCGACGAAGGCACCGCTGTCGCCTACACCCACAGTCACATGCCGTTCCCGGACATGATGGCGGCGAACGAGATGAAGCGGCTGACGGTGGTGGAGCGCACGCAAGACAAGCTCGTGACCAAAAACTATCGCGGCGTTGCGCGCGTCTTTCATCGCTGCCCCGCCGGGTCGCTGAAAGCGCCCGCGGGCCAAGCCGCGCATTGATGGCGCGCGCGCGCATCTTCGGCGTAAGGAGTGGATAACCCCCGTCATTCTCGAAAGAAACAACAACCATGACTCTTGAAAACGAAAGGGCGGGAGCGCGTCGTCGATCTCGAGTGGAACTTTCAGTCCCACGCTTGCACGCGCGTCAAAAAGGCCCCTAACCTCGCCGACGATGTTGACGACCGGATAGAGCCCGACGGCTCCCACTTAGACGGTCGGGTGCGATACTCTACGATGCCACGTAACACGCCAGGAACTCCTAGCGCGTAGTTATGCCAAGAAACGGCTCGACAATCGCTGCCACGGTGGCGCTGGCCCGGCGCTGTCGCAAGACACGGCGATCGCGCCCGCCTTCCTCGTCCTCCCCTGGATCTGCATCAAACTTCGCACAGGCGACCGGGCCATCCTTTCGATAGCCCTCATTCTTCTCATCGTCGCAGAAATGCGTCGCGAGCAGGCCAAGCGCGGAGAGGATGGTTTCGCGGTGCCCGGTTTCCAGCGCCCTCCTGAAGGCGGTGATCGTTGCTTCGACGCCGCCTTCGATATGGTCGAGGCAATAGACAAGGTCATGGGCATCCTTCGGCTCGAAGCGACTTTCGAACGCGAACGCCTTCAGGCAGGTGAAGCTCACGACGTCGGCATATCGAACGGTTTCGGTGACGACGCCGTTGTCGCCAAGCAGCTCGGCGGTGACCTCCGCGCTTTCGTAGAAGTCGAACACCATCGAGGCATGCGGGATGTTGAGCGCCGAGACTTTACCTTTTGCGGGAAGCTCCTGGACCTTGCCACCGGCACGTTCCGGATCGTCCGCGAGAAATTCGAGGATCATGGTGGTACCGGTTTCGAGCGTGGTCTTCCAACGCCATGACTGTTTGCGGCCCTCATCATTTTCGGCGCGATCAAAGCCCATCATGCGGAGATTTTCTTCCAGCGTCCGATAGGCCTCCGTGTCGGCCAGGATCGCAAGGTCGACAACGACATCGACGTCGCCCGTGCCGGCATGCGCCGGAACTTCGGGCGGACGCGCACGCACGAGATAGCGCGGGGTGAGGCCGCCGACGAGGAACACTGAATCCTTCCACGGGCCAAGGCCCCGCAGGAGCGTGACCAGCACGCGCTCGCACGCTTCGGTGACGGCATTGTCATAGCCGCCAAAGGTCTTCGGCTTGCTCATCAGGGCTTGAGCCTTTCCGCGCGCAGATGCGCTGCCATCTCCTTGGATCGTCCCGACCCCTCGAGCAGATCGAGATAGACTTGCAGCGCCGGTGCGAGCGCCACGCCGTCGATCCGCTCGCCCACCGTCACATCGCCGCGCGCGCGCGTTTCTATCACGCCGAGATTCCATCCCTCGCTGACTGGCCGGGCGTCCAGATGGTCGAGGATCTGCTTTTGAAATGGGCCGGGAAGGATGCGGCATTTGAGCTGGGAGATGCTCGAGAGATAGGGCGCATAAGCTTGTGCTGCGGCTTCGCCGGTAACGGCATAATCCGCGCCGCCGCAGACTTCGTCCAACCGCTCCGACAGCGTGCGAATGTCAGGTAGCGGAACGTAATAGCGATCGATCTTGGCGGGCTTCCGCTCGAGGATATACTTCTGCCAAGCGTCAAGAACCTCGTCGGCCGCGCATAAACGACGCAGCTTGGACGGGCCGGAGCCCTCTACCTCGACCCACTCGCGACGCTCCATCTCGGTAAGCGTGGAAGATGCCGTCGCTGGCGAGACTTCGGTTGTCTCCGCAAGCTCCTTGACGCTCAGCCATGCATGGCGACGTTCGAACACTGCCATGACGACGCGCGCCTTTTGCCCCTGAAAGACGGATTCAAACACTTTGCGGGTGTTGCGAGGTGGCGGTCGATCGATGAAGACGAACGCATTGGGGGCGGGGATGTAGAGCGTGCCGCCAAGGTCGTAAAAGCCGATGCCTTCCTCGCGCAGGATGTCGCGCGCGCCCGGCGAGATCGCGCGGGCGACGAAGAAGGGCAAAACATGACGGCCATCGGTGGGGAGGTGGGCGGCATTGGTTCGAAGCTGCCACACGGATTCGCGCACATCGCGGGGAAAGGCATCGCGCTTAGCTTCGACTAGCAATTGCATCGGCCGTCCACCCACGACGATATCGACGAGCGCGTCGGCGCGTCCATTGCGGCCGATCGGAACCTCTCGCGCTCGCACGACGGCCTGCCCCTCGGGCAATTTGCCGATCGCCGTGACCAGACTTTCCAGCAACTCGCCTTCTTCAATCTCAAATCTTAGCATATTCGATGTCCAGTGAATATGGCCCAAATAGCGAATATTTGCTGATATGTCCATATTTACTGCACAGAAAATTGGGCTGGAGGATTACCGTGATCGGTTCTGCTCCGGCGGCTTGTGATCGCGTCCCTGCCGAGCTTGCACCACGCGTTCCGCCCCGGGCCCGCGCTCAGGACCGCGTTGCACAGACGCACCGATATCGCGAACGACCGCGGGCTGGATCGTCCGACCAGCTGCTACATGGGCATCAAGCTGGGCGCGCGCGACCGTCATCACCCGCGTCACCGCCTCGGGATTCTCGAACAGGGTCCGCCGGATCACCGCCTCCATTACACGCATTTGACTATCGACGGCGCGATCGTTGGGCAGCGAACGTCCATCGACGCGCTCACCGGGTTGGCGGGCAGGGGCAGGGGACTCTTTCGACCGCCGCGCCGAAGCCGGGTTGCGGCTTTCGGTGGCATCGCGTGCGACCATCGGTGCAATCGTGTTCTTGCTCGCGTCGCTGCGCAGCCGGTCGAGCTCCTGCAGATCACGATCATTCGGCTTATAGCCCCGGACTTCGAGCCCCTTTTGTCCCGCCTCCAACCACACCGATCGCCGGAATGCCTCGGTTCCGGTGACATGGATTCTGTCCCATGAACGATGCTGGGCGATGGCGACGAGATCCTTCACCACCTCCTGGCTCTCGGTCGACGTGACCAGTCGACGCCCCTGATCGCGAAACGCCGGATCCTTCGTTTCCGCTGAGGTAAAGTATGCAGGATCGCCCGACCATTTCGCCTTGTCGGCATAATAGCGTTTGCGCACCGCCTCGGGCATGTCACCCGCCTCGACCGAGGGAGCTTTTGGCTTCTTGTCGGTCCCGACCTTGCGCTCCGTGACGCCCGGGTCCTCGGCCTTTCGCTCCGCGCCCTTCGATTGCCCGACAGCTTCAGGCTCGGGCATGACGGCTCCAGACGCTACCCTTTTGCTGCGATCCTTGTCGTCGATGGCCACGCCGTTGGTCCTGCCACGCGGCTTGGTCGCCGGCGCCTTCTCCTTATCGGCCATGGTCATGCCTCCCAGCCACTAGCGTTTCAGAAAGGTCGCCATCGTCCTCCGGCTCAATCGCCGCGCGGGCGGTCATCGCCATCACGAAATCAAGTGCCGCCTTCTCGTCGCCGGGCGGCGGCAACGCCTCAAGCTCACCCAGCACCAGCATGTCATCGGTGATCTCGGCATAGCCGGACAGTTCATCGTCGGTCAGCGTGCGCGTCACGACGGGCTCTTTCTTTGGGGGTGGCGGCGCGTGCAGGGCGGCGCGCTTCGCTTCAATCGCTTGCGCGAGGGGGTCGCTACCGGTCGCTGCGCCTGCCTGTGTCGGGTTGGATTTGGGCTCGCGCATCAGGATCAGCCGCGGCGCGACCTTCGGCGGATCGGATATTCTGTCGGTGAAGCGCTTTAACCGGAAATACTCGATCTTGCGCGCGCGAACCGGCGGAATGCCACCACGCAGCAACAGCAGATCGCCCTTGGGCATCTGCATCAGCTCTTGCGGCATCATCAATGCACGACGCTGGTCGGACTCCGAAATGCTGCGATTGGCGAGCATCCCGTGAATCGTGCGGCTCTTCGATTTCACGTTCATCGTGAAGAAGCCGAGCCGTTCCGAAAGCTCGTTCGCCACCCGCAATTCCTTGGGCGTGAACACCACCTCCAGGCCGCAATTGGCGATGATCTCGTCGGTGACGTCGGGGCCGTATATGCCGCGCGGCTGCGACCGGCTCTGGATCACCGGCAACAGCCGCAGGCCGTATCCCGCGACATAGGAAAAGGCCGACGCGATCACTGGGGCCTTGCCCAGGCGGGCAAACTCATCGAGCAGGACAAGCACCGGCACCTGACCCCCGGTCGCTGGCAGTTCCCGCGTGTTGAGGTCGATCAGTTGCTGGAGGAACAGATTATAAACCGGTGCGATCCGGTCGATATTGTCCGGCGAGACACCCAGATAGATCGAGATCCGTTCACGGCGCACCTGCCGCAGATCGAAGTCGGTCTCCGAAGTCGCCGCGTCGACATAGGGGTTGAGCCACAGATTGAGCTTGGATGTGATCGTCTGCTTGATACCGGAAAACGTGTTGTCCGACGCGGACGTGAAATCGCTCAGTGCCGAAACGCATGCCTGGCTCAGCCGCTGCCCGCGCTTCTGTGCTTCCTCCACGACCTTGGGTAGTTCGACCTTGGGATCGCCTTCGGTCAGCCGTCGGTAAATCTCGCCGATCGTGAAGGGCAAGGCAGGGTTGGCCGCCACCAGCGCGCCGACCCCCACGAACGCTGCGCGGGCGGCTTCGGCCCAAAAGGGATCGGACTTTTCAGGCGCGGGGAACAGCATCCCGCCAATCTTCTGCAACTCGTTGACCACATCGGTGTCATCGAGCCGGTCAATGAAGCTCAGCGGATTGTAACGCGCGGTTCGCCCCTCGGGATCGAGCGGATCGAAGAGATGGACCTTTTGCCCATGCCGCGCCCGGAACCCTGCGGTGATGTCCCAATTCTCGCGCTTTACATCGAGTACAACGACCGAGTCCGCCCAGCTGAGCAGATTGGGGATCACGACGCCGACACCTTTACCGGCACGGGTTGGTGCTTCGAGCAGAACATGCTCGGTGCCTCCAAAAACGAGATAGCGGCCGCCTCTCTGGCCGACGATAATCCCGGACTTGCTGTGCAACTGCTCACGCCGGATTTCGCCCTCGTTTGCAAAGCGTGCCTCGCCGTGCAGGGAGCGGCCGCGCTTGAGGATGGCAAGCAAGATCACGAACGCGGTGGCGCCGCTGACCAGCGCGCCGCGCTTGAGCCAGAGGTGCAGGAGCGGATCACCGCGATAATACCACAGCCACGCCGGCACGGCCGAGACGTCCATTTGCGGCCCGAGCTGTTTGAGGCCGACCAGCGCGACCAGCACGGCGCAGAGCGCGCATGCCAAAAGCGTCGCTGTAACAATCCCGGCAATGATCGCGACCTTAGTGAGCGGCCGCGCGTCCGACAGGCGGATCAAAATACACCTCCTCGACTTCGAATTTACCGGCGCGCTTGCGCGTCTGGACGACGACATCGACCAGCATGCGGAGCAGGCCACGAATGTCGTCACGGGCGAGATCCCGGCCGCCCTCGGACTCCTTCACCAACAAGGTCAGCTGTTCAAAAGCGCCCATCGCCGAGCCGGCATGGACCGTCGTAATCGATCCGGGGTGGCCCGAATTCACGTTGCGCAGGTAGAAAAAGGCCGTCCCGTCGCGCAGTTCCTGTAGCAGGATGCGATCGGGCCGCATCCGCAGCGCGCTTTCGAGCAGCTGCTTGGGGCCGACCTTGGCGAGGCCCTGTCGTTCGCTTGAATAGACCATATGAACGACGTTGCGATGCTCGACGACGAGCTCGCGCGTATCCTCGATCGTCAGCAGCCGTTCGTCGGACGGGATCAGCTGGATCAGTGCCTTGGCGAACGTGGTCTTGCCCGAACCGGTCGCGCCGCTGACCAGGATGTTCTTGCGGGCGGCGACGGCCGTTCGAAAGAAAGCGGGCCAATCGCCGAGGTCGCGCTGCGCGATAAGCTGCGCATCGACTTCACCAAGGCCTTGCGCCGCGGCGCGCGTGCCCGTGAACAGGCCAGCTTGTGCGAGTTGGTCGATTGCGAGGGTTACGCGCGACGGCTTGCGGACGGTGAAGGACGGCGCGCCCGTCGGCGTCACCGACGGGATCACGATCTGGCAACGCTCGCCCCCTGGCAGGATCGTCGAGCAGATCGGCGTCTCCGCGTTCACGTCCTGCCGGGTAAAGCTTGCGGCCGCAACGGCGAGGGTCGCGAGCCATTCGCTGTCGAGTTCGGGGACAGTGTGCCAATGCCAGCCCAGATGGTCCTCGATTCCGACCTCGCCGGGCTTGTTGATCACAAGCTCGGTGACCTCAGCCGGCTCGAGCAGCGGCAGGATCGGCGCGAGATAATGGCGCAGGACCGCGGTGTCGCTCACGTTCAGCGCCGCAGCTCCAGATTGTAGACGTCGGCGAAATTAAAATCCTTGGCGACGAAGATTCCGACCTCTTCGCCCTGGTTCTTCTTCAGAACGGGTCTGATGTTGATGCTGTTCTGTAGCGCGATCCCAGCGCCCTCGCTCGGCGTCCGTGTGGTGTTGTTGAAGTTGTTGCTGCCACCCGAAACCGATTGCCCCGCGATGTAGGCAGCGTCATCGACCAGCGAGAGCAGCAGCGCACTGCCGAACCGCGCCCAGAAGAAGGTGTCGACGGATCCGGCGATGCCCGCGCGGCCAAGCGCGTCCGAGCCCGGCGAAGCCAGGTCGATGCGAACCCCCTGCGGCGTGACCGCGCGCGTCCAGAGCACGAACAGACGGTTCTGCCCTTGCTGGATGCCGCCATGATACTCGCCGAGCACCTTTGTGCCCTTCTCCATCAAGACGACACGGCCATTTTCGGAATAGACGTCGCGCGGGATCAGGCAGGAGGTGTAGCCGGGTTGGACCGAATTCATCGCGGTCTGGAGGATGCAAGGGATCAACGTGCCGGCGGTGACGAGATAGTTGCGATTGGGGAGCATCGATGCGCGCGCTTCCCCGACGGCCGAGCTCTGCCGCAGCGCATCGAGCGCATTCGGGGTGCCGCGGGCGCCTGGTGCTGCCTGCCCGTCACCGCCGCCCGCCTCGCTGGGGTCACCCGGCGCGCCATTGGCAGCGGCCGAACCTGGGATCGGTGCGCGACCGCCATAAGCGATCAATGTCGATCGCCGCGCCTGGTCTGCCAGGTTCTGGCCCTTGGTCGGCGCGGTCGCGGTCGCGGTCGGCGCTGCGCCGGGCTGCATTGCCGGGACGATCTGACCGTCCGGGCCCACGACCGGGGCACCGGCTGGCGGGTTGATGACGGGCGCATTCGGGTCTGCGCCGGCGCCCAGGGGTTTCGGCCGGACCGCGACCGCATCATAGGCAACCGTCTCGCGCGCTGCGAGATCGGTGCGTCGCGCGGTCGCCTCGGGCTTTGCCATGAGGTTGCCAGCGGTCTTGCTACCCGTTCCCGAATTCACCCACAGGATGCCGAGCACCATCGCGGTGCCGGCAAAGATCAGGGCACCGTTTCGCTTCGCCGGCGTCATGCCACCGATCGGATCGATACCGCGTTCGCGGACGATCTCGTCCCGTTCCGGGGTCGGATCACCCTGCGGACGACGGCGGTTTTCTGGCGCAGATTCGTCCATTGCGCTCACTCCTTTGGGTCTTGTATGGTGCGCTCGACATGCGGCGATGCGGTGTTCGTGCCGTGATCGATGCCGAAAGGTGTCGGGGCCATGTTATAGATGCAGAGCACTTCCCGGTTCCGCCGCAGTCGGAGTTGGGCTGTGACACTGTGTACGACCACGAACTCGTCCCGAACGTCGAAGGGGACCAGCGTCTCGGTCCCATCCGGTCGCACCATGTAAATGGCGGGGATCTCGTGATTGCCGGGGAAGCGCAGGACCGTGAACTGGCCATTGTCGGAAATCTCCGATGGCTGCAGATCGCTCGATCCCTGAACCTTGTAGTTCAGATTGCGCGGGCCCTCGATCACGCCATGGTCGAGGGCTCCCCGGACGACGCTTGCCTGCAGCGCTGCCACGCGCTGCGCCTCCCGTGTCGCCTGCATACGCGCCGCGCGCTCGGCCTCGTCACGCGGATACCGGAAGCGAACCTGAAAATAGGTGTTGGCGCTGTTGCTGCTGATCGGTCCTCGGCGCGCGGTAAGCTCGAAGGCGTAGTTGCGGAGCTCACCGCCCCGATTGGTCGTGACGATGAGGTTGGTCGGCCCCGCACGTTCGCGTGGTTTCAGGAACAGGATATGGCCAGCGACAGCAACTTCCCACGACACCGTGTCGCCGAGCGCCACATGCTCAATCGTCTCATCGGCACCGAGCACGATCTGGGTCGCGGTGCGGAAGGTGCCGACAATACGGTAGACCTGCGTTTCCTGATACTCGACGAACTTCACGCGCGGGTCCGAGGGGCCGCCGCGCGGCGTATCCTCGGCGAGGGCAGGGGCAGCGATCAGCGCGACAACGCTCGCGAAGCAAACGAGCCGGTTCACCGCACCACCTCCGGGTCGGCCCGGTAGTTCTCGACCTGAAAGCCTAGCGGATTGCGGTAGCGATCCCCCTCGGCCATCGGCGCGTTCGTGTACCGGAACGTCACGGTCGCGATCCAGTCGGTGCTCTGCGTGTCGGTGTCGGTCTGGACCGTGCGCGTGAAGCGCACATTGGCGACGCGATCGTTGATAAAGGCAATGTTGCGAACGCGTGCCTGGACGGTCGCGCCCTTGCCCCAGACAACCTGCGGGCTGTTCTGATTGTTTGAGCTGAAAAAGCGGCCCCAGCGCTGCTGTTCGCCAGGCTCGGACAAGATCGTGACGGCTCTGAAATTTTCTTCGGCAGCGGCGGACAGCCAGCTCTCGCGCGCCCTGACGTATTGGGCCAGAAAGAATTTCGTCACCGCCTCGTCATAGCGCATCGGCTTTTGGGTGAGCGTGGTCTGGACGTCGACTGCGCCCGTCGTCTGGTTGACCCGGATGATATAGGGCATCACCGTCTTGAGCGGAGCAAGCCCGGCAAGTGCGAAGCCTTCGGCCGCTGATACCAGCAATGCCAGGGAAGCCACGATCCACGCAATGCGTTCGGACCGCAGCGATTTGCGCTGCCGGTCCTGGTCCCAGGACCGCGCCTGACCGAAATAGAGTTCTGCGTCCTTCGCGGGTACGCCCTCGACCTGGCTGCGCATGGTCAGCAGCTCCCATGATTGCGGGGCGCATCCCGCATGGAGGTCTTGTCTGGCGCGGGAACCGGAACCGGTGGCGGCGCTGATGCACCTTCGGGCGGTTGGATGACCGGCGGGACAGGCGGCGGGGCAGGGGGCGCTACGACGCCCGGGATCGGCGAGCCGGGTAGGACGCTCCCGTAAATATTCACGTCGCGCAGGTGCTTCCCGTTACAGACGGGCAGCTTTTTCGGGCCAGAAGCCCCGCTCGACATGGAAGGAAGGATCATCATCAGCAGTGCGACCGAACTGCGCAGGATGTGGATGGGCGTTGATGAACTCGTCATGGAATTTTCCCTGGTCATTAGGCGCGGCTGACCGAACCACCGCGAGCGGCGGCACGTTCGAGATTGCGGCTATTGCGTGTGGCGCGGGCTTGCTGGAACGGCGCCGCCATGGTTCCCCACGCGGATCCCGCAAAAGCTCCGACCCCGGCCGCAGCGCCGCCGGCGATGCCCGTCGCGATCGACGGCGCCTGGAAAAAGAAGATCGTGCCGAGGAAGATATATACCGCGAACAATACAGCGCCGATCGTCACGTCTGGCGTGCCTTCGGCCGCGGTCAGTGCTGTAGCGCCGAGATCGGTGATCAGGGCCGTGATGGCGATGATCACAGCCATCAGGACGATGTAGTTGAACACCTGTCCTAGCCAACCGTAGAAAAACCGCCGGGTGGTCTCGAAGAGCGACAGCGCGATGAAAATAGGCCCGAGCGCGATCACGACGGCGAGCGCCACCTTTGCGAACACGGTGATCGCAAACCCGATCGCGGCAGAGAGGCCCGCTAAACCGTAAATCGCTACCGCCAGCGTGAGCAGGACGAGCTTCCAGGGGTTGATGTCGAGATAGGTCGCGGCTTCGGTCCGGATGATCAGGACGATGGAATCGACCTGCCCGAAATAATCGTCGAACACCGCACCGACGCTGGTGATGGTCTTGCCCGCCAGCGCCTGGGAGATTGCATCCGGCATCCCGTGGAAAAGCGGGTTCGTGATCCACTCCGAATAAGCGACCGTCGTGGCCGCAACGTAGAGCAGGCACAGCTTCACCATCCGGTAGACCAGCTCGCCCCAGGGCTCGCTGACGATACCGCGCATCACCATGCACCCATACAGCGCGATGTAGATGACCAGGCCAAGCGCCAGCGGTCCTCTCACGACCTCAATGACGTTGTTGAGACGCTCGTTGAGGAAGAGATCGAGCTTCCCGTCGATGTTGGTATAAATATCCGCGAAGAGTGTGGACGCCATGGCCAGTAT
>CAZXBM010000007.1:0-89626 GCA_964638495.1 uncultured Stakelama sp. | reverse complement strand
TCAGCCCCTGGGGCCTGCCGCTCGTCAACACCGTCATCCTGCTGCTGTCGGGCACAACGGTCACCTGGGCGCATCACGCGCTGATCCATGGCGACCGCGACGGGCTGAAAAAGGGTCTGTGGATCACGATCGCACTCGGTGCCTTGTTCAGCGCGATCCAGGGCTATGAGTATTCAGAAGCGCCGTTCCACTTCGCCGGGCTGAACTATGGTGCCTCGTTCTTCATGGCGACGGGTTTCCACGGCTTCCACGTGCTGATCGGCACGATCTTCCTGATCGTCTGCCAGGTGCGCGTCTATCAGGGCCATTTCACGTCGCGCCAGCATTTCGGTTTTGAAGCCGCCGCCTGGTATTGGCATTTCGTCGATGTCGTCTGGCTGTTCCTGTTCGTCTCGGTCTATGTCTGGGGCGGTGCCGGTGCCCCCGTCCACGGCGGCTGAGCCCCAGATGGCGCACCCCTGGCAGCTGGCGCAGATCAACATCGCTCGGTTGATCGCGCCAGCCGGGGATAGGCGGGTCGCGGGATTCTTTGCTGAACTCGAGCGGATCAATGCGCTGGCTGATGCCTCGGCCGGCTTTGTCTGGCGGCTGCAGGATGATGCGGGCGATGCCACCGCCATCCAGCCAACGCCCGATCCGCACCTGATCGTCAACATGTCGGTCTGGGTCGATGCCGAGAGCCTGTTTGCCTTTACCTATCGCAGCGCCCACACCTCGGTAATGGCCCAGCGCCGTAGCTGGATGGAGACTGCCACCACCGCCTATCAGGCGCTGTGGTGGATCGAAAGCGGCACACGACCAAGCGTCGACGAAGGTCTGGCCCGACTGTGGATGCTCGATCGCTTCGGGCCAAGCCCCAAGGCGTTCAGCTTCAAGGCGCGCTTCCCGGCACCCGGCACACCCGGCGACCCGCTCGACATGCAGCCGGACCCTTGGTGCTTTGGCCGAGCCTGACCCCACCCCGCTTGCGACACCAACCCCGGTTCAAGTCGCGCTCAAGGGTTTGTGTCCGCGCTGCGGCGCGCCAACGCTCTATGTCGGCTGGACCAAATTTGCCGATCGCTGCTCGAACTGCGGGCTGGATTTGAGCGACTTCAACGTGGGCGATGGCCCCGCCGCGTTCCTTACCCTCATCATCGGTGCCGTGGTCGTGATCGGGGCTGTTACCCTCACCCTCACGCTCGCCCCGCCGCTGTGGGTGCACATGCTGATCTGGACGCCGATCACCGCCATCGGCGTTATCGGGTCGCTGCGGGTATCAAAGGCCGCGCTGCTGAGCCTTGAATATCGCAACAAGGCGCGCGAAGGCCAGATCAAGAAGCCCGGCGCATGAAGCGCATTCCTGTTCTCGCAACCAGCATCGTCGCGCTTGCCGTGGCACTGATGATCGCGCTGGGCTGTTGGCAGTTGTTTGATCGGCTGCCCAAGAAGGAGACGTTCCTTGCGCAGCTCGCGGCAAACCCTGCGCGCCCGCCTGTCGCTTTTCCCAGCATCCCGACCGACAAGTCGCTGCTCTATCGTCGCACCAGCGCCTTTTGCCTGGAGCCGACCAGCTGGCGCACGGAAGGCGCGGGCCGCTATGGCTGGCGCTTCATCGCCCAGTGCCGCACCGGTGCCGAAGGGCCGGGATTCGCTGCCGAAATGGGGGTGTCGCGCGATCCAAACTTCAAGCCTGTGTGGCGCGGGGGCGAGGTCAGTGGCACCATCGCGCTTGCCCCGGTTCATCGCAGCCTGATCGGTAACCTGTTCACAGCGACGCCGGACACGTTGATGATCGTCGCCGATACGCCCCCGCCGGGGCTCACCGTCGCGCCCCGCCAAAGCCTCGATTCGATCCCCAACAATCACCTCGCTTACGGCGTGCAGTGGTTCCTGTTTGCAGGCATTGCCGCCGTTATTTATGGCATCGCGTTGCGCCGCCGGATGCGCCCCGACTGATGCCGAACGTCAAGACTTTGACTCATAACCCGCCGTCATTGCGAGCGCAGCGAAGCAATCCAGAGCTGCGCACGGGACACTGGATTGCTTCGCTGCGCTCGCAATGACGGATAAGCCTATCGGCTTGGCATGAGCACCCGCTTGTGCAGCGCGGCGTCGGCGTTTACCGCAGCGCGCATGCGCTATCTCAGCACCCGGGGCACCGCCCCCATCCTCGATTTCCAGCAAGTCACGCTGGCCGGCCTCGCCAGCGACGGCGGACTCTATCTGCCTGAAAGCTGGCCGCAGCTATCGACTGAGACCATAGAGGGCCTTCACGGCCTGTCCTATGTCGATACCGCTGTTGCGGTCATGATGCCTTTCATTGGCGAAAGCATGACAGCGGACGAGCTGCGCGCGCTGTGTCATCAGGCCTATGGCCGCTTCGCGCACCCCGCCGTTACCCCACTGGTGCAGCTTGACGAGCGGCAATGGCTGCTGGAGCTGTTTCACGGGCCGACCCTCGCTTTCAAGGACGTTGCCCTCCAGCTGCTTGGCCTGCTGTTCGAGCGCTTTCTGTCGGGCAGCGACCGGCAGCTGACGGTCATCGGCGCAACCTCTGGCGATACCGGGTCGGCGGCGATCGACGCGCTGGCGGGGCGTGAGGGCGTGAGTGTGTTCATGCTCCACCCCAATGGCCGCGTGTCGGATGTACAGCGGCGTCAAATGACCACGGTATTTGCGCCCAACATCCACAACATCGCCATCGATGGCAGCTTTGATGACGCCCAGGCGCTGGTGAAGGCAATGTTCAACGATCCCGGGTTTTCGGGCCGCTTCGCGCTTTCTGCCGTCAATTCGATCAACTGGGCGCGATTGATGGCGCAGGTCGTCTATTATTTCTACGCCGCCGTCCGGCTCGGCGCGCCCGAGCGCCCGATCGCCTTCTCGGTCCCCACCGGCAATTTCGGCGATGTCTTTGCCGGTTATGTCGCCGCCAAGATGGGCCTGCCGGTCGCCCGCCTCATCGTCGCCACCAACGTCAACGATATTCTTCACCGTGCCTTGTCGACCGGTGACTATGCGCAGGGGACCGTCATCCCCACGCCGACCCCGTCGATGGACATCCAGGTCTCGAGCAATTTCGAACGGCTCTTGTTCGATCTTGGCGGCCGCGACGGCACATCGCTGGCCGCACAGATGAAGGGGTTTGAGGCGAGCAAGGCGATGCGGCTGAGCAATGCGCAGATCGAGGGCGCGGGCGCGCTGTTCTCGAGCGACCGGATCGACCTTGACGATATGGCGTTGGCGATGCGGTGGGCGCATGCGGAGACCGGGCAAACGATCGATCCGCACACCGCGATCGGCCTGTCGGCGGCGCGGCGGGCCGAGCTGGGCGATGTCCCTGTGGTGACATTGGCGACCGCGCATCCTGCCAAGTTCCGCGACGCCGTCGAGCGAGCAACCGGATCACGCCCACCGCTGCCGCCCCGCATCGGCGACCTGTTTGATCGCGAGGAGCGCTATGACAGCCTCCCCGCCACCTTTGCGGCAGTCACCGACTATATCGCGGCTCGCGCGGTGGCGCAGTGAGCAGGCAGCGCGACTTCCTCCCCTCCCTGAAAGGGAGGGGCCGGGGGTGGGTCGGCCTGAGGCGGGCGGGGCGTAACCCGGCAAGCACCCCACCCCCATCCCCTCCCCTCCTGGGAGGGGGGACAACGCCATGACGCTGCTCACCCTCATCGGCGAGCCATGGGCCGATTACGCCCTGGTCGACAGTGGCGACGGGCGCAAGCTGGAGCGCTATGGCCGCTTCCGCTTCATCCGGCCCGAACCCCAGGCGATGTGGGCGCCCGCGTCAGACCATTGGGAGGCGGATGGCGACTTCATCGGCGCGTCCGACGAGGAAGGCGGCGGGCGCTGGCACCTCTCCAAGGATGTGCCGCGCGGCGGCTGGCATATCCGCTGGGAGGAGCTGCTGTTCCTGGCCCAGAACACGCCGTTTCGTCATCTCGCCTTTTTCCCTGACATGGCCCCGCAATGGGCGTGGATGCGCGCTCGGGTCGCCGAGGGTGATCAGGTGCTGAACCTGTTCGGCTATACCGGCGTCGGCACGCTGGCACTCGCGGCAAAGGGCGCGGCCGTGACGCATGTCGATGCGTCCAAAAAGTCAGTGGAGGCCGGCAAGGCCAATGCGTTCTTGTCCGATCTGGCCGATCGACCGATCCGCTGGATGGTCGACGACGCCGCCAAATTCGCGGCGCGCGAGGTCCGGCGAGGGAAGCGCTATGACGGCATCTTCCTCGATCCCCCCAAATTTGGCCGCGGGCCGACGGGCGAAATCTGGCGGCTTGAAGAAAATCTGCCGGCGTTGATCGAAGATTGCCGCCGCCTGCTCGACGCTGACAGCAAGTTCCTGGTGCTGACGGTCTATGCCGTGCGCATGTCGGCACTCGCGATCGGGGAGCTCGTGCGACAGGCAATGGCCGATCTGGGTGGTACCGTGGAAGTGGGCGAAATGGCCGTGCGCGAAGAAGCACGTGGCCTGCTGCTGCCGACGGCTATTTTCGCACGGTGGTCACGGTAGGCGAAGAGGTTCACGCGAAGGGCGCGAAGGGCCACGAAGAACGCGAAGGGGATGGAATGCAGGTCGAGCAGATTGTCGCCGTGGCGGTGGATTGTGGGCTGAAGATCCATCAGCACGTCGGGTCAGGGCTGCTTGAATCGGCGTATGAAGCGATATTGGCGCGCGCGCTTGAAAAGCGCGGGCTGGTAATCGAGCGGCAGAAGCTGATCCCGATCCATTTTGACGATATTATTATCGATAACGGATTTCGAGCCGATATTTTGATCAATGGCGAGGTACTGATCGAGCTAAAATCAATCGACAGGCTGGCACCTGTCCATAGCAAGCAAGTCCTTACCTATCTGCGCTTCCTCAATCTGCCGATCGGCCTGTTGATGAATTTTGGCGGCGAGACCTTCAAGGAAGGCCTGCGGCGCATTGTGAATAATCACACAGCGATCAACGGCTCGCCTCTGAGGGTGAATCAACAACCGCCTCAATCCTGACTCTTCGCGTTCTTCGCGGCCCTTCGCGCCCTTCGCGTGAACCCCTTAATCCCGCCCCACTCGGATCGCCGCCGCCGCCACAAAAGGTGCCCCCGCCACCAGCACCAGCGTCACCGCCGCCAGCAATTTCAGCGCACCCTGGCCACCCTCGATCGATCCCGCACCGAAGATCAATAACGGCACGGCCAGCGGCAGCATGACGAGCCCCGCCACCGCGCTCGCCCCCCGCAGCCCCGCGACCAGCGCCGATGTCGCGACGGAGAGCGCCGCCAGCCCCGGCGTACCGATCAACAAACCCAACTCGATCTTCCCAAGCGTCGCCACATCAAGGCCCAGCAGCCCCGCCGCGATTACGGCCGCCAGCATCAGCGGGGGGCCGAAGCTCAGCCAATGCGCCACGATCTTCGCCACGGCCACCGCTGCCATACTGCCGCCGCGCACGGCGATCTGATCGAGCACGCCGGCATCGGCATCGGGGGACACCAGCCGCTCGACGGGCAGCAGCGCCGCCAGCAAGGCCGCCGCCCAGATCACCCCGCCACCGATCCGCGCGAGCAGCTCACGGTCTGGCCCGACGCCAAAGGGGAAGAGAATGCAGGCGAGCAGGAAAAATGCGACCGGGAAGATCGCGCCGCCGCCGGTCAATGCGCGGCGCACATCGCGGCCGACCAGCAACCAGATCATCGCCGTGGCTCCAGCGCAATCATCGCCGCGCCGGGCAGGGCAACCGGCTGGTGCGTCGCGACCAGCACCGCCCCACCGCGCGCGCGGTGATCGGCAATGATTCCGCCGAGCTGATCGACCGCCGCAACATCCAGCCCGCTTGCTGGTTCGTCGAGTAGCCACACCGATGCCCCGCTCGCGATCAGCGGCGCCAGCGCGGCGCGACGGCGTTGCCCGGTCGACAGCAATCGCACCGGCACGGGCGCAAGCAGCGCGAGCCCCACAGCCGCCAGCGCCGTCATCACCTCTGCCCGACCCGCGCCGTCGATCCGCGCCCAGAACAGCAACGCATCGGCAAGCGTGCGCTCAGGGTCGAGCGCATGGGCTTCGGCCAGATAGGCGCAGGCCACGCCCCGGGTCACGCTGCCGGCCGACGGCGTCAGCAGGCCAGCCGCGATTCGGATCAAGCTCGATTTGCCGACGCCATTGGGGCCGCTCACGATCAGCGCGTCGCCCCCGTCGAGCGCAAACGACACATCGTCGAACAACAGCCGCCCGCCCCGCGTGCAGGCAACATTATCAAAGGCGAGCCCGCTCAACTACCCTGTTCCAGCGCCTGCATATCCTCATCGGACAGGCCGAAATGATGGCCCACCTCATGCACCACAACATGCGTGACAAGCGCGGTGAGATCGACCCCGGTATCGCACCATTCGTCCAAAATCGGGCGGCGATAGAGATGGATTCGGTCGGGCAGCGCACCCGATTGCGTGCTGCTCTTCTCGCCCATCGGCTGGCCGTGATAGAGGCCGGTCAGCGCGAAGGGATCGTCGATCTCCAGCTCCGCCAGCGTCTCCTCGTCGGCGAATTCTTCCACCGTCAGCACAATATCGGCGAGGTGCGCGGCAAACGGCGCGGGCAGGCGCGCGAGTACCGCCCGTGCCAGCCGTTCGATATCCTCTGCACTCGGCGCTTGCCCCATCATCCCCCCGGACATAGGCCAGCGCATAAAGCCACCGCAAGGAAAGGATCACGATGATCGAACAACTGAGCGAAGCCGAACGCGCCGAAGCGCTTGATGGTCTGCCCGATTGGGACTTTGACGAAGCCCGCGACGCCATCACCCGCAGCTTTGCCTTTGCCGATTTCATCGAGGCGTTCGGCTTCATGACGCGCGTCGCGCTGCTCGCCGAAAAAGCCGATCATCATCCCGAATGGTCAAACGTGTGGAATCGGGTGGAGATCCTGCTGACCACGCATGATGCCGGTGGGCTCAGCCCTCGCGATATCGAGCTCGCCCAGGCGATCGACGCGCTGATCGACTGAGCCGGCGGTTACGTCCCCACGCCGCGGCGCATCTGCTTGCGCAAGGATCCCGGCATCCAGCGCGCTGCAAACGCCATGCGGTGTGCGGTCTTGCCGACATAGCTATGGACCTTGTCGCCGTGGACCGCTGCCCAGGCCGCCGCTGCAACATCTGTCGCCGGCGTCAGCTCGAGCCCTGCCCCCGTCACCGTCTCGCGGATCGAGCGGTTGGTGCCCGCTGTCACCCCATCGAGCAACGGCGTCTCGATGAAGCTCGGCACCAGATCGCGCACCTTGATGCCGTCGGCTGCCCATTCGCCGTCGAGCGCTTCACTCAGCGCGCGCACCGCGAACTTGGTCGCTGAATAGACCGTCAGCCCCGCCGATCCGTAGATGGCAGAGGCGGAGGCGGTGTTGAGCAGGCATGATCCGGGCGTCCGCGCGAGATAGGCATGGCCGATCCGCGCGCCATTGACGACGCCGGTAAAGTTGATTGCGATCGTGCGATCGATATCGTCGAAGCTTGCCTGCGCAAAGGGCCCGCCAGTGCCGATGCCGGCATTGTTGAACAGCACGTCGAGCCTGCCCCCGGCTGCAGCCGTGAACGCATCAAGACAGGCGATCCATGCGTCGCGGTCGCGCACATCCATCGTGTAGCGATGCGCCATGCCCTCGGGCAGCAGCGCCGCCGTCTCCGCCATGCCGGCCTCGTTGACGTCGGCAAGCCCCACGCGCCATCCGCGCGCCGCAAAATACACCGCCACCGCCCGGCCAATGCCTGATCCGCCACCGGTGATGAAAATCGCTTTGGTCATCCCGTCAATACCCCTTTGCGCCGCCACCATCATTACCGGTGTTTGACGCCGCGCGCTTCATCCCGCATCACCGCAGGCGATGCCACAAGAATCGCGCAGCCTTGGCCCGTCAGTCGCTTTCGAAGGCGTTTCCAAACATTATCCCGGCGGCGCGACAGCGGTGCGGGGGGTTTCCACCATGATCGCAGCGGGCAGCTTCGTTGCACTTGTTGGCAGTTCGGGCTCGGGCAAGTCGACGCTGCTCAAGATGATCAACCGCTTGGTCGAGCCAAGCACTGGCCGCGTGACCATTGATGGCGCCCCCGTCGATGATGAGGAGTCCCATCTGCTGCGGCGACGGATTGGCTATATCTTCCAGAATGTCGGCCTGTTCCCGCACATGACGGTGGCGGAGAATATCGCCATCGGGCTGCGGTTGGCAGGGCGCAAGGATAACGCCGCCCGCGTCGGCAATCTGCTCGATCTGGTCGATCTGCCGCGCGACTTCGGCACGCGCACCCCCGATGCGCTGTCGGGCGGGCAGCGGCAGCGGGTGGGTGTTGCACGAGCGCTGGCGACTGAGCCGGGCCTGCTCATCATGGACGAACCCTTTGGCGCGCTCGATCCGGTCACCCGTGATCAGCTCGGCAATGCCATCCGCACGCTGCATGATCAGCTCGGCCTGACGACAATCATGGTGACGCACGACATGGCCGAGGCGCTACTGCTGGCAGACCGGGTGCTGGTGATGGATGCAGGCCAGGTCGTCGCCGATTGCACGCCGCGCGCGCTGATTGCAGGCGACGGCGGCGCGCAGGCCGATGCGCTGGTGGCGGTGCCCCGCGAACAGGCAAGGCGGCTGCGCGCGCTCGAAGCCGGCCCCGGGGGTGCGGCATGAGCAGCCCCTTCCTCGCAGCGCTTGCCCGCGTGCCAGATCTGCTCGCCGCGCATGTCCTGCTCGCTGCATCGGCGCTGGTGCTGGGGCTGGTGATCAGCCTGCCGCTCGCGATTTGGTCCGCTCGTCGCCCGCTGGTGGCGCGGACGGCGCTGGGCTTTGCAAGCCTCGTCCAGACCATCCCCAGTCTTGCGCTGCTGGCGCTGTTCTATCCGCTGCTGCTGTCGCTGTCGGCGTTGGTCGGTGGAGGCATCCCCGCGCTTGGCTTCCTGCCCTCGCTGCTCGCGCTCACCCTCTATGCGCTGCTGCCGATCCTCAGAAATGGGGTGACAGGGCTCAACAGCATCGATCCCGCCATTATCGAGGCCGCCGACGGCGTCGGCATGACGGGATGGCAAAAGCTGCTGCTGATTGAGGCACCGCTTGTCTCGCCGGTGCTGATGGCGGGCATCCGAACCGCCGCCGTCTGGACGATCGGCGCGGCGACACTGTCGACCACCGTTGGCCAGCCAAGCCTGGGTGACATGATCTTTGCCGGACTGCAGACGCAGAACTGGGCGCTGGTGCTGGCCGGGTGCCTGACAGCGGCGACGCTGGCGCTGGCGGTCGATGCGCTGCTCGGCGTCGTCGAACATGGCATTGCCCACCGCAAACGCTTCCGCGCCTTCGTTGCCCTGGGCATCCTCGCCGCCGGCATCCTGCTCGCGCTGACGCCCATGCTCCCCACGGGTCAAAAGAGCGTCGTCGTCGGTGCCAAGGGATTTTCCGAGCAGTATATTCTGGCGCGGCTGATCGGCCACCGGCTCGAGCGCGCCGGCTACCGCGTCACCTATCGCGAGGGGCTGGGGTCGGGCGTGGCCTTCGCCGCCCTCACCGGCGGTGATGTCGACGTTTATGTCGATTATTCTGGCACGGTCTGGACCAATGAAATGAAGCGCAGCGATGTGCCGTCGCGCACCGCCATCGTCAGCGGCATCGCTGCTTGGGGCGAGAAGACGCATGGCATCCGACTGCTGGGCAATCTCGGCTTTGAGAACGCCTATGCCTTCGCCATGCGCGCGGAGCAGGCCAAGCGGCTCGGCATCGCGACGCTTGATGATCTCGTCGCGCAGGCGCCCGCGCTGGCCTTTGGCTCGGACCTCGAATTTCTGGAGCGGCCCGAATGGGCAGCAGTCAAGCGCGCCTATCCGCTGCAGTTCAAATCCGCCCAGGCCTATAATCCGACCTTCATGTACCGCGCGATCGACAGCGGCCGCGCTGACGTGATCTCGGCCTTTTCGTCCGACGGGCGGATCGCCGCACAAAAGCTTGCCGTGCTCGCCGATCCCAGGGGCGCGATTCCGGGCTATGACGCAATCCTGCTCATCAACCGCGCCCATGCCCGCGACGCTCGCTTCATCAACGCCATCAAGCCGCTGGTCGGTCATATCCCGGTAGAGTTGATGCGCGAGGCCAACTACATGGTCGACCGCGACATCAACAAGGCGAGCCCCGAAGAGGCCGCCAAATGGCTGGAGCAGCGGATCGGGCGGTAGCCAGCGGCAATAAATCCGCATCGCGTCGTTTACAAAGCCGCTCTACCGTCCAGTTTACCCCGTCACCGCCACGACATTATCGTCCGAATTGCGATCGATATATTTGTTGTACGGGTCGATCCCGGCAAAGGCGGGCTTCTTCTTCGACAGGATGATGACCTTTTGCTCACCCGATGCCGCCGGGCGGCGCTCGATCAGCACGACATCCTTCGCGCTGAACTTGCCGATGCCGGGTCGCGTCGTGAACAAGCCGAAATCGATCAGGTTGTTCAGCGCCGCCTTGGTCTCCTTGCCTTTGCCATCGGCGTAGAATTTGTCGCCCGTCACGGTCAGCACGGTGCGATAGCGGCCATCGGGCAGCTTTGAGACGGTCGCCGCCTTTGCCTTCAGGTCCCAGATGGTAATCTTTTCGAACAGATCGCTGATCAATTGGCGCTCGCCCTCATCGCGCGCCAACCCCTTCAGGCCATCGACCAGATCGAGCGAGCGGGCATAAGGCTGGCTCTTGAAGCGATATTTGTTGAGCAACCCGGCAAGCATCTGGTTCACGCGGGCCTCGCCCAGCCGGTCCTGCAACAGGTACATCACGACCGACCCCTTTCGGTAATGGATATAGCCCTGATTCTCGACGCGCTCGAGCGGCAGCTCCTCGACCACTTCGGATCCGCGCGAGCGTAGGTACAGGTCGAGCTCATATTTCAGGAACCGGCGCATTTTGTCTTCGCCATACAGCTGCTTCATCACCATCATCGCTGAATATTGCGCCAGCGTTTCAACCATCACGGTGCCGCCCTGCATGTTGGCGGAGATCAGCTGGTGCGCCCAATACTGGTGCGCGAGTTCATGGGCCGTGATGTAGGTGACGAAATCGATCGTATCGGGGTTGCGTGTGTCGGCAATGAAGCCAATCCGCTCCGAATAGGGAATCGTGCCAGCAAAGGACTGAGCGAAAGTCTGATAGCCCGGAAATTCAATGATGCGGGCATAATCGAATTGATAGGGGCCAAGGTTCGCCCGGTAATAATCGAGGCTCAGCTTCATCGCTTTCAGCATCGTGTCGACATTATAGGCGTGCTTGGGGTCGAAATAGACCGTGGTCTTCACCCCGCCCGCATCGGCCGATTTTTCGGCATAGGCAGCGGACTGGACCGAGAAAAAGGCAAGGATCGGCGACGTCGCCACGAAATGCGCGGTCCGGCGCCCGCCTGTCGTCACGTCCGACACTTTCTTGCCCGGCGCGATCGGCGTCTGCCCGGCATCGGTTGAAACGGTGATGTCGCTCCGCACCCAGTCTGCATTGGCGATATAGTTCTTGTCGCGCGCCGAAGCATCTTCCAGCTTGGCCATGCGCTGCTCGGCAGGCAGCCCGTAAAGTCGGCGCTTGGCGCGGTCCTGCAGCAGCTGGTCAAGCGACATGCCGATGATCGGCGCAAAGTCGCGCGCGTTGAGGAAGGTGCCGTTCGCCACCAGGTTGCTGTCGTCTCCCTGGGCGCGCAGGCCGTGCTGCCAGCGCTGTGTCTTGAACGTCAGGCGCGTCGTCGCCCCCACGGCAAGCGGTTGCGCGAAATGATAGATTCGATAGCGCTGGTGCTCATCGTTCATCGCCAGCGTGGCGCCTGCCACCGCGACATCGAGGATCTTGATGTTGCTCGATCCAAAGCGGACATGCAGATCGCTTACCGGCGCACCGGTATCGTTGATCAGTGCATAGCTGCCCGCCGCCTCCATTCGCTTTTCCGACGGATAAAGATCAACCCTCAGAGTGATGTCGGTGGTCGATGGTTGCTTGACCGTCTCGTATTTCAGGTATTTCCGTTCATAATCAGCCAGCTGCTTCTCGATGTCGTCGGTGGTGCGATACTCGTTGAGGATGTTTATATTGTAGAACAGGAACGCCCCCGTCGCGGTGGCGGTTGCCACGCCCAGCGCGGCGAGCAGGCCGGTCAACCCGCGCAGCCGGCTCGGCACACGCCGCAGCCGCGGCATGAACGCCGATGCCGTGCCACGCCGCCACATCAGATGCGCCAGCACCCCCAAAACGAGCGCGATCGCACCCCAATAAAGCCTCAGCCACCACGCCGCCGCGCCGCCGACATTGTCGCCGTTCATGTCCGACAAGCGCACATTGCCCGTCTGAATCACGGGGTAGCTGTACAACGGGTGCTGGAAGCCGATGTTGCTCAGGGTAAGCGCGGCGACCAGCAGCAGGACCATGACGGCCCAGCCGACATATTTGTTGGGGCTCAGGCCCTGGACGAAAATCGCCAGCACCGCGAGCAGCAGGATGTCGATCGAGGCGGGCAGCAGATACCAGGCCAGATATTCGCCCAGATGCAGATCGGTGGCCCCTTTGGCGAGCTGGACGATGATCGCCCCAACCATCGCGATGAGATAGCTGGAGGCCAAAACAGCGATCAACGCCACTGTCTTTGGCACCAGATAGGCCCAGTTCGGCAGCGACGTCGCGTCGATGATCTCGTGCATCTTGCGATCGCGGTCGCGCCACACGAGCTCGCCGGCATAATAGATGGCAATGATCAGCGGAATGAAGCTGAATGCGCCGAACAACGTCTCGATCGTGATGAAGGTGACGAGATGCGGCGCTGTGCCGTAAATCTGGTTCCCGATGAGAATGCTGAACATGGCATTGAACAGACCAACCAGCATCAGCACGAAGAAGGCTGGGCTCTTGAACAATTGCGCCATCTCGAAGCGGATGCGCGCCGTCATCCGCGTCATCGCCGCCAATTGCGGGCGCACGGGCGGCAGGCGATCGACGAGGATCGGCGCGGTCGCGGCGAGCTTGGCGTCGCGCCGCGCGGCCTTGGCCGCCTTGCGCTTGGACAGCCCACGTTCGGCAAAGGAGAAGCGCGCATAGGCCAGCGCAATCGCCGCTGCCGATACCGCAAACCAGATCAGTCTGTTCGCGAGCAGCACGCCGGTGACGGGCGGAACCATCGTGTTTGATTCCGCCGCTGTCCAATAGCGCACCGTGTTGCCGACGGCGGCGGCCCCAAAGGGTTCGATATACCCCATCAGCTCACGATAATCGGGCAGGCTGCGTGCGGTGGCGAGCAGGCCGATATACAGCATCAGGAACACGACGACGGCGACATAGCTGAGCATCATCGATCGCGTCATCGTTGCGACCGCAAAGAAGATCGCCGAGGTCAGCAGGATGTTGGGCAGCGCCAGCAGGCAATAGCTGAAGGCGTAATAGCTGGGCTGGTTCGGCCCCAGCGTCTCGGCATCGATCCACGGCATGTTGGAGCCGATCAGGATCGCCAGCGGCACTGCCAGAAACGCGACCGCGGCCGCCAGATACGCACCGAGAAACCGTCCAATCAAATAATCCGCTTTGGAGACGCGCGTGCTGCGAACGATGCTGCCAAAGCCGCTTTCCTCGTCGCGCAGCACCACATTGGCCACGAACGCCGTCGTCACGAACATGTAGAACAGCGAGAAGATGAAATGATATTGGAAGATCGCTAGCGGCGCGTTGCGGTGGATGTTGCCACCACTGCCGATCTGGATCTGCGGGATCGTCATGCCGCCAAAGGCGAACAGGAAGAATAGGATCGAGACGACCCAGAAAACGGGGTTGCCGAACTGGTAGCGCAGCTCGAACGCGGCGATTTTTCCAAACATCGGTGCGCTCCCCTCAGGCCGCGTCGGCGGTGGGGGCGCGGCGCGAGCGCGACAGCGTGGAGAAATAGACATCCTCCAGCCCGCCATCGACATGGCCGAAGCCATTGCCCGGGTCATTCTCTGACAGAATGTGGATGATCGTGCGGCCAGCGAACAGCCGCGTCGAGATCACCTCATAGCGATTGGCATGGTCGGCCATTTCCGCCCGCTCGATCGTCTTTGCCCAAACGCTGCCGCGCGACTGCGCAATCAGGTCAAGCGGCGCGCCCTCCAGCTGGATCCGGCCACCCGCCAGCACCGCCATGCGCGGGCACAGATCGGCAACGTCGTCGACGATATGCGTCGACAAAATCACCACGACATTGTCGCCAATCTCTGCGAGCAGGTTGAGGAAGCGGTTGCGCTCTTCAGGATCGAGTCCGGCGGTCGGCTCGTCGACGATGATGAGCTGGGGGTTGCCGATCAGCGCCTGTGCGATGCCGAAGCGCTGCCGCATGCCGCCCGAAAAGCCGGCAATCGCCTTTTTGCGCACGGCCCATAAATTGGTCTGGTTGAGCAAGGTTTCGACGGTTTCCTTGCGCTCGCGCGCCGATGCGACGCCTTTCAGCACCGCCATATGCTCCAGCATGTCATAGGCCGACACGCGGGGGTACACGCCAAAATCCTGCGGCAGATAGCCGAGCCGCTCGCGCAGTTGCTCGGGCTGGGCAATAATGTCGATCTCGCCGAAGCTGATGCTGCCCGAAGACGGCGTCTGCAGCGTGGCAACGGTGCGCATCAGCGTCGATTTGCCCGCGCCGTTCGGCCCCAGCAAACCATACATGCCGGTGGGGATCGAGAGGCTCACATCATCAAGCGCGCGCGTACCATTGGCATAAACGTGCGTTACATGGCTGAGTTCAAGCATCGGTCACCCCTTTTGGCCGGTAAACGATCCCAGCATAGGCGGTGTGTGTTAGTGATGTAAAGCGGCAAGATGCCCCGTTGGCCGGGTGGCCAGGAAATGGCTGCAAAACCCCGTCGCCGATCCAGACGAGTGGCGGAGGGGTTTCGCGCAGAGGACGCAGAGGACGCAGAGGGGTAACGCGAGGCGACTGGCGATCTGCCAACACCCAAGCTGTGTGATTCCGGCTTCACCGGGTATGGGCAAACGGCGCGCTGCACGCGACCTCTCTGCGTCCCCTGCGCGCCCCCCCTCCACCCGATTGCAGCCGAAGAATGCGGCCCGAGAGGCTAGGGCTTGGGTGCCAAATCTCCACGGCGTGCGGGCGGCGGCGTATCCTGCCACCCGCCGCCGAGCGCCTTGAACAAGCTGATCTGCGCATCGGCGACAGCCGCATCGGCCTGCGCGCGCGCCGCCCGAGCGGTTGCCCGGTCGCGCTGCGCGTCGATCAGTTGCAGGAAGCTGTCCGCGCCATAGTTGAAGCGCAGCTGTGAAAGCCGTGCCGCCTCGGTGCTCGCCTCTTCCGCTCGAACCAATGCCGACTCCCGGTCGAGCGCTCCGGCATAGCGGGCCAGCGCCTGCTCGGTTTCGCGCAGTGCGGTCAGCACTGCACCGTCAAAGCGGGCAAGCGACGCATCGGCCCCGGCCCGCGCCTGGCGAATTCGCGCCCGGGCCACGGTCTGGTTCGGCAGGCTCCACGAAATGAGCGGACCGATCGCATAATTGACCGATGTCGCCTTGAACAACTGGCTGCCGCGCGTGGCATTCAAGCCAATACCGCCAGCCAGGTTGATCGATGGATAGAGATCAGCCACCGCGATGCCGATCCGCGCGGTGTCGGCCGCTAGCGTTCGCTCGGCCGCACGCACATCGGGCCGCCGCGCGAGCAACGCCGCACCGTCGCCAACCGGAATGATCTGCTCGAGCCGGGGCGGCGTCGTGCAGCGCGCGGCATCGGCGTCGATCTCCGCTGGCGGGCGTCCAGTCAGCGTCGCCAGTGCATAGAGCGCCGCGCGCTGCTCGGCTTCAAATCCGGGCAATTGCGCCTGGGTTTGGGCCAGCAACACATCCGCCCGCTCCACATCGCGCTTGGTGCCCCGCCCGGCGTCGAACAATGTCCGCGTCAGCCCCATCGTCTTTTGCTGGAGATCGACTGTTTCGCGCGCCACCTTCAGCTGCGCTGCGTTAGAGCAGGCCGTTACATAGGCGCCCGCTGTTTCAGCAGCGATGGCCACGCGCGCGGCATCGAGCTGCGCGGCCGATGCCGCGACATCCCCCCGCCCCGCCTCGATAGCGCGCGCGACCCCGCCGAACAGATCGAGCTCATAAGAAACGTCAAAGCCAAGCCGGTAAAGATCGAACTGAAACGTCTGGACTTGCCCGCCGCCGCCGCCAAAGGCCGCTGCGTTGGCGCTGTTGCCTTGCTGGCGCTGGTAGGACCCGCTCAGATCGGTCGAGGGCAGGCGTGCGCCCTTCTGCTCGGACAGCACGGCGCGTGCGCGCTGCAGATTGGCGGCTGCCGCGCGAATATCGGTATTGTGCGCCAATGCATCCGCCACCAGACGGTCGAGCACGGGATCGCGGTAGAGCTGCCACCAGTGATCGGGTAGCGTCGAGGCGTTGGCGGCGCTCTGCGCGCGCGCGGCCTCGGTCAGCACCCCCAGCGCAGCATCGGGCGTCGCCGGGCGCTTGTAATTCGGGCCGACGACGCAGCCGGACAGCGCCAACGCCGCGCCAATCGGGAGGATCAACCGCCTCATGCCGGCAGCTCCACCACGGGTGTCTCGGGTGGCAAGGCACCTCGGCGGCGGCGATTCATCCACCCACTCGCCCGGTCGCCCAGCTTGCGGCTGATCACGTAGAAGCTCGGCGTGAACAGCAGGCCAAAGGTCGTCACGCCAATCATGCCGAAGAACACCGCCACGCCCAGCGCCTTGCGCAGCTCAGCACCCGGCCCCGATCCGATCACCAGCGGCAAGGTACCCAGGATGAAGGCAATCGACGTCATCAAGATCGGCCGCAGCCGTTGCGCTGCGGCGTGCTCGGCTGCCTCGCGCAATTCCATCCCGGCATCTTCATTCTGCTTGGCGAACTCGACGATCAGGATCGCGTTCTTTGCCGCCAAGCCGATCAGCACGACAAGGCCGATCTGCGTCAGGATGTTATTGTCGAGCCCCATGATGTTCACGCCCACGATTGCCGCGAGCAGGCACATCGGCACGATCAGGATCACTGCAAAGGGCAGCACCAGGCTTTCGTAATTGGCGGCGAGCAGCAGGAACACGAACAGCACCGCCAGCCCGAACACCAATGAGCCCGTGCTGCCCGCCTGTTGCTGCTCAAAGGCGAGTTCGGTCCATTCAAAGCTCATGCCGGCGGGCAATGTCTCGCCTGCGATCTTGGCCATCGTCGACAGCGACTGGCCGGATGAATAGCCATACGCGGTATCGCCCTGCAACTCGGCCGATGGGTAGAGATTGTAGCGCACCACGCGGTACGGCCCGCTATCGTTCTTCAGCGTCATCACCGCATCCAGCGGCACCATCGCGCCTGATGCCGAGCGGGTCTTGAGCTTGCCAACATCGGCGATCTCGTCACGATAAGGCGCATCGGCCTGCGCCGTCACGCGGTAGGTGCGCCCCAGGAAGTTGAAATCGTTGATATAACTCGAGCCGAGATAGGTGCCAAGCGTGGAGAAGATGTTCTGCACCGGCACGCCGAGATGTTCGGCGCGTGGGCGATCGATATCGGCATAAAGCCGCGGCGTCCGGACGTTGAAAGTGGTGAAGCCGCTGGTGATGCCAGGCGTCTGGTTGGCCTTCATCATCATCGCAAAGGCTGCACCCTCAAGCGCGGCATAGCCCGTATTGCTGCGATCCTCGATTAGCATCTTCCAGCCACCGCCTGTGCCAATCCCGCGGACCGGCGGCGGCGGAATGACGAGCAGCACGCCGTCGGTAATTGGCCCGAGCGCCTGGCGCAGCTCGTTCGCGACCGCATCGGCATGTTTGCGCTCGGCGGCCGGCTTCAGCGGCACGAACATCGCTGCGGCATTGGGCGCGGTTGAAAAGGTCGCGCCGTCAAGGCCGGCAAACGCCACTGTCGCCTCGGTCGCCGGATTTTTGAGGGCGATCGCAGAGGCGCGCTGGAGGACCTCGGTCGTGCGCTGCAGCGACGCGCCGGGCGGCAGCTGCGCCGCGACGATCAAATAGCCCTGATCCTGCGCCGGAATAAACCCCGTCGGCGTGGCATTGAAGCGCCATCCCGCCAGCCCGATCAAGATGGCATAGCAAATAACGATGATCCCGAGCGACCGCACCGCGCGCGCAGTGAATTTGCCGAACCGCGCCGACAGCCTGTCGAACCCGCTATTGAACCCGCGCGCGAACCGCCCGCCAAGCCCACGCCAGCCGGGTGCCGGCTCGCTTGCGTGCTTGGGCTTGAGCAGCAGCGCCGCGATGGAGGGCGATAGCGTGAGCGAAACAAACGCCGAAATCGCCGTTGCCGAAACAATCGTCAGCGCGAATTGCTGATAGAATTGCCCCGAAATGCCCGGAATGAAGCTGGTCGGGATGAACACCCCGCACAGCACGAGCGC
This sequence comes from uncultured Stakelama sp., assembly GCA_964638495.1. GTDB lineage: Bacteria > Pseudomonadota > Alphaproteobacteria > Sphingomonadales > Sphingomonadaceae > Sphingomonas. The sequence goes on along the minus strand of CAZXBM010000007.1, from coordinate 71,256 downwards.
AATCGCGATCAGCGCGCCCGATACTTCGTCCATCGTTTCATGCGCTGCCTGGCGCGGAGAGAGCCCCTTTTCTTCCATCAGCCGCTCGATATTCTCCACCACCACGATCGCGTCATCGACGACGATGCCGATCGCCAGCACCATCCCGAACAGCGACAGATTGTTGATCGAAAAGCCGAATAGCGCGAGGGCGGCGAGCGAGCCAACCAGCGAAACCGGAATGGCGATGATCGGGATCAGCGCCGCGCGCCAGCTCTGCAGGAACAGCAGCACGACCAGCGCGACCAGCACCAGCGCCTCGACCAGCGTGCGATACACCTCATTGATCGATTCAGAGATATATTCGGTCGGGTTGTACGGGATGCGATAGTCGAGCCCCGGCGGGAAGCTCGCCGATGCGCGCTTCAGTTCGTCCTTCACCAACTGTGCTGTCGTCAATGCATTCGACCCTGGCAGCTGCGTCACCGCAATCGCCGTGGTCGGCTGGCCGCTCAGCATCGCGTTGATGCCGTAATCCTGCGCGCCGAGCTCGATCCGCGCCAGATCGCGCAGCCGCGTCAACCGCCCTTCGGCATCGCGCTTGATGATGATCTCGCCAAACTGTTCAGGTGTCGTCAGCCGTCCCTCGGTCTGGATACCCAGCTGGAACGCCGTGCCGCCGCGATTGAAGGGCGGTTGCCCGACCGATCCGACCGCGACCTGCGCGTTCTGCGCCCGGATGGCGGTAGTGATCTCATCGACGGTCAGGTTGCGGGCAGCGGCTAGATCGGGGTCGATCCACACCCGCATGCTGTAATCCCGGCCGCCAAAGCTGCGTGTGCCACCGACGCCCTGGATACGGTTGATCCGGTCGATGATCTGCGTCGTCGCATAGTTGGAGATATATTGCTGGCTGAGCGAATTGTTGGACGAATAAAGCGTCGCCACCAACAGGATGTCGGGCGAATTCTTGCGCACCGTCACGCCGATCCGGCGAACATCTTCGGGCAGGCGCGGCTCGGCGGAGGAGACGCGGTTCTGCACCAGCACCTGCGCCTGATCGACATTGGTGCCCTGCTTGAACGTCACCGTGATCGCGATTGCGCCATCACCGGTCGAGGAGGACGACATGTAGATCATGTCCTCCACGCCGTTGATCGATTCCTCCAACGGTGCCGCCACGGTCTCGGCCAGCGTTTCCGCCGTCGCACCGGGGTAATTGGCGCTCACCACCACCGTCGGCGGCGCGATTTCGGGATATTGCGCAACGGGCAGGCCCGGATAGGCGACCAGACCGAACACGATGATCAGGATCGACAGAACTGCTGCAAAGATCGGTCGATCGATAAAGAAATGCGGGAAACGCATGGCCCTAGCGCGCCTGCGCTTCGGCGGCCGGGGGCGCGCTGTTGGGCTGCGATATGGGGGATGTATTCGCCGCGCGCGGCTTCAGCACACTCATTGTCGCCTTCACCGGCATCCCTGGCTGCAACCGCGTCAACCCGTTGATGACGACATGATCGGTCGGCGCGATCCCTTCACGCACCACGCGCAGTCCTTCGACGGGTGGCCCGGTGACGACCGGGCGCGGGGCGACCTTGCCGTCCTTGCCCACGACATAAACGAGCTTACGCGTCTGATCGGTGATGATCGCCTCGTCGGGCACGAGCATGGCGTGATAGGTGCCGGATCCCAGCAACCGCGCCCGACCAAACAAGCCCGGCGTCAGAAAACCATCGGGGTTGGCGACGACGGCATGCGCGCGGATCGTCCCCGAATTGGCGTCGATCACGTTATCCACAAAATCCATCCGGCCATGCCAGCGATAGCCGCTCTCATCGGCGAGCTGAATCTCTACAGGATTGGGCGTGCTGCGTGACGAGCCACGCTCGCCCGCTTTGTCCTGCCGCAGATATTTCAGGTAAAAACTCTCCGCGCCGTCGAATGAAAACCAGATCGGGTTGGTTGATACCACGCGCGTCAGCACGGTCTGGCCATCTGCCACCAGATTGCCACGGCTGACCTTGCGATCGGAGACGCGGCCAGCGATCGGCGATCGGATGGTCGTGAAACTCAGGTTGAGCATCGCCGTGCTTGCCTGCGCACGCGCGCCCTCAAGGTCGGCACTGGCCGTGCGCTGCGCCGCTTGCTTGGCCTCAAACTCTTCCTTCGAAATCGCCTGCGCATCGAGCAGCTTCTTGGCACGCGCCAGCTCGGTCGATGCATTGGCAACCGATGCGCCCGCTTTGGCGACAGATGCCTGCGCCTGCATCAATGTCGCGCGATAAGGGCGCGGATCGATCGTGAACAGCGCCTGCCCGCGCTGCACATATTGCCCGTCACGGAACATCACCTGGTCGATCGCGCCCGATACGCGCGGCCGGATTTCGACATCCTGGATCGCTTCGAACCGACCGATATATTCGTCCCAATCCACGATATCGCGCTGCAGCGGCGTCGCGACGGTCACCTGCGTGGGCGGCGGCGCCGGCGGCGCTGCGTTGTTGGAGCAACCCGCGATCAGCATGGACAACGTAGCGGCGGTGATCAGCCCGGCACGAATCGGCGCGTCTGCCATTGAATTCCCCGTTTTTCGAGACAGCAATGCCACAAACGCCCAGGCTTATCCCCGGGTCATTGCCCAACATGCTGCACGTGCTCAGTTCTTGAAAGGTGCGGCGGCGATGCAGTCATTTCAATACGTAACTAAAAATTTTGCGTTTCAGCGACATGACGATTGAAAATTACGCGGCTTGCGCCCCCTATGTGCTCGCGCCGTTATGCCGATTGGATCACGCCCTGCGCAGCAAATGTCGCGATGTCCGCTGCTGAATAGCCGATCTCGGCAAGAATGTCGCCATTATGCTCCCCCACCTGCGGGGCGCGAACCAGATCGACCTTGTCGCTAGCCGAGAGGCGCACCGGTGCCCGCACGATCGGCGCGGGGCCGCCCGTGCCGGGATAGCGCATCGGCTCGACCAGACCGGATGCCTGAACCTGCGGGTGCGCCATCACTTGCCCGGGCGACAGCACCGGCCCCGCCGGGACCCGCGCCTCGCCAAGTGCCGCCATCGCCTCCTCGGTCGTCCGCTCAGCGCACCAAGCCGCCATCCGCGCGCTCAAGGCCGCGCCATTGTCGCCGCGGACCATATCGTCAGCATAACGCGGGTCATCGATCAGCTCAGGCGCACCAATCATCCTTGCCCAGCGCGCGAAGATCGGGTTGCTCACGACCTGGGTCACGATCGATCCGTCACGCGTGGGGAAGATGTCGGTCGGCCCAGATGCATAGGCACGGTTGCCGATCTGCTGGCGTTCGATGCCGTTGAGCGCATGGTCGATCGTCAGCCCGTTCGACAGCGTCAGCGCGGTACCGAGCAGCGATCCCACGATCTGCTGCCCTTGGCCCGTGCGGTCGCGTTCGCGCAGCGCGACCATTACGGCAAAGGCACAGTGCAGCGCGGTGCCGAAGTCGACATAATTTACCTGCGCCCGGCGCGGCTGCCCGGGTTCGCCAGAGAGATGGACAACACCCGACATCGCCTGCCCGATCGCATCGAACCCGACACGGGTCGCATAAGGCCCGGTCTCGCCAAAGGCAGATGAGGAGACAAGGATGATGTCGGGCTTGATGAGGCTGAGCGTCGCATAATCCAGCCCGGCCTTGGCCAGCGCATCGGCCGGCATGTTGGCGATGACGATGTCGGCGCGCGCCACCAGTCTTTCGATAATGGCCCGCCCGCCCGGGCTGCTCAACGCCAGTGCCAACGACTTTTTGTTGCGATTGAGCTGGAGGAACGCGCCGCCCGAGCCATCCTCCGCAACCGGCACGTTAAACCGGTCCTCATTGCCGCCAATCTTTTCGATGCGGATTACCTCCGCGCCATAATCGGCCAGCAGCGCGGCACAATATGGCCCGGCGATATAGCGCCCGAAGTCGAGCACACGGATGCCCGACAGCGGGTGGTGCGCTGCGGTCGCCGGGCCCGTCATCGTCAGCTCTTATGCGGGCAGATCAGATATTTTTCGCCCGTGGCCCGCCGGTTATACGCCATCGCCACATCTGGCTGCAGCGCCTCGGCCAGGGACACCTCATGCGTGTAATGGCTGGCAAAGGTGCTGGTCAGCTCGGCCACCACCCGATCCTTCAGCGCCTGCACCGCCTCGGCGCCGATTTTCATCAGGAAGGGGGTGAGCAAAAAGCCGCCCAACCCCCAGGTCAGCCCGAAATTGCGGTTGAGTGTGGTCGGCGACACATCGAGCGCGCCATAGATATAGACCTGCTTGTACGTGTCCGAACCATAGCGGCTATAGGTCTTCATCCGCTTGACCGCAGCCGCTTCCATACAGCCCAGGATTTGCCCCGCCAGCTTACCGCCGCCAATCGCATCGAAGCCAAGCGTGGCCCCTGTCTCCACCAGCATTGCCGTCAGCGTCTCGAGAAAATCGGGCTGGCTCGAATCGCAGACATGGGTCGCCCCAATCCCGCGCAGCAGATCGGCTTGTGCCGGGCTGCGCACGATGTTCACCAGCGGAATGGCGTCCTTCACGCAGATTTTGACGAGCATTTGCCCGAGATTCGACGCGGCGGCGGTATGGACCAGCGCGCTGTGCCCCTCGCGGCGCATTACCTCGGTCATCGACAGCGCGGTCAGCGGGTTGACGAAGCAGGATGCCCCGTCGGCCGGGCGCGTGCCGTCCGGCAGCACCATGCACTCGGCGACGCGCAGGGTGCGATATTGCGTATACATCGCGCCGCCCAGCACGGCGACGGTCTTGCCGAGCAGCGCCTGCGCCGTCGGCGATGTGCCCGCGGCGATCACGAGGCCCGCCCCCTCATTGCCCACCGGCATCGCCTCGCCCAGTCGACCTGCCATCGCCCGCATGCCCGGCTGCGGCACATCGGCGGTGATGACCGGATGACCATCGCGCATCGAGGCGCGCGCGCTGCTCATATCAGCCGCGCCGAACAACAGGCCAAGGTCAGAAGGGTTGATCGGCGTCGCCAGCACCTTGACGACGACCTGATCCTCGCGCGGCGGATGCACGGGCGCGTCGACCAGCGACGCGTCAAGCGTGCCATCCTCCTTGATCAGCGAAAGGAGTTGCAGGCCGGATGTGGGCAGTGGCTCGGTCATGTTGGTCCTGTCAGTCAAAGCAAAGGGAAAAGGATGTCAGGCTGCCTTTTGGCGGCGCTGCGCCATGTCGGCATGGTCGGTGATCAGCCGCAGCACGCGCGGCATCTGCGTCGGTGGCAGGTCATGCGCCATATCGGCGATGATTTCCAGCCGCGCGCCCGCCACGCGCTCGGCCACATCGCGCCCATTGGCAGCGGGCACGAGCGGGTCGGCGGCACCGTGGATCACCAGCGTTGGTGCGTTGATTGTCGCCAGTCGATCAGCCCTGCTGCCATCGGCGATAATCGCCAGCAGCTGCCGCCGTGCACCGCGCGGGTTATAGCTCCGGTCATAGGCGCGCCCGGCAATCGCGTGAAACGCATCGGCCGCCCGCGCCGGATCGGGAAAGGAGATCATCGCGAGCAATTCAGCCCCCGCCGCCACGGCTAGCTGCCGATCAGCGTTCGCCGGCCGCCGCTTGAGCAACCGCTGGCGCAGGGCCGCCGATGGGCCCGGCAAACCGCCCGCCCCGCTCGACGACATGATCGATGTCAGGCTCAGCGCTCGCGCCGGCCACAGGGCCGCGACATTCTGCGCGATCATGCCCCCCATCGACACCCCCACGATATGCGCTGCCTCGACGCCGAGCGCGTCCATCAGCCCCACCGCATCTGCGGCCATATCCTTCAGCGAATAAGCGAGCGGCACCGGCAGCCCCAGCCGCTTGCCGATGATCGCCAGAACCGGGCTGATCGCAGGGGCTCCCTTGAGGTTGCTCGACAGCCCGGTATCGCGGTTATCATAGCGGATCACGCGAAACCCGCTCGCGGCCAGCCCGTCGACAAAATCATCGGGCCACGCGATCATTTGGGTGGCGAGACCCATGATCAGCAGGATGGCGGGCGCGGACGCATCGCCCGATTCTTCATAATAAAGCTCGACGCCGTTGACGGGAATAGTGGGCAAGCAGCGTCTCCAGGCGAGCAAAGCGCGCACCTTACGCGGCTGCCACGATCAGGCAACCGAAAGGAAAAGGGTCGGCAGCGCACGCCCAAGCCGCTACGCTTGCACGATGGCCAGCCCGTACCCCGATCAGCGCCTGCTCCCTGGCGGCGCGTTCCTGATGGGATCGGCCGATTTCTACCCAGACGAACGCCCCGTTCGAGCCGTCACCGTGGCCCCCTTCGCGATCGATACCACCCCGGTGACCAACGCCCAGTTCGCCCGCTTCGTCGTCGCCACCGGGCACATCACCCAAGCCGAGCGGCCCACGCAAGCAGGAGACCCGCCCGCCTCGCTCGTGTTCATGCCCACCACAACGCCAGTCGATCTCACCGGCCCGCCGCTCTGGTGGCAGCTCATCCCGGGCGCAGACTGGCAGCACCCGACCGGCCCCGACAGCGACATCGCCACCCGCGCCGACCACCCCGTCGTCCATATCGCGCTGGCCGACGCGCAGGCCTATGCCGATTGGGCGGGCAAGGCGCTCCCCAGCGAAGTGCAGTGGGAATATGCCGCGCGCGGCGGGCTAGACGGTGCCAATTATGCCTGGGGGCACGACTTCACCCCCGGCGGCCACATGATGGCCAAGACCTGGGCGGGCGCCTTCCCCTGGTACAATGCCGCGCCCGCGGGGCTCGAGCGCACCAGCCCGGTCGGCAGCTACCCCGCCAATGGCCACGGCCTGTTCGACATGATCGGCAATGTCTGGGAATGGACCACGAGCGCCTATCAAGGCACCCGCAGCACAACCACCCCCGCCTGCTGCGGCCCGGCCACAACCGCCACCGCGTTCTTGGTCACCAAGGGCGGCTCGCACCTGTGCGCGCCCGATTATTGCCAGCGCTACCGCCCCGCCGCCCGCTGGCCCCAACCGGCAGACGCGACCACGTCGCATCTTGGGTTCCGCTGCGTTTCACGCGCGTGACAACGGGTCACCCCGCCTCGGCAATCAACGCCGCCGCCGCCTTGCTCGTCCAGTCCATGCCGCCCATCATCCGCCACACTTCCTTGCCGGACGAATCATACAGGATCGTCGTTGGCAGATTGGCCTCGTAATCGATACTGAGCGCCGCTTGCGGGTCGCGGTACGGCTTGAGTGCCTTGAACCGCGCATTGGCGAAAAAGGGATCGACCTTGGCCGCGCCTTCCAGATCCTGGCTCACCGGCAGCACCACCAGCCGGCCCTCGTCACGCACTGCCAGCGCATCCAGCGTCGGCATCTCCGCCACGCACGGCGCGCACCAGGTCGCCCAGAGATTGACCAGCATCGGCGTGCCGACGAAATCCTTGAGCGATACGACCTTGCCGGCGGGGTCGACGAAACTGATCGCCGACACCGCCTGTCCCTTGTGGCTGCGGTCGATCATCCCCATCGCCTCTACCGGCAAGGCAGCGGGCATTGCCACCGGTGCTGCGGCGTTTGCTTGCTCAGGCGCGCTTGATTGCCTATCGCAACCGCCGATCACCAGCGGCACGACCAGGAGAAGCAAGATCAGCGAGCGCAAGACCATGTCGGGGGAAGCCTCCAATGCGATGTGGGGCGGGCGCTTTGCTGAAGGGCCTGCCGCGGTGATGCGCGAGATAAACGCGTCGATCCCGTTCGACAAGCGACTGTGGCGGGAGGATATCGCTGCCTCCCAGGCGCATGTCGCGATGCTGGGCAAGCAGGGCATCATCGCTGCAGACGATGCCGCCGCGATCAGCGCCGGGCTCGATGACGTCGCCGCCGATTATGCCGCAAATGGCGTTGCCGAGGATATGGTCCTCGAAGACATTCATATGCAGACCGAGGCACGGCTGACCGACAAGATCGGCCCGGTCGCCGGGCGACTCCACACCGCTCGCTCGCGCAATGATCAGGTCGCCACCGATTTCCGCCTCTGGGTCCGCGGCGCGATCGATCAGGTCGATGCTGCCTTGGGCCTGTTCCAGGATGCGCTCATCGCCCGCGCCAGCGAGCATGCTGCAAGCGTCATGCCCGGCTTCACCCATCTGCAAAGCGCGCAACCCGTCACCCTCGGCCACCATCTGATGGCCTATCACGAGATGATCGCGCGCGACCGCAGCCGCTTTGCCGATGCGCGGCACCGGGGCAACCAATGCCCGCTGGGCAGCGCCGCGCTCGCCGGCACCGGTTTCCCGGTCGACCGCGTGATGACGGCGAGCGCCCTTGGCTTCGATGCACCCACCCGCAACTCGCTCGATGCTGTGTCGGACCGCGATTTCGCGCTCGATTATCTCATGGCCGCCACGCAAGTGGGCCTGCACCTGTCGCGGCTGGCGGAGGAATTCATCCTCTGGGCTTCGCAGCCCTTCGGCTTCGTCTCATTGTCGGATCAATGGTCGACCGGCAGCTCGATCATGCCGCAGAAGCGCAACCCCGATGCCGCCGAGCTGGTGCGCGGCCATTCGGGCCGGATCGCCGGCTGCATGATGGCGTTGACGATGACGATGAAGGGCCTGCCGCTCGCCTATTCAAAGGACATGCAGGACGACAAACCCCCGGTGTTCGAGGCGCACGATCTGCTCGGCCTGTCGATCGCGGCAATGACCGGCATGGTTGAGAGCGCGACCTTCCGGACCGATCGGATGCGCGCCGCTGCCGAAGCCGGTTTCGCCACCGCCACCGATCTTGCCGACTGGCTGGTGCGTGAGGCAGGCTTGCCGTTCCGCGAGGCGCATCATGTCACTGGCCGTGCGGTCAAGCTGGCCGAAGAACAAGGCGTTGCGCTCGATCAACTGCCGCTCAACGCCTTGCAATCAATCGATTCGCGCATCGACGAACGCGTGTATAAGGTGTTGAGCGTCGATGCATCGGTCGCCAGCCGCACGAGCCTGGGGGGTACCGCCCCGGCACAGGTTCGTGCAGCGATTGCCGAGGCGGCGCGGCGGCGTGAAGGAGAAAAGGCGTGAAGCGGGTCCCCCTGATGTTGTTGTCCCTCCCACTGGCGCTCGCCGGCTGCGGATCGGCCAATGGCCTGAAACCGGGGCCCAATGCGTCGCTGCCGCCCAAAGCCTATGGCGCGACCGAGGACAAGACCGCCAAGCAACTCGCCACGCCGTCGAACCAGGCCCGGCCCGAGCGCAGCGATGAGCTGCTGCGTTCGTCGGATCAGCGTCGCGGCGATGCATTCGATCTGCCACCGACGCGCTGAGCCATGGATCATTTCACCCACAGGGACGGCGCGCTCTTTTGCGAAGACGTGTCGCTGGAAGCGATCGCAGCAGCGGTCGGCACCCCCGTCTATGTCTATTCGACCGCCACCTTCGAGCGCCACGCCCAGGTGTTTCGCGAGGGGTTGAAGGATTGCGGCCGGGTTCATCTCGCTTATGCGATCAAGGCCAACCCCAACCGCGCCGTGCTGCGCGTCCTCGCCAATCAGGGATACGGTGCCGATGTCGTCTCGGGCGGCGAGCTGTCGCGCGCGCTGTCCGCAGGCATCCCCGCGCACGACATCGTCTTTTCGGGCGTCGGCAAGACCCGGGCGGAGCTGGAGCAGGCGCTGTCCGTTGGCCTTGGCCAGTTCAATCTGGAGCTTGAGGAGGAAGGCAGCGTCCTTGCCGCCATTGCCCATGCGCGCGGGCAGACGGCGCAGGCGACGCTTCGGGTGAACCCGGATGTCGATGCCGGCACTCACGCCAAGATTTCGACCGGCAAGGCAGAGAATAAGTTCGGCGTGCCGATCGATCAGGCACCGGGCATCTTTGCGCGGCTGGCAGGACTGCCGGGCATCAATCTGCGTGGCGTTGCCATCCATATCGGCAGCCAGCTCAGCACGCTTGCTCCACTCGAAGCCGCGTTTACCCGCATCGGCCAACTCGTCACAGAACTGCGCGCGGCGGGGCATTCGATCGACCGGGTTGATCTCGGTGGTGGCCTCGGCGTGCCCTATCGTCCGGGTGACGTGATGCCGAGCCCCGCCGAATTCGGCGCGATGGTCGCGCGCGTGACCAAGGGTTGGGATGTCGAGCTGATGTTCGAACCCGGGCGGGTCATCGCGGGCAATGCCGGGGTGCTGCTCACCAAGGTGATCTGGGTCAAGCCCGGTGTCACCAATCCCTATGTCATCGTTGATGCCGCCATGAACGATCTCGCCCGCCCGGCGCTGTACGATGCTTGGCATGATTTTGTGGCGGTCCGCCCGACCGGCGAGCGGATGATCGCCAACATCGCGGGTCCGGTGTGCGAAAGCGGCGATACCTTCGCCATGAACCGCGACATTGACCGCGTCGTCTCGGGCGATCTCGCCATTTTCCGCACGGCGGGGGCATATGGCGCGACGATGGCGAGCACCTATAACAGCCGCGCGCTGGTGCCCGAAGTGCTCGTCAGCGGCGACAAATTCGCAGTCGTCGCGGATCGCATCGCCGCCGAGACGATTCTGGCGGCAGAGCGCCTGCCAGACTGGTTGGCGCAGTGAGCTTGCACAGCCTGCCGATCTTCGTTCGGCTGGCGGGGCGCGCGGTGATCCTGCTCGGTGATGGCGAGGCGGCGGACGCCAAAAGGCGGCTTCTGGAGCGTGCGGGCGCGACAATTGTTGGCGAAAACGCACAATCTACGCTCGCAATCGTCGCAATTGACGACGAAATCGACGCATTAGCCGCTGTTTCGCGGCTCAAGGCGCGCGGAATCCTGGTCAATGCAGTCGATCGCCCAGCCCTGTGCGACTTCACCGTCCCCGCCATCATCGATCGCGCGCCCGTCCTCATCGCCATCGGCACTGGTGGTGCGTCCGCCGGACTTGCCGCAGCGCTGCGCCAACGGCTCGAATCCCTGCTCCCCGCCACGCTAGGCAAGCTGGCCGATGATCTTTTCGCCGCCCGCGCCGCGATGCGCGCCGCCTGGCCCGATGGCAGCGACCGCCGCCGCGCGCTGGCCAGCGCGCTGACGGTCGGCGGCCCGCTCGATCCCCTCGGCAGCGCGCCCGATGTCGGCCGGTGGCTTGGCGGCACAACCGAACAGCAGCCGCATGAAATTTATGTCATTCGGCTCCGTTCCGCCGATCCCGATGACCTGACCCTACGCGAAGCCCGGATGCTCGCAATGGCCGATCGCCTCTATCACCCCGTCGGCGCGCCGCTTGCCATCCTCGACCGCGCCCGCGCCGATGCCGACCGCATCATCGGCACGGCCCCCGATCCCCTACCGCCTGGCCTGTCGGTCCAGCTCGAGGTGCCCGCATGACAGACTTCGCCTATCGCATCTGCGGCGACCAGATTTCCCGCGTCGTCTTGCCCGAGGCGCTGGCCGGTCCGTGCGATCTTGTCTGGGTGCACCTTGCCGATAATGACGATGAGAGCCAGGCTTGGCTCACCACCCAGGCAGGGTTGACCGACTATGTGGTCGAGGCCCTCACCGCCACTGAGACCCGCCCCCGTTGCGACCAGATCGCCGATGGCGCACTGCTCAATCTGCGCGGGCGATCGACTGAAGAAATGGTGATGTCCGACCCGCTCGCCTCGGTGCGCATCTGGGCTGTGGCCGGCCGCGTTTTTTCGGTCACGCGGCGACCGCTCACGGCACTCGATATCGTTGTCGCCAGCGTCGAGACCGGGCTGATCCGCGACCCCGGTGATCTCATCGCCGAATTCGCAGCCGCCATCACCGCGGATCTCGATCCCGAAGTCGCCGATCTGGGCGATGCCCTTGACGACTGCGAAGCCGAGCTCGATGCCGACCGCGTCTTCCAACTCCGGCGTGAAGTCACCAAGGTGCGCGTCAAGGCGATCGGCTATCGCCGCTTCCTCTTCCCGCAGCGATCCGCGCTGGAAAAGCTTGCCGCCCTGCCGATCGGCTGGCTGCAGGATGACGACCGGCTCCATTTGACCGCCGCTGCCGACCGCGCTGCACGCATGGCCGAGGAACTCGAATCGATCCGGGAGCGGGCCGCGCTGATGCATGAGGCGTTGACCGACCTGCGCGCCGAGCAGATCGACCAGCGATCGCTCGTCATTTCCGTGGTGGCGATGATCTTCCTGCCGCTCACTTTCCTGACCGGCCTGCTCGGCATGAACGTTGCCGGCATACCCTATGCGCATGAACCCTGGGCATTTGACGGCGTCGTGTGGGTCTGTGTCGCGACGGCAGTTGCAATTTCAACCTATTTCATCAGGCGGAGCTGGTTCCGCTAAGGCGTTCGAACCGATCATTTAGCGCCTTTAGCGAGGCGATCAGGCGGAGCCGATCGGCGCGTGTTTCGGCCAGTTCGATCCGTGTTTCACCCAGTTCCATCGCGCGTGCCGCGATCCGCGCGTCGAGCGATGCGTTGGACTTTTTGAGCTCGGCGATGCGGCGGGCGCGATTGATGACACGGTCGATCCGCGCGGCGAGAACCTCAAAGGAAAACGGTTTGGCGAGATGGTCGTCGGCGCCGGCGGCGAGCGCCTCTACTGCGCCCCCCACGTCGCTGCGCGCTGTAACCATGATGACCGGCAGATCGGCGGTGTCGGCGCCACTGCGGATGTCGTTAAGCACGGCAAGACCCGACATCCCGGGCATGACCATATCGAGTAGCACCAGATCAAATCCCCGGGCGGCGATGAGGTCGAGCGCCTCTTGCCCATTGTCGCTGAGCGCGACCAGATACCCCAGCTGCGACAGTCGGGCACCGATGACGTTCAGGTTGGTGCGGCTGTCGTCCACCGCCAAAATGGTCCGCGTCGGACCGCGCCGAACCGGGCGTGCCGGCAGATCATCGTGTGTAGGCAAATTCATAATGGCCAGATCCCCGGTGCCTTTGCGGCGCCCAGCATAATCCGCCGATCGTCAGCATTTGGTTAACACCGCTTCAACCATGTTGCCCGTCAGGCAGCGCGAAGACTCTGCCATGCGTCGGCGATCTGCGCGATGTTGGTTGCAACGTCGAGAAACGGGGCCGGATCCTCGCCCAGGCTGGCATCGATCAATCGCGCACGCGCCCCACGATAGAGCCCGGCAAGCGTGACCGAGAGCGGGCCACCACGCTCAAAATCAAGCCCCGCCTCAAGCGCAAAGAGGATGGAAAGCGCACGAGTCGCCTTCTCGCTCCGTACCTGTCGATTGCCGTTTTCGATCGCGGCCGCAGCCGAACGCAGCGCACGACCGAGTTCTTCATAGAGCAAACCGACCAGCTGTTGCGGACTGGATTCCCCCGTCCGTCCGACGATATCGATCTGACGATAGGTCGCTTCGGGATTGCGTCCCATGGTCGCTGCATATTGCGTCATCAGTTATTGGACTTTGGCGCGAAGAAGCTGGTGAGCAGCGATTGAGTTGCCTTATAGGCGGAGATGCGAGCATCCGATCCTGAGAATTGCTTCGTCAAGCGGTCTCGGACCACTTCCTTGTCGGCACTGGCCTTGTCCAATGCGTCGTTCAGGCTGGTTTGCGTCTTGGTGTAGCGCGCTTCACTGGCGCCCAGACCAAAAGTGGTGTCCGTCGCCTGGTCGCCAATCGCCTGGAAGGCGGCAGCGATCCCGCCTCCAGTTGCGCCAGTGCCATTGAAGAACAGCGCCTCGACGGCATCGGGATAGGTGTTGAGCGCCGCGTCGAGCTGGCTGGCATTAACGCTGAGCGTGCCATCGCGATTGGTTGAAACACCGATCTGTGCCAGCGTCGTTGGGGCACCCGACGTGGCGGTGGTGGCCAGCTCCGTCAGGGAAAAGCGACGCAGCGACTGTTCAAGATTCTTTGCGGCATTATCGTTGTTCAGCGCGCCCGTCGTCGCATCGGTCGACGATTTGACGAGCCGCTGGAGATCGTTGAACGCCGCGACCAGATCGTTGACGGCCGATTTCAGCTGTGCGGTCGGCGCTGTGCTGGTGAGCGCCACGACCGTACCCGGCGACGCGGCGACGAGATCGAGCTTCACGCCATCGACCAGATCACTGATGACGTTGGAGCTGCGGCGAAGCGCGATACCGTCCACGGCGACAATCGCATCCTGCGCAGCCGTGCCGAACAGCGCGCCCGGCTTGCCCTGCGTGATCTCAAGCGCTGCAAGACCCGGGGCGCCTGCATCTTCTGTCGCTGTCACGGTGAAGGCCTGACCCGCGCCCGTCTTGCTCTTCAGTGCGAGCCGCGCGCCGGTTGAATCGGTGATGATGCTGGCCGTGACGCCCGCATTGGCCGCGTTGATCGACGCGGCAATCTGATCGAGGCTTGAACTGCCGGCAGCAACCGCAATGTCGATGGGCGTGCCGCTTCCGGCAACGAAGCTGCCATCCGAAACCGACCCGCTACCGAACGTGAAGGTCAGCGTGCCGGTGCCGATTGCGCTGGTACGATCCACCACCGCCGCCGACGCGACCGACTGGGCCTGGGCGAGCTGCCTGACCTCGAGGGTGGCATTAAGGCCCGTGAGTTTGGCACCCGCAAGCCCGCTGGCCTTGACGATCGATGGGTTGGCGCTCGTCGGCGCGGTCGTCAGTGAGCCGCCGGTCGCCAGCTGTTTAAGTCCATTGGCAAAATCGGTGATGCTGCTCTTCAACGAGCCGACACCCGAAATCTGTGCGGTGAGCGCGCGGTTCTGACGATCGATGGCCCCGGTTTTGGCGGCGAATTGCGAGTCGACCAGCTGGTCCACGAGCGACTTGATGTCGATGCCCGATCCTGCACCCAGCGTGTTGACGATCGAATCGACCATAACGAATTCCCGTTTGCCCCTATCCCCTAGAGCGACCGGCGCACCTGAAACTTTAGGCTTTTTGAACGATTTTCACGCCGTTTTCGTCGAAGCGCGCCGTCTCTGGCACCGCAATCGGCGGCGGGGTGCCGCCCGCCTGCGTATTGAGGCCAAACACGAATGCCAGCACCGTCGCGATCGGCAGATACAGATCGTCGCGCACCTCCTGTCCTTCGCGACTGGTGTAATAAAGCGCGCGGGCGAGCATCGGGTATTCCAGCGTGGTGACCCGCGCCTCGGCGGCGAGTTCGCGGATGGCCAGCGCGGTCACGCCGCGTCCCTTTGCGACCACGACCGGCACCTGATCGCGCCCGCGATCATAGCGCAGCGCAACGGAAAAGTGGGTCGGGTTGGTGAGGACGACATGCGCCTCGGTGACGGCCTTGCGCATGTTGCGCTTGGCGAGATCGTGGCGACGCTGGCGCTGCGCCTGCTTGTTTTCAGGATTCCCTTCGCTTTCCTTGTGCTCGTCCTTGATCTCCTGCTTGCTCATCCGCAGCTTGCGGAACAGCTGGATCATCTGGATGGGCACATCGATTCCAGCGATGATCACCAGACCGGCGGCCATGGCGAACAACGTGCCGACGAGCATCGACCCGAGCGCGCCGACGCTGCGCTCGATATCTGATGACGCAAGGCCGATCGACTGGGTGGAAACGTGCCACAGCATGTAATAGCCGATGGTGCCGAGCAGGATGACCTTGAGCAGCGACTTGCCCAGCTCGACCCAACCCTGCGGGCCAAAGATGCGCTTGAGGCCAGCAGCCGGGTTGATGCGGCTGGCCTTGGGTGCCATGAGCTTGCCATTAAAGGTCAATGAGCCGAGCCCGGCCTGGCTGAAAATAGCGGCAACCACCGCGATGACGAACATCGCGATCATTGGCGGCGCGATCGCCCAACCTGCGGCTGACAAAGGTCGCATCGGCTGGAAATCATCGACATCGCCCGCACCGAAGCTGAGGCTGCTCACCATCAGCCCCTTGCATGCCGCCACCAGCGCCGGGCCGAAAAACGCCAGCCAGCAGCAGCCGGCGAGCACCACCAGCGCGGTTGCGAATTCGCGGGATCTGAGGACCTGGCCGTCATCAAACGCCTTTTGCTTGCGCTTGGGTGTTGGGCTTTCCGTCTTTTCGCCAAACTCGTCTGCCATCAGCCAAGCACCAGATTTTGGGTGGCTTTGAGGCCTTCATGGATGATGATGACCATGTAATCGCCCATCGCGGGAAAGGCGATGGCAAGTGCGATGACACCGACGGCAAGGCTCATCGGCAGACCCACGGCAAAAAGGTTGAGCGCAGGCGCCGAGCGCGAGAGCATGCCGACGACGAGGTTGAGGCACAGCAGCAGGAAACCGACCGGCAACGCCAGCAGCATGCCGGCGGTCAATGCATAGCCACCGAACATCGCGATGTCCCTGAGCCGCTCCGGCGCGAGCCAGGCCGCGCCAGGCGGCAGCACTTCATAGCTGCGCACGACCATCTCGACGAGCACCAGGTGCCCGTTCACCGACAGAAACAGCAGCGTCAGCAGCGTCATCATGAATTGGCTGAGCGCCGTCGACGACCGGCCGTTCTGCGGATCGATGGCGGCGGCGAACCCGATGCCCATCGATGTGCCGATGAGTTCGCCGGCGACGAGTGGTGCCGCAAAAGCGATCTGGAGGACAAAGCCGAGCGCCAGGCCGACAAGCGCCTCCGCCATCACCGCCAGGATCGTGGTGGCGGTAAAGATTTCCGTCGGCGGGGCAATGGGATGCGCGCCCAGCACCAGAATGCCAATCGCTCCGGCAAGCGCGATCCGGACCTGGAGCGGCACCGAGACCGCGCCGAACACGGGTGCCGCGATAAAGGTCGCGCTGACGCGTATCATCACGAACAGCAGCGACCAGAGTTGCGGCTCGATCGAGAGGCCGAAGCCGAGCATCGCGCTATTTCACCAGATCGGGGATGCGCTCGAAGATCGAAACCGTGAAATCGCTGAGCAGGCCCAAGATCATGCCCCCGAAGATGACGAGCGAGATCGCCACGACCACCAGCTTGGGCACGAAAGTCAACGTCTGCTCATTGATCGATGTGGCCGCCTGGACCATGCCGAGAATGAGGCCCGACAGCAGCGCCGGGATCAAAATGGGGGCGGCAGCGAGCGCCAATACCCACAGCGCCTGATTGGCGACCGTCAGAAAATATTCGGTGTCCACCGCGCTACCTCACGAAACTGTTGGCGAGCGATCCCATCGTCATCGCCCAGCCATCGACCAGCACGAACAACAAGAGCTTGAAGGGTAGCGAGATGATCGTGGGTGACACCATCATCATGCCCAGCGACATCAATACCGACGCCACGATCAGGTCGATCACGATGAAGGGCAGGAAGATGAGAAAGCCGATCTGGAATGCGGTCTTCAGCTCGCTCGTCACATAGGACGGCAGCAGCACCGAATAGGGCACATCGGCGGGCTTGGCATAAGGGCCAGATTTCGCGATCTGCGCAAACATCGTGATGTCCTTCATCCGCGTCTGGCGCAGCATGAAGCTGTGGAGCGGCTTGGCGGCGGTCGCGATCATCTCGGTCGCGCCGATCTTGCCGGCAGCATAGGGCTGGATCGCGTTAGTGTTCATGTCGTTGAGCACCGGTGCCATGATGAAGAAGCTCAAAAACAGCGACAGGCCAATCAACACCTGGTTGGGCGGCGTCTGTTGAAGACCAAGCGCCTGGCGCAGGATCGAGAGCACGATGATGATGCGGGTGAAGCTCGTCATCATCAACAGGATGCCGGGCAGGACCGACAGCAACCCCATGATGATGAGGATTTGCAGCGAGAGCGACAGCGGCGCTTTGCCACCCCCGAGATCGCCCAATGCGCGGTCGATCGCGTCGCCGGCACCGGGCACTTGCGGCGCGGCGGGCAGCGCGGGGGCGGCCTGCGCAAAGGCGGGCACGGCCATCACCAGACAAAAGATGATGGCGAGCGCGAACAAAATGATCCGCCCGGTCCAATTGGCTTGGCGCGCACGCCGTGGCCGGAACAGGCTGGGTCCCGCCACCGTCAATCGGCGAACCACGGGCTCGCCCGCGCGGCGGAGCATCGGCTCGGTCATTGTCCGCCCCGGTCGATCAGCGTGACACCACCCCGGCCGACCGAGACAAGCAGCTTGCGCCCCTCGAACTCGAGCACGGCAAGCTTGAGGCCCGGCGACACGGTCATCGTTTCCTTCACCGCGAGCATCCGGTCAGCGGACTGACCAGGCAACCGCGATTCGAGCCTGCGCCACAGATAGAGGCTGCCGATCATCAGACCGCATACCAAAGGCAGCAGCACCATCAGCTTCAGGATATAAGACCACATCATCAGCGGGTGGCCCGCTTGTCGGGGCTGACCAGTTCGGTCATGCGCACGCCGAAGCGGTCCCCTACCGTTACCACTTCACCCCGGCCAATCAGCGTGCCGTTGACGAAGACATCGAGCAGTTCGTTGGAGGCCCGATCGAGCTCGATCACGCTCGATTCGCCCAGCGCCAGCAATTCGCGCAAGGTGAGCGAGGTCGATCCGATCTCGACCGTCAGCTTGACATCGACGTCCTGGAGCAGCCTGAAATTGGCGGCCACCGCACCGTCGACGGGGAATCCCCCGGTCATGTCGTTCATCGGTAATCCTCTTCTTCTTTGCGTTCTATTGTCGTCAGGCGGATCGCCGCCTTGCCGTTTGAGGTGCCGACGATGCCGGTGCCGAGCCGATCGGCCCCCACCATCACCGGCACATCGACACCAAAACTAATGGGGATCACGTCACCGGCCTTGAGTTCCATCAGCCGGGTGAGCGGGATCAGCGGCTCGGCCAGCACCGAACGAACCGGGAAGCGCACGCTCATCACTGCACGGGTCAAGCCATTGCGCCAGGCCGGATCGGGCGCGGCGGCGCGGCCATGGACCTTGCCCGTCAGCGACGGCGCATGCGGCTTGAGCGCGGTTACGGGATAGATGATATCGACAAAGCTTGGCTTGCCCCTGCCGCTGGCGATGCCGAATCGCGTGACAACCACGGCGTCCTCGACATCGAAATCGGCGAGCAGGGCGGGGCTCATTTCCATGTGCCCGGGGCGAAACTCGATGCGGGCGAGCGGTTCCCATGCGCTTTTGAGTGGGCCTGCGAGCATCTTGCCCAACCGGCCGACCATGGCCTCTGCCGCGGGCGAGAAGGCAGCGGGCAGCGGATGCGGTGCTTCACCCGCACCGCCGAAGAACTGATCGAGCAGTTCAAGCACGAAATGCCCATCAAACAGGATCAGCGCGGTGCCAGCGCTGGTGCCAGACGCCGGGACCATTGCCATGGGCAACCATGCGGTCAACACTTCGGGCCGTTCGGCGCGGTAATCGGCGAAGCGCTGGACGACGAGCGGTTCCGCCCAGATCCGCGCTTCGCGGCGCAGCAGCGGCTCGAACACGCTGCGCAGCGACCGCGCAAGCAGCGCCGACAGATGCTGCAGCGTGTGCAGATCGCCAAAGGGATTGAGGTTGGCTACCCCCAGTTGTTCGGCATGGGCAGCGGTACCACGCGACCGTGGCCGATCGCGCCGCTCATCCATCACCGTTTCTGAAGGCTTGTTAACCATGCCTCACTGAACAACGAAATTGGTAAAGTAGACGTTACCAACGCCGCCGAATCCCTCTTTTTGCTTCAAAACATCGTTAATTGCGTGAACCAGATGGATCTGGAGCCGTCGCTTGCCGTCAACCTGGAAGACCTGCTCCTCCGTCGCATCCCCCAGCGCGAGCAGGATGGACGACCGCACCGCGATCTCATGCGTCTTGATATTCTCAATGACGCGCTCGTCATATGGCGTTGATACCGCGATGCCGACCTGGATGAAGTGAATGCTGTCATGCAGGTTGGAGGTGAATTCCTTCTGCATCTGGTAATAGGTGGAGGCATATTTATCGCCGCCGACCGCCATCGGCGTCTGGCTGCCGCCGCCCGAGCCATGCTCACCTTCGCCTGACCCGCCGCGTTGCTGCTCGCTCTTGGGGATCAGCCTTGGCTTTTCGATGACCACCTTGGGCTCGTGGCCACCCGCGCCGATAAGGCCCGTCTGCATTGCATAGAGCACACCACCGGCACTGCCGCCTGCCACCACGATCAGCGCAACGACGATCATGAGTATCTTCATCATGCCGCCCTTCTTTTTGGGCGTTGCCTTGTCGGAATCAGTGCCTTCAGTCTTTGCCATATCTTTTCCCCTTCAGTTCAAGCAATGCGTCGATCAGTGTCGCTGTCGTCACCTTGGGTCTGTACCCCGCGGTTGTTGGTGGTTGGCGGAGGCGCTGCCGGTGCGCGGCGCTGATCCTGACCCGAATTTGGATGGCCATCGCCAACGGCTGCCTGGCCGAGCCGCAGCCCGCGCGCTTCGGCGAGTTCTGCAAGCCGGGGTTGCGCGTCCGCCAGCAGTGTACGCGTCGCGGCGACCTCTGCGGTGAACTGTACGTTCAGCGTATCGCCCTGCCGGTGCAGCGTGACGTCGATTTTGCCCAGCGCATCGGGAATCAACCGAATGCGCGTGTCACGCGCGTTGGCGACATCCTGGACAGCGTCGATCCGGTCGATCAACGCGCTGGTCCAATCGTGATGCCGCGTGTCGACCGGCGCGCTATTGGCAGTCGGGAGCGTCGATTCCAAACCTGGCTGGCTGACTGGTACCGCAATCGCTGTCGCTGATAGCGATACCTTGTCGTCTCGATTGCTGCGCGGTGGCCGCAAGCCAGCCGCGGCAATTTGCGTCGCAAAGGCTTGCCCGGCCGGTTGCGGCACACCGATTAGTGCGGGCAAGGGCGATGCCGCCAGCAACGCAGTAGCGAGCGGTGGTGCGGGTCGATCAACCGGGGCATTGGCCGCCGCGCTGGTTGCAACAACGGGCGTGATCTGATGACCGTTCGAGGCCGCCAAACGTGGATCAGTCGGCAGCGCCGGGCCGATGTCCAGTATAGCGGCAGTCTCGGTCCGGACTGCAGCAGGCGGCCTGAGACTTGGCGCAGGAGCAGCCCCATCGCTATCTGCGTTTACAGGATGTTCGCCTGATCCATCGGGGCGAGGCGATTGCTGCGCCGGAGGTGCTGTTCGCGCCGCAGCGGCGGAGAGGTCTGTCTGCAGATTGGCGCTTGGCTCAACCAAAGACCCTGCTTGCTCCGCCAGCGGCCTGACCGACGGTGGGTCGGCGATGGCCGCGTTACTGGGAGCCGTCGTCTGCTTTTGGGTCGCCACGGCGGCCTCACCAGATCGCGCTCCCGGCTTTGTATCGATGACAATCGGCGCGAGCGCGACCGGCGCATACGACGAGGCCTGGACCGAACCATTGGCTGGTGCCCCGCTGCCCGCGTCGCTGGTCGATACAACGCCGATGCGCGGCTCGTTTGCGGAGCGGTCGCGCGTGGCTGGCCTGTCCACGGGCAATGATTCAGGGCTAGCCGCAGGCGGCAATGCTGGTTGCAATGGTGCTGCCACAGCCGCGCTTACCGCGACGTCTGCCACCGCCGACGAAGAGGCGGGCGGCGCTTGATCGTCCTGATCTTCAATGCTGTCCGAAGGGTGCGGATCCGTTGGCAGCTCCAGCGCCGTCGGCAACGCTTCAGCCCGATTTGTGCTTGCCAACACTGCCAGTTTCACCGGCTTGATCGCGGCTGGGTCCTTCAAAGGCGCACCGCCATCCCGGGCCTGGGGCAGCGGCGCGTCGAACGGCGTGTCGAGCGGCGTGTCGAGCGGCGTGTCGAGCGGCCGGGGCAGCGTCTGTTGCATCGCTTCGCTCGATACCGGCGTCGCCCCGGTACCCACCGCCAAAGATGGTGCCGCCACCGGTGCCCGAACGGGGTCGGACGCTGGTTTCGAAACGTGCGCCTGGACTGATGTCGAGACTGGTGCCCGGTTTCGCGCCGAAGCCGCGACGGGGGCCGAAGCCGCTAGTGGGGCCGAGGAGGCAGGGTGCCCAGTTTCGGCTTCCAACCATGCGAGTGCCGCATCGACCTCGCCAGTGCTGGTCGATCCCGTTGACGAAGGCGGCACATTCTTGCCGGTTTCGGCGATTGCTTGCCGGGCAAGCGGCAAGGCGAGCCCTAAAAGCGGATTCGCGCGCGCCTCCGCCGCCAATGGTGCGGGTAAAGGCGCAGACGCCTCGCCGGGTGGCCTGGTCGCCGGGCCGGTCAGATCAGCCAGAGTTGCCGCGAATTCGCCGGACGACGCCGTGATCGCAGCCGGGAAGGGCGCGACACCGGTGCCGATTGCAGGCGATAGCGATAGCTCGAACATGCGATAATCCCGTCGGGCACGATTGCCCCTAGGCTATTAGCAAAGATCGTGCCGGTTTCGACGAACCGCAGGCGCGGACTCCAGCGCGCGCATTTCCTTCAGCACAGCCTGCTGCTGCTCCCGCTCTATCAGCTTTTCGATGGCGGACTGATCGCGCCGGGCTTCACGCGTCGCTTCATTGGCATCGGTGAGCCTGCGGGTCGCTGTCTGGAAGCGCACCTCCGCCGCCGCCGCAGACTGATGCAACCGTTCCCGAAAATGCGCGGCTGCGATGAAGGAAAAGGCGTCGGCTGCTTCGGGCGTCGGCGCGACATTATCGGCCAATTGCGCGATCCTATGGCGCAGCGCTGCCTCGCTTGCCACCTTGCCCTCCGCCTCGACCGCTGCGGCCTGAACCAGCCCCAGCTGCAGCGTGCGCACGCGCAGGATGCGATCGAGCGATACGCCGCGCTTAGGCATCGCCAAAGACGCCGATCAGCTCGGCAACCGCATCGCCCAACGTGACGATATCGTCGGGATCCTGCTTGATATATTCAGTGATCGCGCCGTGGCAGGCAATGGCCTGGTCGATCGCCGGATCAGCACCGGCGCGATACGCGCCCATCAGCACCAGATCGCGATTTTCCTCGTAGATGGCCAGGTTTCCGCGCAGGCGCCGCGCGGCCAGCTGGTGCGGCTTGGCCGTGATATCCGTCATCACGCGGCTAACCGAAGGGCCGATATCGATCGCAGGGTAAACGCCACGCTCCGCCAGCTGGCGCGACAACACGATGTGACCGTCAAGAATCGAGCGGGCACTGTCGACGACTGGATCATTACCGTCGTCGCCATCGGCCAGCACGGTGTAGATTGCGGTGATAGACCCGCCCGACGTAACGCAGCTGCCGGCGCGCTCGATGATGTTCGGCAGCATCGCGATCGCCGAGGGCGGATAACCGCGCGCCGATGCAGGTTCGCCCAAGGCAAGGCCAATTTCCCGCCCCGCATGCGCGACGCGAGTCAGCGAATCCATGATCAGCAGCACATTCTTTCCCTCGGCCCGGAACGCCTCGGCAATGGCCGTCGCGCGCAATGCGCCACGGATCCGCAACACCGGTGAATGATTGGCGGGCACCGCGACGACGACCGCGCGCTTTCGTGCCTCGCCAGCCACCTTGGTTTCCAGAAAATCGGCCACCTCGCGGCTGCGCTCGCCGATCAGCCCGATCACGATAACGTCAGCGGCGGCCGCGCGGACAATCATCCCGAGCAGCACCGATTTGCCGACACCCGACCCGGCCATGATGCCAATCCGCTGGCCCTGCCCGATCGTCAGCAAGCCATTGATGGCGCGCACACCGACATCCATTGGTTTGCGAACGCGTCCGCGATCGAGCGGGTTTTGCAATTTGCCCGCGATTGGCCAATGCCCGGCACCGCGAATGGGGCCAAGCCCGTCGATCGGCTTACCCGCGCCATCGACCACGCGACCGAGCAGCGCTGCGCCGACCTCGGCCTCGCCTGGAGGGCCAATCGGGCGGACGGGTGCCTGCGGCAGCAGCGGTGCTGTGCCGCCAAGGTTCATCAGCAGCGTGCGGCCGTTGCGAAAACCGATCACCTCTCCCTCGACGCGCCCCTTGCCGGTGCCGACCGCGCAGATCGTGCCCACGGGAAGCGAGAGGCCAGTCGCCTCCATCAGCAACCCGTCGAACGACGCCAACCGGCCCGAAACACGCGGCATCGGCGCGAAGTCAGCGCCTGAAACGCTGTCCAGATAATCGGCGGTGAAGCGGTTCAGCATGACGGAACGGCGATGCGATCAATCGTCTGGGCGAGCTGCTCGAGCCATAGTTCCGGACTGTCCTCGACAATCGTCGCAGCCGATTCGAGGACGAAGCCGCCCCGCTCGATACTCGCATCGGCAACCGGAAAGACGGTCGCTGGAAGCTTGTCCTTGAGCAGGTCGATATCGTCCGGATGCACGCGGAGCATGGCCGATTCAGCGCTGTCGGCAAGCATATCGACGGCTGCCGCGATCCGCCCGGCGAGCAGTTCCGCCGAAACGCCAACCTCACCGACCAGTTTTGTGACCAGCGTCATCACCGCCTCGCGCAATTGCCGGGCGAATTGTTCCCGGTCCATCCGGTCGCTTGTCTTCAGTGCATGACCCAGCGACTGCAGTAGCGCGATGTCGCGCTCATGCACTGCTCGCTCCAGATCGCGGCCATGGCTTACGCCTTCGGCAAAGCCCTGCTGGCGGGCGGCCTCGATCGGGTCGACAAAGCCAATCGGCTCTGCCTGCGGATTGAGCGGATCCCAACCCTCGGTCGCGTCGCTGCCGGGATTGGCGGGGCTGAAGCTCTTCGGTTTGCCCTCTTGCGGCGAGAAGGATTTGGGCTGCTGATTGCCAACGGCTCCGGCCTTAAGATCAGCGGGCGAAAAGCCGC
This sequence comes from uncultured Stakelama sp., assembly GCA_964638495.1. GTDB lineage: Bacteria > Pseudomonadota > Alphaproteobacteria > Sphingomonadales > Sphingomonadaceae > Sphingomonas. The sequence goes on along the minus strand of CAZXBM010000007.1, from coordinate 46,778 downwards.
CTGTTCCTGCCGAAAGACTGTGGTGGAGTGCCTGTGCCGCGGCATCATGGCGGCCGGCAAAGCCGGCTGAAAAACTAGACATAATCGTCGTCGCCGCCGCCCATCATGATCGTGCCTTCCTTGGCGAGGCTGCGCGCGATCTGGATGATCGACTTTTGCGCCTCATGGACTTCCGACAGGCGCATTGGTCCGCGCGATTCCAGCTCGTCGCGAACCCCGTCCGCCGCGCGGCTCGACATGCAGGCCAGGAACCGCCCGCGCATCCCTTCATCCACGCCCTTGAGCGCGCGGACCAGCACATCGCCATCGATATTGCGAATGAGCGTGCCGAGATTTTTGTCGTCCAGCTCGAGCAGATTGTCGAAAATGAACATCGCTTCTTCAATCGCCTTGGCGGTGTCGCGATCGATCTTGAACAGCTTGGGCATCACCCGCGCCTCGGTTGTCTTGCGCGCGCTCGACATGATCCGGGCCGCTTCGCGCGTGCCGCCGAGCAGCACCCCGGTCGATTGCTGGTTGGCACCAATCCGGCCGGACAGCATCGTCTTGAGCGTTTCAACCGCCTCCGGCGTGATCGGACCGAGCCGGGCGATACGGTGCAGCACATCAGGCTGAACGGAATCGGGCAGCAGTTCGAGCACCTGTGCCCCAATCGCCGGATCGAGATTGGCGATCAGCACCGCTGATATTTGCGGGTGTTCCTTTTCGATCAACGCGGCGATCTCGCTCGCGTCGAGCCAGTCCAGTAGGTCGATCTGACAGGCATCGGCAGGCGGGGTGATGCGCGCCAGCACGCTATCGGCCTTTTCAGGACCAAGCGCCCGGTTCATCATCGATTCGATGCGCGGGCGCGGGTCAAAGCCGACCCCGGTGCGTGCGCGCGCCTTGCCGACGAAATCGTCGAGCACGGTCTCGACTTCGAGTTCGCTCACATCAGCTACGGCAAACATTGCCTTGCCAAGCTGGCGCACCTCTTCCGGATCCAGCTTTTGCAGGATGGCCGCCGCTTCGTCGTCGCCGACCAGCATCATCAACACCGCCGCGCGTTCAACGCCGGTATAGCTTTTGGGGTTTGCGTCCATCAGCCGCCATCCGCCTTGATCATGTCGCGCACGGCAAGCGCCGCGCGGGAGGGATTGTCGCGCGTGAAGCCACGCACCATGCCGATCCGGTCATCGAAATTGCGCGCTTCGTCGATCATCTCGATACTGACGGGCACGGGTACGCCGTCCTGCAATTGCGGTGCCCCGCCTGCGCCATACGCTGTGCCGCCAGAGAGCGCGGCCGACACGCCGATCCGCGGCTGCTGCGGCGGGGCATCATCGCGCTTTTTGAGCAAGGCCTTCGACAACGGCCGTACCCCCAGCACCAGTACCAGCACCGCGATGAGGATCGCGGTCGCGTTGCGCGCCACGATCGGCAGCCAGCTGGCATCATACCAGGGGCTCTTGTCCTCCAGGCTGGCGGTTGCTGCAAATTTGCGCGCGATTACCGTTACCTGATCATTGCGTGCGGCATCATAGCCCACTGCAGCCCGGACCAGCGACGTGATCTGCTGAATTTCTGCAGGACTGCGCGGCTTACCCTTTTCAGGATCGCGCAAAAGGACGGCGACCGACAGGCGCTTGACGGTTCCGGGCATGGCGCGGGTTACCGAGATTTCCTTGCCCAAATCAAAAGAGCGCGCATAGTTTTCGGCCTGCTTGGCAGGCGCAGGGGGCGCGACAGGCGTGGGGGCCGCCACAGCCTGCGCTGCACCCGCCGCGGGAGCAGGCGTTGCCGGGACCGGTGGCTTGGCACCTGTAACAGTCGCCGCCGGGGTGGGGGTATTTGACAGCGCGCCCGGAATACCGCCCGGACCCTGCTGTTGATCGGCACCGGCAGCCGTCCAGTTGCCCTGCTCGGCCCGCAGCGCGCCATCCTTGTCATAGCTTTCGCGGGTTGCCTGCGTCTCGTCGAGATCGACATCTGCCTGGATTTCAGCCGAAAAATTCCCTGGGCCGATAAGCGGCGTCAGCAGCTGGGTAAGCTGGGTGCGATATTTGTCTTCGATCCGGCGCTGGAAATCGATCCGCGCGTCGCCTGCCAATGTTGTCGAGTCCTGGCCCTGCACATGCGTGAGCAGCGCCCCCATCTGGTCCACCACGGTCACCGCATCGGTCTTCATCCCCGGCACCGACGAGGCGACGAGATTGATGATCGAATTGACCTGCGCTTCGGACAGGCTGCGCCCGGCCTGCAGCTTGAGGATCACCGAGGCGGACGGCGCGGCATTGTCGCGCACAAAGACGGTGGATTCGGGCATGGCGAGATGGACGCGGGCCTCGGCCACGGCATCGATTTCCTCGATCGAACGTGCGAGCTCCGTTTCGCGCGCCTGGCGCAGGCGTTCGCCCTCCACGGCGCGGCTGACGCCCATCGGCAACTGATCGAGAATGGCATAGCCACCCGGCGCTGCCTTGGGCAGGCCTTGCCCCGCCAGGAGGATGCGGGCGCGCGAATAATCGTCCTCGTTCACCGTCAGTGCGCCAGTGGCATCGTTGATGTTCGAGGTGATATTGGCCTGTTGAAGCGCGGCCGTGACAGCACTCTTGTCGGCATCGGGCAGACCGGAGAAGAGCACCTTTTGTTCGGGCGTCGAGAGCGTCATCCAGGCAAGCGCTGCCGCTGCGACCAGGCTCACAAGCATGATCATCGGCAGGCTGCGCCTGACGGCAGGCTGCTGAAGCAGCGCGCCGATCTGGCGGAACGGGTTCGCAAAGCGCTCAGGGAGCACGGGCGAGGTGGGGGTCAGCTGGTTAGCCATCGATTATACCGGCATGCTCATGATGTCCTTGTATGCGGACAAAAGCTTGTTTCTTACTTGCAGCGTGGCTTCAAAGCCGATCGAGGCTTCCTGTCGCGCCAGCATTACCTTGGCGATGTCGACAGTCTCGCCGCGCTCATAGGCGGCGCTGATGTCGCCGGCCTTAACCTGCGCACCGTTGATGCTGTCCAGCACCCCCTGCATCGTTGACCCAAAGCTGCCCCGGTCGCTCGCCGGCTGCGCGGCAGGCGAGGCCACATTTTGGCTGACGCGCTGGAGCGCCTGGTTCTTTTCAAGGATCTGCGCCCTGAGGGCCAGCACGCGATCGACCCCCATGGGTCCCCCAATGCCGCCCGGTCCGGTGATGCCGCTCATGCCGATGCCACCCTGTTATGGCTCTGGTAGCCGGGGGTGATATCCTCCCCCTGCTCGCGTGCCTTGGCGAGACGATAACGCAGCGTCCGCTCCGAAATGCCGAGCCGGCGCGCGGTTTCGATCCTGCTGCCGCCACAGGCGAGCAAGGTTTCGCGAATGGCCTGGAATTCTGACATCTGCACGATGTTCCCAAGCGTCGATGGTCCGGCGTCGCGGATCGGCGGGGCAATTGCCACCGGTCGATCGAACAGGATATGTGCCGCGCTGATCGTATCACCGGCGGCGAACAGCAAGGCGCGCTGGATGACGTTTTCGAGTTCGCGGACATTGCCCGGCCAGTCGTGGCGCATCAGCGCATCAAGCGCCGAATTGTCGGGCCAGGGGATAATCGACCGGCCCAAGGTGTGGCGCAACACCAGCGTGGCTGCGAGCGCTGGAATGTCTTGCCGACGCTCGGCTAGTGGCTTGGTGGTGAGCGGAAACACGCTCAGCCGGTAATAAAGATCGGCGCGGAAGCGACCCTCGGCAACTTCAGTCTGCAGATCGCGGTTGGCGCAGGCGATGACGCGGACGTCAATCGGCTCGGGCACGGACGCGCCGAGCGGCACGACTTCGCGCTCCTGCAGCGCCCGAAGCAATTTGGCCTGGAGCTGGATCGGCATTTCGGCGATTTCGTCGAGCAGCAGCGTGCCGCCATTGGCCGCACGGAAAAATCCCTCGCCGCCCGATGATGCCCCGGTAAAGGCACCTTTCTGATGGCCGAACAGCAAAGCCTCCAGCATCGTCTCCGGCAATGCCGCGCAATTGATGGCGACAAAAGGACCATTGCGACGGCTGGAGCCGGCATGAATGGCACGTGCCAGCACTTCCTTGCCGGTGCCCGTCGGGCCGTTGATCAACACGGTAATGTCTGCCGCGGCAACGCGCTCGGCGAGCGCATAGAGCGCCAGGCTCTCGGGATCGGCCGCCGTGGGCGCATCGGGTCCGGCGACGAGCGCGCGGACAAAGCCGTCGCCGATCTCCGCATCCTGGGGGGTATAGGCAATCCGCGCGGCGTTACCATCGCGCGCTGGCATCACATGACGCCCCTCACCACCTATAATGACGGTACGGGCGGGCGCGGGCGGCACTTCGCCATCGGCGATCATGAACAAGTCGCCCGCTTGCGGCTTGCCGTCATCCAGCGATCCAATCGCAAAGCCTTGCGCCCGCAAGGAAGACAGGAGCGCATATTTATGGCGAAGGACGGTAGCTGACGGATAGATCGAACGCATCGAATGCCCCCTTGTGTGGAGCTCGTTTGCGGCAAATACGGTAAATCATCGGTTAACTATGACGGCCTGCGGCAATTATTTTCCGCCCGCTGCCCTCTTGCCGCCGGCCAAAACGGCAAAATTGCGCCTTGTCGGCGGTCGTGAGCATGCCGCCTGCACTGTGGTTGGCATTTTTACTTAATACCGGACGACACCGGTCGTTTCTTCTTCTGACGGTTCGGCTCTTCTGATGGGGGGCGACAAGGAGCGTCAGGCAAATGGAGATACGACCATGACTGTTATCGGAACCAATGTCGCCGCGCTGAAAGCCAGCAACGCAAACAACCGCGCCAGCACGGCGCTGACCAACAGCATTGAGCGTCTGTCGACCGGCAAGCGCATCAATTCCGCAAAGGACGACGCCGCCGGCCTCGCCATTGCGTCTTCGTTCACGTCGCAGATCCGCGGCACCAACCAGTCGATCCGCAACGCCAATGACGGTATCGCGCTGCTGCAGACCGCAGACGGTGCCCTCGGCGAAGTCAGCAACATCCTGCAGCGTCTGCGCGAAGTCGCCGTGCAGTCCGCATCGGGCACCTATTCCGCAAGCGACCGTACCAACCTGCAGGCCGAAGTCACGCAGTTGACCGCGCAGCTCGGCAAGATCGGCACCAGCACCACGTTCAACGGCGTTTCGCTGCTTCCAGCGACCGCAACAACGGTTGCGATCCAGACCGGCTCGTCTTCGGGCGACACGGTTTCCCTCAGCCTCGGCGGTCTCGATCTGGCGGCGTTCTCCACGTTGAGTGTTGCAACAGCAACCGCTGCTGACACTGCACTTGGTACCATCGATGCTGGCCTGACGGCAGCAAACACCACGCGTGCAACGCTGGGTGCCGGCCAGAGCCGTCTGAGCTCGGTCGTCAACACACTGACCGCCAGCGTCGCCAACCTGACCGACGCGCGCAGCCGGATCGAAGACGTCGACTTCTCGACCGAAACGACCGAACTCGCACGCCAGCAGATCCTGAGCCAGGCCTCGACGGCGCTGATCGCTCAGGCGAACCAGTCGCAACAGGGCGTGTTGCAGCTGCTGCGCTAACACAAGGATCGGCTCCGGCACCGCCCCCCTTCAAGGGTGTCGGAGCCGCCCAGCCCTCCTTGCTTCCAGAGGAGTGCGGATTACCCCGGTGGCCCAGTGCCGCCGGGGTTTTTCGCTTCTGGTAATCGTCAATCCTCTCGACCGGCTACGGTCAATGCAGTTGGTAAATGCCGAAAGTTGCGCGGCGTTGCCAAATCTGGAACGTCATCAAAGCGCGATGGTTGCCCGCACAACAATAGAGCGGTTGATGCTACCCGCCCTTTCGCTACTCCTGCATGATGCATACCGACCACTGCCTTGCCACCTACGGCACGCTCGCACCCGGCAAGCCCAACCATCATGAGCTGGCGAACCTCCAGGGGAAGTGGCTGGTCGGCACGGTGAAGGGCAATCTCGTTGCCGCCGGATGGGGAGCATCGCTTGGATTTCCTGCCCTGGTATTGGCTGATGATGGCCCCGCGATCGAGGTTCACCTTTTCATATCACCCGATCTCCCGGATCACTGGGGCCGACTGGATGATTTCGAGGGCGAAGAATATAGCCGACGCAAAGTCCGCATCGACACGCCAGAAGGCGCGTTTGAGGCATGGATGTATCTGGCGGCTGATTCGCCCGCCTAATGTCAGCTAAGCTCGAGCGACGAGCGTCAAACCTTCGTGGCCCGGCATCTGTAGCTTGCGCAATGCTTGAGCGCTCCGCTCCCGACGATGCGTTCGCAACCGGCGTTAGCCAGAGGCAGGCAGCGTCGGCTGACGCCTGCTCACATCGACCGCGACAGCGCCCTTTTCAGCCGGTCATGCGCTGATTTCTTGATCTGGCAAATGCGGGCCGGGCCGACGCCCAGCACCAGGCCAATCTCCTCGAGGTTGAGTTCCTCGACATAGTAAAGCTGGATCACCTGCGCCTCGCGTTCGGGCAGCGCCGAGATGGCGGCGACAAGGGCGGTGCGCGCGCCTGCATCCGCCAGCTGATCGAACGCATTGGGTTCGTCGCTCGCGAACCAGGGGAGGTCGTCTGAATAAACATCGTCGATCGGTTCGAACCGAACGGGCTCTGCCGCCGAATAATCGATCCGTAGCTTTTCGAGCGACACGCCAAGCCGGTCGGCGACTGCTGCCTCGTCCGGCCGCTTGCCGGTTTCGTTGGTCAGCGCGGTCACGGTTTCCTGATAGGCGCGCCGGCGCCGCATCGCCCCGCGCGTGAGCGTGGCCTGGCGACGCAGTTCATCGATCATCGCGCCGCGCACGCGCGTCAGCAGATATTGCTCGAATGTCACCTGTCCGCGATCCTCAAAAGCATTGACCGCCTCGATCAGGGCGACGAGCCCGATCTGCATCAGATCCTCGACATCGACCGCGCTGCTCATGCTGCCATGGACGTGCCACGCAACGCGGCGGACGAGCGGCAGATGTTTGCGCGCAAGCCCCGCCATATCAGTGCGGTCGCGGCCATAGACCAACGGCGCGGCGGTTGCGGCGGCGAAGGTCGCGGGGTTGGAGTGCGCGCTCATGCCGGCAGCGCCCCGGGCGCGCCAATCACGGCGACGACCTCGACCGATTTGTCCTCAGGCACTTCGAAGAAGCTCATCACGGGGGTGTCGGGCATACAGGTCTTCACCAATTTGCGGATCGCCAGGCGGATCGCGGGTTGGACGACGAGTGCGAAGGGTTTGGCCTCCGCAACCAGCGGTTGGGCGGCGCGCTGCAGCGCCTCAACGATACGCCGGCCAAGATCGGGCTCGATCGTGTGGCGGCGTGACGGATCGGAACGAATGGCCTGGCCAAGCAGGCCTTCGAGCTGACCCTCCAGCGTCATCACGCGCAGCGGCTCGCGCACGCCGCAAAGCTTTTGGATTATCAGCGGGCCCAGATCGGGGCGGATCAGCTCGATGATTTCCTCGGCATCGAGCGTCTTTTGCGCGGCAACGGCGATGGCGGCGGCGATGCGGCGGAATTCCTTCAGCGCGATTCCTTCGGCGAGCAGCCCGCGCAGAATCTGCGTCAGGGTCGTGAGCGGCAACGGCGTGGGGCTGAGCGCGGCGACGAGATTGGCAGCGCTGTCCTTCAGCTGATCGAGCAGGCTCTGCACCTCATCTGGGCCAAGCAGCTCAGCCGCGTTGGTGCCGAGCAGATGGTTGAGATGGGTGGCCACCACCGTGCCCGGATCGACGACGAGGAAACCGGCGCCGGTCGCGGCATCGGCATCGCCCTGGCCAATCCAGGTGGCGTCGAGCCCGAAGGTCGGGTCCTTGGCGGGCTTCCCGTGCAGCGTACCGACCGCCTGACCGGTATCGAGTGCGAGCATTTCATCGGGCGAGACGACGTCCTCGCCAATCACGACACCGCCCACGATGATGCGATAGGTATAAGGTGAGAGATTGATATCATCGCGCACGCGCACCTGCGGCACCACGAAGCCCAGCTCCTTTGACAATTGCCGCCGCACGCCGGTGATCCGGCCCATCAGCGGGCTGCCCCGGCGCTCGTCGACCAGCGGCACTAGGCCATAGCCGATATCCAGATTGATCTGGATCGTATCGGCGACTTCCTCCCAACTGATCCGTGACAGATCGGTCGGGGCGGCGGGCGCCTCGTCAAGGACGACGGGCCGATTGGCGGCTTGGCGCATTTTCCATGCGGCAAACCCCGCAGCAGCAGCTGCCGGCAGGATGATGAGGTGAGGCATGCCGGGCATGACGCCCAGCAGCGCGAGGATGGCGGCCACCGGCGTCCAGGTCTTGGCCGAGCCAAACTGGCTGCCGATCTGCCCGGCGAGATCCATGCTGGAGGTAACGCGGGTGACAATCGTCGCCGCTGCAATCGACAGCATCAGCGACGGGATTTGCGCGACCAGCGCATCGCCGATCGCCAGCAGCACATAAGTGTGCGCGGCATCGCCGATCGTCATGCCGTGGCTGATCGGCCCCAGGATGAGCCCACCGATGATGTTGGCGGCAAGAATTAGCAGGCCGGCAATCGCATCGCCCTTCACGAACTTCGACGAACCGTCCATCGACCCGTAGAAATCGGCCTCGGTGCTGACTTCCACGCGCCGCGCCTTGGCTTCTTCGGGCGTGATGAGACCGGCATTGAGATCGGCATCGATTGCCATCTGCTTGCCGGGCAGGGCATCCAGCGTGAAGCGCGCGGACACCTCTGACACGCGCCCCGCGCCTTTCGTCACCACGATCATGTTGATGATGACGAGGATGGCAAAGACGAACAGGCCGACGACATAGTCACCGCCGATCAGGAAGGTGCCGAAGGCTTCAATCACGCGGCCAGCCGCGCTTTCGCCTTCATGCCCATGCACCAGCACCACGCGCGTCGACGCGACGTTGAGGCTGAGGCGGAACAAGGTCGCGAACAGCAGCACGCTGGGGAAGGCCGAAAAATCGAGCGGCTTTTGCGCGTTGAGCGCGACCATCAGCACGGCAAGGCTGATCGTGATGTTCATGATGAAGAAGATATCGAGCAACGCTGCCGGGATCGGCACCACCATCAGCAGCACCAGCAGCAGGATCGCAACGGGCAACGCACCACCGCGCACGATGGAGGCAATGTCAAAACGGGTGTTGGTTATCGCGGCCATGCCTTAACCGCCCAGCCGAGCGAGCATGAGATAGGCCAGCCGGGCCGTGTCGGGCGTCGGGCGCAGCAGTGATTGCGCTGTACGCGTGCCGCCACTTAGCTGTGCAAGCGTGGCCTGCGCCCACTGCGCGGCACCGCTGCGGCTCTCGCCATTGCCGGGAATGATTTCGGTTTCGTCGGCTGCGGGAAATTGCCCAAGCCCCTCGAGTGCAGAGGCAAGGCCCGACGCACCACCAGATGCCGCACCGCGATCGAGCTTGGCGGAAAACCGATCATAGATCTCGCTCAGCGTGCGTGGCTGGCCACCCTCGCCGTAAAAGACGCCGTGATTGGCACGTGCGGCTGCAGGAAACAGTGATGCCCCCGCCGCGCCGGGATTGGTCTCAAGCGATTTCAGAAAGCTGCGTGCGCCGCCAAGGCCCAAAAAATGCGCCATGTAGAGATCAGTGCCAGTCGCCGGGCGGCCAAGGCTGTCTTCAATCGATGCCTTGTTGTCGGCCGCATGTTCGGCCGCCATCAGCGACGCGGTTGTGGGGTCGTTGCGAAGTGCCAGGATAGCGCTGCGCGTGCCGGCATCCCCCACGGTCAGCTTGCCATTGGCACCTTCGCTGATATTGTTGGCCGCCCAGCCCAGCCCATGTTCTGCGCCATGCTTCTTGACGACCGCGAGCCAGCTTTGTTCAATGAACTGGTACAGCCCCGAGGCACTGGATGTGCCCGCCTTTGCATCGGCGCGCAGACCACTTTCAACCTGCGCCTGGCCGAGCAGATAATTGAAATCAATGCCGGTTCGGGCTGAAGCCAGCGCGATGGCTGACTTGATGACACCCTTGCCACTGTCGATTGGATTGACGCTCATCGACTTGAAACATCCCCTGTTGCAATGGGATGATCAGCAAGAGCCGTGCCAATTCGCCCTAGATCAGGCGAAGTTTCCCGCGAGCGCCGGGCCGCCATAGCCAGCCCCGCCATCACCGGTCAGCTGCTGCAGCCGGCGGCGGACATTCGCGCTCATCAGATTGACATAGATACGGCATGTTTCGTTCAGCCGGTGTGCCTCTTCGGCAAGCGCGCGAATTTCCGGCGTCGGCGCGCCGTCGTCCGATGCGGCGATCGCATCGATGCTGACCAGCTTGGTGCGTGTGGCGCGTTCCAGCCCGGCGACGTCATTGGCCTTCAGCGCGGCAATTTCTGCATGAAGCGCGTCGATAACGCGGACCAGCGCATCGCGGCGGCTCATTGCGGCTTCCAGTTCAATTTGATGGCAATCAGCCGGTCAGCAACGGTTTCCGCGATAATCGGGTAACTGTTCGTCTCGATGGCATGGCGTATTTTGGCTACCCGATCGAGATCGACCGGTGGGGTCGCGGCATAATCGGCGACCAGCGCGCCAATGCCGGTTGCAGCAGCAGCATCCGAGCCGGCATCGACTGCGGAACGGGGCGCGGCGACGTGGCTAGCCTTTGCAAGCGGCGCTACCGAGCGCCCGAGCGTGACGGGTCTTGTACTTACAGGATCCACCATGACATCACCTTCGTGTTCTTGCCTTGCAAAGGATAGAACGACCAGACGGTGGTAACATTTAGAAATAATTATTCAGTGTAGCCGGGCAGCGTTGCACGGCCCGCATCGATCGCAATTGCCTGAACCGGCTTTTTGGTGCCGTCGACATTGACGAACAGGCGTCCCCCACTCGGCGCGTCCGACATCGCGATGCCCTCGCGGGTGATGGAAAAGCCTGCGGCACCCGCCGCGATCGTCACTGGATCACCGCGCTTGATGACGATTTCCGGCTTCACGGCAGCCGCGACGGGCACCGGAGAAACCGGTGCGGACGGCGGCGGTGGAACCATGACAGGCACGTAAATGCGCCATTCGGGCCCGGTGCAGCTGACCACGACCGAATCATGATTGTCGGCGCGCCACTGCATCGACACCATCGGGCACGTGGCAAGCTTCAGTCGGGTATCGACCGGCGTGCGTGCGCCGCCTTCGGTCCCGATCGGCTTGCCAGTGAAGCTTGCGACACCCCGGTCGATGGCGGCGGTATCTTGAAAGCCAGTCTGTGCAGCGGCCGGGCTGGCAACCAGTAGCGAGCAGGCAAGCAGACGAAACATCATATTCTCCTGGAGATGAAAGGCGCTGCGGCAAAACCGCGTTGCCGGGCGGCAAATCATGGCCGGTCTCCCGCAAAGCCAAGGGTAAGCGTCACCGCGCGCCTACCGGCGACGGAATCGGTGGCAATGTCCATCCGCCCGGGTGGCACTGCCCGCGCAAGAACCAGTGCGGCGGCCACTGCCCGTGCGCGGTCCGCCGCAAGCACTGCGCCGCTACCCGTAACCGCCTCGACATCGCCTGCAGATCCGTCCACCGCGCCGCTGATCTTCAGGCGCACGCGCGGATCGCGCAGGGCATCGCGTGCCCAGGCAACAACGGGTGCAGGCACCACCGGCAACGCACTGGAACCCGCACCAAAGGAATCGACCGCAGCGACGGCAACCGGCATTGGCTCTGCCACGCGTTCAGTAATGCCGAATCCTTCGCGAAACCCCTGGGCCAATGCGCGCTTGTCGAGCGACTGATTGGCCTGGATCAGCACGAAAAAGCCAATGAGCAAAAGCGCAAGATCCGCCAGCGTGACGAGCCAGATCGGTCGAGACGGCCGTGGTTCGGGAAAAAACGCCTCGGTCACGCGGCGGCCTTGACTGAATGGCGGGGCTGCTCACGCTCTGCTATCGCCGTCAGCGGCATTTCCAGCCGCAGCCGTTCGAATGCCTCCTCGCGTGCGAGCCGCCGCAGCCGCGACGCAACCGGCATGGCAACCAGGCTCGCTATCAGCGCGCCATACAGCGTTGCCAGCAGCGAAACCGCCATCGCCCCGCCAATCGCTGCGGGATCGTTCATTGAAGTGAACACCCGCACCAGGCCGATCAACGTGCCGACCATGCCCATTGCCGGGGCGATTTCGGCGGCCGACGCCCATATCTCAACTGCAGCGACGTGTCGCTCGACCCGGGCCTGCCGGCGATGGCGAAGAAGTGCGACAATGCTTTCCGGCGTGGCACCGTCGACGACAGCAGCAATCGCAGCTGAAACATCGGCATCGGCAATGACCGAGCGGTCGAGCGACATCACACCGTGGCGGGCGGCGATCCGCCCCAGCGCGGCGATCTGATCGAGCAGTGGCTCGGCCCGGAAAGGGCGGCGGACCAGCACGGGCAAGGCCGCAATCGCGCGGCCAATGTCCCGCAGCTCGTGGCGCAGGAATACGGCCAGCACGGTGCCACCGCCGACAATGCCGATCGCGGTCGGATCAAAATAGGGCGCAAGCGCCTGTACGATGTCACTGGTTGCCATGACGCACACTAATGCAAGAGACGCGCCAATTGCAGCAAGCAGCAGATGATTTTTCGGGCGGCGGCAATTCCGGCAATTGAGCGGCAACGACCTTGCCGCTGACCGGCAAGCCTTTGCCGGTCGGGTCAGCGCCCCACCTGTTCGCGGGATTTCCCCGGCCATCGCTCTAATCTGGCACGACCATTGCTTGGTGGCTCACGCAGAATTTTATGCGGAGACAATGACGGTGTCGGACGACCTTCTCTTCGGGGTGCATGGAGCAGCGCTAGAGCTACGCTCGCGGCGCATGGGGATGATTGCGTCCAACATCGCCAATGCGTCCACCCCGGGCTTCAAGGCAACGGATCTCGATTTCAAGACCGCGTTTGCGCAGGCAGACGGTCCGCAGGGGCTGACCGATTCCACCATCCAGAGCGCAACCAAATATCGCGTCCCGGTCCAGGCGTCGCTCGATGGCAATACCGTCGAGCTCGCGACCGAGCAGACAGCCTTTGCCGAAAACGCCGTGGCCTATCAGACTACGCTGTCTTTTCTAAATGGCCGCATCGGCCAGATCACGCGCGCATTGCGAGGCGAATAAAGATGGCCGATCATCCGCTCACCGTTTTCCAGGTTGCAGGGCGCGCCATGTCGGCGCAGCTCGTGCGGCTCAATACCACCGCGTCGAACCTGGCAAATGCCGGCGGCGTGTCCGGTTCGGCAGAGACCGCCTATAAAACGCTGAAGCCCGTGTTCCGCACCGCGTTTGACAAGGCGACGGGCCTGGCGACCGTCGATGTCGAGAGCGTTGTTGCGGCCGGCAATGCACCGACCAAGCGATATGACCCGACCAACCCCGTGGCTGACAAGGACGGCAACGTCTTTGAAGCCGCCGTCGATGAAACGCGCGAGCTCGTCGACATGATGGAGACCGCGCGCAACTACCAGAACAACGTTGAAGTGATGCAGACCGCCAAGTCGCTGATCCTCGACACCATCAAGTTAGGACGCTGATCATGGCGACATCTTTCGACACCACACTGCAGAATTTGGGCGTCAATCGTACCAGTAGCGGTCCCAAGGTAATCACGGCGGCGCAGTCCGATACCTTGACGCAGAATGATTTCCTGAAATTGCTCACAGCGCAGCTGAAAAATCAGGATCCAACCGATCCGGTGGACGCAACCCAGCAGCTGACTCAGCTCGCGCAGTTCTCCAGCGTGGCCGGGATTAGCGAGATCAACACCACGCTAAAATCCATCCAGGACAAGCTCTCGGGCGGATCGACCAGCGATGCCCTCAGCTATGTCGGCCGTACTGTGCTGGCCCCGGGCAATACTGCCTTTCCGCGCACTGACGGCGGCCTGACCGGTGCCGTCGAGTTGGCAGGGAATGCAAGCGAGGTTCGCGTCGGCATTTCGGGGCCCAATGGCGCGCTGCTGCGTACCCTTTCGCTCGGCGCGCAGACCAAGGGCACGGTTAACTTCGATTGGGACGGCAATGACGAAAACGGTCAGCCGGCAGGTACAGGCCCCTTCACGGTCACCGCCTTTGCCAACAACAATGGCGCAACCGTGGGCACGACGCCACTGGTTTGGGCACCCGTCAGCTCCGTCTCGATCCCGTCCTCGGGCAGCCCCATCCTTACGCTACCGGGCATCGGGCAGATCCCCACCAGTCAAGTTCGTCAGATCGGTTAATCCACATTCAGTTCAGTATCCCAAGGAGATAACGACATGTCCTTTTATACCTCACTCAGCGGCCTTCAGGCAGCCCAGGCCGATCTTTCGGTCATCGCGCACAACCTGGCCAATGTCGGCACTAATGGCTTCAAGCGGAGCCGCAGCGAATTCGCCGACGTCATCGCCTCGACCGCAGCCCAGGATCCGACGAAGGCGGTCGGTTCGGGCACGACGGTGAAGGCCAATCGCCAACAGTTCAGCCCTGGCAATCTCGTCCAGACCCAGTCGGCGCTCGACCTTGCGATCTCGGGCGATGGCTTCTTTGCCGTCAAACCCCAGCTCGACACGCCAGAGGTGAATTTCACCCGCAACGGATCGTTCCTGGTCGACGCCAATCGTTATGTCGTCGATGGTCAGGGCGGGCATCTTCAGGCGTATCCCGTCGATGGCAGCGGCAAGGTGGTCGCCTCGGGGCTGTCATCGGCGGTGAGCGTGCGCCTGCCTGCGACCAGCGGATCGCCCGTCCCAACGCAAAATGTGTCGCAGCAGATAAATTTGCCGAGCGGTGGCGCGATTCCAACTGCGGCGACCTTCGACCGGTTTGATCCAGCCACTTACAATGAGGCGTCGCAAACGACGATCTACGACACCGAAGGCAATGCGCAAACGCTGACGACTTACTTCCGACGCGAAACCGTGCCGACGGCTGGCGTACCTACCAGCACATGGTCCGCTTTCAGCTTCGTGGGCGATCAACCCCTGGCCGTTGCGGGCACGGCGCCAGTGACGCTGACCTTTGACGTGGCCGGTGCGCTGACCTCTCCTTTGGCACCGATCGCCTTCGATGCGTTCACCCCGGGCAGCAGCCCCAACCCGCAGGTCATCAACCTCGATCTGGGCACGGCGACCACGCAGATCGGCGCCGCCTTCGATGTCCTCGCCTCGTCGCAGGATGGTTTGGCGGTTGGGCAACTCCAGGGCGTGTCGATCGACAACGCCGGCCTGATCAAGGTCAGCTTTTCAAACGGCGAAGCCAAGACGCTGGGCAAGGTGCTGCTCGCCAATTTCTCCAACCCCTCGGGGTTGCGTCAGTTGGGCAACAGCACATGGACCGCAACCGGTATCTCGGGCTCGCCGCTGCTCGGCGCGCCCAACGAAAACGGCTTTGGCGGTCTGCTTTCGGGGTCGATCGAGCGCTCAAACGTCGACCAGACGGAAGAATTGGTTGGCCTGATCGCCGCACAGCGCAATTTCCAGGCAAATGCCAAGGCGCTCGAGGCAGACAATCAGATCTCCCAGGTCATCCTCAACATCCAATAATGGTAAACCATCGGGGCCTGACACATGGATAAGCTGATCTATACTGCAGCGTCGGGCCTCAAGGGGCATCTGGCGGCCCAGGCCGCGATTGCCAATAACATGGCGAACGCGTCGACAATCGGCTATCGGGCGGATCGTGTGGTTTTCGATCAGCTGAATGTCAGCGGCCCCGGGTTGCTGGCGCGTCAGCCCGCATCGGAACAAGTGACCGATTCCGATCGTCGCCCCGGTGCCATCTTTTCGACCGGCAAGCCGCTCGACGTTGCGGTGGCAGGCGATGCCTGGATTGCGGTCCAGGCTGCCGATGGTTCGGAAGCCTATACGCGGCGGGGCGATCTTTCGGTCTCCGCATCGGGCGTGCTGGAAACCGGCGACGGTTTCCCGGTGATCGGATCGGGGGGTCCGATCACCGTGCCGCCTGCGCAAAGAGTGACGATCGGGCCGGATGGCAGCGTCGCCATCGTGGCTTTCGGCGCGGAAAAAGGGGCACCGCCGACAATCGTCGGGCAGATCAAGCTCGCCAGCGTGCAGGGCTCGGATACCGTCAAGGGGCTCGATAACCTCCTCCACGTGCGCGACGGCGGGGCGCTGCCAGGTGACCCGACGGCGAAACTCGTTTCCGGTTCGCTCGAAGGATCGAACGTCAATCTCACCGAATCGCTGGTCGACATGATCGAGAACCAGCGCAGCTACGAAGTGCAGGCCAATCTGATCAAATCGGCCAAGGAACTCGATGAAAGCAGCGCATCCCTGATGCGCCTGCCGTCGTAAATTAGGGGAAACAGGTTATGGGCAGCGCTGCAATGCACATCGCGCGGACTGGGCTTGATGCTCAGGACATGCGCATGCGCGTCATTTCGAACAACCTCGCCAACGTCAATACGACCGGCTACAAGCGCGACCGCGCAGCGTTCGAGACGCTTGCCTATCAAACGGTGACCGCGCCCGGCGCACCGAGCACATCGGAAACCAAATACGCAACCGGCCTCAATCTGGGCACGGGCGTGCGCATTCAGGGCACGGCCCGCATCGATACGCAGGGCTCCCTCGCAACCACCGGCAATTCGCTCGATCTGGCGCTGGACGGTGATGGCTATTTCCAGGTGACGATGCCGGGTGGCGGGCTCGGCTATACCCGCGCCGGCAATTTCTCGCGCTCGGCCGAAGGGCTTCTTGTGACGGCAGAGGGCTATACCGTTCAGCCAGGCATCACCATTCCAGAGGGCACGACCTCCATCTCGATCGGCACCGACGGCACCGTTTCTGCCACGCTTTCCGGGCAGACTGAACCGAGCCAGATCGGCCAGATCCAGATCGCGAGCTTTCCCAACACCGCAGGCCTACAGGCGGCCGGCGACAATTATCTGACTGAAACCGCGGCCAGCGGCGCTGCCAATCTGGGGATCGCGGGCCAGGACGGGCGCGGCAATATTCGCCAGGGAATGCTCGAAGGCTCGAACGTCAATGTGGTCGAAGAACTGGTTAACATGATCGAAACCCAGCGTGCCTACGAAGTTAACTCCAAGATGATCACCGCAACCAATGAGATGCTGCAATATGTCAACCAGAACATCTGACCGCGCGCCCGTGCACCCGCTCGCTTGCGGGCTCGCGGCCGGTGCCTTGCTTGTGGCGGCGTGTGTGCCGTCGCCGGCAGCGGCCAGCCTGTTCGGCAAGAAGCAGCCAAAAACAGATTTCTCGATGACGATGCCGCCACCGCCGCCACCGCCGACGCCGGCCGATGGGGCAATCTTCAAGGCATCGACCGGGTACGCGCCACTCTACGAGGGTTGGCGCGCGCGCCGCGTTGGCGATCCGCTGACGATCGTTCTTGTCGAACGCACACTGGCGAGCAAATCGGCCAGCTCCAAGCTCGACAGCAAGGGCAATGCATCGATCAATCCACCCGCCGTCGGCCCGCTCTCCTTCGTGCCGCCCAACGCGCTCGCCGCCGATGGCGGGCGCGGGTTTACCGGCACCGGCACGGCGGACCAGTCCAATTCGCTGTCGGGCGAAGTCAGCGTGACCGTGTCCGAGGTTTTCCCGAACGGGACGATGATGGTCCAGGGCGGCAAGCGCGTGACGCTCAACCGCGGCGATGAATATGTCCAGATCAAGGGCCTTGTTCGCTGGGCCGATGTCGATGCCGACAACCGCGTGCTGAGCACCCGCGTTGCCGATGCGCAGATCGCCTATACCGGCAAGGGCGATGTCGCCCGCGCCAGTCGCCAGGGGTGGTTCAACCGCTTCTTCGCCATGCTCAGCCCGTTCTGACAGGAATTATCGATGATCCGTTTTCTCCTTGCGTGCGCGTTGGCAATGTTGGCGGCCCTGCTGCCGACAACGCCGGCCATGGCCGATCGCGTCAAGGATCTCGGTGCCTTCCAGGGCATCCGGACCAACCAGTTAACGGGATATGGCATCGTCGTCGGGCTGCCGGGCACGGGTGACGATAATCTTGAATATACCGTCCAGTCGCTGAAGAGCGTCGCGTCGCGGTTCGGGCTGCAGCTGCCGGCCAACGTCAACCCGGGGCTCAAGAATTCGGCGGCGGTGCTGATTACGGCTGAGTTGCCTGCCTTTGCCAAGCCCGGTCAGCGGATCGACATCACGGTCGCCGCGCTGGGCAAGTCGAAGTCGCTGCGCGGCGGCAGCCTGATCCTCACCCCGCTGATCGGCGCCGATGGCCAGGTTTATGCCATGGCGCAGGGCAATCTGGCAGTGGGTGGGCTGGGTGCGGAAGGCGCCGACGGATCGAAGATCGTCGTCAACGTCCCCTCCACAGGCCGCATTCCTGAAGGAGCAACGGTCGAACGCGCAGTCGATACCGGCTTTGCGACCGCACCGTTGCTGACATTCAACCTCTCCCGCGCGGACTTCACCACCGCCCAAAGCATTGCTGCGGCAATTAACGCCCGGCTTGGGCCCGGTCGCGCCAACGCCATTGATGGCGTGTCGATCGCGATCAGCGCGCCCGAAGGCGCCGATTCCCGCGCAACGCTGATGAGCCAGATCGAGAATCTCTCGGTCACGGCTGCAGAACCGGCCGCCAAGGTGATCGTCAATGCGCGCACCGGGACGGTCGTCATCAATTCCGCCGTGCGTGTCGGCCCGGCAGCCGTCACGCAGGGCAAGCTCACCGTGCGGGTTGATGAATCGCAAAAGGTCGTCCAGCCGGCACCATTCAGCAAGGGAGAGACAGCGCTCGAACAGAGAAGCGCGGTCGGCATTACCGAGGAGGTAAAGCCCATCTTCCTGTTGGAGCCTGGCCCCAGGCTGGCCGACGTCGTCAAGGCGATGAACGCCATTGGCGCGTCGCCAGCCGATCTTGTCGCTATCCTGGAGGCGCTGAAGGAAGCCGGCGCGCTCAAGGCGGACCTGATTATCCTGTGAGCGATATCGCCCCCCTGCCCGCCCTGCCGGCCACCGGCATCGATGCCCCCAACGTCTCGACTGACACGAGCCGGCTGGCGTCGCGTGCCAATCTGGAAAAGGCGGGCAAGCAGTTCGAGGCGGTGTTCACGCAGATGATGCTGAAATCGATGCGCGCGCCGCATCTGGCCGAGGACCTGTTTGGCAGCAAGGCGCAGGACACGTTCCGCGAGATGCAGGACCAGAAGCTGTCCGAAACCATGGCAACGGCAAAGCCGCTTGGCATCGGCAAGGCAATGGTCGACTTCCTCGCCAGGAGCCAGGCGGCATTGCAGACCGATGCCGGCGCGACCGCGACTGAGGGGTCGCAATGACCGACCTGCTCTCGATCGGTGCAAGCGGCGTGCGCGCCTATCAAACGGCGCTGTCGACGACGTCTGACAATATCGCCAATGCCGGTAGTGCAGGTTACACGCGGCGCACGACCACGCTTACCGAACTGACCACGACCAGCGGGCGTGCGACGCAGGCAAGCGCGGCGACGGGCAACGGCGTCTTCGTTTCGGGCATCGGCCGCGCGGCAGATGCCCAACGCGCTGCGGCTGTGCGATCAACAAGCGCCGATCTTGCGCGGACCGAAACCAGCATTACGTGGCTGACGGGTATCGAAAGTGCGCTGGCGGGCAACCAGCTCGGCGATCGGCTGACGAATTTCTTCAACGCTGCAAAGGCCGTGGCGTCCGATCCGTCGGCAAGCACGCCGCGCGCCGCGCTCCTTGAATCGAGCGCAAGCGCGGCCAGTGCCTTTGGCGCCACGGCGCGCTCGCTCGGCCAGATTTCGGCCGATCTCGACAGCACGGGCGAAGGCGCGGCGACGTCACTTGAATCGCTCGGCGCTGCGCTCGCCAAGATCAACAAGGGCCTGATCAGCGCCGCGCCAAATTCCACCGCGCAGGCACAATTGCTCGATCAGCGCGATACGCTGCTCGATCAGGTGAGTGCGCTCAGCGACATCTCGGTCGCCATCGATCCCGCCGGGCGCGTTACGGTCAACCTTGGGAATGCGACCGGGCCGGCGCTCGTTTCCGGTCATGAGTCAGCGGCGGTCACCTATGCCCGTGCACCTTCGGGCAATGTCTCGTTCGCCGTACTGTTCGGCGGCGCGACATCTAGCCTTTCGCCGGGCGGCGGCGCGCTGGCAGGGATTATCGAGGGCGGCCAGCGGATTGGCAATGCGCGCGCCTCGCTGTCCCAGATTGCCGCCGATTTTGTCGATGGGGTGAACGCGGTGCAAGCGCAGGGCCGCGACCTTGACGGCAATCCCGGTCAGCCATTGTTCGCCGTGGGTACCGCGCCGACCGATATCACCGTTGCCTTGGCGAGCACGCGCGGCGTTGCTGCCGCTTCTGTTGGCGGTGGCCCACGCGACAATAGCAATCTTGGCGCACTCGAAGCGCTTCGGACGAGCGGCAGCTTTGAGGCGGACGCCGTTGGCCTTGTCGCCAACAATGCCGCTGTGCTCAATCAGCGCAAGACCGTGTCGGAAGCACAAGACGCGATCCGCGACAGCGCGATCACCGCGCGCGACCAGCTCACCGGGGTCAATCTAGATAGCGAAGCCGTTGATTTGCTCCGCTTCCAGCAGGCCTATCAGGCATCGAGCCGGATCATTCAGGTCGCGCGCGAAACCTTCCAGTCCATCCTCGATATCCGCTAGGGGCAGGCCAATGACGCTCATCGGCACCAACTTGTTCTATGATCGCTCGGCCAGCCAGCTGAACGCGCTGGGCGCGCGCACGCAAACGCTGCAAACCCAGATTTCAACGGGCAAGAAACTCGAAAATCCATCGGACGATGCCGTTGCCTATCGCCGTCTCCAGTCGATCGCGCGAGCGAATGCCGACGATGTGGCGTGGGGCAAGAATATCAATCTGGCGCAAACCTTACTGGGGCATGCCGATACCACACTCGGATCAGTGACGAACCAGCTCCAGCGCGCGCAGGAGCTGACCGTCGCGGCGAGCACCGGCACGCTCTCGCCTGAAAACCGCACGGTCATTGCAGGGCAACTTCGCACCATCATCGACGATCTCGTCTCGCTCGCCAACACTCGCGATGCCCGTGGCGGGGCGCTCTTTGGGGCTGCGACCGCAACCACCGGCGTCACCCGTAATGCCGCCGGCGCTGTGAGCTTTGATGGCACCGGCGATCCGAGTGCCATTCCGGTTGGCGAAAGCAGCGTTCAGCCCAGCGATTCAGCCGAACGGATTTTCGGCGGCCTTGCCGATGGCAGCGGCGGCACGACCGATACCTTTGCCATCATCGCCAACATTGCCACCGCGCTTGAAGCCGGCGGCAGCCCAGCGACGGCGACAGGGCCAGGCCTTGATGGCCTCAAAGCAGCGCTCGAAAAGGTCAATAATGTCCGTAGCTCGGTCGGCGCGCGCGGCGCGCGGCTCGAGCTTGAATCCGCTCGATTGGAATCGACCGCAATCAGCCGCGAGGCGGAGCGGTCCGGGATCGAGGATACCAACCTGTCGACTGCCGTCATCGATCTCCAAAAGGCCTCGACCATCCTCCAGGCAACCCAGTCGAGCCTGTCGCGGCTCAGTTCCCTCTCTTTGTTCGATTATCTTCGCTAAAATACGGCGTGGTTAACGGATTGGTACGAAATTGAGTGAATAAGGGGTTGATCGTCCGGGTACCCAATCGGGATCCGGTCAAGCACACGGGGGGGCGAAACGGTCCATGTTTCCGATTATCGGCTTCGTCATTCTTATCGTGATGGTGTTTGGCGGCTTTGCCATCACCGGCGGCGCGCTCGAGCCCGTGATGGAGGCCATTCCGCATGAAATGCTGATCATCGGCGGTGCGGCCATTGGCGCGCTCGTCATCGGTAACTCGATGAAGGAGCTGAAGGCGATGGGCGGCGGCCTGGTGAAGGTGTTCAAGGGCCCGAAATACAAGAAGCAGGATTATCTCGACACGATCTTCCTGGTGTCAAAGCTGATGAAGATGCTGCGCACCGAAGGGCCGATCGCGCTTGAACCGCATGTCGAAGACCCCTCCTCCAGCGCAATCTTCAGCGAATATCCCCGGCTGCTCGCCGATCACACATTGATCGCGCTGATCGCCGACACGCTGCGTCTGGTTGTCGTGTCGTCCGGTACGCTCGATGTCCACGCGGTCGAGGACGTGATGGACAACACCATCAAGACGCACCACCACGAGGTACAGGGGCCGCAGACGACCCTGCAGAATCTCGCCGATGCACTGCCAGCGCTCGGCATCGTTGCCGCCGTGCTCGGCGTTGTGAAAACCATGGGGTCGATCGACAAGCCGCCCGCCATCCTCGGCGCCATGATCGGCTCGGCGCTGGTCGGCACGTTCATGGGCGTGCTGCTTGCCTATGGCATCGTCGCCCCACTCGCGGGTCGGCTGCAGCAGATCATTGACGCCGATTCGGCAATTTATCACACCGTGAAACAGATCATCATTGCCTCGCTCCACGGCCATCCGCAGCCACTCGTCATCGAGGCGGCGCGATCGGGCATTTCGCACAGCAACCAGCCAGGTTTTGCTGAAGTGTTCGATGGGTTGAGGGGCCGCTGACGTGGCGGCACGGGCACCACACGGTACAAACCAGCCCCCCAAGATCATCGTCAAGAAGATCTATATCGAAGGGCATGGCGGCCACCATGGCGGTGCCTGGAAGGTCGCCTATGCCGATTTCGTGACCGCGATGATGGCCTTTTTCCTGCTGATGTGGCTGCTGGGCGCAACGACCGAACGGCAACGCAAGGCGCTCGCCGATTATTTCGCGCCAACGCTGGTCGAGCTGAAGCAATATAGCGCCGGTTCGAACGGATTTTTCGGCGGCGCATCGATCAACGATCTCGACAATTATCCCCATAAAGCGGCGCAGACGGGCTCCAAATCGCTCACCGTCCCGGCCGACATGACCGGCGGCAAGATGGTCGGCACGGGTGAAAAGGGCACGCTGAAGAACAGGTCAAGCGCCGCTGCCGACCAGAAGAACTTCGATCGTATCAAGCGCGAGGTCACGGCGCAGTTGGCCAGCAACGTCAAGCTGCAGCGGATCGCGTCGCATGTCCGCTTCGTGCCGACACAGGAGGGGTTGCGTATCGATCTGGTCGACAATGCCGATTATTCGATGTTCGCCTTGGGCACGACGGTGCTGGAGCCGGAAGCCGACAAGCTGATCGGCCTGATCGCCGAATCGCTGAAGGGCCTCGACAACACGATCATGATCCGCGGCCATACCGATAGCCTGGCATTCAAGAATGCTGCGGGCATCAACAACTGGATGCTGTCGAGCAGTCGCGCCGAAGCCACGCGTCGTCGCCTCGCCCAGGGTGGATTGAGCGACGAGCGGTTCGATCGCATCGAGGGCGTGGCCGACCGGGAGCCGTTCATCGCGGACGATCCAGCCGATCCACGCAATCGCCGCGTGTCGATCACGATGCTGTATCGCAAAGGCAGCTTTGCAGGTGGCGAGAGCCCGCGCGGCTTTAGTCGGGCGGACGAGGGCGATGGGTTCGGCCGAACACCCTCGGGGGGCCGCCTTGGCCAATGAGATGCTGGCCTGGAACGCTGCAACTTGCTAGCGACCGCGGTTTATCGACAGGAACCCGCCAATGAACGCACGGACCATGCGCCAGCTTCGCCAGCTTCATTTGTGGATGGGCATGTTCTTTGCGCCCGCAATCTTGTTTTTCGCGTTCAGCGGTGCGCTGCAAACCTTTGATTTTCAAGAGACCGTCAATGGGGTGTCACCGCCCAAATGGATCGCGGTCATCGCCGCGATCCATAAGAAACAGGATTTCCCCAAGGCCCGCAAACCACGCCCCAGCGCTGCGGCTCCGGCATCAGGCGGTGCCAAACTTGACGAAGGGCGCCCCGCGCCAGCGCACTCACCCTGGCCGCTCAAGGTCTTTGTCGGGATCATGTCAATCGGCCTGATGCTGTCGACATTGCTGGGCATCGCCATCGCCGTCAGCAATCGCTCGAGCCAGCGCCGGGCGGTCGTGCTGCTGGTACTCGGCATGACTTTGCCGATTGTGATGCTGCTGGTATAAGTTTGGCATTACCGGCTTTTGGCGTCCATGGTGGCGGCAGTTGGCAAACCGTCTTGCCGCATCGGCACCCAAGGCAATTGTTGACTGCGCCCGGATCGGTTCGGCACACACCTTTACGCCGGATGGCTCGCCAATACTGCCTCGAGCAGCCGGTGGATAACGGCACGCGCCGCCTCGATCGCCAGTCCTTGATCATGCCGCAGCCGGCGCCAGCATTGAAAGCTGATCGTCACCTCAATCGCGCTGGCAAAGACATCGTCGGCAATCACAATGGGCGGCAGGATGGCGTGCAGCGACGTGCGCTCGAGCTGCAATTGCTTGTGATAGCCCTGCATCAGAAACGCCGACTGAAAGCGCTTGACGCTCGACGAGATTCGATAGGGCATGATCGTCTCGTAAATGCCGATCCGCCGATCGGCCATTTCGCGTACCCGGTCCTGCCAGCTGCTCGCCTCGAACGGCTTGAGCATGATCGGCATGACTTGCGCTTCGATCACCTCCGCCATTTCACGGTAAAGCGACTCCATTTCGTCGAAATGGCGAAACACGGTGCGCAGCCCAACCCCCGCCGTTTCGGCGACCCGCGCGGCACTCGGCGCGACGTCACCGTCGCGGACCAGTGCCAGCAACGCCGCCACGATCTTCTCGCGCGTCGCCCGGCTGCGTCGATGGCGCCCATCGAGCTGTTGATCAGCTTTCAGCGCACCGAGCTGCCGGTCCATAGGGGGTGTTTGCATCGTCATCGCCGCTCGTTGGTTGGCATAAGCACTCTTCGCCCGACCGTCCAGTGTGGCAATCAGACAGCCAATTGCCATGCATCATGCCAAATATTGTTTTGATGACTATCGATGATATTTGAGTAGTTTATTGTGAATTTAAACCTCTTTTGTCGGTATGGATGCTAATATATGATCCGCCGCAGATGAGCATTATTCCCCGCCTGTTCGCCACCATGTTGACGAGTGACTCCCTTCGCGATGTGCGGCGCGCGGGGCATGGTGTCGCCCGCCGCCTGAAGGGAGCGCAGATGGCCGCTGACTTTTTCTTTCAGGTCGACGATCCCTATGGGCCCTTGGCGCTGCCGGTGGCGGCCGCGCTGGCTGAGCGGCACAAAATGGCATTGCGCCTCCACCTCGTGCCGCCACCCGATGCCGCCGCCGCACCCGAGGCTGAGCGACTGGCGGCGCATGGCACCCATGATGCGACCGTCCTGGCCCGGGCATTGGGCCTAGACGGTGCAATGGTGTCGAGACCCGACGCAACGCAGCTGGCACGGGCCCAGCGGATTGCCGCTGCCGCCCTCAACAATTCACACCCCGCCAATGCGTTGGTAGCAATTGCACGCGCATGCCAATCGGCCGATGTGGACGCTCGGCTTGACGCCATGGCCGAGGCCTATGGCAGCCTGGACGCGCCATCGACCGAGGCGCTGATCGCCAAGGGGGCGGCGGTACGCGAGCAATGCGGCCATTATCTTGGCTCGGTCACGCATTTTGAGGGCGAATGCTATTGGGGGATTGATCGGCTCCATTATCTCGAAGCGCGCCTGCGCGCCGCCGATGGCACGACCGCACCGCCGATCTGCCCCGTGCTCGATTATGCAGCGCCGCTCGTCGCGCATACCGCTCAAGTGCAACCACGGCTGGATTTCTATCTCTCGTTTCGATCGCCCTACACGCTCATTGCCGCCGAGCGGATCGGCGCGCTCGCGGCCAGCTATGGCGCTGATCTGCGACTGAAATTCGTGCTACCAATGGTGATGCGCGGGCTGCCTGTGCCGCGCGCCAAGCGGATGTACATTACGCTCGATACCAAGCGCGAGGCCGCACGCCACGGCATCCCCTTCGGCACGATTGTGGACCCCGTCGGGCTGGGCGTCGAGCGCGGCCTGGCGGTGTTGCATCAGGCCATTCCGCAAGGGTTGGGGCTTGCGTTCGCGCGATCCTTTCTGCGCGATGCCTTTGCCGACGGGATCGACATGACCGGCGATACCGGGCTGATAAAAGTCGCCGAGCGCGCTGGCGTCAACGCCCTTACAGTGCATGCGGGGCTTGCTGACCCGTCCTGGCGCACAGCGGCAGAGGCCAATCGCGACGATCTTTTTGCGCTCGGCCTCTGGGGCGTGCCCTCCTTTCAGGTCGATGGTCGCCCCGGTTGGTGGGGGCAGGACCGCTTATGGGGCGTGGAGGATGACCTGCGCGCGGCGCTCGGCCTCCCGCCAATTGACAGGACCAAATAATGAAACGGATGATCGCCGTCGCGGCGCTGCTGCTCGGGCTGATCGCGGGAGGCGGCTGGCTTGCCCGCGATCAGATCGCGATGGCGCTGTTCGCGCGCGGCATGGACCAGGCGCTGGCGGGTGATCCCTTTGCGGGCCGCGCCGATGCGCTGGGCGTCGCGCTGTGTGGCGCAGGATCGCCGATGCCGTCGCCCGATCGCGCTGGGCCGTGTACGCTCATCACCGCCGGGCGGCATGTCTATCTGGTCGATGTCGGTGAAGGGGCGGTCCGCAATCTGGGGCGCATGGGCTATGGCGCAGGGCGGGTGGAGGCGGTGTTCCTCACCCATTTTCATTCCGACCATATCGATTCACTGGGCGCGCTGATGCTCCAGCATTGGGGCACGAGCGGATCGCCGGTGCCGCTACCAGTCTATGGCCCGCCCGGCGTCGAGACGGTCGCCGCCGGGTTCAACCAAGCGTACAGCCTCGATCGCGGTTACCGGATCGCGCATCACGGACCCAAGATCATGCAACCGGCCGCTTTCGGCCTGGCCGCGCTGCCCCAGCCGGTGCCCGCCAATGGCGATACCCGACTGATCTTCACCAAGAACGGGTTGCAGGTGTTTGCCTTTGGGGTCGATCATCACCCGGTCGATCCGGCCTATGGCTATTTGTTCGTCTATAGGGGCCGGCGCATTGTGGTGAGCGGCGATACGCGCCCGGCCGCGTCAGTCGAGCGCGCAGCCAAGGGCGTGGACGTGCTGGTTCACGAGGCGCTGGCGGTCAATATGGTCGCCGCGCAACAGGCAGCGGCAAAGCGGGCGGGCCGCGCAAACCTGGAACAGATCTTCCACGATATTCCCGATTACCACACCACACCGCAACAGGCGGCGACGCTTGCCGAAAGGGCAGGCGCAAGGATGTTGTTGCTGACTCATATCGTGCCGCCACTCCCCTATTCGATCCTGGAGGGACCGTTCCTTGGCGATGCCCGGTCGCGGTTTCGCGGGCGGCTGGTGGTGGGGCATGATGGTGAGGAAGCGATCCTCCCGGTCGGTAGCGATGCGATTGAGCTCAGTCGCCGCTTTTGACATGCGCTGGCTGGTTGCCCTGCTGATCCTGCCGGCGCTCAGCGGGTGCGGCGCATCGCCACCACAACCACCCGCCTGTCTGTCGCCCGCGTTGCTCGCCGCACAGCCTGGCAAACGCGCGGGGATGCGCTGGATACCCGCTGGCCGGTATACCATTGGCGCACGCGCGCAGCGGCCCGAGGAAGGCCCGGCGCGTCGGGTAATGCTCAAGGGATTCTGGATCGACCAGACCGAGGTGACCAACGCGCAGTTCGCCGCGTTCGTCGCCGCGACGGGGTACAAGACGCTGGCCCAACTGCCACCCGACCCCGCGCTCTATCCCGACGTGCCCAAGGCAGCCTTGGTACCCTCCTCGCTCGTCTTTACCGGCCTTGCGCCGGGCGAGCGCCCCGCCGGCCCCGGCAGCTGGTGGAAAGTCGTCCCCGGCGCAAACTGGCGACACCCCAAGGGGCCGGGCAGCAGCATCGCGGGGCACGAACAGGACCCGGTCGTCCATATCGGCTATCCAGATGCCCTGGCCTATGCGCGGTGGCGTGGTCGCGCGTTGCCGAATGAGGCGGAGTGGGAGACAGCCGCCCAAGGCGGGCTGAGCGACAAGCTCTATAGCTGGGGCGATGCACCGCCGGGTGGCGATGGGGCAAGTCCTGCCCGCGCCAACATCTGGCAAGGCCCCTTCCCCGTCGTCGATCAGGGAGGCGACGGCTACAAGGCCCGGGTTGCGCCCGTCGCCTGCTTCCCGGCCAATGGCTATGGCCTGTACGACATGGCGGGTAATGTGTGGGAATGGACGGGATCGACGATGGGCGGCAACGCGCATGTCATCAAGGGCGGCTCGTTCCTGTGCGCGGACAATTACTGCTATCGCTATCGCCCCGCCGCGCGGGAAGCGGGCCCGCCCGATACGGGTGCCTCACATATCGGCTTCCGGACGGTGCTGAGGCGGTGATCCGGAAGCGATTGATTTCGCCGTGGTCAAATCACCCGTCATTGCGAGCGCAGCGAAGCAATCTAGGCTCGCCGCGTGTGGAACGGCTGGATTGCTTCGCTGCGCTCGCAATGACGGTGTTGCCCTATGCCTTGATCTGCATCGCCTGAATGAAGCGGCGGATTTCCTGCAAGGTCGGCGCGCGCGAATCGACCTTGATCGTTACCCGCTCAATGGTGCCGCCAAAGGCGTTCTGCCCCTGGTACGCGGATGAAACCGGGGCCCCGAAATCGCGCCCGATCGACATGCCGTCATAGCTTGGCGCGGCGATGATCTTGTCGAACACATGCGTCGCGCGTTGCTCGCCATTGACGAACAGCGCACCACTCCCTTCGAACGGCCGCACCTTCATCGTCTGGACATAGCGAACCACCGATTTGCCCACGGGCACCGCGCCGCCCGCGATCCGCTCGGCCCAGGGAATGAGGCTTGAATCGTAGAAGAGTTGCCCGCCCTTCAGATAGATCACATAGCCGGCGGGTGCCGATCCGTGGGCCAGCAGCACGCCGTCCATGACATCGGCGGGCCGGTCGATTGCAATCTCGATGCTGTGATCGAGGCCACACACTGTCGGCGCGACATCGACCGGCAGATAGGGCACCGGCGGACGGAATTCCCATAGCGGCCTGATCTTGGCGGTGCGCTCCTGCGTCATCTTGACGATCAGGTTGCGATCATCGAGCGGATAGACATTGTTGGCGCGCGCGGCCTTGTCCCATTTCCCTTTGAGCGAGGCGGCAATCTCGGGGTGGCGCGCCGACAGGTCGGTCAGCTCGGTCGGGTCGGTCGAGAGATCATAAAGCGCCCAGGCATCGGCATCGAATGGCTGGCCCCGCTCGTGCAGCGTCACCAGCCGCCATTTGCCCTCTTCATAGGCGCGGTAGCCGCCAAGCTCGTAATATTGCTCACGCCGGGTGGTGGCGGCGGGCGAGGCGAAGGTTGCGGCAAAACTTGACCCATCGACCGGCTTTTGGCGGCGGCCCTGATAGAGTTCGGGACGCTTGAGCTTGGCCGCATCGAGCAGCGTGGGGAACAGATCGATGACATGGACGAACTGCTTGCGGATCTCGCCCTTGGCAGCGATCCCCTTTGGCCAGCTGACGATCAGCGGATCGGATACGCCGCCCAGATTGGTGAACTGCTTGTAGAGGCGGAACGGCGTGTTCGATGCATTGGCCCAGCCCATCGGATAATGCGGGAACGTGGTCTGCTCGCCCATCTGAGGGCCCAGCTTGTCGGCATCGTCGAGCGGCACCGCGCGGCCAAGCGCTGAGGCAAAGATATTGGGCGTGCCGGCGGGCGTGCCTTCGGGCGAGCCGCCATTATCGGAGAAGAGGACGATCAGCGTATCGTCGCGCACGCCCAGTGCATCGAGCTCTGCCGTCAGCCGGCCAATATTCTCATCGATCGAGGCGATCACCCCGGCGAACACCTCCATATAACGCGCATAGACGCGGCGCTGCTGCGGCGAGAGCGTGTCCCAGGCATCAGCGCCCTTGGAGAGCGGCGGCAACTGGGTCGTCGCCGCGACAATGCCGAGCGTGCGCTGCCGATCGAGCCGCTCGCGGCGGAGCGCATCCCAGCCCTTGTCGTAGCGGCCCTTGAAACGGTCTCGCAGTGCCGGCTTGGCGTGGAGCGGGGAATGCGCGCCGGAGAAAGCAAGGTGGAGATAGAAGGGCCGATCGGGCGTGATCGCGCGGTGCGTGCGGATATAGCCGATCGCCTGATCGGTCAGATCATCGGTCGCGTAATAGCTGGCGGCATCGGGCCGGGCGGCGATGTCGACCAGCGTCGTGCCCTCAAAGATCGCGCCGGGGCGGAAATAATCGGTCGAATGGCCCTGAAACCAATAGGCATGGTCGAAACCGCGATTGGTCGGCCAATTGTGGAAGGGACCCGCGGGACCGTTGCTGGCCGACAGGTTCACGTGCCATTTGCCGCTGAGATAGGTGCCGTACCCCGCCTCCTTCAGCACCTCTGGCAGGGTCGCAGCATCGCGCGTCAAGTCACCGCGATAGCCCGGATAGCCGCTGTCGATATCGGCGAGCCAGCCCATGCCGGCGTTGTGATGATTGAGCCCGGTAAGGAAAGCCGCGCGCGTCGGGGAGCACATCGCGGTGGTGCGGAAATTGGCGTAGCGAAGGCCTTGCGCCGCCAGCGCATCGATCGCCGCCGTCTCGATATCGCTGCCATAGCAACCGAGATCGGCAAAGCCGACATCGTCCAGAATGATGACGACGATATTGGGCGCGCCTGCAGGCGGCTTGGGCTGCTCGCCGCGCTGGGGATGCGAGTCGGCATAGGACAAAGCGATCTGCGGCGGGGCGCCATCGGCAACGGCGCTGGGCGGAATGTACGGGGTGAGCTGGCCCTTCACATAGATGCCGCCCGCAGCGATCGCCGCCGCGCCGCCAGCCCCGACCGCGCCACCGATCAGCAGTGAGCGGCGATCGATCCCCTTCTTGCCTTCCCCCTCGCCTGCCATGCCGCGCCCTTACAGATCGAGCTTCGAGGTGACCGACTGGAGTTGCATGGCAAGCCCCATATCACCGGCGATTTTGATCTTGCCGGTCATGAAGGCCATGGTCGGATTGAGCTTGCCCTGGGCGAGGGCCTTGAAGTTATCGAGCGACATGGTGATCGTGGTTTCGGCGGGGCCGTCTTGCTCGTTGACGAGGCCGTTGACACCATCGAGCAGGATCGATCCATCAGCGCCGAAATCGAATTTGATCGTTCGGCCGGGGACAAATGCTTGATTTGCGGACATAGTTGCCGCGATTTCGCTCGTTGATGCCATGATCGTCACTCTCTCCATCTATCGGCATGCAGCGTGCCAATAGCACCCTCGCCACTGCCGAGGCAAGCCGCGACCATGCGCCTGATTGCGCGCAAAGTCTTGCCCTGGGTGAGCCCGGGGTGACGGGCTCGCCCCGAAAAGCTACACCGACCACGCGCCCGCCGCAGGAGAGACGCCCATGACCACCAAACTGCTCGTCAACCGCGCCACTATCGGCGAGGCGAAGATCGTGGAGCGCGCGCAGGCGCCGCTGGCCGAGGGCGACATTCGCGTGCGCACGGGCGACTTCGCGCTGACCGCCAACAATATCAGCTATGCGCTGAGCGGCGAGCAGATCGGCTATTGGCGCTTCTTCCCTGATGAGGAAGCGGGCTGGGGCGTGGTGCCGATCTGGGGCTTTGGCACCGTGACCGAAAGCCGCGCCGACGACGTGCCCGTTGGCACCGAAATCTGGGGCTTCCTGCCGATGGCGTCTGACCTGGTGATGCGCCCAAGCCACGCCACGCGCGGCGGCTTTACCGATGGCGCGGCGCACCGGGCCGAGCTGCCCTATGTCTATAATCTGTACGCGCGCACCAACGACGATCCGCCCGCGCTGGCGGCAATCCGCGATTTGCGCAGCCTGGTGTTCCCACTGTTCACGACCTCCTATGTGCTGGACGATTATGTCGCCGATAATGCCGGTTTCGGCGCGGATCAGGTGATTTTGGGCAGTGCTTCGTCCAAAACCGCGTTCGGTTTGGCGCATTATCTGAAGGCGCGTGGGCGCCAGAAGGTGATCGGCCTCACCTCTCCGGGCAATGTCGGTTTTGTCGAGGCGCTGGGTTATTATGACCGGGTGATCGCCTATGATGCGATCGGCAGCCTCGATGCGGGCGTGGCGAGCGTGTTCGTCGATATGTCGGGCAATGGCGAGGTGGTGGCGGCGATCCACCGGCATTTCGCCGACCGGCTAAAGGCGAGCATCGGCGTGGGCGCGACGCATTGGGCCGCCGGCCGCGCGCCCCGCGACCTGCCCGGCGCCACCCCCGCCTTCTTCTTCGCCCCCGGCCAGATCGCCAAGCGCGATGGGGAGTGGGGGCGCGGCGAGATGATGCGCCGCGCGCAAGCGGCGAATGTGGCGTTCTGCGCGACGCTGGGCGAGCGGATGACGATTACGCATGCGAGCGGCGGTGAGGCGGTGGCGGAGGCCTATCGCGCGATGGCGCGCGGCGAGACGCCACCGGACCGGGGGGTGGTGCTGGCGTTTTGAGGGGGGCTGTTACGCACTGTCTGTAGCCGTCACCCCGGGCTTGACCCGGGGTCCCGCTGCCTTGCCCGCCGCTTGAGGAGGAAGGGGTGTCGGGACCGGTGCGGTGCATCTCGCGCGGGCGCGCTTGGGGCGATGGCGGAATGGGTTCACGCGAAGGGCGCGAAGGGAAGAAGAGGTTGTGCCTTGGGCGGTGAGATGCCCAAAACCGGCGAAGCCGTTATCCCGATGATCAGCACCCTTCGGTGCTTGGGCGCGGCCGTTGCCCCATAACCCTTCGCGCCTTCGCGCCTTCGCGTGAACCCAATTCTACCCAAGCCCGGAGAGGTCTTGCGCATCCTCTCTGCGTCTCCGCGCCTCCGCGCGAACAAATTTATTGCCCGTGTCCGGCCTGTTCGCCCTCCCGCCAGTTGTCCGCTTTGCCGCATCATGGCATTTTCGCCGCCATCCAGCAGGGGGAGCAGGCGATGATCGGAGTGATTCTGGCGCTGGCGCTGAGCGGGGCCGGCATGCAGGTGACGAGCTTGCCGCAGGGAGCGGACGTCAGGCCGAAGGACTGGGCCGCGCAAACGCTGGGGCGGCTGATCAATAGCTATGGCTGCATGAGCAGCGGCACGCCGACGACCTATCGCGGCAACCGGCCAGTGACCCGCTATGAATTCGCCGCCGGCCTGAACGCCTGCCGCGGCTATATCCGCCCGCGCATCCTGGAAGCCCAGGGGCCGCACAGCCAGGACGCCGAGGATCTGACGATGCTGGAGCAGCAATTCGCACCCGAACTCGCCACGCTCGACGGGCGCGTGGAGGCGCTGGAGGCGAAGACGACGACGCTGGAAGCGCAGCAGTTCAGCAACACGACGAAGCTGGGGCAGCCAGGGGCTTTTGGGCAGGGGCAGCCGAAGCGGGGGAAGAAGCGGGTGCCGCAGTGAGGGGGGAGCGGCGAACGTGGCGTTCTGCGCGACGCCAGGCGAGCGGATGACGATGGCGCATGCGAGTGGGGCTGAGGCGGTGGCGGAGGCCTATCGGGCGATGGCGCGGGGCGAGACGCCGCCGGACCGGGGGGGTGGGCTGGGGTTTTGAGGGGGGCGCGTGAGGCCCAACTTCTTACCGTTACCCGAGGGGTTGACCCAAGGTCTCGCTGCTTTGCCCGCCATGGGCCACAATGGCATTTTTACCGACGCAGGCAGCGCAGACGGTAATGTCGATTCTAACCTCAGCTCGTTTTCAGGAACTGCCCGGCCTTAGAAGCCCGCTGGCTATACCGGCCATCGGAGCCCTCGATAATTTTTGCGAGCCGATAGGCCGGTGCGCCTTTTCCTCCAGCAAGCACATACGCAGC
This sequence comes from uncultured Stakelama sp., assembly GCA_964638495.1. Classification (GTDB taxonomy): domain Bacteria; phylum Pseudomonadota; class Alphaproteobacteria; order Sphingomonadales; family Sphingomonadaceae; genus Sphingomonas. The sequence goes on along the minus strand of CAZXBM010000007.1, from coordinate 13,161 downwards.
ACTCGACTGAGATACTACGCGCTCTCTTGCCGCAATGCTTGCATCGGAAAATTGACCGGTGTTGCCACGTCGCACGTTAGGAGAGGACTGCTTTGTCATGGCAGTAATTTAGAGCGCTTTGCGCTCACTTGCAAGGCGACGCCAATCGAATAAGTGCGCGAGAACCTGCGCTGCTTGGCCAACAATCGCCTTGTTTTCCTCGTCAAAACGACCAGCCTCGTTACTTGTGATCACCAGCACGCCATAACGGCCCGGTATAGGCTCGACATCAAGAACGATAGGGGCTGAAACAAATGAGCGATATACATCAGCGTCATAGTCACGGCCATTTGAAGCGCTCGGTTTTAGCAGCATTACAGCCTCATCGCTCGTCAAGTCCGTAGTATATAAGATTCTTTCTTGCATGAAGGCCGAACCGACATGTCCGTCCCCTGGACGCCAAGAGCGAGGGGTGCCCTGCGACGGATGATCCTCAGTCCTACGCCACCACATCGGTTCAAGAAGCTCCTCTTCCTCATTGAATCGATAGACTACAACACTCCAAACTTCTCCGAACTCGAATTCGAACAGCGTGCCGGCGGCATCCATCATTGGCATGATCGCAATTCGACATGCCTCACGAAACCCCTCATTATCCTCGGGACCGATAGCGGCGATAAGACCTTGAAATGTCGTCCAGAAGGCGGCGACTCTGTTGGCACTTTCCAACCAACCAATATGTCTATCACTGTCCTCTAGCAGCTCGCTCAACTGCAATTGAGTCTCTTGTAGTTCGGAACGTTCAAGGTGAAGCTCCGGTACTGTTTCAGCGTAGCTGGTGGCGACAAAATACAGAACTATTTGGAGCAAAATAAGAATTACAGTAACGCTCCAAAATGCTGTGTTGCCAACATCCTGGGGGCTAGCAACACTCAACCAGACGCCGACGACTGTTGGCACTCCAAGGATCGCAAGAAAATTTACAAAGCGGTTCTGCGCCCGCACTGCGCGGCGGAAACGCCCTTCCTCCGCGGAATGAAATGGTGAGTCCAGAGAGCTCGTGATCAGAGGGAGTTTCATTGCACGCCTTACATCCAAGCTAGATAAGTAACGCCATGTCGTAGTAACGTTGATCGTCTTTTGAAAGTGGTAGACCAGTTGAACGATTTTCGAATTTGGGAATCGTCGGCATGTAAACGATGTTTTGTATTGATTTATTTTTTTGCCCCCTCACGTCACCAACCGCCCCAACCCTGCCACCGTATCCGCCTCTGCCGCCGGCTTGTCCGTCCTGATCCGCGCGATCCTTGGGAAGCGCATGGCGAGGCCTGATTTGTGGCGCGCTGAGGCGTGGATGCTGTCGAAGGCGATTTCCAGCACCAGCGTCTTGGCGACCTCTCGCACCGGGCCGAAGCGGGCGGTGGTGTTGTCTCGCACGAACTTGTCGAGGAATTTCAGCTCCTCATCGGTAATGCCCGAATAGGCCTTGCCGACCGGCAGCAGCTGGCCGTCCTCGGTCCAGCAGCCAAAGGTGTAATCCGAATAGAAGGAGGAGCGGCGGCCGCTGCCGCGCTGGGCGTACATCATCACGCAATCGGCGGTGAGGGGGTTGCGCTTCCATTTATACCACAGGCCGGTACGCCGGCCGGCGACATAGGGGGACTGGCGCTGCTTGAGCATGACGCCCTCGATCGCCGCATCGCGCGCGGCGGCGCGGATGCCTTCGAGCGCGGTGAAATCTGGCGCATCGATGATCTGGCTGACATCGAAGCGATCGGGGTCGAGCGCGGTGGCGAAGGACTCGAGGCGAGCGCGGCGGGCGTGCCAGGATTGCTCGCGCAAGTCTTCGGCGCCGTCGAACAATATGTCGTAGAGGCGGACGAAGGCGGGATATTGGGCGAGCATCTTGGGCGAGACGATCTTGTGCCCCAGCCGCTGCTGCAGCGCGTTGAAGCTGGCGGCGGCGCCGCCTTCCGCCGCGCTGCCCTGGACATCGCCCTTCACCATCAGCTCGCCATCGACGACGCCGGGGGTGGCGAAGGCGGCGGCGACTTCGGGGAAGCTGGCGGTGATGTCATCGCCAGCGCGGCTGTAGAGCCGGGTCTCGCCGCCTGTGTCACTCGGCACATGGACGATTTGGACGCGGATGCCGTCCCACTTCCACTCCGCGACATAATCCCGCAAGCTGACGCGGCCATCCTCGAGCGGGTGGGCGAGCATGAAGGGGCGGAAGACGGGCAGATCGGTGGTGACGGGCTGGCCCCCGCGCCCCGCCGCCCAATCGAACAGCGCTTCATAGGGGGGCGAGAGGCCGTGCCACACCTCCTCAACGGCATCGACATCGAGCGCGAAGGCCTGGGCAAGCGCGGTCTTGGCGAGGCGGGCGGAAACGCCGATGCGCAGCGCCCCCGTCGCCATTTTGAGCAGGGCGAAGCGTTCGGGCGGCGTCATCGCATCGAGCAAGGCGGCAAGTGCTGCAGGGGCAGCCGCGCGCGGTAAGTTTTTGAGTGTCTCGATCGTATCGGTAATGCTGGGGACGGGCGCGCGGGGGGCAGCCGGGAGCGGATCGGGCCAGAGCAGCGAGACGGTCTCAGCGGTATCGCCCACATAATCGCGGCTCATGCGGAAGAGGACGGGATCGACGCGCGCTTCGATCAGGGCGCGGATGATCGCGGGCTTGATCGCCGGGATATCGAGATCGCCGGTCAGCCCGGCCATCGCCCAGCCGCGATCGGGATCGGGCGTGGCGATGAGATAATCAGCAATGAGCTTCAGCTTGGCGTTGCGGCCACGCGTGTAGATGAGCGAATCGAGCAGTTGGGCGAAGGCGCGCATTTTAGCTGGCGGGAGTGCGGGTGATCGTCTCGTCGAGCACGGCGACGGTGAGGCCGAACTTGCTGACCGTCAAGATATTGCGCGCGACCTGGCCATCGGGGCTGAGCGTGAGCCATTGATGCGTATCCATCCCGCCCTTCATCGTGAAATGGAGGTGGAGGCGGTTGCCCTGCGTCTCGCCGGTGATCGGGCTGGCGGCGTCGCTGAGGGTGCCGGCATAGTGATTGGGCGTGGTCTCGCGAATACGCCATTGGCGCTTGCGCGGTTTCTTGCCGGCTTCCTCGACAATCTGATCGAGCACCAGGCTGCCGTCCGGCTGACGGACGCCGTGACTGTGGACGCGGATTGAGTGCGCGCTTTTGAAGATGACCTTCAGGCTCGCGACGCCTTCTGCCCGGCCATCGAAAAAGGCGATCGCATTGAACACGGGCGCGGCGGCGACCGGTGCGAGCGGCGGGGTGGGGACACAGGCGGCGGCAAGGACCAAAGGCAGGGTGGCGAGGCAGGCGAGGTAGGCGCGCGGGAGCATTGTACGTCTCGCAAGGAAAGGGTGGGGCGGGCCACTCAACGCATCGTTAGCGGCAAGGCTGCGTTTGTGCGCGCGAATTGGCGACCGGCCCATGCCGGTCAGGGCGCGGGGGATGTCGGCGGGCAGGCCATCTGCTCGCGCTTGAGGCTGGGGCGCAGGATGCCGGCATCGCACAGCATGCGATAAAAGGTCGGATCGCGGACATATTCCAGAAAGGTGTGTTCGGCCCGTGGCGGATCGGTAAAATAGGCGGTCATCGGATAGCCGCCCTCTTGCGCGAGCGCGCGGCCGACCTCTGGCTCCAGCCCCAATGTGGTGGGGTTGAAACGGTACTGAAAACCCACCCCCTTGCGCAGCACCGGATCGCTGATGTTGACCGAATAGCGAATGTCTTTCAGCTGCGCGCCGAAGCGGCGCAGCGTGACGCAACCCGACCATGCCTCTGCCAGATTATCCTTGCCCCCCGTCCTGATCCGATCACGGCGCGAGGCGGGGGTATCGACGCGGCGGCCATCGAGCCAATCCTGCTCGCGCGCATCGCAGAAATCGATCCGGCCAATGGCGGCGGCGACCAGCAACAGGTGAAAACTGTTGTGATTGTCCTTGAGCGGCGGCGGCGACAGCAGATTGATGACCGGCGCGCGCCAGCCCCGCGCCAGCTGATCGGTCTTTTCGCGGAAATCCTTGGCATAGACCGGGTTGGCCAGCGCCGAGAGGATGACAGAAGCCCCCCGGCTATGGGCGATGAGATAGACCGGCTTGCCCTCGATCCGGTCTAGCACACGCCGCAGCCCGCGCGCGCCCGCGACCTGGCTGTATCCGGCGGCCGGAAACCAGATTCTGAGCGCGCCGAGGCCCGAACCGGTCAGCCCATCCCAATAGAAGCGGATGACGCCGTCCCCCGGCTGCAGATCGAGCCGGTCTTCGATGGCGTGAAACGGCTCGTTGGTTTCGACAACGCGGCTGTTGAAGCCGTGGACGAGGATGAAGAGCCGCTTCTTGCCGCGCGCAAAGGCGGCCAGATCATTCAACTGGCGCTGCTCGTCGGTCTCGATCAGCGCGCGAAAGGCCTGGCCGCCCTTGGCCCAGGTGAAATCAGCGAAATTGAACAGGCTGTCACCCTTTAGCCGGGTGGGCGGATTAAGCGGGTTGGCCGCGCAGGTCTTGGGTTTGAAGAGACGCGCGCACCAGCCGCTGGGATAGAAACTGCCATTGGCATCGGCAAACAGCATCGCGCGAGGTGCCGCTGCCGGATCCTCCCCCGGTGGCACGACGAACTGATCGGCCATGGGCAGGACGTGCCCCGCGCAGCCCGCCAGCAGCAAGGCAGGGGCAAACAGCTGCGCAAGAAGGCCTGGCAGGCGCATCAACAATTCCCCTCGGGTCAGCAACGCATGAGCCACAAGACGCGCTGGACAGGCCCCCGTCAAGGCGGGCAGACCGGCCGCGCCCGGTGCAATGGGCGGGGCCTGGAGAGACGGCGCGATGATCGATAGCCAAGCCATTGGCAAGCTGGCGGAAAGCTGGCGCGGGCCGATCGGCGACCAATTCGCTGCCCCCTATATGGTGGCCCTGCGCGCCTTTTTGCGCGACGAGCAGGCGGCGGGCAAGATGATCTACCCGCCGGTCGACCAATGGTATCGCGCGCTTGAGCTGACACCGCTCGACCAGGTGCGTGTGGTGATATTGGGGCAGGACCCGTATCACGGGCCGGGCCAGGCGCATGGGCTGTGTTTTTCGGTGCCGCCGGGCGTGCGGCCGCCGCCGAGCCTGGGCAATATCTACAAGGAGTTGCGCGTCGATCTCGGCCTAGCGCCGCCGCGCCACGGGTGCCTCGAAAGCTGGGCGCGGCAGGGCGTGCTGCTGCTCAACAGCGTGTTGACGGTGGAGGCGGGACAGGCCGCCTCGCACAAAGGGCGCGGGTGGGAGCGTTTTACCGATGCCATTATCGCCACCGTGGCGGCGACGCAGACGCCAGTCGTGTTCATGCTATGGGGTGCCTATGCGCAGAAAAAGGCGGCGTTCGTGCGCGGCGTGGACGACGGCGGGCGGCATCTGGTGCTGAAGGCGGCGCACCCGAGCCCGCTCTCGGCGCATCACGGCTTTCTGGGGTGTCGGCATTTTTCGCAGGCCAATGCATTTCTGCTCAGCAACGGGCTGACCCCGATCGATTGGGCGTTGCCGCCGGTGGTGTGACTCGGCGGATCAATCGGGCGGGGGTGGCTCGATGCCGAGCGACGCCTTGAGCGAGCCGAAATTCTCCTCGGCCTCGTCGGTCTTGTTCAATGTTTCGACCGCGAGCATGACAAGCTTGGACAGGCTGGCAACCCACGCCAGCAGCAGCGCAAGCCCCGCGAGCACCTGCCCCAGCACGAAGGTGAAGCCGAGCAATAGCTGCAACATCAGCCAGAATAGCCCCTGCGCGATCAACGGCCCGGTGACCAGCAGCAGCAATGTGGCCGGAAAGACGGCGCAACCGGCATCCTTCTGGCGCCAGACAGTGACGATGAGTGTGCCGATGACCGCCAGCGTCAGCGCGAGCAGGATCGTGGCGGACCAGCCGCCTTCGTTCCAGACGACATAGGCGATTTCGGGCGTGACCCGCAGATTGAGCGCAGCATCATCGAGCATGGCCGACCAGCCATTGGTACATTGCGAGGGTGCAGAGGGTGGGGCCTTGACCGGCGGCAGCGCGGGCGCGGGTGCCGCAAGATCGAGTGAGTCGCCGAGCCGCCTTGCGCCCCGCAATGGCCCCAGCGGATCGACGATGCGGCCAGCGGCCTGATCGACCTGCGTTGCGGGGTGGCGGCGCGCCGCCTCACGCAGTGCAGTGGCCAGATCGAGCGTGGGGCGCGGGGTTGGCAGGCCGAGCTCGCGCTCGAGCGGGGCCATGACGTTGGCGGTCGGATCATCGATGGCGGACGAGGCCGATGGGAGGAGCAAGCGAACGGGTGCGGCGGGTGCTGCGGAGGGCAGGCTGCGTTTGAGATGCGGCGCAGAGCCCAGCGTGAGCGGGGCGACCGCCGCGGTTGGCCCGCACCAGCCAATGCCGTGGCGATTGGCCCCGGCGCGGCGATACAGATCAGCAATCGCGCCGGGCTGGAGCGCGGCGAGGCGGTCGTGCAGCCGCTGCGTCAGCTGCTGCCCCTGCTGGATCACGCTTTGCGGCTCCATCTTTTGCGCTTCGAGATAATGGCCGAGCGCCACGAGCACGGCACCGACGACAAGCCAGCGCCAGCGCCGCTTGCGCAGGAAAAATGCCTTTATCCGCTCAAATACCGTCATCGCCCGGGGCCCCCGTGATGATCGACAAGGTGTAGGTTGTTACGCTGGCGACGACAAGCGTTGCGGCGGACACAGACGGCAAGGATCGAAGGTGCCAGAAGGTCCTCAGCGCCGCGCGGTCAGCTGCAGCAGATCCCACAGATTGCCGTACAGATCCTCAAAGACCGCGACGGTGCCATAGGGTTCGTGGCGCGGGCTTTCAGTAAAGCGCACGCCGGCGGCGATGAAGGCGGCATGATCGCGCGCGAAATCATCGGTTTCGAGAAACAGGAAGACGCGGCCCGGGGCCTGATTACCGATGGCGGCTGCCTGTTGTGGTGTGGCAGCGCGGGCGAGGAGGAGGGTGGTGGCGTTTGCCGGTGCGCCGGGCGGGCGGATGGTGACCCAGCGCTTGTTCTGCTCGGGCTGGTCGGTGTCCTCGACGAGCGTGAAGCCGAGCTTGCCGATGTAAAAAGCGAGCGCTTCGTCATAATCGCGGACGATGAGGGCGATGTGGGCGAGATGGGGCATGGCGGGGGTATAGCGGCTTTTCGCCGCGATCGCGATCAGGGCGCAGAAATGACTGTACCTGCAATTGTCATTGTGCAGGACTAAGCTGGGTAAACAAAAGATTCGGCTTGGGGAGGTGGTGATGCTTACCAAAGACAGGATTCTGTCGACGATCGATGCGATCTATGCTGCCCGTGTCGCGGGAGACACGGCGTTGGCGATCAGCTTTTGGACCGCGGACGCGACCTTCCAGCTTGTGGGGGACGCGACGCTGATGCACGCGATGCCGGTCACCCCACAAAGCGCGCACACGTCGATCGGCCAGATGATCGACACCTTCACCTTCCACAGCGTCGAGCGGATCGACGCCATCGTCGAGGGCAACCGCGCCGGGGTGGTGCTCCGCGTTAACGTGTCGGTGCTGGGGGAAGCCCCGCGTGAAACACTGATCTATGATTTGTGGGACCTGGACGACAATGGCCACGTCAAATCGCTGATGGAATTCGCCGACACCGCGGCGGTTGCCCAGATGCTGGCGAAGATTGCGGCACCGCACGAGTTGCTCAGCCAGTAGCGCGCATCGCCCCGCTCGACGACCCGCACAGGCTCGGCAGCACGGCGACCAGACGGCCAACCGGCGACGCGGGGCGATGGTTGCTGCAATAAGGTGATGATCGGCGCCCGGTGGGGGGCGCTTAGCTCGATCCCTCGGGCTTGCTCTGCAGCTGGACGTAATTGGCGATGCCCATCCGCTCGATCATGTCGAATTGCCGTTCGAGCGTATCGACATGCTCTTCCTCGCTCTTCAGAATTTCGGCGAACAGATCGCGCGTCACATAATCGCGCACGGCCTCGCAATGCGCGATGGCGTCGCGCAGCGGCGGCAAGGCTTCCATCTCCAGCGCCAGATCCGCCTTGAGCACTTCCTCCACCGTCTCGCCGATGCGCAAGCGGCCGAGCAGCTGGAAATTGGGGAGGCCATCAAGAAACAGGATGCGCTCGGCCAGCTTATCGGCGTGCTTCATCTCGTCAATCGATTCGTGGCGCTCGAACTCGGCGAGGCGGCTGACGCCCCAATTATCGAGCATACGATAATGCAGCCAATATTGGTTGACCGCGGTCAGCTCGTTCTTCAGCGCCTCATTGAGAAAATCGATGACCTTGCTGTCGCCCTTCATCCGCCTGCTCCACTCTTCGCCATACCAGGCGACCAGCTTTAGGCGGCGGCGCGCTCCGAGTCGATGATTTCGCGCGCAAAACTCAGACACTGCCCACATTTCGGCTTGCGCCCGATCGCGCGATACGCCTCGCACGGGCTGCTTGCGCCGGCACGCACGGCCTGGCGCAGATCATGTTCACGAATGGCATTGCAGATGCACACGACCATCGATCTTCCTTTCGAGACTCGTATATTAGCGCTATTGCGAATTGTTTGCAAGAGAAGCGCGCGCGGGAAATGGCCCGACGCGGTGAATCACCGCTTTGCGGTTAGCGCGCGCGCGCGATATCACCGCGCCATGTTCAACTCGTCTTACCGCACCCGCCTTCGCGCGTTCCAGGCCATGCGCGGCGACAATCCGCCGCCGGGTTTTATCGCCGATCTGGAATTTCTGGAGAATCGCGACCTCGACCTGTCGGTGCGGATCGGCGGGATGCTGGCGTTCAACGCGCTGATGGTGACGATCGGCACGCACCCGATTTCGGCGAGCCCCGGCGCGCCGCTCAGCGTCGATGCCGCGACCCAGCCGGGGCTGACGATTGCGAGCCTGATCGGCCTGGCGCCGCTGATCGCCTCAAGCGCTTTGTGCCTGCGGGCGCTGCTGCTGGGGGAGGAATTCGACACCGACGGGCTGGAGGGCGACGGCGATGACGGCCCGGCCAAGCTGCAACGCCGCCTGTTTGCGGCCTTCGTCCATTCGATCGACGCGCAAGGCCGCCTGCTGCGCCGCGCGGTGATGACGACGCTGATCGGTGGCACGATGACGCTGATGGTGTGGGCGGCGATATTGGCGGACAAGATGGTTTGATGGCCCGAGGGGATTGCGGGGGCAAGACGGGACCAATCCAGAGGAAGCTCTCTTGACATTGTACAGAATTCTGTCCAATTAGCGCAGATGCAGGCTGTCTCCTATTCCGAAGCGCGTGAGAATTTAAAGGCGATGATCGACAAGGTCGTCGCCGACCGCGCGCCGCTGGCCATCACGCGCCAGCGCGGCGAGGGCGCGGTGCTGGTCTCCGCAAGCGAATGGGCGTCGATCGAGGAAACGCTGTATCTGTTGCGCTCGCCGAAGAATGCCGAGCGCTTGCTAGAGGCCGTGCGCGGGTTCGAAGCTGGCGGCGAGCCTGAGGCGATCGACTTCCCGTGAACGTGGCGTTCTGGCCGACGGCGTGGGAGGATTACCGCCATTGGCAAGCGCATGACGCGAAGACGCTCGACAAGCTCCACACCCTGATCGAGGAATGCCGCCGTCATCCCTTCAAGGGCACCGGCAAGCCGGAACCGCTCGGCGGCAATCTGTCGGGCTGGTGGTCGCGGCGGATCGGGTGGGAGCAGCGGTTGGTGTACCGGGTGGCGGGCAGCGGGGACGCGCAGACACTGCAGGTGGCGCAGTGCCGCTATCATTACTAGGCTGATTGTCAAACTTAGCGCAAAAGCGTATAAGATGCGCATGGCTCAGATGAACATCTCAATCCCCGAGGCGCTGAAAAGCTGGGCCGAGGCACGCGTTGCCGAGGGCCGCTACAGCAGCACCAGCGACTATGTCCGCGATCTTGTGCGGCGTGACCAGGAATATGCGGAGAAACTGGCGGCGTTGCAGGCGGCGATCGATGAGGGGCTGGCGTCGGGGGTTAGCGAACGCTCGGTAGAAGACATCATTGCCGATAACCGGAAACGGATAGCGGCCGGTTGAGTCCAGTTGTCCTTAGCCGCGAAGCCGACCGCGATATCGACGGCATCCTGCAATTCAGCATTGCTCGCCATGGGCAGACGACGGGCGAGGGGTATGTCCACGCGATCAATGGCGTGCTGGACCGGCTTTCGGTCTATCCCGAAATCGGTAATGCCCGGGACGACCTGGCACCGGGCCTGCGCAGCTTCCCGTCAGGTCAGCATCGCATATTCTATCGCGTGGAGCCTGATCGATTGTTGATCGTGCGCGTGTTGCACAAGGCAATGGATGCGGCCCTGCATCTTTAGCCCCGCACGCCGGGCGTAGTTGCGGCGCGGATCAAGACTTTGGAAGAACGAAACTCTGAACTGCCGATATCGTTATTGAGAAGGGTATCGTGTCCCCGGAACTCGGTGCAAGAGGGAGGAGCGCTGGGTGCACGCTATTTGGCGATCACCCAGCGACCATCACGGAAACGGTAGAGATGGGGCGAGACACACCGCTGCTGCGTGGCGCAATCCGCCGCCACCGCCTGCTTAAACTGGTCGAGCCCCGGACCGTCTGGCCCCTGCCCGACAAATACGAGACCGTCAGCCACTACGGTGACAAACAGATCCGGCCCGGCCTTGGCCGCAACCGCCGCCCAACCGGGCAGGTCGATCAGCAGGCTGGCGAGGTACTCCTTGTCCTGAAACACGATCGGCCCGGTGGCGAGCTTGGCCGGATCGGGCAGCGCGGGGAGGATGGCGCGGGTCTGCGCCTCGGCCAGCGCCCAGGCGGCATCTGCCGTAAGGCCCAGTTCCTTGAGCGTGGTATCGCCGACAAGCGCGATGCTCTCCTTGGAATCCGCGGCAAGGAAGGCGAACAGGTCTTCCCCGATTTGGCGATGCTTGGCGAAATCGCCCTTGTCGGGGCTCTTGGCCGCCGTCTCCTCGACATAAGCAAGATATTCCCGGTCGCGCACGATGAGCCTGAGGCTGGCCGCGCTGGCCTTGGCTGGCTTGACCGCGATCCTGGCGGCGAACTCGGCCTTGCTGCGTTCGCAGTCGCTGGCGGTAGCCTGCTGGCAATAGCCGTTCAACCGGTGGAGATTGATCTGCCCCTCCTCCCACGCGCCGCCCTTGATGTTGATGACCAGCGGATCGGCCGGATCGGCGGTGAGCGTCGCGTCCGGCATCGCCTGGTGCAGCCGCGCCATCATTGCTGCGCGGAAATCCTGGGGCGGCGATGCGGAGCAGGTCGCGATTGGGGCCAAGACGAGCAGCATGGCCAGAAGATACCGCATCGTCACCGTCCCGATAGTTGTCGACGGAGCATATGGCGTCGGCGCTGCGGTGCAAGCGCGACGCGGCGATGGGCCCGATCGAGGAACGGAGTTTACGGTGCTTGTGACGCGCGTTGCTCATCGGCGGTGAGGTTACCGTTGAGGGATGAAAAGTTTGGGGGTTTTTACACGTGTCACCGCAACTCCCCGAAATTGGAGTGCACTGTCACCGTAATTGACCGAAATCCTGTCACCGTAATCCCGGTGCATGGCCGTAGAGCTTGAAGATCTCCAGCATGCGCTCGGGCGTGATGCCCTCTTTCTGGGCGATGGCAAGCGGATGGTCTTTAGCCATCGCCCACAATAGCGGTCGTTGTCGGTCTGCGCTTGGCTCGACCCACATGGCGATCGGATCGGTACCGACGAAGTCGGCCAACTGATTGCATAACCAACCACTCCACGGCCCCTCGTCCGAGTAGACGCCAGTGTCGAAGCCATCGACGTATTTGTCGAAATTCTCGCGCGACAGCGATGACCAGCAGCCGAAGCCAAAATCATCGCGCAAGCCCTGAACCGGAATGGTCAGGACGGCACGCACCATGAAATGCTTTCCATCAAGGACGCAGAAGTCTTCAGACAGGAAGTCGCCGTCGAAACGCAACGCGCCGTTCGGCTGGTACGCGATATCGCCGCGCCACGGGTCGGGCGCATCCGCCGCAAGATCGAACGGCCAGTTATGCTCGTCGTCGCATGAGCCGCAACGCCAGCGACCGCTTTGCAGTTGTTGCGCGGGCGTCAACCCCGGCTTTTTTCCCCAACCGAACACATCAACTTCCTTCGCCAGGACAACGATCTAGTCGTGCTCCCGCCCCCCAGCGCCCATATAAAGCTCGCTCCCCGTCTCGCGGAACTTGGCGGCCATCTCTTCCATCCCCTTGATCGCCGCTGCCTTGCTCGCGGCGGCCGTCTCCGCGCCCGTCGGCCCGGTCGCGATAAAGCCTTCCACGCCCTGGTTCTGCTTGCCGGCAAAATCCCGCACTTCCTGCGTGATCTTCATGCTGCAGAACTTAGGCCCGCACATGCTGCAGAAATGCGCGGTCTTGGCGCCTTCTGCGGGGAGCGTCTGGTCGTGATATTGCTCGGCCGTGTCGGGATCGAGCGAGAGGTTGAACTGGTCTCGCCAGCGGAATTCGAAGCGCGCGCGGGAGAGGGCGTCGTCGCGGAGGCGGGCGGCGGGGTGGCCTTTGGCCAAATCTGCGGCGTGTGCGGCTAGTTTGTAGGTGACGACGCCGACCTTCACGTCATCCCGGTCGGGCAGGCCGAGATGCTCCTTGGGGGTGACGTAGCAAAGCATCGCCGTGCCGTACCAGCCGATCATTGCCGCACCGATGCCGCTGGTGATGTGATCGTATCCCGGCGCGATATCGGTGGTGAGCGGCCCGAGCGTATAGAAGGGCGCCTCGCCGCAAACCTCGAGCTGCTTGTCCATATTCTCCTTGATCTTGTGCATCGGCACATGGCCGGGGCCTTCGATCATCACCTGGACGTCGCTTTTCCACGCGCGGTGGGTGAGCTCGCCGAGCGTATAGAGCTCGCTGAACTGCGCCTCGTCATTGGCATCGGCAATGCTGCCGGGGCGGAGGCCATCGCCGAGCGAATAGGCGATGTCATAGGCCTTCATGATCTCGGTGATCTCGTCGAAGCGCTCGTAGAGGAACGATTCCTTGTGGTGGGCGAGGCACCATTTGGCCATGATGCTGCCGCCGCGGCTGACGATGCCGGTGACGCGCTTGGCCGTCATCGGGATGTAGGCCAGACGGACGCCGGCATGGATGGTGAAATAATCCACGCCCTGCTCGGCCTGCTCGATGAGGGTATCGCGGAAGATT
>CAZXBM010000006.1:0-96036 GCA_964638495.1 uncultured Stakelama sp. | reverse complement strand
CAAGCGTGAATCACATTTGAGCAGCCGCTTCAACACATTCTCAAACGGACTCTAAATACGATTATTGGTTTTCCGTGTTTATTTGATATTCAAATCAGTTCAATAAATTATCATCGCACATATCCCTAAATTAAGTGTAATCAATTAAATTAACATCCCCCTTAAAGGTGATGAATCTTGCTCATGATACATTTAGAGCAACGTTATCATCAGCAGGATTATTGCAATGCAGCATGAAAGTCCGAACCGTCACACCGTTGGGGATGGCGGCTTTTCATTTGTTCCTAAACAGGATCTGGATTTTCGTGGGATTGACAAACCCCTTCACGTCCAGCCTGTAGAAAGTGCCTCAGCCAGTGGTTTGATCAGAGGAATGAAAATCGGCATTCCTGTTTCACTGGCGCTGTGGGGGCTAATATTTTTGGTGGGTTGGAAATTGATTTGATCCTTGCTTCACATGATCCCGCAATATGAGTTGACGGATCAAGGGTTGACGTTGCCACGCAGGGAATCAATAAAAAGCACTTGATATTTTAGATATTCTACCGAGCTAGCTCATCCGCCAGCGCGACGATTGTCGCTCAGGGCCTAGCCGCGAATGGGCTGACCAAAAGCCAGCAAATTGCCATCTGGCGCGAGGATCAGCAGTTCACGTTGACCATAGGGTTGGTCGATCGGCCCAAACACATCGCCCGGCGGCAGCGTGGCGAGCTTAGGCTTCAATTCCTCGTGCAGCGCGTCGACGTCGCGTACATCGATATAATAGGCAAATCGGCGATTTCCCGGCGGCGCACCATTGTTACCGTCGCTCTGCAACAGACGCATGCCGCAGCCGTCACGCTCCACATAAGCGTAGTCAGCTGCACGGAGGGGTATCGAGAATCCGAGCAGATCGCAGAAAAAATCGATCGCCGCCCCCAGATCATGAACATGCATGAATGGTGTTATCTGGACAAAGTTCGGCATCGCAGCCTCCTTGAACCGAAACTTAGTCAGCGGTAGCGCATGATGATGACGCCGTCACTGCCAAGCGCCGATTCCGATGCCGCCGCCGAGCTTGCGGAACTCGCCGAGAAAATCGCCTACCATAACGCGCGCTATCATACCGATGACGCGCCCGAGATCAGCGATGCCGACTATGACGCGCTGGTCCGCCGCAATGCCGCGATCGAGGCCGCGTTTCCCCACCTCGTCCGCGCCGATTCCCCCAGCCTGAAGGTCGGTGGTGCGCCCGCCGGGCACCTTGCCAAGGTCGCGCATGCCAAGGCGATGATGAGCCTCGACAACGCGTTTAGCGACGATGATGCGGCGGAATTCGTCGCCCGTGTGCGACGCTTCCTGTCGCTCGCCGCCGATGAGGGCGTGACGCTGACGGCCGAGCCGAAGATTGACGGCCTGTCCTGCTCGCTTCGATACGAGGGGGGACGACTGGTCCAGGCGCTTACCCGCGGCGACGGGGCGATTGGCGAGGATGTGACCGCCAATGTCCGCACGATCGCCGATATACCCTCCACGCTTGCATGCACCGCGCCCGCCATCTTCGAGGTGCGCGGCGAGGTGTATATGGCCAAGGCCGATTTCGCAGCGCTCAACGCCCGCCTGCTGGCCGAGGCGGATGACCCCGACAAAGCGCGCCAGTTCGCCAACCCGCGCAATGCCGCTGCCGGATCGCTGCGCCAGAAGGATGCAGGCGTTACCGCTAGCCGCCCTCTGCGCTTCCTCGCCCATGGTTGGGGCGACGCAAGCGCGGTCCCCGGCGAGACCCAATTGGCCGTCATGCACGCCATTGCCAGCTGGGGCCTGCCGGTCAGCGACATGCTGGTGCGGGTCGAGAGCGTTGCCGCCGCGCTTACGCATTACCGCATGATCGAAGCCGGGCGCAGCGCCCTGCCATTCGATATCGACGGCGTGGTCTACAAGGTCGATCGGCTCGATTGGCAGGATCGGCTGGGGGCGGTCTCCCGCGCGCCGCGCTGGGCAATCGCCCATAAATTCCCGGCCGAGCGCGCCCAGACAATGCTGCGCGCGATCGACATCCAGGTCGGTCGCACCGGCAAGCTGACTCCAGTCGCGCGGCTGGAGCCCGTCACGGTCGGTGGTGTCGTGGTCACCAATGCAACGCTGCACAACGCCGATGAGATCGAACGGCTCGGCGTTCGCCCCGGCGACCGCGTCGTGCTGCAGCGCGCCGGGGACGTCATTCCGCAGATCGTCGAGAATCTGACCCGGGACGAGGCGCGGGAGGCCTGGCACTTTCCCACGCACTGCCCCGATTGCGGCTCGGCCGCCGAACGTGAGCCGGGCGAAGTCGATTGGCGCTGCTCGGGCGGGCTGATCTGCCCCGCCCAGCGTGTCGAGCGGCTGCGGCACTTCGCCTCGCGCCAGGCGCTTGATATCGACGGGCTGGGCATCACCAATATCGAGAGTTTCTTTCGCGACGGGCTGATCGCGGCACCCGCCGACATCTTCAAACTGACGCGCGCGACGCTGCTGGCGCGCGAGCGCTGGGCCGACATTTCCGCGCAAAACCTGATCGACGCGATCGACGCCAAGCGCACCCCGCCGCTCGATCGCTTCCTGTTCGCGCTTGGCATCCGCCATGTCGGGGAGATTACCGCGCGCGATCTGGCGCGGCGCTATCGCTCGCTCGCTCGCCTCGTTTCGGTGATCCGCCACGCGCTGCATCTTCGCCGGATCACCACGCCCGCGCTGGGCGAGGCCGATGACAAGCACGCCGCCCGGGTCGGCAAGCTGCTGGCCGGTGCCATCGAGACGCCGGGCATTGGCCCCGAAGTCGCGCTTAGCCTCGTCGATTTTGCGGCCGAACCGCACAACCGGGCAGCGGTGCGCGCTCTGCTGCGCGAGGTCCGCCCCGCCGACGTCGTCCACGAAACCCGCGCCTCTGCCGTCAGCGGCAAGACACTGGTTTTCACCGGCAATCTTGAATCACTGAGCCGCGACGAGGCCAAGGCGCAGGCAGAAGCGCTGGGTGCACGCGTCGCCGGATCGGTATCGAGCAAGACCGATCTCATCATCGCCGGGCCGGGTGCCGGATCGAAGCTGAAAAAGGCCACCGAGCTCGGAATCGAGGTGATCGACGAAGCCGGCTGGAAGGCCATCGTGACTGCACCATAGTGGTGCTTTTTTGCAACGCAGCAGAAATCAAACACGCTGAAATACCGTTCGTTTCCCCATGTCATCCAACAGAAATATTTCGGATGCATGGGCGAGAAAGACGGTGACATCACCGCATGCAAGCGACTCATCGCCACAAGGGGAAAACCATGCGCAACCAGCTATTTATCGGCGCGGCCATCGCCGCGCTTGCGATTCCCGCCGCCGCAAGTGCGCAGGAAACCACGTCAGTCATTCGCGGCACCGTGACGAAAGATGGCGCGCCCATCGCCGGCGCCAGCGTCACCGCGATCAACGTTCCATCGGGTACGCGGACCTCATCGACGACGGGCGCGGACGGCGTGTTTTCGCTTACCGGCCTGCGCGTTGGCGGCCCCTACACCGTTGAAGTTACGAGCGCCGACGGCAATACCTCGGTCACCGACATCTTCACCGTTGTGCAGCAGACATATGATCTGCCAATCGAGCTCGCGAGCGATGCCGCAGCCGATATCGTCGTTTCCGCCGCAAAGGTTCGCGGTGCAGGCAACGTATCAAGGGGCGTCCAAACGACGCTGAACGCGCAGGACATCAGCAAGGTTGCGTCGGTCAACCGTGACATTCGCGACATCCAGCGCCGCGATCCATTTGCCACGTTCGATCTTGGCAACTCCACCGACCGCGGCGGCGCGATTCGCTTCGCGGGCGTCAATGCGCGGTTCAATCGCTTCACGATTAACGGCGTTACCGTTGGCGATACTTTTGGTCTGAACCAGGATGCCAGCCCCACCATCCGCGGCCCGGTGCCGTTCGATGCGCTGGAACAGGTATCCACCTCGGCCGCAAATTTCGACATTCGCCAGACCAACTATCAGGGCGGCGTCATCGACGCGGTGCTTCGTTCAGGCACCAACAAGCTGTTCCTCACCGGCTTTTATTCGCAGAACACCGATGGCCTGTCGGGCAATCGCATCGGGTCAACCTTTGTGAACCTGCCGAGTTTCAAGTCAGAAACCTATGGCGCGACGATAGCCGGGCCGATCATCAAGGACCGGCTGTTCTTGATGTTCTCCTATGAAAAGAACACCGATCCACGCGCCTTCGGCACCCAGCCAGAATCCATTCCCGGCTTAACGTCGGCGCTGGTAACGGCGGTTGGCCAGATTGCCGGATCACCGCGCTATGGCATCACTGGCGATGCTTATGGTGATGTGCTGCGCATCAATACGCGCCTGGATGAAAAATTCTCGACCCGGGTCGATTTTAACGTAGCCGACGGGCAACGGCTTTCGGTGTCATACATCAACGCTTACAACGCCCAGATCAGCCCGAACAACACATCGACATCAGCCACCGCGCCGCAGTACGGACTGAGCTCGAACGCCTATACGCTGAGTGAACGGCTCCGCGCCGGCATCGTCCAGTTCAACTCGACATGGTCGAACTCGTTGTCGACCGAAATCCGGTTCAACTACCGGAACGCCGGACGCGGCCAGGAACCTCTGGGCGGGCGTACGAGTTCACAGTTCACGGTTTGCACCGATCCAGTCAGTGTCACGTCGGCAACGGCGTGTTCGACTGGCGGGCCGCCACGGATCAATTTCGGCCCGGACAATTTCCGCCAGACCAACGTACTTAACACCGAAACCTATGGCGGTTCGTTCCTTGGTCGCTTGAGGTTGAACAACCACGACGTCAAACTGCTCGTGGAAGTAACCCGCAACCAGACCTTCAACAATTTTGTGCCGAACAGCCTGGGAAGCTATTATTTCGACTCGATCGCCGATTTTCAGGCCGGCAATGCCAACCAGATTCAATATGCTGCTGTCGTAGCGCCTGGTGCCAATGGTGCCGCCGCACAGTTTTCCAACGACCAGATCTCCGTCGGTATCCAGGATGATTGGCGCCCGGCCCCCGGCTTGACCGTGGCCTATGGCTTTCGCTGGAACGTCTTTGCGTCAGATCAATCCCCTGTGTTCAACCAGGCGTTCACTGATCGCAATGGTTTCCGGAACACCGTTACCTATAAGGGCCTCAATACGTTCGAGCCGCGCCTGAGTGCCGAATGGAAAGTTACCCCAAACCTGACCTTGCATGGCGGTGCTGGCATTTTGGCTGGCGGCAACCCCGACATCTATCTGTCAAACAGCTTCTCGAACACCGTTGCGACCAACGCACTCACCATCACGCGCGCCAATAATGCTGTGGGATGCAGCGGCCCGACCGGGCTGACGGCAGCAGTTTGCGCGGCAGCACTCAATAATGTCGGTGCCAACGTCAACCCGCTCCTCACGCAGTTTGCCACGAGCGGTAACGCCTCAGCGCTGACCAACTCGGCGGCGCTCGCACCCGATTTCACGCTGCCGTCATCCATTAAGGCAACGCTGTCAGCCGAATGGAACTTCTTCGGGATCAATTTCGGGGCGGACTATCTCTACTCGAAAAACCGTAACGACGTGTCGTTCACCGATGGTCGCTCGATCCCGATCGGTCTGCTCCCGGATGGCCGGACGCGCTACACGGGTCGCGTGGCGTTTACCGATAACAACTGGGACGTCATCACCTATAACACGCAGGGTGGCCGCAGCCATATCGGCGTTGTCCGTTTCGACAAGAGGTTCGACTTCGGGCTCTCGCTCAATGGCTCATATAGCATCCAGGATGTTCGCGATATCGGCAGCGCGCCGGCGTCGACGCCAAATTCCAACTATCGCTTCCAGACCTTCGCTGACCCGAACTTCCCTGTCCTGGGCACGTCCGACAACCAGACCCGGTGGCAGTTCAAGTACGGCATCGGGTATGACCATGCGTTCTACAAAGACTATAAGACCAAGATTCAGTTCTTCGGTGAAAGCCGCGCGGGCGACCCATACAGCTTCCTTTTCATCGATAACACCGGCACCCGCTCACCCGTGTTCGGCACCGTGCTCAACGGCAACGCGCCGTCGAACCTGCTATATGTACCCACCGGTACGAACGATCCGATTGTCAGCTATGATACCCCGGCGACGCAGAACTCGCTGGACGCGCTGATCAACAGCACAAACCTCCGCAAATTCCGCGGCGGCATCGCGGCGAAGAACATTGCGCGCAACCGTGCCGTCACGCGGATCGATTTGCATCTGGAACAGGAAATCCCCCTGTTCGTCGGCAAGTCACGCGTTTCGGTGTTCGCCGATATCAACAACCTGCCGAACTTGCTGAACAGCAATTGGGGGGGGCTGCGCGAAATCGGGTCGGCGGCTGTGGTAAGCGTCCAGTGCCTGAGCGCACCGGTGGCAACCGGCACTGCGCCGGGCGCAGGGGTTGTCAACACCAACTCGTCGCAGACCTGCGCACAGTATCGGTATTCGACCTTTGTCGATCCGAACAGGAACCTGGCGCCAAACTTCAACGCCTCGACCTACCTCATCCGGTTGGGCGTGCGCTTCACGCTCTAATCGCCATAACAACCAGCAGGCCGCCGTCCTCGAAAGAGGGCGGCGGTTTGCATTTGGGGACGCAACAAAAAAGCCCCGCCGATCAGGTCGATCGGCGGGGCCTTTTTGTGATGGGTGGACGACAGACGGTTAGGGTTACTCGGCGATTTTCGCGTACATGCTGTTGATCGGCCGGGCCATCACGCGCTCCACCATCGGCACGAAGAAATCGAGCGGCGCGCTTTCATAGGCCGGGTCGAATGCCGATTGATCGTACTTCTCGCAAAAGTCGGCACAGGCCTGGAAATGCGGATGGCCGCGATATTGCTCGCGCAGGTCGCGGTCCATGCCGAGATAGTGGAAATAATAATATCCCTGGAACACGCCGTGATTGTTGGCGATCCAGTGCAGCTCCTCCGACACGAAGGGGCGCAGCATGGCGGCGGCAATCTCGGGATGATTATAGGTGCCGAGCGTATCACCGATATCGTGGAGCAGCGCCGTCACCACATAGGGCTCATCGCGACCATCGCGAAACGCGCGCGTCGCGGTCTGCAGCGAATGCTCGAGCCGATCAACCGGAAAGCCACCAAAATCGCCATCGAGCAGCTTCAGGTGCGTCAGCACGCGGGCTGGCAAATGCGTGGAGAAATCGCGGAAATGGGCGGCGATTGTCTGCCAGTCTTCCTGCGTACCCTCGGTCATCGCGCTGAACCCGGCGCGGTCGCCATGCGCGGAGGGGGTCATCACATCGGCGAAATCGGCCATGGCGGGTCTCCTGTTGCTGGACAGCCTGTTGAACAAGTCTACGCCGCTTCTTGTCCTTTTGTCAGCCCGTATAAGCTCGGCCCGTGTAAGCTCGGCCGGTATAAGCTGGTGATGCGCGCCCTGGGCCGCTATCTATAGGGTTGATGAGCGACGCACCGCCCCCCGGCATTTTCTCCCGACCCTTTTTCGAAGAGAAGAACCGCGCCTTCTGGCTGCTGCAGGCGGCGGGCTGGTCCGGCTATCTGATTCTGCGCAGCGTCTCCAGCATCTCCAACGGCTTGTCCTTCGCCTCGGTCGCGCTGATCGTCGTCGAATCGATTGTCGGCTATTGCATCACGCTGCTGCTCTCGACGCTGTACGGCTATTACCGGCGCCTGCCACGCATCACCCTGGTGTTGCTCAGCGTCTCCACGTTGCTGCTGGCAACGGCGCTTTATGCAGTGCTCGATGCTTTTTCCTTCGGGTTCATCAAGGACAATCCGGGCATCAACCTCAACCTCGTGCTCGGCACGATCTTTCTCAATTTCACCGTGCTGGCGGGCTGGTCGGCGCTTTATTTCGGCATCAATTTCTATTTGATCGTCGAGGAGCAGATCGATCAGCTGGTCAAGCTGGAGACACAAGCATCGACGGCGCAATTGGCGATGTTGCGCTATCAGCTGAACCCGCATTTCCTGTTCAACACGCTCAATTCCATTTCCACGCTGGTGCTGCTGAAGCAAACCGAGCGTGCCAATGCGATGCTCAGCCGGCTCTCCTCGTTCCTGCGCTATACCCTCGCCAACGAGCCGACCGCGCACGTCACCATCGCGCAGGAGGTGGAGACGCTGAAGCTCTATCTCGAAATCGAAAAAATGCGCTTTGAGGATCGGTTGCGGCCGAGTTTCTCGATCGATCCGCGCGTCTCCAAGGCCCGCTTGCCCTCGCTGCTGCTGCAACCGCTCGTTGAAAACGCCATCAAATATGCGGTGACGCCACAAGAGAACGGTGCCGAAATCAACGTCGACGCTCGGTTGAACGGCGATCGGGTGCAGATCAGCGTATCGGACACCGGACCTGGCTTGCATGAAACAAAATCCCGTCCAAGCCTTTCAACCGGGGTCGGGCTCGCCAATATCAGGGATAGGTTGGTGCAGTCGTTCGGGCCCGACCATAAATTTGAGACACGATCAAACCCAGGGGGCGGTTTCGGGGTGGAGATCGAAATACCGTTCCAGCTTGAGGAACCAACGAAAGAGGCCGCATGACGATCAGAACGATCCTGGTAGATGACGAGACCTTGGCGATCCAGGGCATGCAGCTGCGGCTCGCGGCGCATGAAGACGTTGAGATCATCGACACGTGCATCAATGGCCGCGAGGCGATCCGCAGCATCAAGACACACAAGCCCGATCTGGTCTTTCTGGATATCCAGATGCCCGGGTTCGACGGCTTTTCGGTGGTACAGGGGCTGATGGAGGTGGAGCCGCCGCTTTTCGTCTTCGTCACCGCCTATTCCGATCACGCGATCCGCGCGTTCGAGGCACAGGCGATGGACTATCTGATGAAGCCGGTAGAGGAGAGCCGCCTTGCCGACACGCTTGATCGCGTGCGCCAGCGCCTGGCCGAAAAGCGCGGCGTCGAGGAAGTCGATCGGCTGAAGGAGGTGCTCGCCGAAATCGCGCCCGGCGCGGCTGCCGATATGCAGGATGGCGGCGAACAAGTATCGGCCAACCGCTTCGAAAAGCTCATCAACATCAAGGATCGCGGTCAGATTTTCCGTGTGGATGTCGATACCATCGAACGCATTGATGCAGCCGGCGATTATATGTGCATCTACACCGCCGACAACACGCTGATCCTGCGCGAGACGATGAAGGACTTGGAAAAGCGGCTCGATCCGCGTCGCTTCCAGCGTGTTCACCGGTCGACGATCGTCAACCTCGATCTCGTCAAGGAGGTGAAGCCGCACACCAATGGCGAATGTTTCCTGGTGCTGCAGTCAAACGCGCAGGTGAAGGTCAGCCGCAGCTATCGCGATGTGGTCGCGCGCTTCGTCCACTAACGCGCGCGGCTGGCCCGTTCAGGCAAACACTGCAGCAATCACGGCCGCGACGTCGGCGGGATCAAGATCGTCGATATTGATTTCGACGTCGGGCATCACGCTATAGCCCTTGGTCGCGCCCATCCGATCGAAGGTTACCGACACGAGCCGAAACCCATCCGCGCTGCGAATGGCGGCGAGCCCACCCGCGACCGGTGTGCGATCGGGATCGGCCACCACGGTCGCGCTGGCCGGCAATCCGGCACCGAGCGTCGGCCGACACACCCGCAGGCCAAAGGCGCGCGGGCCGGCACGCTGCGGTGCCTCGATTTCGGCATCGGTCGGTGTCGCTGCGATAAGTCCACCCGGCAATGGCGCTCCAAACACAGGCAACATGCGGATGGCAGGCATTGGCTGAACGGGCGCGGGTGCTGACGCAGCAGCCACTGGCGCCGGCGCAGCCACAGTGGCTGGCGCGGTCTTTGCTCGGCCAAGCACTGACGGGCCAGGCGGTGACACCCGCACAGCACGCGTGCCGCGTTTGGCCTCCGGCAGCAACAGCTCCTGCCGGAGCGCTGCGATGACCGACTGTGTCCGGCGCACACGCATGGCCGGATCGGCAATCCGCCCGACATACCCGTCAAGCTCGCCCCGCTGATAACGCTCCGCAATCAGCATGCGCAACGCCGCTTCGTTCGCCACACCGAACAAGCGGCACACAGCAGCGATCGTCGGCTGGTTCCAGCGATCGAAGGTCTTATGGGCATTTTCCAGCCGCGACAGGATGACAGCCGGCAAGCCATAATGCTGATCCAGCGCCGCGATCGTCAGCCCGGCATCTGCGTTCCGCAACACCCGGAGGGCGGCGGCGAGCATCACCGCAAAACGCTCCTCCTCTTCGGCGACCGGGCGACCATCAACAAAGGGCTGGGCCCAGATCGCGATATCTAAGCCCGGCCGGGTAACGTCGCTCAGCAAATCCGTCGGCGCGATGCCCAAAGCCTGGGCGATCCGCTGCATTTCGCCAGCGCGCGCGACAACTTCGCCGCGCTCAATCTTGGATAACCTTATATAGGGGATATCCGGCAAAAGATCGCTCAGTGCCATCAGCTTCTGCAAGCCATGCCGGCGGCGCTGCTCACGGATACGATTGGGGAAAACAAAGGCGCGATGGCGGTCAAGAACGATCGGCGCAGGCGCGCGCGATGCGATCGCCGCAGGCGATGCCCGGCCCTTTATCGCCGTCGTCGCGCCATCGCTCGTCAGCATCGCAGAAGGTCGGGTGCGCGCCATTCGGTCTTTCCATACCGGGTGGCCATTCGCCGCCCCCTGTGCACTGTCACAGGCGGCATATAGGATTAATGGTAAATATTCAATTGGGCACTGCGATTACGCCCATACTCCATCAATTGCGCCCAGTTGCCACCGATCGGGAAGGCCAACACCATTGCCGGGACACACAGGCCAGCCTGATGAAGCGCCAGCCAGTCCGGGTGCAAGGGGGAGGGATAATCCGACGAGAAAAAGACCCCTTCGCCATCGGTGACGACGCCGATCGCTGGTGGCACGGCATTGACCGGCCAGCGCTGCGCCAAATGGGCCAGCAGCCGTTCGCCTGCCACTTCAAATTCCGCTAGCGATTCTTGCACTAAGCGCGCCTTGTCTGCGAGCAGGGGCCGCAGACCGATTGGCTGGCCCATGTCGGTCCAGCCCATCGCGACCGGCGCGCCCGGCGTGCGGGTCGACACCGTCAGCGAGAGCAGCCAGGCGTGACTGGCCGCGAGCACTGGGCGTGCATGCGCCGTCAATTGCCGTGCCGCCGCTGTCAGTTGCGGCTCGATATGTGGCAGGGTGATGTTGGCGTCGGGCGTTGGACTGGCGGTAGTCTGCATCGCTGGCACCTTTTTTGAAGGAAAGGGTTCGGGTCTGCGTTCGCGAGTGGGATGCCGGCGGCGGCGGTGTCGCAGTTGACGCGCCCGACACTGGTCGGTCGCATCAACTGCGTCTCGTCAATGGCGTGCCGCGCTGCCGAGGGAGTTTGCGTCAGACGCGTCCGCTGCGATGGGCATGGTATCTCCCTGCGTCGCTGGATCGACATCATCGCTGTGGCGTGCGCCGATGGAGGCGTTTGATGCAGCATCCAGGGCAACCAGACGCGACAACCTATTGTGCGGCTGGCCAACCGGCGGCAGGATCGTGGTGTTGGTCGTCCTCGCCTTGGTGCGGCTGCGAATGCGCGATCCAGCTGGGGTCGGGCGGCGATACTCCGCCATCATCGCAAAGCGCGGATGGCTGTTGGCGAGCTCGGCGATCGATTTGGTGGCGCGCTTGGTGATCTGCCGGACACGCTCCTTGGTCACGCCAGTATCGGTGCCGAGCTCATCAAGGGTCGTCAGGTCGAACACGCGGCGCTCGACGATTTCCTTATCGCGCGCCAATTTCTGTTCGAGTTTTTCGAGTTCTACCGGGCAAACGCCGCGCACCCGCGGGCCGCTTAGCATTGCCGCGCCGTGATCGACCGGCGCAGGGCGGGCTGTCGCTTTAGGGCGAGGGCGCTTGCGCAACTGCTCGATCCCTGCCGCGCGCTGATGCGCGATATACTCATCGATCAGCGACGCCGTGGCGGCCTCGGCCAGATAATCGGATGCGCCGGCTTCGGTGCGGGCGAGCGCGCCATCGTCTTCCAGAATGGCCTCCAGGCTCGCTTCTTCGCCATCGCTATTGGCTGTCATCGCGTGGAGCGATACCGTCACCGCATCCACTTTCCTGGCCGACGGGCGTTGATCGCTCATCAGGCGGAAGCGAAGGCTCTGCAGTTCGCCCCTGATCTGCCAGTTCACAAAGGTGGTAAATTGTGCCTTGGTCGGGTCATATCCCATAATCGCGCGGTGGACAGCGATCGCGCAGCATTGCTCGGCGTCCTCCCAATGCGAGACCAGTCCATATTGACGGATAAAGTGGCGGATGCGCGGTGCAATAATTTTCAGGATCGAGGCAAACGCCTTGTCAACATTGGCGCGCTGGCGAGCGGTCGATAGGCCCTCGGCCTTTGGCATTTCCAGGATAACGGCGGCGACTGCGGCCTCCAGTGCGATGGTCGTCTTTGACATGGTGCATCTCCCCGATTGCGGAGGGCGGGCCCCTCGCCCGTCGCTCCTCACCACCTCTTTCTGGTCTTAATCCTATAAGATTTAGTAAACCCTCCCATATATGGGATTACTTAATCCACATTATCCAAGAATTATCTGAGAATGTGGCGGTCAATCGGCAAAGCGCGCTGGCGTCACATGGCGGTTCACGAAATCCAGCAGCCAGGAGCGGTGTGCGCTCGCCGCATCCCCGCTACGGGCGATCCGCTGGCTGGCGGCGATACTCCCCACCTGCGCATGCAGCAGCAGCCGCGCGCGCCCATTGTCGAGGCCGCCTTTCAGGAAGCGCACAGCGTCGGCGGTGCCGAGATGATGGCCAAGATAGGCCGCGCGCGCGACGGTGGTGAGATCTTCACCCACGGCAATACCTGCCTTCTTAAGCTGGGTAACGCTGCGAGCGGCATAATCAGCGGTGGCGTTGATGGAGGCGGTCGCATCATAGCGCAGTGCCAGCAGTGCTGATCGCGCCTGTGCCAGCACCCGCCCGTCACCACCGATCCAGCCGAGGCTCGTCGCGGTTTCGTGCAGCCATGTGCCGGTGCGCTCGGCCTCGCTTTGCCAGGTGCCCCCGAGGAACTGGCCAAGACCGGCTGCGCTTGATCGCGGATTACGCGATGTCGTCTTCCAGCTGCCGTCGCCGGCCTTGCCGGCTTCGGCATCGACGATCGCGGCGAGTGCAGCAGCTGGCACACCCGTGCGCGTCGCTGCGGCTGCCAGCGCCTCCCCGAAGCGGGCATTTGGCCCCAGGCCGGTCACAAGGTCTGTCACCCCGCCCACCACAAGTCCCCTGGTTTGGGTCAGTGTTTCGATGGGAGTCGGCACAGGCGATTCAGCAGTATCAGCGATCGTACCGGTCTGGACGAGGGCACTTGATGCGCTGGGCGTTGCATCGCTTTTTGGAATGATCAGCGCCAGCAATGAATCGAAGGTGAAGTCGGTGCTGTCGGTGACACGCGCGCCGCCATAGTCCTCGCTGCGGGAATCGGCGCCACCCAGCGCTGCCCGCCACAAGCGCGCGGCGACATCATCATGCGCCTGCGCGAAGATCAACGCGGCCTTTTGCGCCGGATCGAGCCGACTATAGTCGGGGGAGACGTTCATGCCTCACCATCGCGCGCGGCGCGCAAGCGTCGGGCAAGGTGCAGCACCCGGGTGAAGCGGGCGGCGGAAAAGTCGTCGAGCTGCGCCTGCTCGGCAATCGCCACGGTGCGCATCGCATCGTCGCGGTGGCGGTCAGCGGCGGCCGCAATCGCGTTCAGGGAGCCATAGGCTTCCACCGCCTGGTCACGCAGCACGCTCAGCCTCATATCGCTGGCGTCACGCTCGCGGTTCAGGGCGTCGCGCTGGGCGTACATGCGAGCGGCAAAGGCATGGGCTGAAAAGGCGTGATCGCGGCTAGCCAGCTCGCGTTCGGCGCGCACATCATGGTCGATGGCCGCGCACTGGCTGTCGAGCACGATCATGGTGTTGACCTCGACATTGATCGACACGCGCATGTCGTCAATCTCGCGCTGGCGAAGGCGCAGCGCCGCGTCATAAGGCGTTTTCACGGCTGCTCCTCCTGCAGGATTGCACCGAGCGCGGCAAAGCTGCCGGCAACATCGCCACGATCCTGCTTGGTCTGCGTCAGCAGCGCCTCGATCTGCGGCGCGAGCCGAATGGCCCGGTCAACCTCGGCATTGGAGCCAGCCTTATAGGCACCCAGCCGCACGATTTCCTCCATGTCGCCATAGGTCGACAGCACTGCGCGCGCGGACAGCCGCAGGTCGTTCTGGTCTGGGCTGAGCGCCCCCGGCAGCGTGCGCGATATCGATTTGAGGATATCGATCGCAGGATAGCGCCCCCGTTCGGCAATCCGCCGGGTCATAACGAGGTGGCCATCGAGAATCCCGCGCACGGCATCGGCGACGGGTTCATTGTGATCATCGCCATCGACGAGCACGGTGAACAGGCCGGTGATGGCGCCCTGGCCGGGCCGCCCGGGCCCCGCGCGCTCGAGCAGGCGGGGAAGCTCCGCAAACACCGTCGGGGTATAGCCCTTGGTGGCTGCAGGCTCGCCGCTGGCAAGGCCAATCTCGCGCTGCGCCATGGCAAAGCGCGTCACCGAATCCATCAGGCACAGCACATTGAGCCCCTGATCACGGAAATGTTCAGCCACCGCCAGCGTGGTCCACGCCGCCTGGCGGCGCATGAGCGCGGGCTCGTCGGAGGTCGCGACCACCACGACGCTGCGGGCCAGCCCCTCTGGCCCCAGATCGTCCTCGACAAATTCCTGCACTTCGCGCCCGCGCTCGCCGATCAGGCCGATCACCGCGATATCGCAGGCGGTCCAGCGCGCGAGCATTGACAGCAGCACCGATTTGCCGACGCCCGATCCTGCGAACAACCCCAGCCGCTGCCCGGTGCAAAGCGGCGCGAAAATGTCGAGCGCCCGCACCCCCGTGCCGATCCGCGCGCCCACCCGGGCGCGTTCGGCCGCAGGCGGCGGCGATGCCTTGATCGGCCTCGGTTCAATGCCGGCTGGCACGGCACCCTTGCCGTCAATCGCCTCCCCGAGGCCGTTCACCATCCGGCCAAGCCAGGCATCGCACGGGCGCACCATGAAACGTCCACCGATCAGGCGCGCGCGCGCACCAGAGGCGATGCCCTGCGGGTCGCTGAACGGCAGACAATGGGCCACGCTGCGATCGAGCCCGGTGACCTCGGCAGCGACATCGCCATCCGCTCCTTCGACAGTGATGTGCGAGCCAATCCGCGCGGCGCCGTCGAGTCCCTCGACTTCGATCAGCGCGCCCCGCACGCCGATCACCCTGCCAAAGCGCTGATCAGGCGACAGATCCCGTAGCGCGCGCGCTGCTGCCGCCAGCGTCTTCATGCCCGCGGCCTAGGCGGCATCGCGTGCGGCGCGGCTGAAGACATCTGCTTCATAGGCAATCAATGCCCGGCAATCGGCCAGCGCCCGGTAGAAATCGCCGATCGCCACTTTGCGGGCAAAGCTGACACAAGCCGCCTTGGCCTCATGCGATTCAAATGCTCCGATCAGGCCGGACAGATAGCCAATGATTTCATCGTGATGCTTGGTCGCACCATCGGGATCGATATAGGCGAGCATGCAGGTATAATAGAGCCGCCGCGCGGGCGTGGTGGCCTCATCGGGTGACATCACCTCGCGCCCCCGCAGCAGGGTCACCGTGTTTTCCACGCACAGATCGGTCCGACCGATTGAGCGCAGCACGGCCCCGTTCACAATCATCTGTTCACCGTCGCGAAGCGAAATTCGAAGCGTCATCTGCCTGGCCCCTTGCCCGTTCGCCATATT
The DNA here is from genome assembly GCA_964638495.1 of uncultured Stakelama sp. Classification (GTDB taxonomy): domain Bacteria; phylum Pseudomonadota; class Alphaproteobacteria; order Sphingomonadales; family Sphingomonadaceae; genus Sphingomonas. The sequence continues at coordinate 80,244 of CAZXBM010000006.1, read as the reverse complement.
ATAGGAAGAATCAGGCTCGATAGGATCAGCCAAAGAATTTCAGCCACTTTGTCCGCCTGGTCCGCAATCACCCTATAATCAAAGGACCGCAGCCGGTTTCGGTGCATTCCTTGTGGAGAATTTTCTTGAGCCTCTACTCAGCCCTGTATGCCGGTGTTTCCGGCCTGAGCGCGCAAGCCAGCGCCATGGCCAGCGTTGCCGACAACATCACCAACATCAACACCGTCGGCTACAAGAATGCCGAGGCGCAGTTCCGCACGCTCGTATCGGACGGGCGGTCCGGTGGGGCCTATTCAGCGGGCGGCGTATCCGCCGTCAGCCACACGCTGGTCTCCAAGCAGGGCGTGCTGCAGGCATCGAGCAGTTCAACCGATATCGGCATCGAAGGTGCCGGCTTCTTCGTCACGCGCGACGGCATCGGGGCCAACGCCAACATCGCTTATACTCGCGCAGGGTCGTTCACGCCCGATAGCCAGGGCTATCTCAAGAATGCGGGCGGCAATTATCTGCAAGGCTGGCCGCTTTCCGCTCAAGGGACCTATGTCAATAATGGCAGCCTTGACGCGTTGACGGCGGTGCGCGTCAGTCAGCTCACAGGGACTGCCGCCCCGACAACCAGGCTGAACATGCGCGCCAATCTCGATTCGACCGCGACCGCCTTTACCGGCACCTACGTGGCGGGCGATCTGGCGTCTGGGACGAGGACGGCACAATTTTCGCGTCCAGTCGATCTTACTGACGCCCAGGGCGGCAAGCATGCCGTCACCCTCGCCTTTTTGAAGACCGGCCCCAACAGCTGGGTCGGCGAAATCTATGCAACGCCTCCGGCCGATGTGACGGCGGCGGGCGGCCTGCTGGCAAGCGGCAGAATCGCCTTTAACGCCGATGGCAGCCTTGATCGTGCCGGATCCGATCCAGGCATGTTTGCGACGCTTACTCCCACTTGGACCAATGGCGCCGGCTCGGGGCCAATCACGCTTGGCCTGGGCAGCGATGGCGGCCTGGACGGCCTGACGCAATTCGGCGGCACCTCCGCGCTCATTTCGTCGAGCGTCGATGGCGGCCTGCTGGGCAGCATCGCATCAATCAAAATTTCGGATGCCGGCGTGGTCAGTGCGGTATTTGAAGACGGCACGTCGCGGGCGGTGTATCAGCTGCCTATCGCCAGCTTCCAGAACCCTGACGGGCTCACCCGGATGCCGGGCAATGCCTATACCGTGTCGGATCAATCCGGCAGCGTCGCGATCAACGCACCCGGATCGCTGGGCGCGGGCACGATTGCCTCGAACACGCTGGAGGCGTCCACGGTGGATCTCGCGCAGGAATTTACCAACATGATCCGCTTTCAGCGCGCCTATAGCGCCTCGTCCAAGATCATCACGACCGTCGACGAGATGCTGCAGGAAGTGAGTAGTCTGAAACGATAATGCTTTGATGTGAGTGCCGGGCGCAAAACCTCGCTGCCCGGCAGCACGCCCATCAAGGCCAGCCAAGGATCGCCACCGTGTCGCTGAACGAAATCATGTCATCGGCGATGTCCGGGCTTGCGGCATCGCAGGCAGGGTTGCGATCGGTTTCAAACAATATCGCCAATGTCGGCACGCCCGGCTATGCGCGTCAGACAGTGTCACAAACGACCGGGGTTTCGGCGGGCCGGGTCAATGGCGTAACGATCGGCGAACCGGCACGCATCGCCGATCAGTTTTTGGAATCGACCGTCTATCGCCGCGCAGGGGAAATGGGTGCCGCAGAGGTATCCTCCTCCTATCTCGATCGGTTGCAATCGTTGCTCGGCGCGCCGGGTGCCGAATATGGCCTGCCCGCGCGGCTCGATGCAATCAATGCATCCGCCGTTGCGATGACGGGCACGCTGGCATCGCCCCAATCGGTCGCAGCGTTCACCGCCAATGTCCAGGATGCAATCGGCTCGATCAACCAGCTCGCTGGCGATGTCAGCGGGCTTGCGGCAGACGTCCAGTCCGAAATCGGCCAAAGCGTCACTCGGATCAATGGGCTGCTCGTGCGGATCAACGACCTCAACGCCTCCGTCTCGCGATTGGACGGGACCGGCCGCAGCTCGGCTGGCGTGGCAGACCAACGCATGTCGGCGATTGAGGAGCTGAGCGGTCTGGTCAAGCTGACCGTGCGCGATCAGCCCGATGGCCGCGTTGCGATCGATACAGCATCGGGCATCCCGTTGCTTGATAATCGCCTGCGTCAGCTGTCGCTGCCCGATCAGGGCGGCAACACGGCGCAGACAAGCTACCCCGTTATCACCCTGCGCTTTGCCGATACCGCAAGCGTCATGGGTGTCGCGACCGGTGACAAGATCGATTCGGCGGGGGTTGGCGGCAAACTGGGCGGCCTGCTTGATCTGCGGGACCGCGCACTGCCCGATTTCAGCGAAAAGCTGGGCGTCCTGTTCCGCGGCCTCTCGCAATCGCTCAACGCCGTGTCGAACGCTGGCTCCACGGTGCCCGCCCCCAACCAGCTGGATGGCCGATCTGCCGCGTTGATCGGCACGGATCGGCTCGGCTTCAGTGGCGCCGCCGTGTTTGCCGTCACCAAACCGACAGGCGAATTGGTCGCGTCGACCCGCATCGATTTCTCAGCGCTTGGTGCCACAGCCACGGTCGATGATGCCGTCGCTGCCATCAATGCCGGGCTCGGCAGCAGCGCCACGGCCACCTTCACCGGTGGCAAACTATCCATCAAGGCAACCGGCACGACCAATGGCGTCGCCATCGCCCAGGATCCGACGACACCAAGCGAGCGGGCCGGCATCGGCTTCTCCCAATATTTCGGCATGAACGATCTGGTGCGCAGCGCGACCAGCCCGTTGGTCCCTTCTGGCTTTGTCCCAACGGATGCCCACGGCTTTGCCACCGGGCAGGCGACCGAGATCGTCATCCACGATCCCTCGGGCCGTGCCATATCGCGTTATGCCATGACCGGATCGGTCGGGGCCAGCTTTGGCGATCTGGTCACCGAACTCAATGCCAGCCCGATCGGTGCCTATGGCAGCTTTGCCATGGACCCAAAGGGCCGGGTCCAGTTCCAGGCCAACACCAATCTTAGGGGCGCGACGATTACGGTCGCGTCGGATACAACCGATCGGCTGGGCACCGGCCAATCCTTTTCAAGCATCGTCCAGCTTACCGGCACGACCAGCGGCGTCGCCACTGCAGGCGTGCGGCCAGACATTTTGTCCAGCCCCAGCAAGCTCGGTCTGGCCCGGCTGCAGACCGGTGCCACCGTCGGCGCAAAGGCACTGGGGGCGGGCGACAATCGCGGCGCGACCGGCTTTGTGGATCAACTCGCGGCTACCGTTGATCTGGGCAAGGACGGCATTGCGACCACGGCCACGCGCAGTGCCGCGTTGCTCGGCAATACCGGCACCGCGGCATCGCAGGCAGCCTCCACCCTTGCCGATGCCACGGCGCGCCGCGACGATGCGGTCAACCGGCGCGACAGCTTCTCCGGCGTCAACATCGATGAGGAATTGTCGAACATGGTCGTGCTGCAAAACAGCTATTCAGCCGCTGCGCGCATCATCACCACGGCAAGCGAGATGTACGACACTTTGCTTTCGATGATTAGATAAGGAAACGCCATGTCCCGCGTCGCCACCATCCCGCTCCAACGCACCATGTCGGCTGCGATCCAGCGTTCGCAACAGCTGCTGGCAAAAACCCAGGCACAGCTATCGACGGGGAAGAAGGCCGTCGACTATGCCTCGTTAGGCACCGAAGCGGTCCGCAACCTTTCTGCCCATTCGCTGGTGTCGCAGCAGGATGCCTATGCGACCGTCTCGGCCCGGGTCACCAACACGCTGGACCTGAACGATATCTACATATCGGCCATCGACACCAGCGCAACGACGCTGAAGAAAGAGATGCTGACGGCGATCGGCACCGGCAAGAGCGCAGGGCTGAACAGCACGATCACTGCCGCCTTCAACGAATTCCGTGCCGCCCTGAACGCCTCAGACGGCGGTCAATCGCTGTTCGGCGGATCGCAGACGGACGTCCCGGCCTTCCTCCCTTCGACGCTGGCCGACACGTTGACGACACCGGCCAGCACCGCCTTTGCCAATGACGATATCAAGGCTGCGGCGCGCCTGTCGGATCAGGTCGATGTCGAATATGGCGTCACCGCAAGCGACATCGGTTCAGGCCTCTACACGGCCTTCCAGACGCTGGCGGGTGCCGGAACCATTGGCGACCCGCCAACCGCGACCCAGATGGCCGCGCTGACCCAGGCAGCCGGGGAAATCGACGCCGGCCTGTCGGCGCTCCGCGCGGTCAATGGCGAGAATGGTCGCAAGCAGGCACAAGCCGAAACGCTCGCCACCCGTGCGACGGATCGCTCGCTGCTGTTGCAGGACATTATCTCGCGCAACGAAGACGCCGATCTTGGCCAGGTCGCGATCGATCTGGCGCAGCAGAAAACGATGCTGCAGGCTAGCTATTCGGTGTTCGGCCAGCTCTCGGGCCTCAGCCTCGCCAGTTATCTGCGATAAGCCAGGCGGCTGGCGCTTCGTCCCGAACGCCGGCCCGGGCAAACAGGCTCGCCCTGTCCGCCCCGGGGTTCAGTCGGCGCACCGTTCCAGCGCGACGACCTCGCCGCCCAGGGCAAGCCACTCCTGCAAGCGATAGTCCGCCTGCTGGCGAAACCCCAGCGCCGCGAGCGCACGCGCTTCCTGAAGCAGCAGGTCGAGATCGTGAGGGAAGCGAATCCGCCCTGCCACACATAACGCCACCTGCCGATCGGGCCGGTCATTGGCGTCGCGCAGCGCGTCGGCGAGGTCGGCGAGGCCATAATTGGCCGGTAATGTGTCCGACGGCAGCGTCATCTCCATCGCCCGGGCACGCCAATGCGCAATATCGTAGAGATGCGCGATCGGCAGGCCGAGCCGCGGATCACGCAGCGTTTCAAGAAACGCCCGGTGGAGCGGATGGCTTTCGCGCGCGACATTCTTGCGCGCGTAATCCCCCGCGACATGCCCGCCGGTGTTCTGCATCATGTACATCCGCACGCTGTCTGCGCGGATGGCCTGGGCAAAGCTGACCAGCGCGGGCATCTCGTGATAATTGTCGAGCTGGACGGTCGTGTTGATATGGAATTCACGAAACACTGATTGCAGCCGCTTCTTGCTGATCAACTGCAGGTTGGGCAGCAGCTGCGCCCATTTGCCCGGCCGACGGACCGTTTCAAAGACCCAGGGCGTACAGGCGTCGATCGAGACGTTCACCAGCGCATCGTATTTTTCCAGCCCGGCATAATCCGACCAGCGCTGCCCATTCATCAGCAGTGCATTGGTATGGAGTTCAAGCTCAACATCCAGGTCATTGTCCGCCAGATAGCGCAGGATCGAGCGATAATGGGGGCTCGACCAGGGATCGCCTTGCCCCGACAGCGACAGGCGGACCCGTCCCTGCCCGCCGAGCAGTGGCTGCAACACATCGCGCTCGATCACCGCGAAACGCTGTTCCTGCGCCTCGTCAGCGGCAAGGATCCGGTCACGGCAGGAAGGGCAGCTCAGATTGCAGGTCACGTCATGCGCCAGAAACACCCAGCTCGGCCCGGTATCGAGTTCGGTACGTTGCTCGTCGATGATGGCGCGCATCGCCGGATCGGCTATGGCGGCGGCTTCGGGCAGGGCATCGTCGATGATCTTGCTGCACCGCAATTTGTTGCAATAGGCAAAGCTGCCATCGTGGATGCTGGCGCGTATCGCCTGGGCGGCGGGGCTGTTCCAGATTTGTGCGGCGGTCTGCCCGTCGAGCTGGCCCAGCCGCTGCTGTGTCCAGATCGAGTTGCAGGGGGCGACCGTGCCATCCATCAGCGTTTCGAATTTCACGAATGGCGCGTCACAAAAGCGACCCGTCAAATCTGCCGACCCACCCGCCTGGCCGTGGCGACTGGCAAAGAATATCGCGCCGGCAACCTGCGGGCAATGGGGGTGATCGGGCAGCATCTGCTGGAGCATGGCGAGCCCCGTGCTGCGATCAATGGTCAGGGCATGCAGCATCGCGCCCAACAGGTTGACCGTCTTCAGCCCGGTTCCGGTAGAACCAACACGCAGCAAATCGAGCAAGGCGCAAAGATCAGTCACGTCGTGCGTCGCTGCGGTTGCAACCGCACGCCATACCTCGGGATGGTCGAGATCATCGGCCAGAATAACGGCAATGTCCTCGATGATCGGCAGAAAGGGGTGAACGGCGATAGCGTCTGATGGCGCGGGGGCCGGCGTCAGCCGGGGCAAATCGTCCCCATCCGGCGCATTCAAACGATACTCAGCAGCTCGGTCATTCAGCATCGCCGATTCCCTTTCACCATCTTTCCATTTTAGGAGGAAAAGGGTCTTCGGCGCGTCATCGTCGCGAGATTGCAGTCCGTAATTGGGCACGGGTAAGGCGACGCGAAGCGCCCGTCGGGGATCGACTGCTGCCTCGCGTTAAGGCTGGCGTGACAGTGCCTCAAGGCATCGAACCGTCACGCAGGATGTCGTATCTCTCAGGCGATGATGCCTCAGGTCCGGGCCATCCACTCTTCTCGCGCTGGCGCGGCATCGCGGGCGACCCTCGACTTGCCGCCAGCGCGCCGGTCGACCGCGACCGGAATGTTACGGACTCGCCGCTCGAATGTGAACACCGCCGCACGGTCTGCCAGCGTACGGACGGCATGCGACAGCGTCCGCGTCGCTGCCGATGTTTGCTCCACCATGGCGGCATTGCGTTGGGTCGATTGATCCATGACGGACATCGCACTCGTAATTTCGCCAATGGCGAGCGACTGGGCGGTGTTGTCAGATGCCATTGTGGCGAGCAAGGTATTCACCTCCTCGACATCGGCAGCAATTTCCTCAAGCACCCCATCCACTTTTTTCACGGCGCCCACGGCAACGGCAATCTCATCGAGCGTCACGGTCAGCTCGTCCCGGGCCCGCTTGGCCTCTTCCTCCGCGCGCATAGCGAGCGCAGACACCAGATCGGCAACCACGGCGAAGCCACGCCCCGCATCGCCTGCCCTGCCCGCCTCTACAGCGGCATTCATGGCAAGCACCCGGGTCTGGAAGGCAATCTTGTCCAGCCCCTCGATCACGCTGTCGATGCCCTTGGCACTGCCACTCACCCGGTCCATCGCCGTTACCGCGTGAACAGCGGTTCCTCGGCCCCGTGCGACCGTGCCGATCGCCTGACCGGCCCGCTGGACCGTCAACGCGGACGATGTCGACGTCGCCTTCAACCGGCCGCTGATCTGGCCAAGCGCGGCGTTGGTTTCTTCCAGGCTAGCGGCATCGCTTTGAGTCCGGCGGGCAAGATTGTCCGTCGCAGAGGCGATGTCGTCGGCCCCGATGGTCAGCTCCCTTGCACTTTCGCTGACCAACTGGATCATCTCCCGCAACGCGCCCATCGCTTCGTTGAAGCTGATTTTGAGATTGCCATAGCCGCCCGGAAATTCGGTGCGGATGAATTTTGTCAGGTTGCCCTGCTGCAATGCGACCAGCCCATCGCCGAGCGTTGTCGTCACAAGCTGCTGCTCGTTGCTCAGACAGGCATCCGCCTCTGCCCGTGCAACCGTCGCCTGCCGAAAACTTTCAACGGCCTGCGCCATCTTCCCGAGTTCGTCGGTCCGCGTCAGATGGGGCACCGTGGCGCTGCCGCCTGCCGCCAGAGCCGTGGTGGCGTCCACCACCTCTACCAGCGGATCGATTACCCGTCGCAACAGACCAAGGCACGCCACGCCGACCATACCCAGGGTTGCGGCACCGATCACAAGCAGCAGTCCAATCGCCCAGGCAAGCTGGCCGTCGGCATTCGCTTTTAGCTTGGCCTGATACTCTGCGGCCATGATGACAGTCTTGTCCACCATCGCCCGTTGATCGTTATAATCGTCGCTCAAACGCGCGTAGCTCGCGTTCATTTTGGCTGCGTCATTTGCCTTTACAGCCGGCAGAAACCGATCGTTGAGTTCGGCCCAGAATCGCGTCGCGGAATGGTGCGTGTCCTCGACAATCGATTTGCGCAAAGTCGGCTCGAGCGACGACGCAACCCAATAAGCGTGCCGATTATCATAGTCCTGCTGCAGCTTGGTGAGGCGGGCGGCATGGACGGAATACTGGCTGGGATCGCGCAGCAGCGCCGTCGCCTCGAAAAACGGCTCGATCACATATTCCGGCGGCGGCAGGATATCGGCGACCAGATCCGAAACCTGTTGGATTTCCGTTTGGACGGGACCGCCGATCCTGATGACGTTGATGCGTGATGCCGCAACGATGCCGCCCAGGCACAACATTGCCAGCAGCAACGCCGCCCCCCAAATGACCAGCTTCTTGATGCTCACTGCCTTCTCCCGCCGAATTCGTCGCTGCGCGAAGCGACGCGATCGCATGCCCACCCAGCAATTGAGTGCGCATGCCCCTGCGATCATTATAGATCAGATTGGCAGGTTGCAGATCGAGGGGCGATGTTGACTTAGGACGGCCCCGCGGTGAGGCGCGCAATCTCGGCAAGCAACACAAAGAGCGAGATAGGCTTTGACAAAATGCAGCCTGCCCCTGCCTCCATGGCTTCGAGTTGCAGCGCTGGGCTGGCATGGCCCGTCAACAGAATGATCGGCATCGTCGATCCGGCCTGCCGCAGCGCCCGCGTAAGCTCGATACCGCTCATTAGGGGCATCCGCACGTCGCAAATGAGCAGGCCATGGTCGATCATTTCGGTCGTGGGAAAGTCGGCGACGGAGGCGTGAACGATCACGTCGAACTTTGCGGCCGTCAATGCGAATTCGAGTGCAGTGCGCACGGGCTCATCATCGTCGACGACATGGATGACCCAGTTTTTGTTCATGTCGACAACCCGCGTTCTACGGTCGGCAGGGTGACGCGAAAGGTCGCACCGGTGCCGTCGTCCGGCTCTACCCAGATCTTGCCGCCATGGGCTTCGACAATGGTGCGGCAGATCGACAAGCCAACGCCCATGCCCTTCACACCCTTTGTGCTGACAAAGGGTCTAAACAGTCGGGGTGCCACCTCAGGGCTAACGCCGGGCCCATTATCGCGCACGGTCAACATTGCCATGCCGTCGGCGTTGAGGCCGGTCGTCACCCACACCATCGCGCCTTCGCGCGCCTTCAATGAATCGATCGCATTGCGGACGAGGTTGACGACGACCTGCTCGATCTGGACCCGCTCGACTAGCACCGCCATTTCGGGAAAATCATGTTTGATCGTGGCCGTCACGCCATCCTCTTTTGCCCCAAGCAACGAAATCGCACAGGCGGCGTTGACAATACAAACCATATCATCCCAACGCTTTACATCTTCGCCGCCTGAAACGAACGATCGCAGCCCCCGGATGATCTCGCCGGCGCGCAGGCTTTGCGCCTTGGCCACCGCGAGCGACCGCGTCACGCGGTCATTCGCTGGATCGTCGCCCAGCAGCATGAGGCTGCCGCCGATGTACATCGTCACGGCCGCAAGCGGCTGGTTGATCTCATGGGCGATGGCCGTTGCCATCTCTCCCATCGCGGACCGCCGCGACACATGGACGAGTTCGCGCGCCAGTTGCTTGCGCTCGGTAATGTCGATCGAGATGCCAACAAGTCCGCCCACCGGATCATTTTCCTTGCCGAACGGCACTCTGGTCGAAAGCAGGATCCGCTGCCCTTTCTCAGGGTGAGTGACAACTTCCTCCAACTCCTGCGGCTGACCCGCCGCCATGACGAGCTGATCATTGGCCATCACGGCATCCGCATAGGCGTGATCGCTCAAAAACTCGTTGTCACATTTTCCATATACGTCCGCCCATTCCTTTCCAATCAGGTCGAGCGCGGCTTTGTTCGCCAATATTATCTTGCCGGACCGGTCCTTGGCATAGATGAAACCAGGCATCGCCTTGATCACGGTACCCAGCAGCGTGGCAGATTCGTGCCAGTGAAGTTCCGTCTCCCGCAATTCCTGCTCGGTCCGGGCAACCTTGAGCGCTAGCGAAGCGCGGGTCGCATCCAGCGCGACCATCGTTTCGCGATGGGCCGCAATTTCGGCTTGCAATTGCTTGAGCGACGGCACCTTCAGCAGCTTGGGGACAAGGGCGATCAGCATGATTGCCGTTGCAAGCGACAACATCGCGGCCGCCGCCTTCAACCATCCTTCAAGAACATACACCGGCAGCCACAGCACGATAATGCTGGCGACATGCATCAACCCGCAGGACGCGATGAAGCAACCAACCAGCAGCGCCCGTGCACGGTGCCTGCCCTCAAGATCGTCGCGGCCGCGAACAAAACCTAGAATTGCCAATGTAATGGCGAAGTAAGCCAGCGCGATAACGGCATCGGAGGCGACATGCAGCAACATCAGCTCCGGCCGCCACAAGAGGCATCTCCCCTGTGGCATGCACGAAATAAACTGTGTGCTCAATGTCATCAGCCCCCCCGCCTATTCGTCGCATATCATTGGAATCTCTTTGAGATTCCAATGATCTATTTGCCGAGTCGGAACTGATTCTGTTGCCCCGCTCCCCACATAAACAGTTAAGGATGGGCACCATCAATGGAAATGAACAAAACAACCAGATCGGTGCAAATAGCTCCCGGTAAGCTGATAGTATGTCACCGCCCAACCAAGGTGCGCGCGCTGATCAGCAATGCTTGTTCTGCTGATTATTTCGTTACTTGCGGTGAAGAATCGATCAAATCGGCAATGCTGCCGGCCGGGCTCGCGGAAGGAATTGCTGCCATCGCCGCACTAATCGCTGCAGGATCGATGGTGTCGACGGATGCGGTCAGCGACGCAAAGGCGGCAGCAGTCGGCAGCGAGGCAAAGCCCTTGCCATAGCGCGCGGCCAAGGCGGCCAGGTCGCCCTCGCGTCCGAGCATCGCATAGGCAACGGCGAGCCGCAGAATCCGCGCTTGGGCGACGTCGGACAAGGGTGTTTGTCCCGTCGGCACCGGCGGCGCGGCAGTGGCCAGCGCGTTCCAGTCATGCCGCCGCCAGTTGAGTTCGCCACGGATCGCATCACCATCGGGCACATCCTGCAAGACGGCCAGCGCTTCGTTGGTACGGCCCAATTGATCGAGCGCTACCGCTTCCACCCGGTGACGCGCCCACAGCATGTCGTCGGGATAGCTGTTGCCTTCGGTATCGCGGATCGCCGCCAAGGCGCGCTTGGGCTGCCCGGAGAGAATGAATAATGACGCGACGCGCGCAGACAGTGGTCCCTGGGCAATGTCGCGGGTGCGAATGCGCAATTGATGGTCGAGCAATTCCGCCGCGCGCTCATACAGCCCGGCCGCCTGCAACCGGTCCGCGAGCCGGGTAACCAGCAAGTCTCCTGCTGCGCCCGCAGGCGACAGATCGCGATAGTCCCAATACAGCCCCGCCACCTGTTCGAGCGGCAGGGAATTGTCGGGCGCAAGCGTGGCGGCGAGCATGTCCTGCAGCTGCACGACCAGCGAGGCGCGGTCGGGGCCGCCGCTGAAATAGCGAAACAAGGTTGCCCCCGCTTCCAGGGTCGCGCGCACATCATGCTGGCGCACCGCCTCCGCATAACTTAGCCGCAGCGCCCGCATCTCAATGTCGCCGCCCCGCCAGACGAAGCGAATCTGCCGCAACTTCTTGATGTCGGCGGCGGCCAATGGCGCCTGCCTTGCGCGATCTTCAATGCCGCTGAGGTCGGCATCGAGGCGTTGCTCGATATTGCCGCGCGGGCTCACTCTGGCCAGCAGCATCCGCCCCATTGGGCGATGGCCAAGCGCGATTTCGGCACGGCCGCGCACCAGATTGGCTGCGGGGTCAGTCTCTGGCATCACGGCCACCAGTTGTTTGGCGAAGGCCGGATGGCCAAGATCGGCCGCTGCGTGGGCCGCAGCGAGCAGAAACGGCGCGCGCGCAGGGACCGGGCGGGCATTGAGTGCAGGCAGCGCACACCGCAGCTGCTCCATCGCCTGCGGGGCAAGTTGCGCCCGCAGCAGTGCCACCATGCGCCACACACAGGCTTCCGGATTGGCCTGCAGCGCATCGCCCGCCAAGGCCGATGTCGCCGCCGCGGGCCGCCCGAGCTGCGCCAGCGCTGTCCCCAGCGCCAGCTGAAACGATGGCACGAGCAGCAGATCAGGATCATCCTGCCGCATCACCTGCAACGCGCCGATCGCCTCCGCCGCGCGGCCAAGTGCAATTGCATGCGTGGCATAAGCCCAGCGCGCGGCCTGGCGCGTCGCGGGTCGCGAGGCCATGATTTCGGGCCACCCGCCCTTCCGGCCCGCCCGCTGCCAGCCACCGGGGCCCGTAATCGTCGGGAGATCGGATAATTGAGGCGCAAAGGACGGCAGGGACGATATCCTGACGGGCGGTCGCGGTTCGGCGATGCCTGGCTCGGCATCGGCGGCAATGGCAGCGTCAGACTGGCCGGGCGCAGTGGGCGCGCTATCGCTCGGCGCTGCTCCGCCAGCGGTTCCGCCAGGGGTTCCGCCAGGGGTTCCACCTGGGGCCGCTGCCGTCGCAAGCCAGGCGGCAACGGCCAATATCCCCTGCAACCGCCGCCTCACAGGCCACCAAAGGGCATCAGCGCGATGCCGATACCCCCCGCAGCACATGCCAGCAAAAAAAAGATCGTCGGGAGCATGACGCGTGGCTTTGGTGCCACCGATGCATCTGATTCCAACGGCTTGTCACCGTCACCAGCAGCGGTTCCTCGCTGTGGATCGGCCACTTCCTGCCCAGAATCGACCATTACGGCACGGCGCGGCCGTTGATCTGTGCTCATAAACGCCCCGGATCGCTTCCTATCCTCTATTATAGGATAGACGCGCGACAAAGTGTCATTTTCCTATCGGAGATTTAACCATCACGTATTTTTTTTCGAAGCGCTTCGCGTTGCTGCCCATCGCCGCCATGGCCCTGGTCGCAAACGGTGGTGGGAGTGCTTCATCCGCAGGAAACGCTCCGCAGCTGGTGGAGATGGCCCCGATCGTCGTGCCGATCGTCGGGTCCGATCGGCTGGAGGGTGCCCTGCGCCTCAAGCTCGTGGTTGCCGCGTCGGATTCAGGCGCGCTTGCGCGGGTCACCAAGCGGCTGCCCGCCCTGCGCGCTGTAACGGTAGCCGGGGCGATCGAGTTTTCCCGGCTTTATGCGTCGCCACAATCGCCGGTGGATGCGGTGAAGCTCCGCACGAGCCTGGCCGGTGCGCTGCGTGCCGACAATCACGACGTCGCCGATGTCCTGATCGTCGAGATTTCCGCAGCGGCGTAACGCGCGCAACCAAACCCGTTCAACAGACATCGCCACCGGGTCGCGGCCCTTTGCGACCGGCGGCACCGCCTTGTTGATTATCTCTCATGGGCGAAGCAGGCGCTGCGGCGTGCCCCGTATCAGACCCCGCGCGCGGGCAGCCTGGCAGGCCCGGCGGTGACCGGCTCTCGCTTCTTCGGCTCCTTGTGCGCCAGCGACATGCTCAGGTCGGCCGCTGCCGCAGGGCTCATCGCGGCCAGGATCATGGCGATCGAGCGATCGCGCATCCGCACGGCCACCTTCATCTGCACATCGAGATCAAGTTGTTCAAACACCAGCGCCGCCTTGGCTGGCTTCATCGCCTGAAAGATGCGGGCGAGATTGTCATATTGCGCGTCTTCGGCGGCCTTGCCACCCGGTCCACCGCCCGCAGCCCCCAAATCCGCTTTTTCCTGTCGCGCGCGCAGATCAGCCTTGATCCGCTCCTCCGCCGCCTTGGCCACTTGCTCGCGCAGCGCCAGCGCCCGGTTGCGGCGCGCCGTGGATTGGTCGCGCGCTGCCAGATCCTGCTTGATGGCCGTGCCCAGCCTGGTTGGCGGTGTTTCTTCGGCAGGGGCCGCCGCCGTCATGCCCTGCGCGACGGTGGAGAGCGTCGCCGCAATCGCCGTCAACACCAACAAGGAAGGTTTACCGCTCATGCCGCCGCCTCGGCGCACTGGGCGTTGTCTTTTTGCTTGAGGTTGAGCGTGGCTCTCGGTTGCGGCGTATGCGGCTTGCTCTTCTCGACCGCCGAGACGATCCGCTCGGCAACGGCGTCGGCAATCCCGGCCATCACCGTCAGTTCGTCGCGCATCGCGGCACCGCTGGCGATCACCCGGGCGTTGGCCGCACAATCGGTCTGCAAGGTTTCGCGCAGATCGGCCAGCACTGCCTTTGCCTGGCTCGTCGACTTGTCGAGCGCGGCGACCATCTCGCCAAAGGCAACACCCTTCACCGCGCGCAGGCAGCGGATCAGGCGCACGCTCTGGATCAGCACGGCACCGCAGAAAACCATGGTGATGATGTTGGTGAGGATTGAAAAGCTCATTGCTAAATCTCCTTGAACATATCCGCCAGCAAGCGAACCGCCACGTTGTTACGGCGCTGGCCGATCTGGGCGCGCGCCATCAGCACCCCGCCGGACCGGATTTCGAGTGCGTCATCGGGTGATGTGTTGAGCGGAATGGTCTGCCCAACCGTCAACCCGCGCACGTCCTCCAGCCGCAGCACCTTTTCGCCAAGCACCACGTCGACGGGCACCTCGGTCTTGAGCAGCTCGTTTGCCATATGCTCTTCCCAGATGTTCCCGCGCCCGACCTTCTGCCCCATGAAGCGCTGCAACAGCTTTTCGCGCACCGGCTCGATCGTGGCATAGGGTAACAAGATGCTGAACTTGCCACCCCGCCCCTCCATATCGACGCGAAAAGTGGCGACGGCGGCGATGTTGGTCGGCCCGGCGATCGCGGCAAAGCGCGGGTTGGTCTCGACGCGTTCGAGCACCATCCCCACCTGGTCGATTGGCTCGAAGGCAACGGAAAGGTCGCTCAACGCCAGCTCGATCATCTTGGAGACCAACGTCGTCTCGATCGTCGTGAAGGCCCGCCCCTCGATCCGCAACGGCCCGCTCCCGCGCCGTCCGCCGAGCAGGGCATCGACCACGGCATAGATGAGGCCCGATTCCACGGTGATGACGCCGTAATTGTCCCACTCGACCACGTTGAACACGCCAATCATCGCGGGCAGCGACAGCCGCCCCATGAATTCACCGAAGCGGATGGACGTCAATTCTTCCAGACTGACGTCGATCGCGTCCGATGTCAGGTTGCGCATACTGGTGGCAAAGCTGCGGACCATATGCTCGCATACCACCTCAAGCATCGGCAGCCGCTCATGGCTGATGACGCGCGATTCGATGACTGCCTTGAGCCCGCTCTTCTTGGTGACCGGTTCGTTGCCGCCAAACATCGCATCGATGCTGGCCTGGTCGAACGCCTCGCCATCGCCGAGCGACAGGCTCGGCGCGGCGATCTCGAAATCGGCGAAGTCATCATCCATCATTGCTGGATCAGATCTTGGATCAAAATGTCCTTCACGACACCCGACCCCATTGCACTGGTCGCGCGCACCAGCATTTCCTCCTTGATGCGAAAAACGGCGGCAGACCCTGCCAAATCCTCTGGCCGCAATTCGCGCAGGAAGGGCTGGAAGCTATCGACGATCAACGGCAATTTTGCCTTGATCAGTGCACCCTTGGCCGCCGATGCGGGAACGAAGGTGAAACGAATTTTCAAGAAGCGGGCCGTCCCGTCAGCGCCTTGCAGGTTGACCACCATCGCCGGTGCCTCGACATAGGCCTCACCCTCCTCGCCATGCCCCCCCCCGCCATGCTCCTCAGCGGGTGCCGCTTCGGCGTGCGCTTCGCCCTCGCCTGCAGGTTGCAACAGGAACACAGCGGCACCCGCAGCAACGAGCAGCAGCACGATCACCCCGCCGACAATGATCAGCATGCGCCGACTGAACCGTGGCTTCTTGGCGGGTGCCTCGGCATCGGTTCCTTCGACGATGTCGTCTGCTGGATCGGGTGCGGACAAGGAATTCCCCTTCGGATGGCGATCATCGCAAATTGCGCGTGACCATGCGGTTCGTGCGTTTCCCCTCTAATATAGGAGAAGCATGCGGCAACTTCTGCCTAGTGCGCCCCGAACGACGATTTATCTTGGAAACATACAGGCATGGATATCTCCACCTACGTCCTGCTCAGCCACGAACAGGCGCTGCGGCGCCGGCTGGACGTGACGGCCAACAATATGGCCAATACCAGCACCGTCGGCTTCAAGCGCGAACAGCCGGTATTTCACGAATTTCTTGAACGCGGCGGCAGCGATTCGGTCCCGCAGGCGGGCACTACATCCTATGTGCTCGATTACGGTGCCATCCACGATACCGGCATGGGTGCATTCCAGACCACCGGCAATCCGCTCGATGTGATGATCGACGGCCCGGGCTATCTCGCGGTGGAAGCACCCGGCGGCGGCACGGCCTATACGCGCGCGGGGTTCGTCAAGGTGCTTCCCTCAGGGGATCTGGCCACATCGGGCGGCCAGCGCCTGCTCGATGCAAGCGGCCAGCCCATCAACGTGCCACCGGACCAGCTCGCTAATCTCAGCATTGCCAGCGACGGCTCGGTGGGCGGCCCGCAAGGCGTCCTCGGCCGGCTCGCCGTTACTGTCTTTCCCGATGAAAGAGCCGTCGATCCGCGCGGCGACGGGCTGATGACGGGGACGGGCGGCCGCATCCTGCCAGCCACCGAAACCAAGCTCACCTCGGGTGGGGTCGAGGGATCCAACGTCCAGCCGATCGTCGAGACGACCGCGATGGTCGGGATCTTGCGCTCCTACCAGTCCAGCCAGCGGATGTCGCAGGCAATGGATGATCTGCGCAAAAACGCCATCGACCGGCTCGGCCGCTTCACCTGAACCACCCCGTTCCCCGTTTTTTTTGAAGGGTATTTTATGCGTTCTCTGTCCATCGCTTCCACCGGCATGCTTGCCCAGCAGACCAATGTCGATGTCATCTCGAACAACATCGCCAACATGAACACGACCGCCTTCAAGCGGCAGCGCGCAGAATTTCAGGATCTGCTCTATCAGTCCGTGTCGCGCGCAGGCGCTGCATCGGGCAGCGATTCCAAGCTGCCGACCGGCATCCAGATCGGCGCCGGCGTCAAGACCGGCGGCATCTATCGCATCGCCGAGCAAGGCGCGCTCGCCCAGACCGACAACCCCTATGACATGGCCATCCAGGGCAAGGGCTTTTTCCAGATCACCCTGCCAAGCGGCGAAACCGGCTACACGCGCGACGGTTCGTTCCAGGTCTCCGATCAGGGGGAGCTGGTAACGGCAGACGGTTACCCCGTGCAGCCCGGCATCACCGTACCGCAGGGTGCTGTCGCGGTCACCGTGTCGAAAACCGGCGAGGTTCAGATCACGCTGTCGGGCTCCCCCGCGCCCCAGACGATCGGCCAGTTGCAGCTTGCCACCTTCGTCAACGAGGCCGGGCTTGAAGCGCTTGGCGGCAACAATTTCCTCGAGACCGCCTCATCCGGTCAGGCGACCATCGCATCGCCCGGCCAGCCTGGTTTCGGCACGCTGACCCAGGGCTTTATCGAACAATCGAACGTCAATCCGGTCAGCGAGATCACCGCGCTGATCACCGCGCAGCGCGCCTATGAAATGAACAGCCGGGTGGTGAAGACCGCCGACGAAATGCTCGCCACGACGAGCCAGTTGCGCTGAGATGCGGTCGGTCGTTGCCCTGCTGGTCGCCGCCGCCATTGGCGCCTGCCCCGCGCCCGCGCGGTCGCAGGCGGTGCCGCCCGCCGCGCCCGTGCCGTCAATAACCGTGCCGGTGCTCGATCATGCCATCGCCAAGGGCGATTTGCTGGCGGCGGACGACTTTATCACGCAAGAGGTGCCGCTGGTCGAAGGGCGCGTCCTGCCTAGGCTGAAGGATCTCGTCGGCATGGAAGCCGCGCGCGCGCTGTTGCCGGGCACCGTGCTGCGGCAGTCGGACGTCATCCGTCCGCAACTCGTGCGGCGCGGCGAGCCTGTGACCATCGCGCTACGTGACGGTGGCCTGTCGATCACGACCGCCGGCCGCGCGCTCGGCAATGGGGCTGCGGGCGATTTCGTCCGCATCGTCAGCCTGTCGACCAACCGCACGCTGGAGGGTGTGGTCGAAAGCACCGGCATCGTCCGCATCGCCCCGCATTGATCCCCGTGATTCAAGGAAAGCCCATGAAACGCCTCGTTCCGTTGTTGCTCGCCGTCACTATGCTTTCGGGCTGCGGCGCGGTCGGTCGCCTGAAGGCGGTTGGCAAGGCGCCCAAAATGTCGCCGCCAGAGCAAGTCGCCGCGCCGGCGGTCGAATCCTCGCTTGGCCTGCAGGGGGCCTATAACCGGCTCCCCCCGCCCGCCGCCATGGAGCCGGCCCCGATCCCCAGCGCATCGCTGTTCCGCACGGGCAGCGGCGCCTTCTTCCGCGATCAGCGCGCTGGGCGGATTGGCGATATTCTGATGGTGCGGATCAACATTGCCGACAAGGCAGCAGTCGACAATACCACCACCCGCACCCGCGGCGGCAGCGAGCAATCAGGCATCGCCTCTCTGCTGGGGCTGGAGGCACCGCTTGCCAAGCTGCTGCCCGGCGCGGTTGATCCGTCAAAACTCGTCGACACCAGCTCCACCTCGCAGTCGAACGGTGCCGGCACCACCACCCGCAGCGAGACGATCAGTATGACGATGGCCGCCACCGTGGTCGGCGTCATGCCCAACGGCAATCTGCTGATCCGCGGCAAGCAGGAAGTGCGGGTCAATTTCGAACTGCGCGAACTGGTCGTGTCGGGCATGGTCCGACCCGAAGATATCGCCCGCGACAATAGCATCCGCCACAGCCAAATCGCCGAAGCCCGCATCAGCTATGGTGGCCGCGGCCAGCTGACCGACGCGCAGCAGGCACGCTGGGGGCAGCAGATTTATGACGCGCTCTTCCCGTTCTGAGGTTGGGCTCGTGGTCGACTCAGCCCGCTTTTAGGGTAGCTCGTCATTGCGACCCCGGCCTTGAGCCGGGGGAAGCAATCCAGCCTATCCGTTCGCGGCTCGCTGGATTGCTTCGCTGCGCTCGCAATGGCGACTGATGGTTTATCCTGCGGTCCCATCACAACAAATGTCCCAACTCGCCGCAACCAGTCGTCACCCCGCCCCGCTCCAGCGATCATCCCTCGTCGTCGGCGTCGTGCCGGCGATCATCATCGCCGACGGGGCGTAACGTCCAGCTGGCGTAACAGGTTGGACCAGCGCCATAGATCACCATCAGCAGGAAGGCGAGATGCATAGCCGCGGTACGCAGGGTATGATCTGTCCATTCCTGCGCCAGCGACAGGCCAACGATCAGCCCCAGCCCGATGATCGCGGTCGCCGCAAGAACCGACAGCGCGACAAGAAAGGCGCGCGCCCGCAGCGCGCGATCGAATTCGTCGGCACGCTCCAGCGTTCCCCACGGCTTGATCGGGCCCCAGACGGGCAGCACGTTGCCAAGGCTGAAGCACATGATGAGGAGCCAGCTACCCAGCCCCTGCCTCGGCTGCCCGAAAGCCATCACAAAGCCAGCGATGCCAAGCGCCAGCACGATCGATGACATCCAGCGCAGCTTCCGTCGAAGGGGATTGCTCCAATCATACGGTAGCCCCGTCCAGCGGACGCCGTCGTCCAGGCGTTCAGCTATGCTCTTGCGGCCGCTTTGATGGCTCATGGCTGCTCCTGCGCGCGCCGCAGCGCGTCGGTGATGGAGGGGAAGGGATCGAGCGAAAAGATCAGCTCGACCGGCACGTCGAACACCTTTGCGATCTTGAGCGCGAGTTCCAGGCTCGGTTTGTAATCGCCCCGCTCGAGATACCCGATCGTCTGCGTGTTCACCTCGACCGCATCGGCTAGGTCGCGACGGCTGAGACCACTATCGTGACGGAACAGGGCGAGTCGATTGAACATGGGTGATGCATATCATTATGTTGTGTAAAGACAACATATCGTTTTATTTGAACTGTGTTTATTGCGCCAATCGCCATAATGTTGGCCGGCGCTGCAGCGATCTTGAAGGCAAACCGATGTGATCGCTCAGTCCGGCTAGAGCATCGTGCCGTAATTCAGGATCACCCGTCACCCACGAGCGCAGCGAAGCAATCCAGCCTATCCGCGAGCACGCCGCTGGATTGCTTCGCTGCGCTCGCAATGACGATTCATATTTCAAGCACGATGCGCTAGCGGCGATGACCGCCCGACGGCCGCCCTCGCCAAACGCCATTGCCAACCCACCAGCAACTAATTGCTAACCATCAATAAAAGCATCGTATGAGTTGGTTTGTCCAATATTTCTTTCCACAATGAAGGGCGGGCAGGAAAGTTTTCCTCACCGTCGCGGGCCAGCGCTTCTGGTCCAGGCTGCAGAAGCGGCCTTCCCATCCAGAAGGAATGATTATGTACTCAGTCAACACCAACACCGGCGCACAGTCAGCTCTCCAGAGCCTGACCATGACCAGCAGAGCGCTCAGCGTGACTTCAGCCCGTATCACCACCGGCCTGAACGTTGCATCGACCAAGGACGACTCGGCCGCCTACAACACTGCTCAGAGCCTCCGCGGCGATCTGAGCGGCCTACAGTCGGTTACGTCTTCCTTGTCGCGCGCCAAGAGCGTGACGGACGTGGCCGTTGCCGGCGCTGAACAGATCTCCGATATCGTCAACCAAATGAAGGCGAAGGCCTATCAGTCGGCTGACACGGGGATCGATCAGGCATCGCGTGACAACATCAACAAGGACTTCACCGCCCTTCGCGATCAGATCACGACGATCGTCAATGCCTCGAACTTCAACGGGACCAACCTGTTGAAGGCAAGCGGCGGGACGGTTGCGGCCCTCCAGTCGCTGCAGGACGGCACCGCAGGCGGCACCTGGCAGCCCGATTCGCTGTCGGTTGCCAACCAGGGTCTCGACCTTGGTGGTTCGGTGATCACCGTTGCAGCAAGCGGCAACATCAGCTCCGCTGCTTCTGCCACAACGATGATCGACACCCTCACCACGACCCAGACCAACCTCGCCGCATCGCTCAGCAACCTGGGTTCGGCTTCGCGTCGCATCGACGCGCAGTCGGCCTTCACCAGCAAGCTGTCCGATTCGATCGAGTCGGGTATCGGCAACCTCGTCGATGCCGATCTGGCAAAGGAGTCGGCGAAACTTCAGGCCCTTCAGGTCAAGCAGCAGCTTGGTGTGCAGGCCCTGTCGATCGCCAACCAGGCGCCGCAGACGATCACGTCGCTGTTCCGTTAAGGAGTGGCGACGACCCCGATCCGTCGGGGTGGTCGAGGGAAGGCCGGGATGGATTCATCCCGGCCTTTTCCGTCTCATCGTCAGCAAGGCTAGGCGGATTGCGCCTGCTGCGCGTTGGCGCAAAGCGAGGGCCAAGTGGTGTTCCCCAGAATTCGAGAAATTACCGATTCCTTTGGCGCGCGGCTGCGTGTCAGCGTAGAGTCCCACCCAGCCGGCGCGCTTGTCGTGTTCGAGCGACCAGATCGCGCCCAGTATCCGCAAGCGATGCTCGATGGCTATGGTGCCGAAGTATTATGCGGCTACATCATGGCCGCGCGGCTGGCCCTGCCCAATCCGCTGCCGGATGAAATCGTGGATGGTGCATTCGCCTCCTGCTTCAGCCTGGCCCAGATCGATCAGGCATCCCTGCTGCTGACCCAGAAAAACACAGCCAGGCCGTTTGAAATCCCGTCACAATTCTGGGACCGGCTCTATGCCGAATTGTCGGTGATCATCGCCCATTCGCGCGAGCTCGGGCGGCGCTCGGCCCATCGGCTGCAATGACCCCGCCCAACATGGTGAAAAGCCCGTTAGGGACATTTCCTCAATAGGTAGCGCGGCCTTTCGACGTGCATTGGTAACTCCTCAATCGCAACAGCCAGCTGTCGCGTCAGCAACAAGCAGAGGTACGGTAACGTGACACATGGCAGTTGGCGCGATCAGCAATTTCCTTCCAGTCAACGGGATCGGCCGCAGCCAGAATTTCGGATCAATTTCACGCTCGCGGTGGTCGATCCGCCGGCCTTGTGGGCGGCGGCGGCTGCGAGGTTGCTGGACGTACCCGAAATGACGCTCAGCGACGTGCTGGACGTGATCGGGCCACGCGAAGACCCGTCGATCAGCGATTGCATCGCGACGATGGCCCAGCCAGCCGGATTGGCCGGCTGTTTGCTCGATGATTTCTGGATCGATGGCCTGCGCGGTTGCCCGCCCCGTGTCGACATGGCAAGCGCGGTGCTCGACTATCGGCTGGCGTCGGCCGATGGAGCCCCTCGTCGCGTGCGCGCAAAGCGCCGCTCACCGCCGCGTGTGGCTTTGTGCCTGATCCCACCGAACGGGGATGATGCATCGCCCAACTGATATCGCGTCCCCTTGACTGGCACCTATCCGTCATTGCGCGCGCAGCGAAGCAATGACGATCGCCTATGCGTCTCGGTCGCTGAGTGTTGGTATGCACCAAATTGAATCGATTGCGTGATGCCGTCAGGCAACCGCGCCCGCAATCATGCGCACGCGCGCCCTATCGACTGCTCGATCGCCCAGGCAGGAAGGACAGGGCGTTATAGCGCCTGTCCTTCCTGCGGGAGTGACAGCAACCTGTGGCTGTCGAGGCAGCGAAGCGAAGGGGGGGCGCTCGCTGCCTCTCTTCATTATAGATAGTTCGCGCTGCTGATCCCTGTTTTGCAACGGAAGATTATCTGTGCCCAACAAGGCGGATCAGCGGCCGCCAGCCAGGCTCAGCAGCGTGTCAATTTTCATCGGCACGCCATTCACCCCAAGCGATAGGGTGCCGTTTCTGGCGCTTACGTCACTGACGGTGCCAGTGCTGTTGATCACCGCAGCCATTGGCGCGCCGGCCGCGTCGACGCCCTTGATCGCCAAGCTATAGGCCCCGTTGGGCGCTCTGGTGCCGTCGGCCAATGTACCGTCCCACCCGATGCTGCCGCTGGCATCGGCACCGCTGAGCGCGCGCGTAAACACCGCCGCGCCCGATGCGTCGCTGATCGTCGCCGTGCCGCTGGCGATGGGGCGGCTGGTCGTATAGTTCCACCGCGCAGGCTGGGCACCCAGCCCCGAAACTGCCGAAGAGAATACGGCATCCTTGCCGATGAAGCCGGCCGCCTGCGACATGTCCTGCGTCGACAACCGCGCCAGGATCTCCTTGAGCGTGCTGGTTTGCTGAACGGTCTGCTCCACCTGCGAATATTGCGCGAGCTGCTGGGTATATTGCGTGCTGTCCATCGGACTGAGCGGGTCCTGGTTCTGCATCTGCGTGGTGAGCAGCTTCAGGAACATGTTGAAATCGGCGCCAATGACCGCTTTCGCGGTGGGGGCCGGAACCGTCAATGTCGACGTGGTAGGGGTGGGCTGAATCGTCACCATGGTGTGTCTTTCCTAGGCCAAGAGATTGTAGCTGCCGCTGGTGCGGATCGGTCGATAGGCAATCGGTGCGGCGTCGCCGGCGATGTCGTCGCGCTGGGCGCGGCCTGCATGGGCATCGGCGTCGCGCCAGGGGTTGCGCTGCTGGTTACCCGCGCTGCCATTGCCGCCACCGTTACCGCCATCTGTTTGAAAGCGCAGGCTTTGGGAATCACTGCGTACACCAGCGTCGCTCAGCGCGCGCGACAGATCGGCGCTGTCACGGCGCAGCATGTCGAGCGCGACCGGGCTGTCAGCGGCAATCACGGCGCGCAGACCGCTGCGCTCGTCAAACGACATGCGCACCTCGATCCGCCCCAGCTCGGCAGGCACCAGCCGCACGACAAGCTCCTCGCCACCGGCCGACAGGCGATGCGCAATCGCGACGCCCACATCATGGCCAATCTGCCCGGGACGCGCCTCGATCACGGGGGTGACCGGGATCGCCGGGGCGAGCGGCTTGCTCTCGCCGGTCGCCAGCGCCGCCCGCAGCGAACCGTCTGCGGCCGGCATTGCGGGCATGGCGGATGGGCGTTCGGGCGAAACGTCTAGCGCCTTGCCCTCGACGACGGCGAGCTTGAGCGCCTGTTCATCGGGCAGTGGCGCGCCCTTTGAAGGCATTGCCGATAGACCTTTGGCGGACGTCGCGTCGGCAATCGGCAGCTCAGGGCCCGGCGTCGAGCCGGGTGCCGTGTCGACCGTCGGGGCGATGCCGCTGACAGTTTGCCGCTTCGTATCGGTCGCCGCTTTGGCCATGATCGTCGGGCGATCGGGCAGCGGTGCCGCCACCGCGCCACCGGCCAATGCAGGACCGGCCAATGCAGGACCGGCCAATGCAGCACTGGATGATACGATATCGGCCAGCTTCATCGCCTCCGAGCCGGATCGGTCAGGATCCTCCCCAGCCTTGTTCGAGCGGACTAGTGCGGCTGTCTCCTCACCGGGCGCAGCCGCAACCGGTGCTTCGCGGCGCTCGACGGCACCCACCGCTGCACTTGGGCGCGCCGGCTCTGCGCTGGCAATGGCAATGGCAATCGAGGCGGACGATACCGTCGACGATAGCGCCAGCTCGGCCTTCATCCGCTTGCCGATTATCGGCCGCGGGGCAGAAGGCTCGGCGGGCTGCTCGGCAGACAGCTCGGCCTGCTGCTGGTCGGTGGGCGGCGCGATTACCGTTATCGGCGCCATATCGCTCGCCGAGGGAACAGTTGCCGCCGCCGACTCAAAAGAAGCGAGCGCAACGGGTGTCGGGTTTGGCGCATCGGTAAGCAAGGTGCCAACGTCGCCATCAGCCTTGGGCTCTCCGGCGGACGCAGCACTTTCGCTGGCGGGCCTTGCAGCCGGTTGCATGCCGGGCGTGGCGATCACCTGCGCGGCAAGTACCCCGGGCAAGGGCGCATCCGGCACCGCAATGCGCACAGGCGCAGCGGCAACAGGAGAATGGGGGGACAAGGCCCGCCCTGTCGCCGCCGCTGGCCCCACCGCTGCCCCCGCGTGGCGCGGCGGCGGCGGCGCGGCAGCCTCATCGCTCATCGGCGTAAGCTGTTGGCGCAGCGGGATCGCAGCATGCGGGATCGGCTCGGGTGAAGCTGTGCCAGTGACGTCATCAACCGGCAGCGTAATGGCGGGCTGCGTCGTGGCGGTCTGCGTCGTGACCTGCGGCGAAACGGCGGGTAATCCACGCGCACCGGCCCGCGCAGGATCGCTGGCAGGCGCGGCAGCCAGGTCGGGTGCTGCCGCCGAATGCGCAAGGCCCCCAGCGTCGGCATCGACGCGATCCGCCAACTGCGGCACCAATGGCGCCGGTTCCGGCAATGCCGCTCCGGCGGGCACAGCGACCGCGCCATGCGCGAGGGCAGGCAATGGCAACGTATCCGGCGAGGATAGCGCAACCGGATGTCCATCAGCGGGGAGCATGTCAGCCCGCCCGGCCGCTGCATTTATCGGCGCTGCCAGCACGGCGTCCATTGCCACCGCAAAGCTGTCCATGGGTGTCGCCGCTGCCGGGGCAGCGGTTGGAAGCGGCATTGAGGATAAAACTGATCCCGTCGCAACGGCGTAATTCATGCAGGGCCTTTCCGCCGCGCTCGATGGCCGACTTCACTATTATAGGATGAATTGCACCTACCGGGCGTCATCCGATCGTGCCGAGTGCCCGAATGCGCGCGCGCGCGTGGATTTCATTCTGCGACAGCACCACCGTCGCCGGGCGAACCCGCTCGATGATCGATCGCACGAACGGGCGGATCGCCGGATTGGTCAGCATGCAGGGAATTTCGCCGTTGGCGGCCAGGCGATCATAGGTTTCGCGCACCGATGCGATAAAGGCCTGAAGGCTCGACGGTGCCATCGCCAGATGCCGGTCATCGCCCTGCCCGACGATGCTCTGCGCAAATTCGGCATCCCAATGGGCAGACAGTGTCAGAATCGGAATCGCGCCCTGGTTAGTCTGCTGCGCTGAAATCTGCCGCGCCAGCCGGCTGCGGACATGCTCGGTCATCTGCACGATATTGCCGCTCAGCGGTGCCGCCTCGGCAATGCCTTCCATGATCGTCGGGATGTCGCGAATGGAAATGCCTTCAGCGAGCAGGTTCTGCAGAATGCGCTGGACGCCTGAGATGGAAATCTTGGACGGCACGATCTCCGACACCAGCTTTTCCGATTCCTTGTGGATGTCGGTGATCAGCTTGTGCGTTTCGGTGAAGGACAGCAGATCGGCGATATTGTCCTTCACCAGCTCTGTCAGATGGGTGGTGATGATCGTGCCGCAATCGACCACGGTCAGCCCGCGCACCCCCGCCTCGTCGCGCAAGGCGCGGTCGATCCACAGCGCCGGCAGGTTGAACACCGGCTCGCGCGTTTCCTCCCCGACAATGCCCAGATTGCCGCCACCGGCGTTCACCACCAGCAGCTTGTCCAGCCGGATTTCGCCCCGCGCGGCTTCCGTCTCCTTGATAAAGACGACATATTCATTGGCCTTCAGCGCCATATTGTCGATGATCCGCACGGCCGGCAGCACAAAGCCGAAGTCGAGCGCCATCTGCCGGCGCAGCGCCCGAACCTGATCGTCAAGGCGCGGCTCGGCCTGTGAATCGTTGATCAGCGGCAGGAGCGCATAGCCAATTTCGAGCCGCACCGCGTCGATCGCAAGCGTGCGCGAGACTGGCTCGTCGGTCGGCTGTGCCGCGCGCTCGGCATTGGCCTGCGTTATCCGCTCGGCGGCAGCAGTCGCCTCGGCCTGCTTGCTCATCTTCCAGGCCAGCCAGCCGCTCAGGCCGGAGAACAGGGCAAAAGGGGCAAAGGGCAGGCCCGGCATGATCGCCAGGCCGCCCATCAACACCGCGACCATGCCAAACGCCTTGGGGTAGCGGCCCAGCTGAATGCCCAGCGCATTGCCCGTTTTGCCGGCAATGCCGCCCTTGGACACCAGCAGGCCGGCCGCCGTCGACACGATCAGCGCCGGTATCTGGCTCACCAGTCCATCGCCGACGGTCAGGGTCGTGTAGGTGTAAAAAGCCTCACCAATCGGCACGCCGTGGATTGCGACACCGATGATGAGCCCCACGACGATGTTGATGCCCGTGATCAGCAATCCGGCGACTGCATCGCCCTTCACGAATTTGGAGGCACCGTCCATCGCGCCATAAAAGCCGCTTTCGGCCTCGATCTCGCTACGCCGCTCGCGCGCCTGCACCTCGGTGATCATGCCGGCCGAGAGATCGGCATCGATCGCCATCTGCTTGCCCGGCATCGCATCCAGGCTGAAGCGGGCGGCGACTTCGGCAATCCGCCCGGCACCCTTGGTGATGACGACAAAGTTGATCACGACGAGGATGGCAAAGATGGTGAGGCCAATCACCGGCTCGCCGCCCATCAAGAACTCGCCGAACGCGCCGATCACGCCGCCCGCTGCCTGCACGCCTTCATGCCCATGCCCCAGGATCAGCCGGGTGGAGGCCAGGTTGAGGCCCAGCCGCAGCATCGTCGCGATCAGCAGGATCGTCGGAAAGGCAGAAAGCTCAAGCGGCTTCTCGATGAACAGCGATGTCATCAAGATCATCACCGACAGCGTGATCGACAGCGCTAAGCCAATGTCGAGCATCCAAGGCGGCAATGGCAGGATGAGCATCGCGATAATCGCGATGACGGTGCCAGCGAGCGCCAGATCCCGGCCAAGCCCGAAGCGCATTGCCAGTGCATCGAACGAAAACTTCATGCGGTGCGGCTCAGCGCACAGGGTGCAACGTCAATGCCGGCCTCGCTGAAGGTCTTGAGCTTGTTGCGCATTGTGCGCACCGAAATGCCCAAAATCGTGGAGGCCGATGTGCGATTACCCCGGCAGTGCTGCAGCGTCTGCAGGATCAGGTCACGCTCGACATCCTCTACCGTGCGAGCAACAAAAGACGCGTCTTGGCGGTCTGTCACGCCAGCACCAGTACCAAGCGAGCGCCCATCGGCCGTAATGATGTCGGTCGCCGCAATTCGCTCGCCCCGGCTCAGCAGGACGGCGCGGTGCACCGCATCTTCTAGCTCGCGCACATTGCCGGGCCAGTCATGCTGCAGCAGCACGGCGATTGCATCGGGATCAAAGGCGCGGACTGGCAGATCATTGGCCAACGCAAAGCGCTCGGCAAAATACTGCGCCAACGGCACGATATCAGCCATGCGCGCCTGCAGCGGCGGCACGGCAATCCGCACCAGGCCCAGTCTCACCAGAAGATTGGGGTTGAACCCGCCCTTCACTGCTGGCTGGTCGAGATTGATCGTTGTGCTCGCGATCAGCCGTGCACTCGCCCCCGCCCCGCGCCGATCGGCTTTACCCTGCAAAATGGCGAGCAAGCGGGATTGGAGACCCGGGGACAGCGCATCGACATCGCGCAGCAGGATCGTGCCATTGCGTGCTTCCTCGATCCGGCCTCGCCGGTCCGCCACGGCACCTGCAAAAGCGCCTGCGGCATGGCCGAACAGTTCCGATTCCAGGAACGCATCATCTGCACCGGCGCAATCGACGACCAGGAAGCGGCCTGCCCGGCCCGATGCACTATGGATCGCCCGCGCCAAAATCTCCTTGCCGCTGCCCGGTGCGCCGGTGATGAGCAACGGTGCTTTCGAATGCGCCATCGCAAGGCCAAGCGCCGTTGTCCGCGCAAAGACGGGGTCGTTGCCGATGATGCGGGTGGTACAATCAGCAACCGACAAGATGGCCGCTGCAATCAGGTCCGCCTGCGGTGGCAGCGGCACATAATCCCGCGCGCCCGCCCGGATCGCCGCCACGGCGCGCTCGGCAGAAGCGTCGATCCCGCAAGCCAGCACCGGGACGGCAATCCGCTCGGCACGCAGCTGGGCAATGAAATCGGGCACATCCTGCTCGATGTCGATCATCACGACATCGCCGCCTTTATCGCGCAACACTGCCAACGCCTCGCCCGCGCCGTCGGCAAGAACGACCTGCGCGCCAGACTCCCGCGCCATGGCAGCGGCGAGGTGAAAGGCGCTGTTCGGCGCGCCGACGAGCAAGAGGTGAACCGCTCCGTTTGCAATCATCAGGTCAGCGCTCCTGCCGAACGATTTCGGTGAGCGTCACACCCAGCGAATTGTCGATCAGCACCACTTCACCGCGCGCGATCAGGCGATTGTTGACGAAAATGTCGACCGGCTCGCCAACGCGGCGGTCAAGCTCGATCACGGCATTGGCCTTCAGCTGCATCAGCGCACCGATGGCAATCCGTGCGCGACCTAGCACTGCCTGCACCGTCACCGGCACATCATGCACCGCCTCCAGGCCCGTGATGGAATCCATGCTGGGCGCGGTGGGCTGGTCGGTCGTGTCAAAATCCTCAAGCGGCACAAAATTATCCGCAGGCGGAGCATCGGTGGCGGGCATCAGGCCGCGCGGGTCGCTATCCATGGGCGAAGCGTTCTCCATCATGTGTTCATCCATTGGCGAATGACCGAGGCGGATTCAGCCGGGCTGCCTGAAATCGCCTCGCCGATCTTTTTGAGCGATGACATTTTGATGCGCCCATCGACCTGCGCGAGCGCGATTTCCTGGTCGAGCAGCGCGATGTCTTCACCCGCGTCGCGCATCGCCTCTATCTGCAGCAGCGCTTGGGGATCGCCCTCCACCGCGCGCGCTGCCAGCGCTTGTGTTTCGGCCGCCTGGCTCGCGAGCAGCCGCGCTTCTTCTGCCTGCTGCGCCGGCGTTACCTTGGGCCGCAGCATCATCAGCGCGATCAGGCCAACCACCGCGATCACGAGCAGCTTGAGCAGGCTGAACAACTGGTCGCCCGACACCCAGGAAAGCCAGCTCGGCGCGACGTCTTCAATCGGCGGCGGCACGGCAAAGGCCATGCTCTCGACAATCACGCTGTCGCCGCGCGCCGCATCAAAGCCGACTGCATTCTGCACCAGCCGCGTGAGCCGGCCGATTTCGGGCGCGGGGAGGCCCTTTTTGCCGCCATCGACCATCACCGCCACCGTCAGCCGTGTCACCTTGCCGGGCGAACGCACCGTCACCGTGTGGGTCTGACTATTCTCATAGGTGGTGTCTTCGGACGTCTCGTTGCGCGCTGATTTGCGGGTGTCGCCACTCCCCGCCCCATTCGCCCCCGCCCCTTGATTTTCAGGCAACTGCGCAGCGACCGAGGCCCCCGTCGCGGCACCGCTATTCTCATTGCTCTGGTCGCCGCTTTCGACCGTCACCTGATGGCCGATCACCTGCTTGTCGGGATCGAACACGCGGGTTTCCTCGCGCGACTGGTCGCGACCGACCTGGGCCGAGACCTCGGCCCGCACCTTGCCCGCGCCGACGATCGGCTCGAGCATCGCCTCGATTTGTGATCGCAGCCGCACCTCAATGCCCGTCTCGCGGTCATCGGCTTGCGCCGCGCTCGCATCGTCTGCTTCACCAGCGCGGGCCAGCAGCATGCCGGTCTGGTCGACGATCGAGACCTGATCGGCGGACAATTCGGGCACCGAGGACGCAACCAGGTAGCGGATCGCCTGCACGGCGGTGGCGGGCAACCGGCCCTTGGTCTTCACCGTCACGCCAGCGGTTGCCTTGCGCGTCTCGGTGGCGAACATCGCGCGCTCGGGCATCACGATATGGACGCGGGCCCGGCTGACATTGTCGAGGCTCTGGATGGATTTCTCCAGCTCACCCTCAATCGCGCGGGTCTCGTTGAGCCGCGCACGAGAGGAGGAAACGCCAAAGGGCTCCTCGGCATCCAGCACTTCATAGCCGATCTTGCCGCTCAGCTTCTCGCCCGCCATCGCCATGCGCAATTGTGCGAGCTTTTCCTGCGGCGCCAAAATCGAGCTGCCATCGGCGGAAAGCTGGAATGGCACATTCTGCGCGGTCAGCTTGGCAGTAATCGACTGGGCGACCGAGGGGTCGAGATCGGTGTAGAGAAACCCCATCTCGCTTGAGTTGCCGCGCACGGCAACAGTGGCCAGCACCCCGAGCAAGGCCAGCGCAACACCGGCCATGATCATCAGGCGGCGCGGGCCGAGTTGCGTAAAGAAGGTACGTAATCCGTCCAAGGTCGGCCCCAATGCTGTCGTCAGGGTGCGGACCCATCCCTTTCCTTATAGGAGAGGGGCGGATGGAAAGTTTTGCCGGGTGGGTAATTTTTGCCGGGTGGGCGCGGTGAGGCTGAACGCGTCAAGGGGAATGGCGGCGATCACCGTCCACCGGCACAACAGTGTAGCAGCGCCCCATTACACGAAGCCGCTTTGCGGCATTGGCGCGCATCGCTAAAGAGCGCCGGTGCCGGGATCGATCGAATAGTGGCGGGAGCCGTCATTGGTGATAGCCTGATCGAATGAAGCGCGTCAGCCGTTTGAGAATGCCCCTTATCGCGGGCACATGCTTGATCGTTGGCTTTACTATTGGGCTCACGGTCCCACGTGCTGCGCATGTCACGTCGTCCGGCTCCAGCGAGACCCGTCGTCCCGATCGTAGCACGGCCCGGTCACCCGGCCGGAACATGTTTTCTCCCGATATTCGACACGATGAATATGTTCGCGGGGAACAGCTCAAGCTTGTGGAAATGCTCGAGCAGCAATGTCGCGTCACCCGGGAAAACTGTGACTTGGCGAAGGCATCTCGCGAAGCGCTGACGAAGGAATGAGGCGCGCGGCGTGATCCATTGTCGATGGACGGCGGCTTTCAGCGTCACCGGCGGACAGGCTGAACGACCATGTTTGTACGGAGTCTGATTAATAGAAACCCATCCGTCATTGCGAGCGCAGCGAAGCAATCCAGCGAGCCGCGAACGGATAGGCTGGATTGCTTCGCTGCGCTCGTCGGTGACGATTCATACTTCAAGCACAATGCTCTAGGACTTGCGATCCTGGCTGAACACACCCTCAGGCGCTGCGCCCGCCCCAGTCGCCAGCAAGCCAAGTTCCGAGAGCACCGCCTGCCGCCGCGCGGCGGCGTCCAGGGCAAGCCCGCCCTGCTCCCACGAAATCAGGGCATCGCCAAGCGCCTGCGTCGGATCGGCGATCAGCGTCAGCGACAGGCGGCGTCGATCGCTGCTTTTGCGTTGGGCGATCAGCGCCTCCATCTGGTCGATCAGCGCGGGGTGGACATGGATGTGCAGCTCCTGCCCGCGCGCGACCTGGGTCAATACGCGGCCAATCGCCTCATCAATCGCACGCGCCGGGTGGCTCTCCACCGCGCGCGCGGCAAGCTCGTCTGCGGCTGCCATCGCAACGTCGGCGGCTGCCTTGGACAGGCGCTCCTCGATCACCTCATATTCGCCCTCGATCGCCTCGATCGACACGTGCAGCGCATCGGTTGCGGCGAGCAGCGCCGCCGCCGTTTCGCCGCGTGCCTGCACCAGGCCCGCTTCGAACCCGTCGGCGCGGGCAATGGCGAGGCTGGCGTCCATCTGAAGCTTGAGCTGCTCCAGCTCTTCACGCAGCGCGGCCAGGTCCGGTGACTCGTTGACGGCAGATCTTCCCGGCCGCGGCATCGCGAAAACCCGGTCGAATGCGAATGGGCGGGCCTGAAAAGACATGTCCATGGCTTACACCTGCGATTGTCGACGGGGCGTCAAAGAATCATCGCATCGTCGTTCTTGGGATCGACCAGCACGATTTCACCCCGGTCGGCCAATGATTTGGCAAGGCGGACCAGCGCGCTTTGCGCCTCTTCGCATTCGCGCGCGCGCACAGGGCCCATCCCGGCCATGTCTTCGCGCATCAGCTTGGCGGCACGCTCGGTCATCCCGTTGAAGAAGAGGGTGCGAATTTCAGTCGGCGCGCCCTTCAGCGCCATCGCCATCTCGCGCTTGTCCGCGTTGCGAACGATCGTGGCGATGGCAGCCGGCATCAGGTTGCCAAGGTCCTCGAAGGTAAACATCAGCGCGCGGATGCGCTCCGCTGCCTCGGGCGCGCGCTCGTCGAGCGCGGTCAGCATCGCTTCCTCGGTCGCGCGGTCGAGCGCGTTGAACACCTCCGCCATCGTCTCGTGCGGGTCGCGCCGCTGCGATCGCGACAGGTTGGTCATGAACTCGCTCTTCAGCGTCTGCTCGACCTCGACCAGCACGTCCTTCTGGACGACATCCATCCGCAACATCCGCATGATAACATCGACGGATAGTTCGCGCGGCAACTCGGCGAGGACGCGCGCACCGTGATCGGGTTTCAGCTTGCTCAAAATGACCGCCACGGTCTGCGGATACTCGTTCTTGAGATAGGCCGCGAGCACGGTTTCGCTGACGTTTGACAGTTTGTCCCACATCGTTCGGCCAGAGGGGCCGCGAATATCCTCCATGATTTCCTTCACGCGATCCTCAGGCAGGATCCCGTCGAGCAGCCGCTCGGTCGTCTCGAACGAGCCGTGGAGCGATGCCATGCTCGATACTTCGCCGGAAAACTGCACCAGCAGATGCTCGACCACCGCCGATGGCACGCGTCCCAGCTGCGCAATCGCGGAAGAAAGCTCGCGTACCTCGTCGATCGAGAGCAATTCCCAAATCGGCGCGCCATGGTCCTTGCCCAGCGCGAGCATCAGCGCGGCAGCCCGTTGAGGCCCCGAAAACCGCTTCAGCTCGGGCGGCTGCGCGGTGAGTGCCATCATGTTCATCGGCATCCAGACTTATAATGCGCGCATGTGCACGCATGAGGCTTCGTATCCGTCTATTATAGGAAGAATGGAGGACAACGGAGTCGGAGTAGCAAGGAAATGACGATTAATCTGTCCAGCGGCCTGACCGGCCTGTCGCTGCTCTCGGGCACCAACAGCTATACCGATTTCGCGACGGCGCCAGCCGCCGAAACGCGCGCCGTGCGGGCGGCCAAGGCACAGTTCACGCTGGCGGCGACGACCCCGCCGTGGAAACAGCCCTCCACCAGATCGTCTGAATCGGCGCAGGTTTCGGCCATCAAGCAACAGGCGTCGATCATCGACACCAAGGTCACCACGCCCAATGCCGGATCGCCCGATGTCCAGACCGCCTTCACGACCTACAAGGCGCTCGACAAGCTGAAGCTGCTCGCCACCGTCGCCGCCCGCGCGACGACGACCGAGGCCGAGCGCACCTTGCTCCAGACCAGCTTTGCCAAGGGGCTGGCCGATCTCCAGACCTATCTCGGCCAGGCGCCCGCCGACAAGGTCCAGCTGTCCTTCGCCCTGCCCACGCGCCATGCCGGCTCGGTGTCGATCGCGGCGTCTGATCCGCTCAAATTCTCCGGCACCGGCATCCTCGCCGCGCGCGACGCGCCGTTGCCGGGGGTTACAGGCTCGGAGAAATTCCGCATCTCGCTCGCCAAGCCCGGGGCGACCGATACGATCGACATCGATCTGTCGCAGACCACGCAGCCGCCAACGCTGGATTCGGTGTCAAACGCGATCAACAGCGCGATTGCCGCTATCCCGCTGCGCAATCCGGATGGCTCGGTCGTGCTCGATGACGCGGGCAATCCCAAGCCGCGCTGGCTCGTGCATTTCGTGCCGGACAAAAAATCCGACAAATGGGGCTTCTCGGTCAAGGCCCCCAACGGTGCCGAGCAGGTCTCGATTGATCAGATCGGTGCGGCCGACGCGCTCGTCGTCGCCAGCGGCCAGACCGCGCTCGATTCGCCCACTGAAACGCAAATCCTGCGCTTCGACGATGCAGCAGGTGCCATGACCCGCACGCTGGAAGGCACTATCGCCGCTGTTGATCGCGCCGCGACCGCACGGGCCAAGCTCACCGCCGTCGCGCCCGCCAAGGGTGCCCCCGCCAAACCCATCAGCATCACCGCCAACACGACGACCCAGGCGATAACGACGGATGCCGCCGGCTACAGCTACATCGTCGGCACGACCAACGGCGACCTCAAATCCAACATTTCCAGCGGCTCGCCCGATCTGTTCCTGTCCAAGCTCGACAGCGAAGGTGCCGTCGTCTGGCAACGCAGCCTCGGTGCCTCGGGCAGCGCGCAAGGGGCAGCCATCAACGTAGCGGCAAATGGCGACATTACCGTCGCTGGTACCGTCAACGGAACATTCAACGGCGGATCGACTGACGGCGACATGCTCGTCGCCCGCTTCAACGCCCTGGGTGATGAACGCTTCGCCACCGTCATCCACGCGCTTGGCACCGATACCGCCCAGGCGCTCGCCGTCGGGGCGGATGGGGCGATCTATGTCGGCGGCAAATCCGGCGCCAATGGCGGCGACGCGTTTCTCGCGCGGCTGGATTCCACTGGCACGCTCAAGGAACGCCGGACGATCGACGGGGGCGGCAGTGAATCAGTGACCGCACTTGCGATCGCCCAGGACGGCAACATCCTCGCGCTCACCAACGAAAACGGCGATGCGCGGTTGCGGCGCATCAGCGCGACCGACCTGGGGGCTGATCTCGGCAGCCTCTCGCTCGGCCAGGCCGATGCACGCGCGCTGGCGGTGTCGAGCGACGGCACGATTGCCGTGGCCGGTGCAACAAGCACGGCGCTCTCGGGTGCGCAGGCCAATGCCATGGGGAGCGGCCGCGATGGCTTCGTTACCCGCGTCGATGGCGCACTGACGAACGCCTCCACTTCCTATCTCGCGACCGCTGGCGACGATCAGGTCGACAGCGTTACCTTCATGAACGGCGCACTCTTTGTGGGCGGGCGAACGACCGGCGACCTGAATGGCCTGCGGCGCGGCGCGGTCGACGGGTTCGTTGCGCGCATCGACGCATCGTCCGGCGCGGTGCAAGGCACCACCCAGTTTGGTCAGCCCGCACTGCGCACCGAGCCGGTCCGTATCGCGGCCTCGATCGGCGGCGACAATGTGCTGGGCGCGCTCGGCCTGCACCGCGGCGTGCTCAATCCTGAATCATCGACCAAGCTCGTTGCGCAGACGAGCCTGCGCGCAGGCGATGAATTCTCGCTGAGCATCAATGGCGGCACCGCCAAAAAAATCGTGATCACCGCCGACGATACGCTCACGACGCTGGCCGATCGCATTCGCCGGCTGACAGGCTCAAAGGCGAGCGTAACAGCAACGACTGTGGCCGGATCTATAACGCTGGGTATCGATGCCAAGGCCGGATCGACAATCGCCCTCGTCGCGGGTGCAGCGGACAAGGATGCGCTGGCCAAGCTGGGCATGGACCCAGCGCGGCTGTCGGTGCCCGTCAGCAGCGCGCGAGGGGGCCCCAGCGTGCGTCCCGGCGGCAATTTCGGCCTGGCATTAACGGAGGCGCTCAACGTTTCCACCGCCAAGGACGCGGCCGCCACACTCACTGTGCTCAAGAGCGCAATCTCGACAACGCAGACCGCCTATCGATCGCTTTACTGGGATGCCGGCAAGGCGGCGCTCACAAACGGGGCGAAGGGCTCGACGGCGCTGACGCCAGCGCAATCCGCCCAGCTCGCCAGCTACAAGTCGGCGCTCGCCCGCCTTACGCCATCAGCCGACACCACCTACCAGAACATCTATACAGGACTTTGACCATGCCGGTATCCACACCGCCGCTGCTGACCGGGATTGGCCGGGCGATGAAGCATTTGTCCGAGCGCCAGCGGGTGATCGCGCAGAATATCGCCAATAGCGAAACACCCGCCTTCAAAGCGCGCGACG
This sequence comes from uncultured Stakelama sp., assembly GCA_964638495.1. Classification (GTDB taxonomy): domain Bacteria; phylum Pseudomonadota; class Alphaproteobacteria; order Sphingomonadales; family Sphingomonadaceae; genus Sphingomonas. The sequence goes on along the minus strand of CAZXBM010000006.1, from coordinate 43,853 downwards.
TAACGGCACCGAATTTCTCCAGCCTGTTGCCGCAAGATACGGGCAAGCCCTCCGTCGCGCGCCCCCGCATCACCCTCACCAGCGGCATGACCGCGCTGGGGGCCAAACAACCTTTGGCGGGCAATATCGTGCTCGATACCGATACCGCCGAGACCAAGCCCGACGGCAATAACGTGGCGCTTGAGGATCAACTGCTCAAGATGGGCCAGATTCAGGCCGATTTTGCGACGATGACCAGCCTGTACCGCAAGCAGATGGGGCTACTCAAAAGCGCGATTGGCCGCGGCCAGTGACGCGCTTAGCCGGCCTCACGCCCGGCTGAGCCAGCGGGCGTTGCTGAGGCCCTCGATCGCCTGCATATCCGTCGCTTGCGCCAAACGCGATCGGCAGCGACCTAAAGGCTGGCGTTGATCGATATCGGCGTTGCTACATCCGTGCGGGTGAGCGTACCGCCGGCTCCGTAAATCGCGCTCCGCGTGCCCGACAAACGGCGCGCCTCTGCGGCGACGGCACCCATCATCTCGGTTGAGAGATCGATCTGGCGCGCGAGCACCCGGGCATTGACCAGGGCCGCCGCACCGAGATGGCGGATCGCCGCCGTCAACCGGTCGCGTGTCTCGTCATCCAGCGTGGCCAGCCATTCGGCGCGGCCCTGGGCATGCTCGATCGTCTTGAGCTCGATCGCTGCGACCAGCTTGATCTTGGCCGCCGCCATTTCGGCGAAATCGCTATGCCGCCCGGGTGCCAGCAACCGCGCGGTCTCCTCCTCCATGATCGCGGTGAGCGAGGTAATGATATCGATAAAGTCACTCGCCATTGGCGTTCCCCCCTTGCAACTTGATGATTTGCGCCAGAACGGCCGGGGCAAGGCCGATACCGCCCTTGCTCGCCATGGCATTGCCGAGCTTTTCGGCGAGGACACCGCGAAACACCTCTTCGCCGTGCCCGCCGGAGAATTGATCGCCGACATCGACGCTTTCCATCATCAACTGCGTCATTTGGCCCAAGAACACCGCCTCGAACTTCTCGGCGGTTTCCTTGTTTTTGGCGAGCTGGGCGGCGCGGGGCGACGTCGTTGCGGCAGGTGCTGCCGGGGAAGCGGAGGGTGCGATTACAGGGTCCATCATTGCACCGCTATTTCGGCCTGGAGCGCGCCTGCGCCCTTTACCGCCTGCAGGATGGTGATCAGGTCGCGCGGGCTGACGCCAAGCGTGTTGAGCCCGCTGACGAGTGACTTGAGCGACGTGCCGCCTTTCAGCAGCGCGAGTGACTTGCCGGCCCCATCATCGACGTTGATCTGCGTACGGGGCAGCACCGCCGTTGTCCCTCCCGAGAATGGTGCGGGCTGCGACGCGACCGGCGTTTCCGTCACGCTGATCGTCAACCCGCCCTGCGCAATCGCAACCGGGCTGATTTGAACGTCGTTGCCCATCACCACGGTGCCCGACGCTTCGTTGATGACGATGCGCGCGGGCTGATCGACCGACACTTCGAGATTCTCGATTGCCGATATCAGGCTGATCAGCGAGCCATTAAAGCTGCCCCGCGCCGCGATTTCGACGGTCGCAGGATCGAGCACTTCGGCGGTGTCAGGGTAAAGCCCATTGATAACCGCGGCGACATGCTGGGCGGTGGTAAAATCCGGGTTCTTGAGCGCCAGTTTCAGGCTGCTCGCGGATTTGAACCTGAAATCGACCTCGCGCTCGACGATCGCGCCACCTGCGATCCGCGCCGATGTGGAAACCCCGCGGGTGACGCTAGCACCGGCACCCTGTGCCTTGAACCCCGAAAGGGCGACCGGCCCTTGCGCGACCGCGTAGATCTGGCCGTCAAGCGCCCGCAGCGACGACACCAGCAAGGTGCCACCCTGCAGACTGCTGGCATCCCCGAGCGACGAGATTTGCACGTCGATCTGCGACCCGGCGCGCGCAAAGGGCGGCATCGTCGCCGAGATCGAGACGGCGGCGACATTTTGCGTCTGCAATTGCGTTCCACGCACGCTCACGCCCAGGCGCTCGAGCATCGCCAGCATCGATTCCTCGGTAAAGGGCGAATTGCGCAACCTGTCTCCGGTACCCGCGAGCCCCACCACCAGGCCATAGCCGACCAGTTGGTTGGGCCGGACATTCTCGATGTCGACGATGTCCTTGATGCGCGGGCCGGCCGATGCCGGCGCTGACGCAAGCGCCACCGCCATGGCGAGCGACACAGTGACGGCGCTGCGAATAAACTGCATGGAATTCCTGGGGCTCGTGGAAATTTCGCGATTATTTTCTTATAGGATAGTTGAGGGCAACGCTGCGCCTTCGGATAGGAATATCGTTGCGCATCACCGGCCTTGTCGCTCCGCTGCAGAACCTGTTGCTCGCTGCCCTGCCCAAGGCCAGCGCCTTCACGGTCGCCGATACGCCGATGATGGCGGCACCACCGGCAGCGCCGCTTGGCCAGCCGGTGAGCGTGGAAATGCTGGTCGCGCTTGCCAATTCGGAATCACCGATTGACCGCAGGCGTCGCTCAATCGCTCACGCATCCGGCGCGTTGGGTGCACTCGAACGGCTCAACACCGAAATGCTTGCCGGGCTGGCTGCGCCCGAAAGACTGCGCGAAATCGCCGCCTGGGCGGATGCGACGCGCAATGGGCCCGAAGACACAGCGCTTGCAAGCCTGTTCCGAGATATCGAGCTGCGCATGCGCGTTGAACTCGCCAAGCACGACATCACCGCGTGATACCGAAGCGCCGCGATCGACACTTATAAGCTATCCGTCAAGGCGACGTCACAAGAGCGAACCGTTATCTCAGCCGCGCCGCTTGGCGAGCCGCATGACATAACCAATGATTTCGGCGACCGCAGCAAAATGCTCGGTTGGAATCGGGCGATCAATGGCAGCACTGGCATATAGCGCGCGGGCGAGCGGTGGGCTTTCCACTATCGGCACCCCGGCCTCTGCGGCGATCTTGCGAATACGCAGCGCGACCTCGTCCAGGCCTTTGGCGACGACGACGGGTGCCGCCATATTGCCATGATCATATTTCAGCGCGACGGCATAATGCGTCGGGTTAGTGACGATGACGCTTGCGGTCGGCACCGCCGCCATCATCCGCCGCCTTGCGCGCTGCATGCCGATTTGGCGGATCTTCGCCTTGATCTTGGGATCGCCTTCGCTTTGCTTGTGTTCGTCCTTCACCTCCTGAAGCGACATCTTCATCCGCTGAAAATAGCTGTAGCGCTGATAGAGGAAATCGACCGCCGCGAGGCAGATGACCAAAATCGCCACCGATTCAATCATCCGCCTTACGAGTGCCACCGCCGTCTGCGCGATCGCGTGTGGCTCGGTATCGATCAGCTGATCCAGGCCGATCATTCGCGGGGCGATCACCAATGATGCGATCGTGATGACGGCGGCACATTTCAGCAGCGTCTTGGCGAATTCGATCATGGCGCGCATGCCGAATATCTTGCCGAGCCCGGCAACCGGGTTCAGCTTTGAAAAATTGGGCTTTACGCGGGTCCAGGAAATCGTTGGCCGCCCCTGCACGAACAAGATGAGCAGGGCACCACCGAACAACAAGCCAAGGATCGGCAGCATCGCACTAACGAGATGAAAGACGACGCCCGTGGCAAAACTCTGCGCGCCGCCCGGCTCCATCCGGTAATCATCGGCGCTGCCCCAAAGCCGCACAAGCAGCGGCCCCACGCGCGCCAGCGTCCAACTGCCCATACCCGCCGTTACGATGATGGCGGCCACGAACATGACCGCGTGGCGCATCTCCGGCGCGGTGGCGACATCCCCCTTGGCGCGCGCATCGCTGAGCTTCTTGTCTGTGGGGTCCTGGGTCTTCTGGTCTTTGTCGTCGGCCATGGTTCAGGCCCAGCCCGTCTGCAGCCACGCGGCCATCGTCTGCGCAAAGACGGTCAGCATCCCGCCGATCAGACTGGCGAACAGCGCCATGCCCAGCAGCAGATTGAGGGGTTGAATCAGAAAAAACATCTGGATCGCAGGGGCCAGCCGGGTCGCCAGGCCGAGCGCCATGTTGAAGACGATCCCATAGACGAGCAGCGGCGCGGCGAGGCTGATCGACAGGGTCATTGTTCTGCCCACCATCACGATCGCCAGTTGGGCAAAATCGGCCGCCGGTGGCAGGCCGCCAACCGGAAACATCGTGTAGGAATGGACGATTGCCGCAATCCATAGATGGTGGAGGCCCATCCCCATGCACACGACGGCGGCGGCCACGCTGACGAATTTTGACAGCACTGCCGCCTGCCCGCCCTGCAACGGATCGTTGGTCAGCGCCGAGGACAGGCCGATCTGCAGGCTGATGATCGATCCCGCCATGGCAGCGGCCATGAACATCATCTTGATGATCATGCCGATCGCAATGCCCGTGAGTATTTCGGCGATCAGAATGCCCGGCAGCGCCGCGCCGTTTTGCGCAGCCGTCCCGATCTTTGCGCCAATCAATCCCCACAGGCCTGCACTTGTGCCCAGCGCTAGCATCAGCCGGATTTTCGCAGGGATAGCCTCTTCCGAGAATAGCGGCAGCAGCAACAGTACCGCTCCCACCCGCGCGAACAGGATCAGGAAGGTCGTCGCCTCATAGGGCAGCAGCTCCACCCGATCAGCCGTTGATGATGTGATTGCTGATCACACCCATAAAGGCTGACAGGGCATGGCCGATCATCGGCAGACACAGCAGCATCACCGTGCCGAGCGCCAGCAACTTTGGGACAAAGGTGAGCGTCATTTCCTGCACCTGGGTGAGCGCCTGGAACAATCCGATGACCACGCCCACGATCAACGAGGTGATGAGCATCGGCCCGACAATCGTGAGCACGAGGATCATGGCGGCCTTGGCCAGCTCCATGGCGGCAAAGGGCGTCATCGCTCAGATCTGCATCCGCATGATTTCCGAGTAAGCGTTGACCATCCGGTCGCGGACCGCAACGACGGTATCGAGTGCGGATTCCGCCGCACCTACTGCGGTGACGACATCGATCAGATCGCCCTTGCCGGCGACTTGCTTTGCGCTCGCTGTTTCGGCGGCGCGCATGTTGGTGGCGGCATCGCTCACCAATTTCTCGACCATGCCGCCAAACCCACCGCCAGCTGCGGCCGGGCTATCTTTTTCGGCTATGTCGGGCAGCTTGGTGGCACCGAGGACGCGGCCATAGGCAGAGGCGGCGTCAAACGCTCCGATCGACATGATGATGGTCCTTTATTTGAGGAGATCGATGGTGCGCATCGTCAGGCTTTTTGCGGCCTCGATCGCGCTGAGATTGGCTTCATAGGATCGCTGCGCCGCCTTCATGTCGGCGGCCTCGACGAGCGCGTTGACATTGGGCAGCTTGACATAGCCGGTCGCATCAGCCGCCGGACTGCCCGGACGGTAGACGCGCTGGAAGGCGCTCTTGTCGCTCTGGATCGACTCGATTGCGACACCGGCAGCGCCGGTGCTGCGGTCAACAGTCGACTTGAAGCTGGGCAGCCGACGCCGGTAGGGATCGCCCCCCGAGCTACGCGCAACGGAATCCGCATTGGCCAGGTTTTCCGCGATCACGCGCATGCGCAATGATTGCGCACGTAGCCCGGATGCGGACACCTGCAGCGATGTTTTCAAGTCCATTCTGGTCTCCACCGGCCTGAACGACCGTTCTCACTGTTATAGGCAAAAATTGCCTAGCCCGGCACCGAGGTGGAAAGTTTTTCCTATAATTGAGGGGAAGGAGATGGCCCCAATGAGCGTCCTCGACGATATTTTCGTAGACATGTCGATTGTGCTCGGTTCCGCCCAGGTGCCGATCCGCCAGATTTTGAAGATGGGACGCGGCGCAATGATCCCGCTCGATTGCGGGCATGAGGATCCAACGCTTGTCTATGTGAATGGCGAGCTGGTCGCCAAAGGCCGCGTTCTCGTCGATGGTGACCAGATGTCGCTGGAGATCGGCGAAGTCGTTCAGCGGACGCGGAGCTGATGGACATCGTATCGCTGGTGCGGACATTGGGCGGGCTCGGCGTCGTGCTCGGCATTCTGGGCGGGGCGCTATGGCTGGTCCGTCGTTTCGATCTGCGCCTGCCTGGCCGTGCCATTGGCACGCGCGAGCGGCGGCTTGAGCTTGTCGAAACCCTGGCGATCGACGGCCGCCGCATGGTCGCGCTCGTGCGGCGCGACGGGCGCGAGCATCTGGTGCTGATCGCGCCTGAGGGGCACATGATGCTCGAGAACGGCATTATCCCCGATGCGGCCGATCTAGCAGTGGCCATTCGACATCAGGCGGCGCGTCCCGACATCATGGCGAACCGCAACGCGCCGGGCCAAGGGGATTCCGGACCAGCCCAGGATGTGGCAGCGCCCCATCATTTTGCAGCCCTTGTCGAAATCGCCGCCGGCAGCACTGAATCCGGCATTATCCCGCCACAGACCATCCCAGTACCGGCCACTCGATCGATCACCCGATTATGCTGGAGCGCCGCGACCGTCGCAGCCGGGGCAATAACAAAGCGCGTGTCGATAACGCTCAAGACCGGTGTGCGCCGGATCGTGCGCACGGCTAACGGTTCCTCACGGGCCTTTGCCTGGGTTGCGCGCAAAACATGGGGCTCAGTGCGAGCGTTGACACGGGCCGCTGGTCGAGCTGTCGACAATGCAGCAGCGATAGCAGGGCGTGTCGCCCGCGCACGTGCTCGGGCACAGGCAACCGCCGCCGTCCGTCGCACCGCGCGTATCGCAGCGACGGCGGCGGCCAAGGCAGCCGCGGCGGCAGCAGCCTCGATGACCGCGGTCGAGGCGGCGCAAGCAGCAGCAGCGGCGGCAGAGGCGGTCGGCGGGGGGGCAGATCGGCAACCGACAAGGACCTATTCGGCTACCCAACCCCTATCTGCCGCAGCCGCCAACGACGTGCGGCCTCGACCACGCGGGCCAGCGCGCATTGCGACCCCGTCCGAGCCCGGCGATCAGCAAACGAAGCGGGCACGCGCGCGCAGACGGCGACGCGCACGCCAGGAGACATATGTTGCGTAAACGCCATCTCGTCGCCTTCGTGCTTGCCGCCGCGATGCCAACGGCCGCCTTGGCACAATCCGCAACGGTCGAGCTGGGTAGCGGGTCAGTATCCGGTCGCGCCATCATGCTGGTGGTGATGCTGACGGTGCTGAGCCTTGCGCCCGGTATCCTGATGACGGTGACATCGTTTACCCGGATCGTTGTCGCCCTGTCGCTGCTGCGCACCGGCATTGGCGCGCAAGGGGTTCCGCCCAACCCGGTCATTATCAGCCTGGCGCTTTTCCTGTCCTTCTTTGTGATGGCACCCACCTTCCAGACGGCGTGGGAAAAGGGCGTAAACCCCTATAACGAAGGCAAGCTGACCGAGCAGCAGGCCTTTGGCCGGACAGCGGAGCCCTTCCGCCAGTTCATGCTCAAGCACGTGCGGACCGATGATCTCCAGATGTTCTCAGAACTGTCCGGCAAGCCGCCGGTTGGCCGGGCGGACATGCCGCTGGCGACATTGATGCCCGCCTTCATGATTTCAGAATTGCGTCGCGCCTTCGAGATCGGGTTCTTGCTGCTGCTGCCATTTCTGATCATCGACTTGGCGGTGTCGGCCGTCCTGATGGCGTTGGGGATGATGATGCTGCCGCCGCCAACGATCGCCCTACCGATGAAGATCATCTTCTTCGTGCTGGTCGACGGCTGGGCGCTGGTGGCGGGATCGCTGATCAGGAGTTTTGGTTCGCCTAGCTAGCAGGAGGGGCAAGCGCCGGGACGAATCGATCGGGACCGGCAAGCCACTGCGCCAGATCGGCAAAGCCAAGCTTTTCGGTAAAGCTGATGCCGATGCTATCGTCGCGCGCCCAGTGGATCGTCGCGCGGTGTGAACCTAATCCGGGGATGAACAAGACGATCTGGTCGCCAACCTTGATAGCACCCTTGATGGCTAGCTGACCGCCGCCTTGCGACACATCGGTCAACACGCCGGCTAGAATGTGACCATCATGGCGAAGCGCAACTGAACAGCGCGCCGACAGCCTTGGTGAACGCGTGGCGCGCGGCCCGTTCGCGCGGCTCAATCGAGGCGGCGGTGCCAGTAGCCGTTCAATGTTGACGGGTTCATCGAACCGGACCCCGGCCTCGGACGGACCGCGCCAGACCACCTCTGAGCGCATCTTCATGCCATTTTTCAGCTCAACATCGATCCATTGGCCAATATCGACCGGTGCCAATGTTTCGATCCGCATGCCGCCGGACGATATATTGCGGACCCGGCACAAATCGTCGCGGTTCCCCGATGAAAGCCGCCCCACCAGCAGGATCGTGGTCATGCACGCGTGGCGCGGAACAACGCCCGACGCATCGGCCAGAATTGACGAGTCGGTCATGAAAAAGCCTCCTAATTGCGCGCCACGAGATGGATATCGATGAGTATGCAACGCCACATCATGCCGGCGCGGCCTGGATTACCGCCACGCGACGCACGATCTTTGCGCCGAACGCTTCGGTCGCTGCATCCATCACGATTTTGCGAAACACCTCGAGATTAGGAAGCGTCCCATCGGGGCCGCTGGCCATGGGTGCCCGAAACGTGCGCATATTGATGGCGTTGAGCAACAGCGGCAGGCGCGGCGTTACAAAGGCCGCGTCGGCCTCCGTTGTTTCGAGCTGCACCTCTATCAGGACATAGCCGGCCAGCCGCCCATCGGGCAGGACAAGCGGGGCCAGAACCTTGCCTGCCGGCGTAAAGCTTGTCGGCTCGGCTTCAGCCTTGGCGGCAGACGCCTCGGGGTCTGCGGGCGCAGGCGGGATGAAGGTGCGCACGGCGAATGCTGCCCCACCGCCAACGCCGAGACCCGCCACCAAGAGAATGGGGAGCAGCATGACGGGTTTCACAGCGCGTGCCCCCTCTCAAAACTTGAAACTTGTGTCGCTCGGCAGCGCGGGCGACTCGCCAAGCGCGACAATCGTGATCCGCCGATTTTCCGGGCGTGTCGGTTCATCTGGATAAACGGGCTGAGTCCCCGCAAGGGCCACAACCTCAGCGAACCGGTCCACCGTCAAGCCGGCCGCGACCATCGCGGTGCGCGCCGCCAGCGCGCGCTCGCCCGACAAGCGCCAGTTGGCATCGCTCTGACCGCCAAGCGCGTCAGTATGGCCTTCAATCGCTATCTGCGCACCCGACTTTGCGAGCTTGCGGGCAACCGTCGCCAGCAGCGTGCGCGCAAACGGATTAAGGACCGATGTGCCGCCCACGAACATCGAGCGCGCGGCTGTATCCATCAGACTGATGCGGATGCCGTCGCGATCGGATTCCAGCTTGAAATTGCTTTTGGCATCCGCGCCTTCTTCCAGCGCGATCCGCATTTCTTCCGCCATTACCCGCATTGATGCATCGGGAACCGCGGCAGTGCCGCCGCGCGCGGCGCCGCTTCGCGCCGATTCAGCCGATGGCTGACCCGTGGAGGTTCTGCTGTCTGCCTGGGCACGGCGCGTTCTGCCGCCCAGGCCGGGCTGGTCGCCAGGGTTGGTCGTGAGCGTCGTCGATGTCGACGAACTGGGGGTGGCGGGCGAAAAATACTCAGCCAGCCCCTTCAGGCGCTGCTTGTCGGGATTGGCGAGCAGCCACAGCAGCATGAAGAACGCCATCATCGCCGTTACGAAATCAGCATAGGCCACCTTCCAAGCGCCACCGTGATGCGCGGCATGCCCGCCTTTTTTGATCTTGCGGATGACAATAGGCCGATCATTGGCCTTGGACGCGGCTGCCATGGCGGATCAGGCCGCGATCGCCAGCGCAGCGCGCAGCTTGTCCTGCACCACGCTCAGCCGCACCTTGTCGATCGCCTCAAGCGACCCTGATCCGTTCGCCATGCGATCAATCAAATCAGCGCTTTCATCCGCGCGCTGAATTACCAGATCAAAGGTCTGGAGCTGCTCCATATAGGCCATGGCAAATGCCTCGTCGGACACCAGCGTGTCCGCAAGACGCTCAATGAGCGTACGCACTTCCCGGATTTCCGAGGCGATCGCACCGTAGAGCGCGGCAGCCAGATCATCGATATGTGCCATTGCTCTAGCGAACCTGTTCGAGAGTGAGGGAGGGGGGGCGTGCAAGCGTCATCATCAAAACAGCTCGAGATCGCCGTCGGTGCGCGCCGGCAGGACAGGCGCACGGATGGTCTGGGGCACCTCCGTCACTGCGCGCGACCGCGCCTTGCCCTCATAGGGCACGAATTCGACACGTCGGGCGTAGGTTCCGCCAAGATCGCAATGCCCCACCGCGATCCCTTCTGTTTCCATGAAACGGCGCGCAAAGGCTGCGTTGCTGCTACCGATCGAGCCGAGCCCGGCGACGATGTTAGCCCCGCCATAAAGATGCGCGCGCATGCGTGATCGCACGGCACCTTTGCGCATCATGGCATTGATCAGCAGTTCCATGGCGTGAACGCCATAGCGCTGCAAGTCGCTCTGCCGGACATTGTCGTCCTTGCCCGGCTCGCCGAGCAGGAAGTGATTCATACCGCCGATGCGGCCATCGGGATCTTGCAAGCACACGGCAACGCAAGACCCGAGCAACGTCGAGATGACGACGCCCGGCTCACCGGACACATGGTTTTCACCCTGGATGATCGAGACGCGCCGCACCGGTTTACGACAGCTCGCCAAAGACGCGCTCAATCTTTTCCTTCAGCGCCGTCGCGGAAAATGGCTTTACCACATAATTGTTGACCCCGAGCGCGGCTGCCTTCTGCACGATCTCGCGATCGGCAGACCCCGTCAGCATGATGAACACCGTCTTGCCGATCACCGGGTCTTTGCGGACTTCTTCAAGAAACTGCAGTCCGTCCATGTCGGGCATGTTAAAATCCGAAATGATGAGGTGCACGCGATCAGACCTGATCGCCCCAAGGGCTTCGACCGGCCCGGCCTTGTCACGGATATCCTTGAAGCCAAGATCCTGGAGGGTCCGGCGAATCATGGCGCGCATGCTGGTTTGATCATCGACCACCATGACTTTAATTGCGGCTGCGGCTGGCATCAGTCTTTCCCAAACATCAATTGCGGCATGCGCAGAGAATCGCCTCAGGAAGCGCGGCCAGCGCGACTTCCCGCTCGATGGCGCCAAGCGCAAACGCTGCGCGCGGCATACCGTAGACAACACAGGTGTCCTTGCTCTGGCCCAGCGTCCGCGCACCGGCCTGGCGCATGGCAAGCAGCCCTTCGGCACCGTCGGCACCCATGCCGGTCAACATCACGCCGACTGCCGCCGGCCCGATTGCCGCGACTGACCTGAACAAGAGATCGGCGGACGGGCGATGCCCGCCGTGAGCGGCCCCTGTCGTGAGTTTGATCCGACCGTGCAGACCGCCAGCTAGTTCCATATGGGTATGCCCCCCAGGTGCAATATAGACGGTGCCGCGCTCAATTGGTGCGCCATCACGCGCTTCCACGACGTGCAAGGCGCTTTCGCTGTCGAGCCGCGCCGCAAAGCCAGGCGTAAAGGCGGCTGGCATATGCTGAACGACCAGGATTGGCGGACAAGCGGCAGGCAACGCCTTGAGGATCAGGAACAGTGCCTCGACGCCACCGGTCGAGGCCCCAACCGCAATCACGACATCGCGCATTGCGCCAGGCGGCAGGGGCATCAATGGCGGACTCGATTCCGGCGCGCGCCGCACGGTCGAGCGCGCCGCTGCTTTCACCATGGCGCACAAATGAGTCGCGTTGAGCGCAATATCGAGCGGATTACCGTTCGGCTTGGCGATGCAATCCACGGCCCCCAGCCGCAGCGCCTCGATCGTCGCCTCGGCACCGCGCGCGGTCAGCGTCGAGCACATGACGACCGGCATCGGGCGGAGCCGCATAATCCGCTCGAGAAACGACAGCCCGTCCATCCCAGGCATCTCGATATCAAGCGTGATCACATCCGGATTGAGCTGCTTGATCATCGCCCGGGCCACTTCCGGCTCGGGGGCGACGCCGACCACTTCGATCTCAGGATCTGCCGACAATGCGCGCTTGAGCACGGCGCGCATCGATGCACTGTCATCGACGATGACGACGCGAATCGGAGCATGGTTCATTCTGCGCTCCCCCCGTGCTTCACATAGATTGTCTGGCCGCAGTTGCTCATCTGTCGCGCAGCCGCACCAATCAGGCGTTCGGAATGGCCGATATAGAGATACCCCCCCGGCGCGAGCATCTCGACAAGGCGCGCCTCGAGTTCTGCCTTTGCGGCATCATCGAAATAGATCATCACGTTACGGCAAAAAATGACGTCGTATTGCTGGCGCATCGGCCAAGCCTCAAACAGATTGAGGACGTGCACGGTCACCAGCGCACGTGCCTCATCCGCCATCGCATAATCGGGACCCGATTGCCGCATCCAGGTGTCGCGATAAGCGGCGGGCACGGGCTTGACCCCGTCTGCGGAATAGACCCCGCGCCGCGTGCTTTCCACGACATGCGGTGCAAGATCGGTCGCAAGCAGGCGGACATCTCCGCCGCGCAGCCACGCAGCCGCCCCTTTGCTCTGCCCGAGCAGGCACATAGCAATCGTGTAAACTTCCTCTCCGCTTGAGCAGCCAGCAGACCAGATACGCACCGGTTGCCGCCGCGCCCTATCCTTGAGCCACGGCAGGGCAGTCTGGCAGAGATGATCGAAATGGTGAGACTCGCGGAAGAAATGGGTGTGATTGGTGGTGAGTGCCACCACCATCGCCGCTCGCTCATCCGCGTCGTTTGCGATCAGCGCGACATAATCGCGAAAGGTTGTGAGCCCACGCGCGCGCAGACGACGGCTGAGCCGCGACTGGACGAGCGTGGTCTTGGCGTCGGTCAGGTGAATCCGGGCATCGCGCTGCATGATGCTGGCAATCGCTGCGAACTCGGCACGGCCGAGCTCGGCGTTGCCCGCCGCCTTGAGCGCCGCAGCGCTGTCTGGCTGAATGCCGGTGGCCGCGTCCTGAATCACGCGGCCAGGTCCAGGTGCTGCGTCAGGCTCAGTGCATCAAGGTCGAGCAACAGCACCATTGTTGATGCGGCACCAGCGGCAGCCCCCTCCTGCGCGCGCGGCGCGACCTGCACCAGGCCAGCGATCACACGCTGCTCGCCGATCTCGATGTCAGGCGCCGGCTGGATTTCGTCGCCGTTGATCAGGATGATATCAGCCACTTCGTCGACCAGGAAACCCGCCTGCTTGCCGGCGATCGTCACCACCAGGATGCATGAGCGCGCGTGCAAAACGCTCGGTGCCCAGCCAAGGCGCTCGGCGAGACCGACGACGGGCACGACCGTTCCGCGCAAGTTGGTGACGCCCTTGATATAGGGCGGCACGCTCGGCAGCGGTGTCGGGTCCTCCCATTCGCGGATTTCGATGAGGGCCTTCATGTCGATGCCAAACATCCGCTGACCAAGCGAAAACGTGACGATCTTGCGTTCACCCGGGGTATTGAGCGTGCTCATGCGGCCAGTCCTTTCAACGTGTATTTCGGAAGAAGCTGGCCTGTGGAGGCGACCAGGGCTTCGATATCGAGGATCAGCGCGATCGATCCGTCCCCCAGGATGGTGGCGCCGCCAAGGCCCCGTATTGGATGGAGATTTTGGTCAAGACTCTTGATCACCACTTCGCGGCGGTCGTCGATCGTATCGACCATCAGCCCCACATTGCCGGCGGTCTCGCTCTCGACAATGACGACCAGCGATTCTTCCGACCTGCGCGGTGCATCGGTGCGCAACCCGAACAAATTGGTGAGGCGCCTGACCGGGAGGTAATCGCCCCGCAGCTCGATGACTTCGCTTGTTGGCGTCATCGACCGCACCTGTCCCGGCTCGGGCTGGACGGTTTCAACCACATTGGCGAGCGGCAGCACAAAACGCTGACCCGCCAGCCGCACGATCATGCCGTCAAGGATCGCAAGCGTCAGCGGCAGGATCATCGTAAACGAAGTGCCCATGCCGGGGGTCGAGGTAATATCGACCCGCCCACCGAGCGCCTCGACATTCGATCGCACGACATCCATGCCGACCCCGCGCCCCGATATGCTCGATATCGTCTCGGCCGTTGAGAAGCCCGGCGCGCAAATCAGCTGATCTATTTCCTCGTCGGACAGCACAGCATCGGCTGCGATGATGCCCTTCTCGACCGCTTTGCCACGGACCCTTGCGCGATCAATGCCCTTGCCGTCATCGCTGACGCGCACAAAAATACGCGCGCCCTTCTGCTCGGCCGACAGCTTGATCAATCCTTCGGCGGGCTTGCCCGCCGCGAGGCGCTCGGCAACGCTTTCGATGCCATGATCGACCGCGTTTCGGATCATGTGCGTCAGCGGATCGCCGATCTTCTCGATCACGCCCTTGTCGACTTCGGTGGTTTCGCCACTGATTTCGAGAATGACCTGTTTGCCCGTTTCGGCGCTTAGATCCCGCAACATCCGCGGCACGCGCGAAAAAGCCTGTCGGATCGGCTGCGCGCGCAAGGACATGACATTGTCTTGAATCTCGCGCGTCAACCGCGCCAGCTCGGGTAATTCGACCCGCTCCTGATCGGCGGGCGACAATCGGTCAGAAAGGATCGAGCCACGGATCACAAGCTCGCCGACCAGATTGAGCAGCATATCAAGCTTGTTGAGATCGACCCGGATCGTCTGGGCGATAGCATCGACTTGACGCGCCTCGGCAGCGGGTGCCTTGACGGCCGGGGTCGGCGTGGAGGGCGCTGTGACCGTGGCGGATTCCGTCGACGGCGTATCGAGTTTCGGCACCAACACCAATGTGGGCGGCGGCGAACCAGCCGATAGTTCAGCGCTTTCGGGTGCTGGGGCAGACTGTGGGCCGGGTGGCGGTGAATTGTCGCGAGCTATTTCGATCAACGAATCCGGTGCAACGAAATCGAAGCACTCCGCGATCGCCTCTTCGTCGATCGCGCCTGGCACGGACAGCGTCCAAACCAGGTAGCTATCCTCCGGATCGAGCTCACCTAACGGTGGCAATGCCGAGCTGTCGACCGACACAATCGTGCCGCCAAGGCGCTCAACTTCGCGAATGCTAAGCAACGGCTCAGCGCCATTGGCCAGCGCGGCGCGCGATGGGCCGAAGCGAACGATCCACGGCGCTGGCGTCTGTGCGTCAAGGTCATCGAGCGCTACGCCGACGGGCTCGAACCCGAACGGGTCAAACTCTTCGACCTGCGCGACGACAGGCGTAAAGCCGAACTGATCTTCTGCCGCTTCTGGCGCGGCCTCAGCAGGCGCGGCAGCTGGTGCGGTGGGGGCGGCGGCGGCTGATACTGCCCCTTTGGTCGCGAGCACCTCTTCCAAAGCCGCGAGCGCGGCCGCGTCAGCCGGGGGCGGCGCGACGCCCTGCGCAGCGGCGACATGATCGGTAAGGATATCGAATGCCGTCAGCAACACCTTGGTGACTTCAGGCGTCGCCGGAATTTTGTTCGACCGAACTTCGTCGAGCACATTTTCAAAGCAATGCGAGAACGCCAGCAAAGCCGAATGGCCAAACGCCCCAGAGCCGCCCTTGATCGAATGAACCGCGCGAAAGACGCCGGCGATCACCTCCTTGGAGACATCACCCGCCGCCATCGCCGACAGTCCCTGCTCGGCAACGGCCAATCCTTCGGCGCATTCCTCAAAGAAGATCGCCTGGATTTCGTCGAGTTCCTCGCTCACGGACAAACGCGGCGGATGGCCGCTCCAAGCTTTTCAGCATCGAAGGGCTTGGTGATCCAGCCAGTTGCACCCGCCGAGCGAGCGCGCGCCTTTTTCTCGTCGGAAAATTCGGTCGACAGCACCAAAATGGGCGTACCCCGAAAATCCGATACCGCGCGCACCGCCTCGATCAGCTCGAAGCCGTCCATCTTGGGCATGTTAATGTCAGTAATCAGCAGATCCGGCGCCACTTCGTGCATGCGCTCAAGACCGTGGACGCCATCATTGGCGCTTTCGATCCGAAAGCCTTGCGCTGTCAGTGACGTCTTTAGCAGCATGCGCATGCTGGCCGAATCGTCGACGGTGAGGATGAGCTTGCTCACTGAGAAATGTCCTTTGCGGTCTCGAGGCCGATAGCGTGGGCGAGCTGGCAGCTGGCCACGCGTTCCGAAAATGCGGTACTTGCACCAATATAGGATAAATTCTGCGTGCGAGCGGTCGCTTCGTGTCGCGCTGCGATCAACAACTGCAGAACGGCCTGGCCCACGCTGAGTAGCTCCGATGCATCGATCACCGTTGCGGCCGATGATTCCGCCGCCGCTACAAGCTGAGTGCGCAGATCCATCGCCATGACGGTCGAGCCGTGGCCACTCAGGCGGATAATGCCGGTGTCGGGCATGTCCGCGGGTGTCGAAGGATCAGGCGGGGAGGGCGTTAAGGTCATTTTTCGCCTCGTCGAGTGTGGTCTCGAGTTGTTGGAAAGTGGGAGCAAAGCTGGACGGCACCATCCGCCGAGCGGTTTCGATGGCCACCTGCGTGGCCAATCCTTGGGCGTGCCCGAGAATTGCGGTCTTCGCGATCAGGTAAGGTTTGCCGTCATCCTCGACGATCGACAGTAGTTTCGAGGCAAGCGGGCCAACCAGGCAATAGGCCAGCAACACGCCAAGAAACGTCCCGACAAGCGCGCCGCCGATCATCCCGCCAAGCACTTCGACGGGTTGGTCGATCGACGCCATCGTCTTGATCACGCCCAACACCGCAGCGACGATGCCGATCGCGGGCAGGCCGTCTGCCATTGTCTGGAGCGCCATCTGCGGCAGCAATTCTTCGGCATGATGCTTGTCGATGTCGTTGTCCATCGCCTCGGCGAGCTGGTTCGGATCCTCAAAGTTGATCGTCATCATCCGCAAATAATCACAGATGAAGTCAATGAGATGGTGGTCGGCCAGCAGGCGTGGATAGGGGGAGAACAGCTTGCTGGCATGAGGATCGTCGAGATGCGGCTCGATGCCGGTCGCGCCACCCTTTTTAAAGGTGCTGAGCACGCCGAACATCATCGTTAGCAGATCGCGATAATCGCTCTGCTTCCAGCGAGGGGCCTTGAAAGAGCGGATCAAGCCCTTGCCAGCGTTCTTGACCGTAGCAAACGAGTTGCCGACGATGAACGCGCCGATCGCGGCACCGCCGATCGCCATCATCTCATGCGGCAACGCATGAAAAATGACTTCCATCTTCCCACCAGACAGCAAAAAGCTGCCGAAAACGCACCCAAGAATGAGGAGAAAACCGACACCGTTTAACATGACGCGCTTTGCTTCTCCGGGTGAACAGACTTATTTGATTATAGGATGATGCAGCGACGTTAAGGCTGAACGCAGCAATTTCTGCATACGGATGCCCTCCGTCAGTTGGCCGCCTGATCCTGCCACTCGATCACTTTCAGATAATTGCGCAGCCGGTTCTGCTCCATCGTGGCCAGCAGTCTGTTGTCGTGGAACGGTGCAACCAGGGTCGCGACAGCCGGACTCCAGGCTGCGTCGGCGTCGAACAGGATGCCGAGCCCGAACACGGCAGGGATATGCGCAAAGGCAAGCGTCCGGCCCCTCATCGCGGTGGCCGCGATGAAATCCTCGACTGCCGTCAACACCCCGTTGCGCGGCCCGCCAGATCGGTTGGCCATCGCCCAATTGGTGCCGCCCCGAAAGCCTTGGCCTGGGACGAGATCAACCCGGTCAAGCATCGCACCAGCGCCATATTCATAGGGGTGGCGAAACGCGGGCGGAATGCGTTCCGGCGCATAATACATGTCCCGTCGCGCGGTGGGCCAGCTGACATCGTGCAAAAAGGCGAGCAGCGGTTTGCCATCGCGGGTGCTGACGCGGTCAGCTGCCTGCAACTCATTATACACGGTGTAGTAATTGTGATCGCCATCGATAATCCATGCATCGACCGCGCTGATATGCTCCATCACCTCAAGGCTCGGCGCCGCAAGGTGCGTCACCACGGGTGACTGTGCCGCCCAGGCAACAAATTCGGGCTGCGGCGCGGGATCGATGCTGGTGAGGCGGCCCTCCAATGTGTGCATGAATTGAGCGAGCAACTGGGATGTGCCGCCAAATTCTGCGCCTATCTCAACGATATGCCGGGCATCCGCCAGTTCAAGCGTCCCCAAGATCAGATCGGAAAATTCGGCCATCGAATGGATCAGCAGATTGCTCATCGTACGGCCTCGCCGATTGCGGTAGCGCGGGAGAATGGCTGAGCAGCATCGCTGTCACGCGCCACGATCGGTCGGAAGACCACCGCGAGCATCATGGCGCGGGCATCGCGCCGCAGCGGGGGTGGCACCATCATAAAGGCGGCGGTGTCCTCACAGCGGAACAGGTGGGGCGCGGTCTGCTCCATCCCTTCGAGCGTGGGAACCGCGTCGACCTCCTCCACACCGCTGCGTTGCGCATCGCTTAGAAAGCGATCGACCGGCATGAACACGACCGTGTCAATCTGGAGCCACTCAAAGAGCCGGCCGAATTGCAAGCCGATCGAATAGCGGCAATCGCTGATCGGTATCGGTGCGATGAAATAGCCGTCATGCGTTGGTGTTGCCGTGATCGTCGCGGTATCGACCTGGCGGCCATCGGCGATCAGCACCGGTAGCGTGATCGACTGGTCGATGAAATCGGCATATTTCAGCGCCAGCCCAAAGCGCTTGTGCGCAAACAATGCCAGCTTGACCGCAAGGCCCTCGCCATGAAGCTCCGCTGGCAGATACATTCGTTCCGATCCGCGCATGTAAAACAACCCACGCTGCCGCAGCCCACGATGTGCGATGGCGGGATCGAACAGCGGCACCATGTCCGCCACGCCAAGATTCACGTCGTGCTGGAATTGCTGGAGCACGGCGAGCTCCTCCGCCATTGGCAGGAACATCAGCCGAGCCAGCACCGCCACCGCTGCGCGTCGCCGCGCCACGTCATCGATGCGCGGCACCGATCGGACGATCGCCCGGTCGGCATCACGGGCATAGCTGATGGCACCTTGCTGAACCGCGTCACGCACGTCGCTCTGCCGGCCCTTGATGACGTTTGCCGCGCGGACCGGCTGGCCATCATTGTCGTAATCGATCACTGAACCTTGCGCTGCCGTGCAGAGTTGCTCCAGCACCGCGACGTTGCCGCACAGCGCCTCCAGCGTATCGGCGTCATAGCTGGCCGCATCGATCAGGCCCGCCTTGTCGAGACCCGGCATGTCCTGCTCGCGCAGCAACAGGTATCGGCCCGCAACGTCGACCCCCAACATCCGCCGCAAAACCGGATCGACCTGGTTTTGAACCGAGCCGTTATACCCCAGGTCGACGAGCATCAGCGTATCGCCGGCCGCCGGCGCAACAGTGGTGCGCAGATAACCCATCAGGCGTTCAGCAAAGGCGTGCGCGCGTTCCAGCACGCGTTTCATCCGCTGTTCAGACCGAACCAGCTTAACAAGCGCCGCATGAGCCCCTTGCTCGGGAAGCGAGCGCAGGATCACCGCTATTTCGGGTGCCGTGAACAACAATTGAGTGAGGACAACGCGCGGGCTGGTCCCCCCTTCACCCTCCAGAAAGCGCAACACATCGACCGCGCTGGTGAAGGAAGCGACAGTCGCCGTGAACCGGCTGATCTCGACCGCGTGGGTCGACGATCCTTGCCCGCTGGCATCGAACACGAGGCGCGGCAAATGGCCATCACGCATCAGGAAAAGGATGTGGACTTGACCCGTGCTAGCGGCGCGAAGCTGGTCCGCCTCGCTTCGGATCCATGTCGCAAACGCGTGCAACACCGGGCCGATCGTGGTGTACCCAAGCCGCTCTGCAGGGCTGTCGATCGCAGGCTCACCGATCGAAATCGGTGCTCGATGCGGCTGGCTGTTCATGTTGGCGGGCATTGCCCCTGCATGGATGAGTGCGCTTGTTGCCGCCTCGAGCCGCAGGCGTTGTTCGGTAGCTGCCGTGAATTGCTTGAGGTGGAGCGCCTGAACACCGGCCTTCTGGCCCGCGACCAGATCGGCATTGCGATTATCGCCGATGTGCAGAATCGTGCCCGCGCTCACCCCGAGTTCTTTGACGACCTTGCCGATCAGCCCCTCGCCCTTGGACAGGCCATAGACCGACGAACAGAAAATGCGGTCGATCAGCGCGCGAACTTCATCACCCGCAGCGGCAGCAATGAGCGCGCCGAGTTGCTCTGAATCGAGATAGGTGTCGCTGATGATGATGATCTTGAGCCCGCGCGCCTTTGCAGCGCGCATCAGATCGATCGTCGGCCGAAACCCGAAGCAGTAGCGAGCCTCTGCGGCCAGTTCCGCTGCGACCATTGTTGTGCGTTCGCCTGCGTCCGCATTGGGCAGCAGCTGATGATAAATATCGGCAATGCCGATCTCGTTGCGATGGTGCCGCACCGTCGCGCTCGATCGCGCACGTTGTTCCGCCCATACGCGCTGCTGTGGCGCCGGGCCGGCGAGCGCGCGAAATACATCAGCTGGCGCATGCGTGTCCCGCCACAACAAGGTGTCGAAACAGTCGAGCGAAAGGATAGCGACTTTATCCCGGCCATCCAGCACCATCGGCAGGTCGGCAGCAGTAATCTCGTCGGTCATGGTAGGTCCCCTGGATAGTCTCGCCCGCCCATCCAACAGGCGTGCAGTCCATTATAGGAGAGGCGCGATACGCACGGTGGTCGCCACGAAAGCGCCAAATCGTCTAAAATGGAGGATCAGCCAAAGGAATGTCCATGTCGCTTACTGCCTATCAACGTGCCCGCTCCATTGTCGAAACGCCGCGCCAGGCCGAGCGCCGGCTGATGTGCGAGATCACGGGCGAAATGATTCAGGCGCGCGATGCCGGGCATAGCCGTGGCGCGCTGATGCCGACGCTCCATCGCAACAGGGAGTTGTGGAACACCTTCTCATCAGTTTGCGGCGCCAGCGGCAACGAATTGCCCGCCAGCGTGCGCGCCGGTATTGTCTCATTGGCGCTATGGGTGGATCGCTTTACCAGCGATGTCGTGGCCGGGCGCGAATCGATCGACGATCTCATCGCCGTGAACCGCGACATAATTGACGGCTTGTCGGGCACCGGGCTGGTGCGCTGATCCTGCAATCGAGCCTGTTGACGTAAAACCGCCGCAGTGCATGCCAGTATCGCGGCGGTTTTTTCGTTCGCGCGTTGAAGGGCATTGGTGGTGCTCATCGCACCACAAAGACGGGTGTCGATAGATGGGCCTGCAACTGTCGTTCGACGTCGCCAACGAAAAACCGACACGACCCACGGGATATCGACGTCGTAAGGCGCGGGACGCACCGCCGTGCGGTGACATCGGCCGGGCATCGGCTGGCATCAGTCGTTGCGAGGCGTAGCGAAGCAGTCGGGTGTTGCGTGCCGGCATCGCCGGAATGCTTCGCGGCGGCGGCACGGACCACTGGATATGCTTCAACTTCAGTGCGTTAGGGCATGACTGTTCTGCTCAGGCGGCGTTACCCGGTATCGCAGGCATGATCGCGCTGTTGTCATGCGCTGGAGGGGCCACCAGCATTGCCAAGGCAACGACAATCGAGGCCCTTGAGTTCACAAAGCCAGCATCATCAGACCAGCCTGCCCTCGATTCCGCATCAAAACGCGTTCCAGTCGTCCGCCCCGCCGCTATCGGCAACGGCAGCAGCGGGGAGCGCTTTGACGGGCGAGCGATAGGAGGATTCCGCCCGTTTGGGCTTGGCCGCCACGGCAGCGACATTGGTCACAGGGGCGTGGTACTGCGAACCCCGATCGGCCGAAGTCTTGAACGATCCCGCTTGTGCGGCGAGTGAAGCGACCTCGGCGGTCAGGTTGCGGGCAGCGGCCGACGTCTCCTCGACCATCGCGGCATTTTGCTGCGTGGTCTGATCCATCGAGCTGATCGCCGCCGTTATCTGGGTGATTGCCGAGGATTGGGCCGTGGTATCATCCGCCATTGCGCCGAGCAATTTGTGGACTTCGTCGACATCCCCGGCGATGTTCGACAGCGCCCCATCGACCTTTTCCACCGCTTGCACGGCAGTGACGATATCAGTCTGCGTTAGCGTCAATTGGTCACGCGCGCGCTTGGCCTCTTCCTCAGCGCGCATGGCGAGCGCAGACACCAGATCGGCAACCACCGCGAAGCCACGCCCCGCATCGCCTGCCCTGCCCGCCTCTACGGCGGCATTCATGGCGAGCACCCGCGTCTGAAAGGCAATCTTGTCCAGCCCCTCAATCACACTGTCGATCCCCTTGGCACTCTCGCTCACCCGGCCCATCGCCGCGACGGCCTGCTCAGCGGTTGACCGACCGCCGCCGACAGTCGCGATCGCCTGGTCAGCGCGCGCGACCGTTTCGCCGGAGGACTGAGCGGTTGCCTTAAGCCGGGTATCGATCTGCAACAGCGCGGCGCTAGTTTCCTCCAGGCTGGCGGCATTTCCCTCTGTCCGCCGCGCGAGATCTTCCGATGCCTGAGCGATTTCGAGAGAGCCAGTGCGGATGCCATCAGCGCTGCTCATCACGCCGCCGATCATCTGTCGCATCGATGCGAGGGTTTGATTGAAACTGTCTTCTAATGCAGCAAAGTTCGTAGGTAATCCGCTCAAATTGAGCGTAAGATCGCCTTCGGAGAGGCCGTGTAGCGCCTCTCCCAGCTTGGTAACCGCCTCATCGCGCTCGGCCTGATTCTTCTCGAAATAGATCGAGATCGACAGTTCCAGATCGAGCAACGCCGCCTTTACAACCGCAACGCTGGCATCCTCGAACGAAGGCGTGCGAAAGCCGGCGAGCAGGCGACGCCATGGGGAGCATTTTTTGGCCAAGCCCCGCAACAATCCTTCCAGCACGAGCGCATAAGCACCCACATACCAGCGCGGCTCCAGCCCGACCTTGGCATGCACCAGACCGATGCGGCGCACGCTCGAATAGAATTCGTCATCGAACTTGCCGCTGGCGATCCGCAGCCAATGCGCTTCCTGCGCGGCCCTTGCCTTTTTCATATGGTTGTCGTCGCGGAAAAAGGCCGCCGTTTTCGGCGTCGATCGCGCAGCGGCATAGAAGCGATCCAGACCTTCGCCGATCACGGACTCGACCATCGGCCTTACCGCCGCCAGCGTTGCTCTTTCCTCGTCGCCGATTGCCATGAATTTCAGGCGCGCACCCACATCGTTGTCCGACATTTTCACCCAGTCTGTTGCTAGCGGATCGACGGTTGCCCCCTTGCAGTCAGCGTCGATCAGCGGTTTTTCAAAGTCGAAGGCGTTTCCGTTTTTCCTGTCGCCTGAGCGCGGCAATGATCCGCACTGTCAGCAAGGGCTATTCACCTTATAGGACAAAAGGCGCAGTTGTGCGTGTGCTGGGTGCGGGAGGAGGACTGGCGGATCGCCGACCGGATCAGCGCTGCCGCACATGGTTGTTTAAATGGCGTCCACGGGCCTGTTTTCCCGGCAAGGGCGCGGGCCTTTTCCTATAATGGCAATATCTGACCGAGCGATGATTTTGGCACGAGCTCTAAACGCTCGCCAAAACGGATAGAGGTCGTTCGATGAGACCTGGCGTCATCCTATGCCACCGGCAGCGCAGCCGCACTCTAACCCGTGCAATGAATCAAGAATCGGTGTGACGTCTCATTGCAGGATGCCACTACGTAATTTCCCTGAAGATGCGCCGCGCGTGCGAAGCATATGCTACTGACCCAGCGCCACCATCGGCGCCCACAGAGATTGATCCAATGAGTGCCTCCCCGGGCCATCTTATCCTCGCACTGCATGACCTCGGTTTGAGGAGCATGTTGGCAGCGCAACTGAGCATGGCCGGTGAAATGCCGATCTCGACGACCAATCACCTCGATCAGACCTTGGGTCAACGGATGCGAGCGACCAGCATGCTTGTCATTGAGCATTCGCTGATCGCGTCAGCGGCAAGGGACTGGGTACAAACGCTGCGCAATCAGGATTGGACCGGTCCCATCATCATCATCGTCGATGAAATGCCCGACGACGGGCAGCGAGACGAAATGGTAACGCTCGTCGAAAAGCGTAATCCCGGCGCGGCCATTTTAGCGCTCGTCCGCCGGTGGCATTCGCAGAAACGTTAGAATATCAAGCAATTGCAATAAGCCCCGCCGCAAAGGCGATGCGCAGCGCTTCTGACAGGCTGCGTACATGCAGCTTGGCCATCAAGTTAGCGCGGTAAATCTCGACGGTTCTGGGGCTGATGTTCAAGCTATGCGCTATCACCTTGTTCGCCTGCCCGTCCACCAAGCCCATCAATACATCCCGCTCGCGCGGCGAAAGGCCACCAATTGCAGCCTGGGCGCGCTGCGCCTGCGCATATGCCATATGATCTTGCTCGATGGTCGCGAACGCATGCTCGACAACCTTGAGCACCACGGCCGCGTCACACGGCTTTTCAAGGAAATCTAGGGCCCCCAGTTTCCATGCCTGAACCACGATCGGCGTGGCGCCCTGCCCGGTCAAGATAATCGGCCCGAATCGACGGGGTAGCGAAGCAATTTCCCGCAGGACATCAAGCCCATTCACGCCCGGCATGTCGTAATCGAGTAGAATGCAGCCCGGTTCGAGATCGGCGATATTCGCAAGGAATTCATCCCCGGATCGATAGCCGAAGATCATCATGTTCGGTTGTGTCGACAACAGACTTTGCAGTGACGCGCGAACCGATTGGTCATCGTCCACAACATAAATGCTACGCGTCGTCATCCCTATTCCTCCACCCCGTCGTCAACGGCCGATGATAGTGTGAAGCGAAACTCAGCGCCGCCAAGGGGGCCGTTCACAGCCGCCAACGTGCCCCCATGCGCCTCGACGATCCTCCGGCAGATCGAAAGCCCTGCGCCGACACCATCTTTTGCTGTGGTGGAAACGAATGGCATGTACAGATGATCCACAATAACAGGGTCCAGCCCAGGGCCGTTATCGGCGACGCTTACCTGGACCATGTCAAAATCCAGGCGCTTGGTGCAAACGCTGATCTGGCGCCCGGCGGGCGGCGATTTTTTGAGCGCTTCGATCGCATTGCGCGTCAGGTTTGTGAGCACCTGCCCGATTTGAACACGGTCGCATAACACCGCACCAATGTCAGGATCGAAATCATAGGCGATGTCTATGCCAAACCGCGACTCACCAAGAAATGCGAGCCCAACCGAGTCCCTGACAAGATCATCAATTGAGCCGGGCTCGATCTCAATACGATCGCGCGCAGTAAACTCTCGCATGCGACGAATTATGTCCCCGCCACGCAAGGCTTGTTCGCTGGCCAGCTTCAATAACGCCTTACCTTGTTCGACATTAGCGCTGTCCGACAGCACCAGATCAGCGGCGCCCAGAAAATAGACCGCAGCCGCCAATGGCTGGTTCAACTCATGGGCAAACCCAGCCGCCATTTCACCCATCACACTAAGGCGAGAGACATGGGCAAGCTCATGGCGCATTTCTTCAAGGCGGTCTTGCGATGCCAAGCGTTCCGACACGTCCTTGCAGAAAGCGACAAACAGTTTTTGATCGCCAATGCGCATGTCCCCCATCGAAAACTCGATAGGAATCTGGCTGTTGTCGCGACGCCGCGCGCGGATGACGGTCTTCCCCCCAATCTCTGCGCATTTGCGACATTTGGCGTTGCGATCGATGCAGGGCCCGCCGCCGCAGGCGGTAGGGATGATCTCCAATAGCTCTATATTGCACCCGATAATCTCATCGGCGGTATAGCCGAACATCTGCTCTGCCGATCGACTGAACGCCCTGATGATTCTGGTATGATCAAATACGACGAGGGCAGACGGGGCAGTCTGGAGCAAAAGCCGAAACTGCTCCCCTTCAGCAAACAAGGCAACTTCGTGGCGATTGCGATCGGTGGCGTCGATCAAGATACCGACAATGCTTATCAGCTGGCCGTTGGCGTCAACAATCAGCCGGGCAGAACCCTCCAGCGCATGCACGCCGTCCACCGGAACGGATACATGAAAATTGAAGTCAAAGCTTTCGAGATGGTCAAACAGGCAATCCCGAACATGCTCAAGCACACCCAGCCGGTCTTCGGGGTTGATCCAAGACACCCAGTCGCCGGGCTCGCTCAAGTCCCCCGGCTGCAAACCAAAACGCTGCTCCATACCGACCGAAACCGTGATCTTGCCGGTCGCCTTGGTCCAAACAAACGTACCGATCTGATGGGCCTCGAGCACCGCGTTCAATGTGGCTTCGCTGCTTTGAACCGCAGCCCCCACTGCCACCCGCGTGGCCATGGTGGTCATCGGACGAGCCAACGGGGATCGGGTGCGCTCAAACGCTGCCAATTGGCAGCATCCGATTGGCACCGAAGTGTGTCCGCGCGACTGCCCGCGCGAATGATGGAGGCGAAGATCAATTGCGTGACGCCAGAATGCCCGCTTTTCCTATCGACCAGGCCGCAGATCAGCGGTCGCGCAAACACACGCCCAATCAATGCCGATAAACTCTTCACCAGGTGATGGATCGGATTAAGATTTTCCGCCCCGTATACTGCCGGTGTCGTCCGCGATTGGGAACGATTGCTGTCGTCCAAAGGCCGCCATGAGCTGACGATCTTGCCTGCAAAAAACAAGCGCCCGGCACAGTGTATTTTTGACAAATCAGTCAACATCTCGCTAGCGGTTTGTTTTATTGCGAGATTTCTGTTAAATATTTTCACAAGAAAAATACCCACGTCATTATCATCGCAAATGATTTCAAACACTCTTGCAAGTTGATGATACATAAAAATTCACCAATTTGGCCCGGTTTCTTACAATAATTCAATAACATCTGACTTGTTTATTATTTTTTCACCGTTGTTCTTTACCGATCCTAATCGGTTGGCTGGCCAATGCAAGACGGCCAAAGCGAACTCGATCCGATAGCAGCCTGAAGCGACTCGGTTTTTTGGCGTTGTGGGTCCGCTTTTGGCCAGATGCGCGCGCAAAAAATGCGGCAAAAACCCACACTTCCCGACGCGCGGATGGGACCGGATGGATATATCCGTTTTGGTGCAATCAGTCGGCTAAGCGCGCCAATCAATCCATTCGCCATAGGCGTGACAGGTTGCCAGCACTCGCGACTCGCCTTGTGGCCAAAGAGAGAGACGCAGAACGACTTCATAACGCGCTTGCGTCCGCTCAAAGCTGATCCACGCGAGCGGGCGCCGGGATGTCGCTTGGGCGCCGGCGCGGCGCATGATGGAGGCAATGGCATCGCGACGTCGCACCGTCAGATACTGCATGAACATTGAATGGTAGACGACGCGGCAAACGCCGTCCTCGCCGGGGCTGGCGAGCTGCTCCGCCAGCCAAGGTCCGGCATCGCCCTGATCAACCTGGGGTGGATGAAGCTGGGCCAGCGCCAGCGCATCCTCGAGTCTGCGCGCTCGATCCGGCTGATCTGCCCATACGCAGGAGAGCAGACGTTCCCGAGATTGAGCGTCGCTTGCCTTGATCGGATGAAGATCGACCCCCCGCGAGGATAATATCTCAATCGGCCCCGGCGGGGGATTGTCGCCAATCCACGACGGGGCAACCTGCACCCTGGAATCCTGCACCCCGGTGCGGATGCTGCCGAGGTGAAACCCGTAGAGCCCCAGATTGAGGTTCAGCCCGCAACTGGCGCCGAGTTCCATCAGATCGAATGGCAAACCAAATCGATCCCGCGCCACCAGCAGCGCGGCCGCGACGGCGCCAGATCGGCCGACCTCGTTGGTCTGTGGTGTATGGCGCATCGACGCCGAGATGGCATGATCATGCGCCTCAAGCGCATCGCCGATCGCCCCATCGAAATCATCGTGCCGTTGCGCATAAAGAGCGCTGAGCGATGGCGATACGCCCCGCCTTGCAAGCGCATGCAGCGCAGCGTTGAAACGCATGGCTACTGCATCCAGCGATGCGTCTCCGACCCAATGGCGGATGAGTGTGGCGGTTATCGGTGCGCGATCGAGCTGACGATCCCCTGCCTCCAATATCGCGGCGACAAAGGATGAACCCAGCCCCCGCACGATGATGGCATGCCGCGAGAGCTCACCCCGCGCTGATTCCGGCGAAACGGGAATCGATACCTGCATGTTCATCGTGATTCCTCGTTCGCAGCTGGTGCGGGTTCTCCGCCTTGTGCTCGGTCGCCAAGCCGCAATGCTTAGAATGACTGCCAGTCATCGGCATCATGCGCGGGGCGCACCAGTGCCGCCACCGCCGCAGCTGGTAGCTGCTTCGTCGTGCCCTGGAAGCGCGACCGACCCGTGGAACGACCCTGCTCACCCCCGCTTACAACGATGAACCGGCTGGCATGCTCGGACAGGCCGTTGACTTCGGCGGCAAGGTTTCGGGCGGCCGCAGACGTTTCCTCGACCATCGCCGCATTCTGCTGGGTTGCCTGATCCATCGTCGAGATTGCCGAGCTGATCTCGGTAATCGCGGTCGATTGGGCCTGGTTGTCGGTGGCAATATGGCCGAGCAGATTATTCACATCTTCAACACCGGTAGAAATATCGGCGAGCGCCGCATCGACCTTGTGGACGGCCTCAACCGCCATGACGATATCGGTTTGCGTCGCGCTCAACTGGTCACGCGCGCGGCCTGCTTCTTCTTCAGCGCGCATGGCGAGCGCAGAGACCAGATCGGCGACCACGGCGAAACCGCGCCCTGCATCGCCAGCCCTGCCCGCTTCGACGGCGGCGTTCATTGCCAGCACCCGCGTTTGGAACGCAATCTTGTCGAGGCCCTCGATAACGCTATCGATCCCTTTGGCGCTGTCCGACACTCGGCTCATCGCCTGTACTGCTTCATCTGCGGTGCCGCGACCATCCACAACCGTGGTCATCGTGCCATTCGCCCGCAATGCGGTGCGGGTGGCGACTTCGGCGGTTGCTTTCAGCCGGCCATCCATCTGGGTAATTGCGGCAGATGTTTCCTCGAGATTGGCGGCATTGCTTTCGGTACGGCGTGCAAGATCTTCCGATGCCTGCGCAATCTCGCCAGACCCTGAGCGGATCGACTCGGTCGACTGTCTGACCGAGCTGATCAGCTCGCGAAGCGAGGCCACCGCTTCATTGAAGTTGCTCTTTACGACGGCATAGGTGGATGGAAAGTCGCGGGTAATTTCGCTGGTAAGATTGCCTTGTGCGACTTCCGAAAGATGCTGCGAAATTGTGTCGACGACCAGCTTCTGCTCCGCCTCTGCCCGCGCCAGAGCAACGTCGGACTCGGCCTTGGCGAGCGCTGCGTCGCGAAAGACGAGCAGAGCTCGGGCCATGTCGCCGATCTCGTCATGGCGATCATGGTCCGGCACGGTGATGTCGTTACGGCCTGCGGCGAGATCGGCCATCGTTTTGGTCAATCGGGAGACGGGCCGGGCGATCAGCTGGCTCAGCAGGAATGCAAGCGCCGTGGCAATGGCGATCAGCGCGATACCGCCTGAGATGAGCACCATGATCGCAGCGTTGATCGCATTTTGCTGGTTGATCGAATTTTTCTTGATCGATGCCTCTTCTGCATCGCGAATGTCCCGCAACGGTAAAACGGCGGCGCTCGTCAACACAGCCTTGCCCGCCGCACGGACCTCGCTCTGTGCGGCATCTCGATTGCCCGACTTGACCCTAGCGATCAGACGATCTCCCCAGGCACTGCGCCAATCGACCGTCGCAGCCCGCGATTGCAACAGGGCCGTGCGCAGCGCAGGCTCGGTCAGCATCGTCTCCAGCTCACGCGAGGCGCTGTCATAATCATCGCGCGCTTCGTCATAGGATTTGAGGTAAGTCGGATCGGCCGTTACCAGGAAACCGCGCATCTGGCTGTTCTGGCGCAGCAGCGAGGTTTCCATCGACAATGCCTTGGCATGGATGGAATGACTGAGATTGTTGCTGTCCGTCGCGTTTTGGATAGCAGAGATATTCATAAAGAAGACGGCCATCATTGCCGCTGCCGAGACGCAGATAATGACGAACGAAAGCGCCAGTTTTCTCGGAATCTTCATCGATTTGAACATTCTATGGTCTTTCAAGTTAGCAGCAGGCCGCGAGGCATGGGCCGCAACGCCGCCGTTCCCCGGTTTGATCTGCCGACGGGGGCACGGTGACGCCACGTCGTCAGCATCATGAGCCCATTATAGGCTGGAATGCAGGCGACCGGACGATCACAGGTCAAAGCGCAGCGAGGCGGAGATAGTGCGCCCGTTGGCTGCGCGCCCCCAGCCGACGCCATTCGTCGGGACCGACGTCTGGCTGATCTCGATCACACCGAGCGTGTCGAAGACGTTGTTGACGTTCAGCATCACCTGCAGCCGGTTGACCGGGCGAAACTGCACAAAGGGGTTGACCAGCGTATAGCCCGGCATCTTCAGCAGGTTGATATCCTGCGAAAAGCTGCCGGTGGTCCCTACGAAGTAAGCCCCGATCGTAAGCGTGCGGCTTTCATATTGCGGGGTGGCCTCGAAGATGAAATCGGGCTGGCGGCGTGGTACCATGTTGGCGACGGCGGCGTTCAGCCGGTCGTTCAGTATCTTGGCCTTGGTATAGGTTGCGCCGCCGGTGATGCTGAACGGCCCGCGCTGAAAACCGGCCTCGACCTCGACACCATAAGCACGGTAATTCCGGTCCGTGGTGATGGCCCCTGCCTGGACGTTGGTGTCCTCTGTGTTGGCGAGAAAGCCGGTGACGTTCAAGGTCACGCCGGCCTTACGATATTTGAACCCGCCCTCCGTCTGGGTGACGATATCATATCCGTCATCCGGATCAGGCAGGCTGCCATCGACCACGCTCACCTTGTTGGAGAACAAGATCTTGTCCGCATTCGCACGCGCACCCCGGCTGTAACGCGCGAACACCGCCAAAAATTCAGCCACGCGGTAATTGATGCCGGTCGAGTAACTGACATATCCATAGTCGTAATGAACAGGTGCCGGCCGGGTGATGGGCAGAAAGGCCGTCCTTGATTCCGCGACGGAAATCTGGCCGTTACCGTTCCAGTCATAGGGAATGATGCCAATGCGCCCGCCCCCTAGATCTGTGCTGATCAGCTGGCCACGCACCTTTCCGATATCGTAGCGGATACTGGCACCGATCGAGAGCTTGCCAATGTGGTAATTGACCGAGCCATAAGGTGCGGTGACGTCATATTGGACATCATAGGTGCGCTGAAAAAAGCCGGTATTGCCTGATCTGTTGAAGCCCAGAAAACCATCCTGGCTCTGGGCCACGCCAGCAGCATTGGTAAAATTGATCAAAGAGGAGTTGCCGCCGCCCAGCACGTCTTGCGTAATGTTTGTATAAAGCCAATCGTTGTGAAGCGATTGCAACGACTTATACACCCCGCCGGTCAGCGTCAGGTCGCCTTTGCCAAGCTTGAACACGCGGGTCGCGCGCAAATCGTTGATAAAGTTGTCGAGCGACTGAATGTCGATCTTCGACAGCGACGTGGCAGCAATGAGGCCATTGCCGTTGAGGTTGCCGCGCGAGGTGATCACCTGGCCGGTTCTGGGGCCGGACGCATAGCTCAATGTCCCGGTGCCGGCTCCCAGCGACGCCGGCAGGCCAGTGCCCAAATAGATGTTGGCGACGAGATCACGGATCGTATTGCCTGAAATCGTCGAATAGCGCGCCCGCTCGGTAATCGACCAACCGCCGATGGTGAATTGCGATTCAACGCCAATGGCTTTGACCAATCCGCGCAAGCCATCACGCACCGGCACATTGATCGGCTGATTGTTGCCATCAAGCGTCGGAAAGCTGACGATGTTGCGCGACAGAATAGAATCCCTGCGTACATCGAAATTTGCAAAGCTTTCGTAGTTGGGGCTGGCATTTGTGCCGGTGATCCTGATCGGCCCGGGAAGATATTGGGGTGAGGTATCGTCAAGCCACTTGCCCGACACCCGGATATAGCCGTCCGCAAATTCCTTGGTGATGTTGAACTTCAGTTGGCCGCCACGATAGGCATTGAAGCCAACCCGCCTTGGGCCCTCGCCGGTGCGATAGAAGCCGCCCAGATGATAGCGCAACGTATCGCTGATCTTGCCGCCGTAGTCGAAATCCACGCGCTTCATGTCATAGCCGATGCCGCCGGTCAGCTGGATCGCGCCGCCTTCGACGGTGCCGGTCTTCGAAATGAGGTTGATCACACCGCCGGGGGAATTTGATGCAAAGGTTGATGCAGAGCCCCCGCGGATCGCCTCGATCGCCGAGAGATTGAAATCGGCGCGGATGAAGATATCGGACGCGACGTTGAAGAAGTCGCCAAACTCGAGCACCGGCAGACCGTCTTCCTCGATCTGCATGAACTTGCTGCCACCCGAGGCGAGCGGCAAGCCGCGGATCGTGTAGTTCGAGTTTGCCTCGCCCGTCGACGACTCGGTTCGGATGCCGGGAATGTTCCGCAGAATTTCCGCCAAGGAGCGAGCGCCCAGCTTTTCGATCTCGCTTTGCTTGAGCGCGCTTGTCGATGTCGCGCTGTCCAGACGGTCACGCCCCTTGGCGACGCCCGTGGTAAACGCCTCCTCAGCGGGTGGCTTTTGGGCCGGAGCCGCGTCAGTTTGCGTCGGCGTGGCGCTCTCCACATCGACCGACAAAGCGGCGACGGGTGCTGCAAAAGCCAGGGACGGCACCATCAGTGCCAGCGGTGCGACCGCCAATGACAGGCAATTGTGTTTCAATGCAACTTCCTTTCATTTACAAGCACCGGCAATCCAGATCTCTTAATATTAGGTATGTTTTATTATTAAAACCGCAATTTTTTTGACCGTATCTTTGTCGGAAACTTGGTGAAATCATGAGTAATTTTATCGACAAACACTCTATTTTTGTAAATCGCCTTACGTGGCTACAATTTATATTTACAACTATTTAAGAATTGGCTTGATGGTTAATATTTCACCTATTATAGTAGACCCGACAAAGCTTGGGTGTTGCGGGACGAATTTATAATAGCGGCGGGGTCAACGCCTGGTGGGATCGGCTAAATCGAGCGGATCGGACGACTCATCGCTGTGCAGGCAACAGGCATCTTGCGCTATGATGCGGCGTTGCTTGCGTGTAGCGCACGGCAGCAATGGCCGCGCAGGTCGATGAACACATTGGCCAAGAGCAGCCAAACAACGAACGTGATAAGGCGCAGTTTCGTATTTTAAGAACCTACAATCGTCGAAATAAGTAATAAAATTACGTTCTGAGGGTTGACGGCCAAATTTTACATCTTTAGCAGGCCGTGGCGCATGAACTGACGGCGCGCTACAGGGCGCTGGACAACGCAAGGGTGGGTGATGAGCGAGAAATCCGGAGCAGATATCCTGGTCGAGGCGCTGTGCGATCTCGGTGTGGACGTCATATTCGGCTATCCCGGCGGCGCGGTGCTGCCCATTTATGATGCGTTGTTCCGTCACAATGCCAAGGGCGGCCACATCAAGCATATTCTGGTCCGCCATGAGCAGGCGGCCACACACGCGGCGGAGGGTTATGCCAGGTCAACCGGCAAGCCCGGGGTCGTGCTCGTTACATCCGGGCCCGGCGCGACGAATGCCGTTACCGGCATCACCGATGCGCTGATGGATTCGATCCCCATGGTCGTGATCACCGGGCAGGTGCCGACCGCGTTGATCGGCACCGACGCGTTTCAGGAAGCCGACACGGTGGGCATCACCCGCCACTGCACCAAGCATAACTATCTGGTGAAGGACCCTGCCCGGCTGGGGATGGTCATTCACGAAGCGTTCCACATCGCGACCTCGGGTCGGCCCGGGCCGGTGGTGGTTGACATCCCGAAGGACGTGCAGGTCGCGCAGGCCCGCTATGCCAAGCCGGGCCCGATCAAGCACAAGACCTATCGCCCGCAAATCAAGCCCGATCCGGCCGCGATCGAGCAGCTGGTCGACATGCTTGCCGCTGCCGAACGGCCGATTTTCTATACTGGCGGCGGCATCATCAATTCTGGTCCAGTCGCCAGCCAATTGCTGCGCGAGCTGGCGCGGATGACGGGCGCGCCAGTCACCTCGACATTGATGGGGCTCGGCGCGTTTCCGGCATCGTCGGATCAATGGCTTGGCATGCTGGGCATGCACGGCACTTATGAAGCCAATTGGGCGATGAACCAGGCCGATCTCGTCATCGCGATGGGCGCGCGCTTCGATGACCGGGTGACCGGTCGTCTCGACGCGTTCAGTCCGCATTCGCGCAAGGCCCATATCGATATCGATCGCAGCAGCGTGAACAAGACGGTGCGTGTCGACCTGCCGATTATCGGTGATGTCGGCTATGCGCTCGAAGCGATGATCCGCGTCTACAAGGCACGCCAGCATCCAAAGCCCGATCTGTCGGGCTGGTGGCAGCGCATCGACGGCTGGCGCGCGCAGAAATGCCTCGGATTTGCCGATTCCAAGACGGAGATCATGCCGCAGCGCGCCATCAGGGCACTGTGGGAGGCTACCCACAAGCGATCTCCCATCATCACCACCGAAGTCGGCCAGCACCAGATGTGGGCGGCCCAGCATTTTGGTTTCGAGCTGCCCAACAAATGGCTGACGAGCGGCGGGCTTGGCACGATGGGCTATGGCCTGCCGGCGGCGATTGGCGCGCAATTGGGCGATCCCAAGGCGCTGGTGATCGACATTGCCGGCGAGGCATCGATCCAGATGAACATCCAGGAACTGGCCACCGCGACGCAGTATCGCCTGCCGATCAAGATCTTCATCCTCAACAACCAGTATATGGGCATGGTCCGGCAGTGGCAGCAGCTGACGTATGAGAGCCGCTATGCCGAGAGCTACAGCGATTCATTGCCCGATTTCGTTAAGCTGGCCGAGGCCTATGGATGGAAGGGCATCCTGATCGACAAGCCCGGCGATCTCGATGCGGGCATTGCCGAGATGCTCACCTATGATGGGCCGGTAATGGTCGACTGCCGGGTGTCGCAACTCGCCAACTGCTTCCCGATGATCCCGTCTGGGGCGGCGCATACCGAGATGATCCTCGAGGCAAGCGAAGTATCGGGGACGATGGACGACGAAGCAAAGGCGCTGGTCTGATGCATATCACGCAGGAACGCGCCGAGCGCCACACATTGGCGGTCGTCGTCGACAACGAACCGGGCATTCTGGCGCGAATCGCCGGATTGTTCACCGCGCGCGGCTATAACATCGAAAGCCTGACGGTCAGCGAAATTACTGCAGACAAGGCGGTCAGCCGGATCACAATCGTCACCTCCGCCAGTGCGCCGGTGCTCGAGCAGATCGTATCGCAGCTCGATCGGCTGGTGCCAGTCCACAAGGTCACGGATCTGACCGCGGCCGGCGCGCATGTCGAGCGCGAGCTGGCACTCATCAAGGTCGCAGGCACGGGCGACCGCCGGATCGAGGCGCTGCGTCTTGCTGACGTCTATCGTGCGCGCGTTGTCGATGCGACCACCGCCAGTTTCGTGTTTGAAGTGACTGGCGGCACTGACAAGATCAACAAGTTTATCGAGCTGATGCAAGAGGTTGGCCTGATAGAGGTTGCCCGCACCGGCGTCGTCGCCATTTCGCGGGGCAAGGAAGCGGCATAGACACAATACAGAATCGATCGTCACCCCGGGCTTGTTCCGGGGTCCACTGCGCCTCAACAGCGACATTGGTTGGGGAAAAGTGGACCCACGAACAAGTCCGGGGAGACGAGGAGCTGAACAGGACAAGGGAGTGACCGAAATGAAAGTCTATTATGATCGCGATGCCGATCTCAACCTGATCACCGGCAAGAAGGTCGCGGTCGTCGGCTATGGGTCGCAGGGCCATGCCCATGCCCAAAATCTGCGCGACAGCGGCGTCAAGGACGTCGCGATTGCGCTCCGTCCCGGCTCTGCCACCGCCAAGAAGGCGGAGGCCGCCGGGTTCACGGTAATGAGCAATGCGGAAGCCGCCGCCTGGGCCGATGTGACGATGATCCTCGCCCCCGATGAGCATCAGGCAGCGATCTATGCCGATGATCTCCACGCCAATCTGAAGCCAGGCGCGACGATCGCGTTCGCGCATGGCCTGAACGTCCATTTCGGCCTGATCGAGGCGCGGCCCGATCTTGACGTCATCATGATCGCACCCAAGGGCCCGGGCCATACCGTGCGCAGCGAATATCAAAAGGGCGGCGGCGTGCCCTGCCTGATCGCGGTCGCGCAGGAAGCCGAAGGCCAGTCGGGTAATGGCTATGCAAAGGCGCTCGCGCTTTCCTATGCCAGCGCGGTTGGCGGCGGCCGCAGCGGCATCATCGAGACGACCTTTCGCGAGGAATGCGAAACTGATCTGTTCGGCGAGCAGGCCGTGCTCTGCGGTGGCATCACGCACCTGATCCAGGCCGGGTTCGAGACGCTCGTCGAGGCGGGCTATGCGCCCGAAATGGCCTATTTCGAGTGCCTCCACGAAACCAAGCTGATCGTCGATCTGCTCTATGAAGGCGGCATCGCCAATATGCGCTATTCGATCAGCAACACCGCTGAATATGGCGATATCAAAACCGGCCCGCGCATCATCACGCCCGAGACCAAGGCCGAGATGAAGCGCGTGCTCGCCGACATTCAGGCAGGGCGCTTCGTGAAAGATTTCGTCCTCGACAATCGCGCTGGCCAGCCCGAGCTGAAGGCATCGCGCAAGGCCGCAGCTGCCCACCCGATCGAGAAAGTGGGTGCCGAGCTGCGCGCAATGATGCCCTGGATCGGCGCGAACAAGCTAGTGGACAAGGCGAAGAACTGATTCGGTGGAAATTACGGAGGGCGCTGAAGCAGCGCCCTCCGTCTTACGACTGGACTTTGCCGCCGCTCCCGGCCTAGAGAACGGTTATGGCGTCACTCCGCTCTTTGCTGCTTCGACTTACGCGCCCTTAGGCGCGAACGTCCCCGCGTGCCGCAGGCTCGCGCGATCCGCCTAAGGGCCATCATCGACCCGAACGCCCATCGAGCAGAACGAGACCCGCACCATGTTGCCGATTGCATCGACCAAATACCGACCTTTCCCGCCGATCAACCTGCCCGATCGCCAATGGCCTTCCCGCACCATCACCGCCGCGCCGCGCTGGCTTTCAACCGATCTGCGCGACGGCAATCAGGCGCTGATCGACCCGATGGATGCTGAGAAGAAGACGCGGATGTTCGATCTGCTCTGCAAGATCGGCATGAAGGAAATCGAGGTCGGCTTCCCGAGCGCTGGCGCAACTGAGTTCAATTTCATCTCAGGGCTGGTGACCGAGGGCCGCATTCCCGATGATGTGACGGTGCAGGTGTTGACCCAGTCGCGCCGCGACCTGATCGAGACCAGCTTTGCCTCGTTGAAGGGCGTGCCGCGCGCGATCGTCCATCTCTACAATGCCGTCAGCCCGGCGTGGCGCAAGATCGTGTTCGGCATGACGCGCGACGAAGTGCGCAGCATCGCGGTGGAGGGTGCCAAGATCCTGCGCGATTGCGCCGCCGCGCAGCCGGATACCGATTGGTATTTCGAGTATAGCCCCGAAACCTTTTCGACCGCTGAGCTCGATTTCTCGGTCGAGGTGTGCGCGGCGGTGATGGATGTGCTGCGGCCAACGCCCGACCACCCGATCATCTTCAATCTGCCCGCGACGGTCGAATGCGCGACGCCCAACATCTATGCCGACCAGATCGAATGGTTCGGGCGCAACATCCCCAATCGCGACAGCGTGGCGATCTCGCTCCACACGCATAATGATCGCGGCACCGGCGTGGCGGCGGCGGAACTCGGCATCATGGCGGGCGCTGACCGCGTGGAAGGGTGTCTGCTCGGCAATGGCGAGCGCACCGGCAATTGCGATCTCGTGACGGTCGCGCTCAACATGTACACACAAGGTGTAGATCCCCAGCTCGACCTGTCGGACATCGATGCGATCGTGCGTACAGTTGAATATTGCACCCACATCCCGATCCACCCGCGCACGCCCTATGCCGGCGATTTGGTGTTTACGGCGTTTTCGGGTTCGCACCAGGATGCCATCAAAAAGGGCTTTGCCGCGCAGGAAGCACGTAACGACGCGCTGTGGGAAGTGCCCTATCTGCCCATCGATCCGGCCGATCTCGGTCGCAGCTATGAGGCCGTTATCCGGGTCAATTCGCAAAGCGGCAAGGGCGGCGTCGCCTGGGTGATCGAACAGGATAAAGGGCTGAAGCTGCCCAAGCGGCTACAGGCCGATTTCAGCCGCCACGTCCAGGCGCTCGCCGACAGCGCAGGTCGCGAACTCAACGCTGCCGACATCTGGCAATTGTTCGAGGCAACCTATCTGCCGGGTGCCACCGATCGCTTCGTGCTGCGCGATTATGAGGAGAGCGGCACCGCCGGGCAGCGCGTGTTCGTCGGCCATGTCGCCATCGATGGCGAGGATCGATCGATTTCGGGGCGTGGCAATGGCCTGATCTCCGGCGTCATCGCGGCGCTCGGCGAGAGCACTGGCCCGGTGCTCGATGTCGTCGATTATAGCGAACATGCCATCGGCCATGGGGCTGATGCGCAGGCCGCTGCCTATGTCGAATGCCGAACGGCCGAGGGGCGCACGGTGTTCGGCGTGGGGCTCGACACCGACATCGCTACCGCCAGCGTCCGCGCCGTGCTGAGTGCTGCCAACCGGCTTTGACGCGTCGGCGAAACAGTCGGCCTGCAACACCAGACCTCACTCATAACGCAGCGCCCGGGCGGGCTCGCTGCGCGCAAGCCGCCATGCCTGGCCCGCGATGGTCGCAACGGCAATGCCGGCGGTCAGCATGATCGCAGCGACAAACAGCCAGGGCGATAGCGCAACGCGGTCGTCAAAACCCGCCAGCCATTGTCGCGCCAGGCCGTAGGCCAGCGGCACGGCGATGATGTTTGCGATCAGCACGGGCCTGAGGAACTGGCCGATCAGCATCCTCAATATCTCGGCCGTGGATGCGCCCAGCGTCTTGCGGATGCCGATTTCCTTCATCCGCCGCGCAGTGTCGAACGCTGCGAGGCCGTAAAGGCCGATGCACCCGATGACGACCGCGAGCACCGCGCCGATCATGAACAGGCGAGAGCGCTGGTCGTCCTGGCGATAGAAGGATTCGTACAGCTTCTGGTCGACCGTCAACGCGCCGGACGGCACCGTCGGCGCGATCTGGTGCCACACCTGTTCCACGCGCGCGAGCACCGCCGCAACGTCACCCGTGGTGCGGATTACAAGGACCGGACTTATGCCGCCATCCGGCCGGTAGCTGTACGATACCGCGTTGAGCGGCTCGCGCGGCGTGGCGAAGCGCATGTCAGCGACGACGCCCACGACCCGCGCCGGTCGATCGCCTTCGGCAATCACCTGCCCTATCGCATCGGCGGGGGTCGCGAAGCCCAGCCGTAAGATCGCGCTCCGGTTGAGGATCACGTTATGCTCACGCTTGTCGGCACCCTTGCCCACCGGGTCCGCGTCGCTCGCGAAGCGGTGGGGGGCGAACAGGCGGCCCGCGAGCAGCTTCACCCCATAGGTTTCAAAGAAGCGGTCGCCGATCGTTGCCGTGAGGATCATCGGCGGCTCGCCGGTGACTCCGCTGCGATGCATGGCACTGATCGAATAGCTGCCGCCGGTCGGCGCAATGCCGCTGGTGGTCGTCGCATCGACCCCGGGAAGCGCACGGACAGCGATGCCCAGCGCACCACGCTGCGCCGGATCCACCCACCAGGCGCCATAGCCCGGAACCATAATGAGACCGTGCCGCCGGAAGCCGATATCGGCAGTCTGGACGTGGCGCGCCTGCGCGACGAGGACCGCAGTGCCGATCATCAATGCGGTCACGATACCGAATTGCAGCACGACCAGCACCTGGCGCAGCCGCACACCCGCTCGGTCGCCGCCCGGGGTCTGCACCGCCGCAAGCACGCTGGCAGGCTGGAAGCGCGAAAGGACGAACGCCGGGTGGAAACCGGCAAGCAGCGACACCAACATGATGAGCAGCGCGAGCGGTGGCAGGATCGAATTGTGGCCCCAATAGGTGATCGTGAGGTCCGTCCCGCCGGTGGCATTGACGAACGGCAGCGAGATTTCGGCAAGCGATAGCCCGATCAGCGCCGCCAGCGTCACCGCGACCAGCGCCTCGCCGAGCAATTGCGCGATGAGGTCCCGGCGGGTCGCGCCGACGACCTTGCGCAGCGCGATTTCCCGTGCGCGCAGCCCCGCACGCGCGGTCGCGAGGTTGAGGTAGTTGACCACGGCGAGCAGTAACGCGATCGTTCCAACGGTGCCAAGCACGGTGACCACCATCAGGACGTTGTCGGCGGAGAGATGCACGTTCGCCAGCGGAACGAGACGGGTCTGGGCGAGATCCACCATGCCTTTAGGAAAATCGGGATCGGGGTGGCGTTTGAGGAACGACGGCAGGTCGCGCGTGACGCTTGCGGCGGCGATCGCATCGGGGAAGGATAGGAACGTGCGGAATCCCTTGCCGCGCTGCTCTAGGGCGTCGGGCGGCAAGGCGGTGAACAGATCGGTGGTGTAGGACATATTGCCCGGCAGCGGCCGCAGTACCGCGCCGACCCGGTAGAGCTGGGGCTTGCCGTCGATCAGCACCGTCAACGTCCGCCCGATTGGGGAACTCCGACCGAAATAGCGCTGCGCGACCGCACTGGTGATGACGATGCCGTCGGGGCGCGTAAGCGCTGCGGCGGGATCGCCTGAGATCACGGGAAACGGAAACAGCTGGAAGTAGGACGGGTCGACCTGCGCCATCGTCTGGGCGACGATCGTGTTGCCGTTCTGGACCGCAGCATCGAGCTGGAGCAGGCGTGCACCGGTCGTGCCGGGATAATCTGCCTTCATCTGGCCGAGCATTCGCGGCAGCGAGGGGATCTCCACCTTCGGGTTGCCCGGGAATTGGAGGGTCCGCTCGACCATCCAGACGTTCTGCCACCCCGGCAGCACGCGATCATAGCCGGTTTCGAACCGGACGAAGAGGAACAACACCAGGAAAACGGCGATCCCCAGCGCCAACCCGCCGATATTGAGGATCGCATAAAGCGGGTGCCGGGTGAGCGAGCGGTAAAGCGTCAGCAGGATTGATGGCATGGCCTGGCCGCTATTCGTGCCGGAGCGCGCGGGCGGGCTCGGCCCGGGCAACGCGCCATGCCTGGCCAAACACCGTCGCCGCCGCAATCGCAATCGCCATCAGGCTCGCGCTTACAAAAAAGAGTGGCGATAGCGCGATGCGATCATCAAACCCGGCCAGCCACCGTTGGAGCACGACATAAGCGAGCGGCCATGCGATGAGGTTCGCCAGCAGCACCGGCCGCATGAACTGGCCGATCAACAACCGAAGCACCTCGGTGGTGGACGCGCCCAGCGTCTTGCGAATGCCGATCTCCTTCACCCGACGCGCGGTATCGAACGCGGCAAGCCCGTACAGCCCGATGCAGCCGATCACGACCGCCAGCAGTGCCCCGACCGAGAACAGCCGCGAGCGCTGCGCATCGGCCTTGTAGTAACGCTCGAACAGATTGTCCTCGACCGAGCGCGCTTCGAAGGGAATGCCGGGCACCGTCCGCTTCCATACTGCTTCCATTGCGGCAGCCATCGTCTTCGCATCTCGCCCGGCATAGCGCACCGCCGCAAACGGCGAGAGGACGTCAACGGTGTTGTACGAATAGGCGACTGGATCGACCGGATCGCGCGGGCTCTTGAAGCGAACGTCATCGACCACGCCGATGATCGTCGAAATACGGTCGCCATTGTCGATTGTCTGGCCGAGCGCCGCGGCCGGTGACGTGAAGCCAAATGCCGTCACCGCCCGTCGGTTAAGCACCACGTTCGGCCCGGTCCGCTTGCGCTGCTCAGGGGTGAGCAGGCCGCGGTCGTCGGCATGCGCGGCATCGAACAACCGACCCGCGATAAGCCGCGCGCCATAGACCTGAAAATAATCACGACCGGTGCCCACATCCATCACCGATGTTTTGCTGTCGGGCGCGCCGGGGCGGCTATAGCCTGAAAAGTTGGTCGTGCTCTGGTCGCCAGGCGCATTGTTGCCAATCGTGACGCCGGTCACGCCGGGAATGGCGGCGAAGGCGCGCAGAATTGCCGCACGCTGCGGTGCATCGATCCCGCCCTGTTGAAGCGAGCGGACGATTATCAGCCCCTCGCGGCGGAAACCAAGATCAGCGTCGCGGATATAAGCGGTCTGCGCCAGCATTGCCGCCGTGGTAATGGCAAAGGCGATGGCGATGGCGAACTGGAGGACGACCAGTCCACTGCGGAGCCGCGCGCTCGCGCGCCCGCCGCCCGGCGATCGGGTCGACGCAAGAATGGCAGCTGGCCTGAAGTTGGAAAGCACGACGGCCGGGTAAAGGCCAGCCACGAACGCCGTGGCGAGCACCAGTGCCAGCATCGGCAACATGATGCTGTCTGGCCCAAGATACCGGATCGTCAGCTTGGTGCCGCCGAGTGAATTGAGGACGGGCAAAGCGATCTCCGCCAGCGCCAGGCCGATTAGCGCCGCGGTGGCCACGGTGGCGACCGCCTCTGCCATGAACTGTCTGATCAGTGACCGCCGCGTGCCACCCAGCACCTTGCGCATCGCCACTTCGCGCGCCCTTAGCCCCGCCCGCGCGGTCGCCAGATTGATATAGTTGACGATCGCGATCAGCAGCGTCAGCAACCCGACAATCCCCAGCGTCGTCACGATGGCTCGGTCGCCCGGACTATATAGATGCATCGCGGTCAACGGCCGTAGCGACTGGAAATACTGGCCCTTCTTAATATTATTGTCAGCATAGGCGTGCCGATCGAGGAAGCTGGGCAACTGCGCCTCGAACGCGCGTGCTGCTGTGGCATCGGGAAAGCGCAGCAACGTGGTCAACGAGGTGCTGCCCCAATGATCCCACCATTCATTGCCGAAGCGCGCCCGCACGAGTTGCACAAACATCTCGTTCTTGTAGCTGACGTTGGCGGGCATCGCGCGCAGCACCGCACCGACGCGGTAGGAATATTGCTTGCCATCGATAGCGATCATCAACGTTTGCCCGATGGGAGATTGGCTGCCAAAATATCTGCGCGCTGCGGTTTCAGTGATGACCAGCCCATCGGGGTCGGCAATGGTGGCGGTCGGGTTACCAGCGACGGCTGGAAAGCGCATCAGATCGAAGAAGTTCTTATCGACCGCGCCGATTTCCTCGGCGGTCGCCTGCGCGCCCTGCCTGATGTTCCCAGCGACAGCGTTGTAGCGCGCACCGACAAGCTGCGGATAATCGGCGCGCAGCAGATCGAACTCGGCGCCCAATGAATAGGGGTTGGTGTCGGGCGGGTAGCCCGGCATGACATAGCGCTCTTCAAGCACCCATAGCTTGTCCTGTTCTGGCAATGCCCGGTCAAAGCTCGTCTCAAAGCGGACGAACAGGAACAGTACCAAGAACGTCGCGATGCCAAGCGCAAGGCCACCGATGTTGAGTGCGGCGAACAGCCGGTGGCGGGTGAGCGAGCGGTACAGGCTGGTCAGGGCTGACATGTCAGGCTGCCCGCCGCGCCGATGACAGGATCCGCCCGTCGAGCATATGGACCGTGCGCCGGGCGACATCGGCATGCGCGGGCGAGTGGGTGACCATCACGATCGTCGAACCCTCGGCATTGAGCTGGCTGAGGATGTCCATCACCTGTGCGCCATTTTCGGTATCGAGGTTGCCGGTCGGCTCGTCGGCCAGAATCAACTGCGGCTCGCCCACGATTGCGCGGGCAATCGCGGCGCGTTGCTGCTGGCCGCCCGACAATTGATGCGGATGGTGGCGCTGCCGGTGAGCGATGCCGACCCGATCCATGGCGGTTGCCACCCGCGCCTTTTTCTCCTGGGCCGACATCGACCGATAGGCGAGCCCGAGCGCGACATTCTCCTGGATCGTCAGTTCATCGATGAGATTGAAGCTTTGGAAAACAAAGCCCAGCCGGTCGCGGC